>JAZDJU010000077.1:0-2964 GCA_043803685.1 Candidatus Omnitrophota bacterium
AGATCGCCAAGCGACTGGTGAAAGAGCGCGATAGCGATCTTCGAGGCCCGGGATTTATTTAAGAAATCCACGAACCCGAGATCCAGAAAGCTCGCGGCATCGTCAATAAAGACCGGGAAGAAATGCCGCTTTGAATCCTGAATATTCGACTGAATGTAGCTTGAGACGGTCTTCAGGTCCTGAAGGATCATCCTCCCCATGCGCCTCGCTGTATCCCCATACCCCTGAAGATCGAGCGCGAAATATACGATCTTCTGCTCCTGATAGATCTCCAGGAGATCGATATCCGGTTTGTCGGTATCGAGTTTCCCGGAAAACTCGCTCCGGGAAGAAAGATAGAGATCGGCCATGAGCCCTGAGAGGAACTTCCGGTTGTCGTGGAAGCTATTGATCATGGCCACCAGATCCAGCTGTAGGTTCTTGTCTTTGGCGCCCGTCAAGTCGGAGAGCGTTTTCAAGGACGCCAGGTCCGTCAGGCAGGCGTGGAGCGTCCTGAACCGGATCTTTTGTCCGGTGAGAATGAGGGCGTTTAGGATCGCGAGAGCCGCCTGTTCCGCCATCCGCCGGTAGAACTCCTCGCTCCAGGCCATGCTGCCCACGATCTTGTCCTTCAGTTCCGTGGCATTGCCCCGGAGGAGCGGGTTATAGGTATTGGACTTCTCCGGATGAGCGAGCGAGAAAAAGTAAAAGTCATCAAGCCGGCCTTCGGCTTTAACGATCGCATGGATGCGGTCAAGGAGCTCAAGATCCCCTTTCCCGTCGATCACGATCGCGCCCTTGCCGTGATGGGTGTCGTGGGCGAGCATGGGCAGAAGCACCGACTCCGTCTTCCCGGTCCCCGTAGAACCGATCACCTGCATGTGCATCTCGCGCTGATCGTTCTTAAGAAAAAGCGGCCGGGGACTTAAGAAACTATCCCCGATATAAACCTGGGCGTGTGAAGACTTGTATCTCTGATAGCGCATCTCTCCCTTCCCCGGATTCCGTTTTGATGCGCTTCCTTTAAAAAGCTTCTCGTGACTTCCCAGATAAGCGATCGTAAGAAACACGGGTAGCGATACCACAACATAAAGGAGATAGAAGAGCCCCAATTTAAGGGCCGTTCCCTCCGCCTGACCTTTTCCGTCACTTAGGAAAAACAACTGCAACAGATCAAGAACGCGGCTAAACGATAACGCGCTCGTGATCGAGACAACAAACGAGAGCGCGAAAAGCGTTCTCTGGAACCACGGTCTTTTGACCTTTAAAACAAGCGCCAGGAGAAGATCCGCCAGCCCCAACGGGACCGCCGAAAAAACACCCGCGAGCAGGCGCACCACCCAAGGTTCCTGTTTTTCTTGAATTTTCGGCATAGCGCGCTTTCATCCCCTAAAGCAACCGGCTAAGCTAAAATGTTGCCCTCACATTTTCAAAAAGAGCTTTTCCTTTCTGCTCCATCAGATCCTCGTAATTGGCGAACCATACTTTTCTCGCGTCATACTTCAGATCCAGAAGCCATTCCCGGATATCCTTGCGAACGATCACGAAAAGCAGCTTGTAACCCGCATGCTTGTCGTAATAATCAAACATCTCTTTGTAACGCGCCTTCCCCTTTGTGATCCTGTTCTCAAACTCAATCGCGATCTTCTGCCCTCGGACCATGAGGACCCCGTCCGGTCTATGGTAATAATGATCCCGCTCCCGGAGGACCCTTTCGCTTATCCACTCACGCCACCCCAATTCCCGGAAAAGCATCCGGAGATTAGTCACGTGCAGGTCATGCGAAATATACCGCTCGAAATCACGGGAAAACTTAAGCGCCGGTATCCCGGAATCAAGCGATCTGGCCTTGAGCGCCTCCACAGCCTTTTCCGTGGGAAAATAGACATCCACTTGCTTTCTACCGCTGTACTTCTTCGACAAAAACCCTGCCGCGACAAGTTTCGCCACGCGATGCTTGCAGGCATTTGCGTCTTCAGAGCATCCCTTCCAGAACGTATCGCTGATCTGGTTGTAACAGAGGTAACGCTGTTCGTGCGCGAACTGCAGCACCGCGATATCCCGTTCCGTCAAAACAACCGGACTAGCATTTTCAACAGCTCCTTCCGGCACCTGGTTTTCCTTACCTTCGATCTCTTCTGTCAACACACCCCTCCTACTCTTAGCGCCCCCTGTTTCCAGTGATCCATCCTTCTTCAGGGGAGAAGCATGCCTGCCTCTCCCCTGTCGTCAGATGCTTAACGCGCCAGATTACTCAACGTCCGGGACACATTATTCGAAAGGTCCGTCACAAAACGGGCCTTTTCGCGGAACATCCTGTAATCATCCTGGCTTTTCTGAACCGCAACCGTACTACGCACCACTCGAACCGGAGCCGCAAAGTCCGTCTTGGGGAGTACAGGGCTAAAACCCTGCCTCGGATCCCTTGACTGACCTTGCTTTACCGATCCTTCGATCCAATTCGCACCCTGGGAGAGAACCGAAAAGGTGGTTAACGCCACAAAAAGCATCAACCCAAGTCCTAATCCCGCTCTAAACCACGATACAAACTGCTGAAACACTCCCTTAGAAACCGTCTTAACGTTTGGAGCCATCGGACGTCTCTCTTGAATTTCCATCATCTTCATCTTGATCTCCTGTGTTCTCTTTCTACTACTGGGTTACCTCTTGGGCTTTAGCGCCGTGTTAGCAACCAGGTTTTGGACTGGTCTTTAGATTTATATCTCTCATGGGACATTGAGTTAAGAAGGCAGCGTTCAATGTTTGCGAACATTTTTATACTAGAAATAAATTCTCAAGAACATTTCGGGAATGATTCTTCGGAGAAGCATCCGCACCCGGCAGGAAGCAGAGAAGAGAGGCAGAGAGAGGAGAGAAGGAGGATATTACAGGATTTTTCTCGGGAAACCCGCACCTGGGCATGCCGAGAACCCCGCTCGACCACACTCTCGAGTACCAAATTTAAGATGAGAGAGTGTGGTCGAG
>JAZDJU010000078.1:0-7335 GCA_043803685.1 Candidatus Omnitrophota bacterium
GCTGCCTTTCATCCCCCACATCCCACATCCCCGGCATTTCCGGCGCAAGCAGGATCCAGGGCGCGATAAAAGCCATATCTTCCAGGAAATCATAGCATTGCCGTTCGAAGGCACGCGCCCACTTCTTCACGTTTTCATAATGCTTAGGGTCCAAGCCGGAAAGAACCTTCGAAATGTCCGTGGAAAGCTGACGCAAAAGCGTATGGATCTCTGAAAGACACGCCGGAGACGATTTCAGTTTCCCCTGGAATTGTTCGATCCTCTCGGAAACGCCCCGGAGCAATGCTCCAACGCTGTGCTTTTGGCTTTTTTCAAGTTCCGCGACACTCTGATGCAGGACAGTCACCGTGTCCAAAAGACCGTCAAATATTTTCGGAGAGACGATCTTATGCCCGTTCATTTCCGCGAGTCCCGAGCGCAGAACCATCAAATGGCCGACCAGATTCCCGCTGTCCACCGAGGAGATATAAAGAGGCGCCAAGGGTTTCAGCGTTTCCGTGTCGTACCAGTTGTATAAATGCCCCCGGAACTTTTCCATAAGATTCAGGGTGTCGAATGTTTTTTCCGTCCGGTTGAACATCATCCCCATCGAAACATAACCAAAATCATAGGCCGTCAAATTCGCCAGAAGCGACAAACCGATATTCGTCGGCGAAGTCCTGTGCGCCATGACGCGGATCGGTTCTTCCTGGAAATTGTCCGGAGGCAACCAATGGTCCTTGTCGGTCACAAAATCTTCAAAGAATGCCCAAGTTTTCCGGGCAAGGTTCCGGAGAAAAAGCACCTGCGTTTTTGAAAGAAGGATCTCCCGGGGAGTCGCCGGCTGGCTGATCCCATAAACAACCAAAGGCGAAATGATCCAGAGACTTAAAAGGGTCCAGGCCAGACCGCCCGCAATGGGAGACACTCCGGCGAAGTAGATCAACCCCAGCGCCGCGGCCAGCGGTTCCAAAGGCATATTCTTGTAGCAGCTCAGAATGTTTTTCGAATGAGAAGCCTCTGCTTCACGGACCGTCCTCCATTCCAGCAAACGCCTTCGCGACACGAACATGCGCCACAACGTTCGCACGATCGCGTCCAAACAATAGAACGCCTCGTTCAGCAAAAAAACGAGCGAGAAGAAGAACCGGACCGCGTTCTTCTTTAAGGAGCACAACACTAATCCAAAATGGGTCTTGAACGTCAGATTCCCGGGTTTGCGCACAGCCTCCGCCAGGGACATCGGCACAAGGGGAAAACCGAGAAGGGCGATGACGAAGGTCGACCATATCCAGGACGGCTGAAAAAACACCCAGCCCGATAAAAGCAGTAGCACCGTCGAGCAAGGGACGAGGCTGCGCCTCAAGTTATCTACGATCTTCCATTGCGAAAGGAAGGAAACCGGATTCCGGGTCCGGACGCCCCCGAGCCCGCGAACAAAAGAGAACAACCAGGGAAGGATCTGCCAGTCGCCTCGGATCCAGCGGTGCCTCCGGCTCGCGTCCTTCAGATACCCTGAGGGATATTCCTCATAGAACTGAACATCCGTCACAAGTCCCGAACGAGCGTAGCAGCCTTCCAAAAGATCATGGCTCAAGATCAGATTTTCAGAAAACCGGCCTTCCATGGACCTTTCAAACGCGTCCACGTCATAAAGCCCTTTCCCGATAAAAGACCCTTCGAAGAAAAGATCTTGGTAAACATCGGACACCGCTTTGGTGTAGGGATCGATGCCGAGATCGCCGCCGAAGATCTTCACGAACAAAGAAGGGTTTTCTCCGGGATAACTGGACTCGACCCGAGGCTGGAGGATCCCGTATCCGGAAACGACCCTCTGTTTTTTTTCGTCATAGACCGCCCGGTTCAGAGGATGCGCGATCACCCCGACAAGCTCGCACGCCACGTTCCGTGGCATCCGGGTGTCCATATCCATCGTAATGACATATTTCACGTCCTGCAGCTTGTTCGGATCCCCGAGGATCACACTGAACCGGCCCTCCCCTTTTCCGCGAAGGAACGCGTTCAAATCCCCGAGTTTGCCCCGTTTGCGTTCATACCCCATCCACACCTTTTCTTTTTCATTCCACCGACGCGGCCTGTGAAGCAGATAGAACACTTGATCTTTATGCCGACGGTATTTGTAATTGAGACGTTCGATCCCGTCCGTGACCTGCGCCAAAAGAAGGGTGTCCTCGGGCATCACTGCCTTGGGCGCATCGCAAAAATCCGTCAAGAGCGCGAAATCCGCATTCGCGTCAATATTCGCGAGGTAGCGGACCTCCAACCCTTCCAAAAGAGAGGTGATCGTCGGAGCGTCGATCAGCATACAAGGGACTACGACCAGCGTGTGAGCGTAGGCGGGGATCCCTTCCGAGAAATCCATCCGGGGAAGATCCTGGGGCCTCACGAGCATCGCGCAGAACCAGTTCACCAGCGAAACCGACGTCTGGCTTGTCGTAAGGAGAAGAAGCGAACCGAATAAGAAAAACCACAACCAGCTCGAGACCCCCGCCGGCTGCATCCAAAACAAGATCCCGGCAGTCAAGGCAAGGGTCATAAGCGTAATGAACCCGAAATACAGGACCGACGATCCAAAAGTTTTTTTCGCCTGAAGATACTGGCTGAGCGGCAGGCGAAGACCCAAGTCGCGGCAAAAAAACTCAAACCCACGGTCGATCAGGTAATAACCCACATGCGTAGTGATCGCCTCGGCGCCTTTTTCCGCATGCGCCGCCTTTGCGAGCCGGACCACGCGCGTCGCGATCTCTTCTTCGCTCATCTTACTTCTCAGAGAAACTTTTTCGACGACATGCCGGTAGCGGTCACGGGTCGCAAATGACATCCGTCCATAATCCCCCGAGGGGTCCTGGCCCAGAACCTTTTCGACCACGCTAAGCGCTTCGACAAAATCATGCCAGTCGGTGACTTCCAGAAGACGTAGGCTCCCGATGGTATTGGCGATCGAAACTTGGTCCGCCGCCTGTTTTTGGCTGGTCGCCCGGATGATGCGATCGAGGGTCTCGCCCTGCTCCGCGAGCTTCTTTTCCAGCCAGGCAAAAGGAAGATTGAGCGCCTGGCTTTGGCCGTGTAACCGCCGCGTGAATTCCGCGACAAAGGAATCGGAAAGCGGCAGGTTCCCCCGGGACATCGCCGCGATCTCAAGGATCACTCCATCGGTGTCTTTGGACGAGACCTCCAGGATCCGTGACGCCCAATGATCGGCCTTATCTCTTTCCGTTTGCGCCACGATCAACCGGGAAGACACGCGCCTCAAGTTCTCGATCAGCGCAAGCCGGAGCATGATGGGGATCGCCCACAATTCGCCAAGCTTCAAGTGGCTCACGGTTTGATACGCCGTAATGAATTCCGCAAGCCCCTGGCTATCGAGACGGCCATCCCCATGGGAGACAAGCTCCATGGCAAGCTCATAAACACGCGGGTACCCGGCAAGAGTTCCTTCAAGCAGATGGGGCAATTCGCGAATATAACTTTCGGGAAGAAATTTCTGGGCGAGCCTTATCTGTTCTTCAATAAGATAATAATTATCGAGGAGCCATTCTCCTGCCGGAGAGATCCGCCTCTTGGATTTCCCGGTCTCATTGAGAAGTTCATGGATCTCGGCGAGGACCTTCTCATTCTTTTTCAGCCGAAGTAAAAGTCGCTTTCGGCCCTTTTCATAACTGACTCGATGCCTTTGGGCTAGGCTTTTTGCATGCACTTTGAACTGTTCAATACTGAACAGCTCGGCGCGCAGAGGTTCTTCCTCCACGATCCTGTTCCAAGGCAGAAAGGCGCCGAGACTCCTTTTAAAGGGAAATACATAGTCTCGCAGAGACTTCAGAGGCAACACGCGCTCCTATTCTTTTTCTTGGGCAATTTTTTCAAAAGGCAAAGCCTTCGGAAGGGATGCTTCCTGATAAGGATCATTATAGACCACAAAACTTTTTAAAACCGTTCCACTTCGAGGCGAGACGCGAAAAAAGCTCCGGCCTTCCAAAAATAGAAACATAGAGACTCAAAATTTCAAGAAAACACAAAAAGGTCCGTCCGTAAAGATTCGTGAGACTATTTGTTCGCAGAGGGTTGATTCAAACGGAACCAATAAAAGCTGTGCGGTCCCAGGGTCAAAAAGTAAGGCAGTTCGCCGACCTTCGGGAATTTCACATTACCCCAGAGCTCCACAGGCTCCAGTCCCGCATACTTCCTCAGATCCAGCTCCACAGGCTGCACATACCGGGAAAGGTTATTCACGATTAGTAGTATCTCGTCTTCATAAACACGCATATAGGCCAGAATTCGCGCATTTTTATGTTCGAGAAATTCCAGGCTGCCCCGGCCAAAAGCACGCAGGCTTTTCCGCACCTTGATCATCCGCTTGGTCCAGTTCAAAAATGAAGACTGTGTCTGCGCCTGAGCTTCCACATTGACCGCCTGGTATCCATACACGGGGTCTACGATCACGGGAGCATAAAGTTTTGACGGGTCGACCGTGGAAAAACCTGCGTTGCGGTCACGGTTCCACTGCATCGGCGTCCTCACACCATTCCGATCCCCAAGGTGAATGTTGTCCCCCATCCCGATCTCATCACCATAGTAAATGATCGGAGTTCCCGGAAGACTGAATAGAAGGCTATTCAGTAGTTCCATTTGCCGCCGTCCATTATTCATGAGAGGTGCAAGCCGCCGACGGATCCCCAAGTTCAACCTGGCCTTGGGATCCGCCGCATATTCACGGTACATATAATCCCGCTCTTCCTGCGTTACCATCTCAAGCGTCAGCTCGTCATGATTACGAAGGAAAAGCGCCCACTGGCAATTCTCAGGGATATGAGGGGTCTGTTTCATGATCTCAAGGATCGGAGTATTGTCTTCTTTCCGAATCGCCATGAAGATCCGTGGCATGAGCGGGAAATGGAACGCCATATGACATTCATCTCCCTCTCCAAAATACGGGCGGACGTCCACGGGCCATTGATTGGCCTCCCCGAGCAGGACCTTGTCCTTGAAAGATTTATCTAATTGGACCCGCAAACTCCTTAGATAGGCGTGCGTTTCCGGAAGATTTTCGCAGTTCGTCCCCTCCCGCTCAAAGAGATAAGGCACAGCGTCCAGTCGGAAGCCATCCACGCCCATCTTCAGCCAAAAGAACAGCACATCGTGCATGGCTTTCTGAACCTGAGGATTATTGTAATTAAGATCCGGCTGGTGACTGAAAAAACGGTGCCAGTAATACTGCCCCGAAACCGGGTCATAGGTCCAATTCGATTTCTCAGAATCGGTGAAAATGATCCGGGCATCTTTGTACTGCTCGGGATGGTCACTCCAAACATAAAAATCCCGTTTCACAGATGTCCGGGAAGAACGCGCCTCAAGGAACCATGGATGAACATCCGAGGTGTGATTCATCACAAGCTCAATAAGGACCTTGATCCCGCGACGGTGGGCCTCCTTAACGAAATCCTGAAAGTCCTTCATCGTCCCCATACTCGGAAGCGATTTCTTCGTAATAGGCAATATCATACCCATCGTCTTTCATGGGAGACCGATAGAACGGCAGGAGCCAAATGCAGTTAATGCCGAGGTCCTGGAGATAATCCAGTTTTTGAATCAGACCTTGGAAATCACCGTAGCCGTTCTCATTACTGTCAAAAAAGGTTTTAACGTGAAGCTCATAGATGATCGCGTCTTTGTACCACAACGGGTCAGTGGACATTTTGAAGACCCCTGGCTCTTCTCGCTTCAATCAATCGCTTTAAGAAAACGGCGACTTCGGCCGGGGATTTTATCCAGTAGCGCGCAGCAGTACGGGAGTTGTATCCTACCCTGATAGAAAAATCCGACTTCTTCAACGCTCTAAAGGCATCTTCATCCGTCGTGTCGTCCCCGACATAGACCAGGACCAGGCCTTTGCGCTGCGCTTTGGCGACCGATCCGGCAAGAAATCGAATAGCTTCTCCTTTATCCGAACAGCCGTAGGCCGGACGCACCTCCCACACTTTCTTACCCGGCCGGATCCTGAAAAAAACCTTCGCCGAAAAATCTTCCCACGCTTTTTGAAAGATCGCGTAGACCTTCGTGATGTTATTGGCCCCCACGTTCCGGTAATGCACGCTCAGGCTATACGTCTTATCTTCCACCAGAACCCCCGGAATGCGCTTGAGGGATCTTTTGAGTTTCTGGGTCAATCCCGCAATGAATTCCTGAAACTGGAGAGCGTGAGGCCCCAGGCTGACCCTGCCTTGGATCTTCCGCTCGAGCCCATGATTCCCCACATAGTCCAAGCTGTCGATCCCGACTAAGGCTTCGACATCGCTTAACGAGCGTCCGCTCAAGACCGCTAGCTTAATTCCAGGAATCCCGGAAAGATCCTCGAGCATTTTCCTGACCCCGGGGGACAATTTCGCTTGGGAGGGCTGACTCACGATAGGCGTTAAAGTTCCATCGTAGTCGAAGATAAGGTAAAGGGTCTTCTCTCCCGCGATTTTCCTGGTAACAGCAGTATTAATTTTTTTTATTTTCATACGCTTCTTAGAAGGATTTTACAAGCTCGGTGATCATGTCCGCCGCCCAACGATAGATGTTATATTCATGGACGATCTGCCGCATCTTCCTCATCCGCTCCTTCTTTTCCTCCGGAAGCATCGTCACCGCCTGATGGATCGCTTCAGCTGTCCCCTCGATGTCATAGGGATTGATCAAAAGCGAACTTGTGAATTCATGGCTCGCTCCCGTAAAACGGCTCAGGATCAAAACACCGTCTTCGTCCTCCCGGGCTGACACGAATTCCTTCGCAACAAGATTCATCCCGTCATGAAGTGAACTGACAAGACAGAAATCTGCTAAACGGTAGAAATCAAATATCTTCTTTTGGTCATGATGCTCTGCCAGAAAAAGGATCGGCTTATAACTGCCTTTCTGAAAGCGTTGGTTGATCTTCTCAACGAGTTTTTCGACCTCTTTTAAATGATCCTGATAACTCACGATCAGAGTTCTGGAAGGGGCTCCAAGTTCGATGAAGACGAGCTCGCCCTGAAGATGGGGATATTTTTCGAGGACCCGTTCGATCGCCCGAAAACGCTCCAAAAGGCCCTTGGTATAGTCAATACGATCGACTCCAAGACCAATCTTCTTGCCCTTCAGACCGTAATCCTCTCTTATTTTTTCAAGAGGATCTTTCTTGGATTCCTGAACCGCAATATTTGGAACTCCTGAGATACTGATCGGGAACGGACGCACCGAACTCGTTTTTCCACCGCGAGTGAGCCCGAAATTCGCCCATTTGATTTTACATTCGAGGGCATGATCAACAGTATCGAGGAAATTATTGCAATGAAACTGGGTGTGAAAACCAATAAT
>JAZDJU010000079.1:0-69775 GCA_043803685.1 Candidatus Omnitrophota bacterium
GCGAGGGAAAGATCGACGCCATGCTCGAGCTTTTGAGGCCCTTCGATCTTAAAGAAGTTGTCCGGACGGGCAGATCGCCATGGCCCGCCGGGGGGAGCTCAAGGCCCCGAAGAAATGCGGCGGAAAGACCGTTGCTTGCAAGACGGCGAAAAAAACAAAAAAGAAATAATCTCAACCAAGTAGCACTGAACGAAAGGAAAATAAAATGGCAGTTAAAATTTATTACGATAAAGACGCGGACCTCAATCTTCTCAAGGGCAAGAAAGTCGCCATCATTGGTTACGGGATCCAGGGACGCGGACAGGGATTGAATCTCCGCGATTCCGGCGTGGACGTGATCGTTTCTGAAGTCCCCGGCACTCCCAATTACGAGCAGGCGGTGAAGGACGGTTTCAAGCCCATGACGGCGAGTGAGGCGGCCCAGCAGGCCGATATTATCCAGATCCTGACGCAGGATCATCTTCAGGCCGAGATCTATGAAAAGTATATTGCCCCGTACATGAAGGCCGGCAAGTCGCTGTGCTTTTCTCACGGGTTTAATATTCATTTCGGTTACATTGTGCCGGCCAAGGAGATCGACGTGTTCATGGTCGCTCCCAAGGGACCGGGTTCGCTCGTGCGTTCCCAGTTCGTCGAAGGCGGCGGCGTGCCGTGTCTCGTGGCGGTGAAACAGAACCCTAGCGGCAAGGCCCTCCAGATCGGCCTCGCCTACGCGAAGGCGATCGGCGGCGCCCGTGCGGGTGTGATCGAAACGACTTTCAAGGAAGAGACCGCGACCGATCTTTTCGGCGAACAGGCCGTGCTTTGCGGCGGTTTGAGCGCTCTGATCACGGCGGGTTATGACACCCTGGTCGAAGCCGGGTATCAGCCGGAGATGGCGTATTTTGAATGTCTCCACGAAGTGAAGCTCATCGTGGACGCGATGTTTGTGCACGGGATCAGCGGCATGTACCGTCGCGTGTCCGACATGGCGGAGTACGGCGGCTACAGCCGCGGGCCGCGCGTGATCACGAAGGATACGCGCAAGGAAATGAAGAAGATGCTCGAGGAGATCGTCTCCGGCAAGTTCGCGAAGGAATGGATGGAAGAGAACAAGAAGGGCCGTCCCAATTTCAAGCAGCAGCGTGAAGCTTGTGAAAAGCACGGGATCGAGAAGGTCGGGACGCAGCTCCGTGGGATGATGGAATTTATCCACAAAGCGAAATAAGAAAGGAACCAAGCGGTAAGGTCATGGCAGAGAAACGGAAGATCCACATATTCGACACGACGCTCAGGGACGGTGAACAATCGCCCGGAGCGTCGCTTACGCCCGACGAGAAATTGACGATCGCGCGTCAGCTCGAACGATTGAATGTGGATGTCATTGAAGCCGGATTTCCCGCCTCGTCGCTCGGGGAAATGAAAGCGGTTTCCGCGATCGCGGCGGCGGTGCGTAAGCCCGTGATCTGCGGTCTTTCGCGGATGATCCCGAGGGATATTGATGCCTGCCGGAAGGCCCTGGAAAAGGCCGCGAGAAAACGGCTCCATCTTTTTCTCGCGACCTCCCAGATCCATCGCGAGTTCAAGTTGAAGAAGAACAAGAAAGAGATTCTTGCGATGGTGGAGCAGCACATCAAGTCCGCCGCCAAGGATTTCAAGCAGGTGGAGTTCTCGCCCGAAGATGCGTCGCGCACCGAGCGGGACTTCCTGGCCGAGACCGTCCGGGCCGCGATCCATGCCGGGGCGACCTCGATCAATATTCCGGATACGGTAGGTTACACCGTGCCTCAGGAATTCACAGAGCTCATCCGGTTCCTCATCAAAAAGAACCCCGGCCTCGGCAAGAAGATCGTTCTTTCGGTCCATTGTCACAATGACCTTGGTCTCGCATCGGCGAATTCCCTTGCCGCTGTCTTGGCGGGGGCGAACCAGGTGGAATGTACGGTGAACGGGATCGGCGAACGCGCGGGGAACGCCTCGCTTGAAGAGCTCGCCATGACGATTGACACGCGCGCGGATTTTATGGGCTGCTACACGGATATCAAGCTCTCCGAGATCACCAAGGCTTCGCGGTTGGTGTCGAATCTCACCGGGGTGGTTGTCCAGCCCAACAAGGCGATCGTGGGGCGGAACGCTTTCTGGCACGCCTCAGGGATCCATCAGGACGGCGTACTCAAGAAACGCCAGACCTATGAGATCATGAATCCAAAAAAGATCGGGCTTTCCGGAAGCCAATTGATGCTCGGAAAACTCTCGGGCAAACACGCGTTCGAAGTCCATGTGAAGAAACTCGGCTTCCGTCTTGCGCCCGCGGAATTGGACCAGGCCTTTGTTCAATTCAAGGCGCTCGCGGACAAGAAAAAATATATCTTCGACGAAGACCTCGAAGCCATTTTGCAAAGTGAGATCGCCAAGATCCCGGAGACGTGGAAGCTTGTGTCGATGCGGGTTGTGTCCGAGACCGGCGCGAAGCCTCACGCGGAGCTCAAGCTCTGCTTTGAGGGCAAGGTCAAGGAAGCTGTTTCCAACGGAGACGGCCCCGTGGACGCCTGTTACAAGGCCATCGAGAAGATCGTTGATTCCAAGGCGAAGCTCATGCATTACGGTTTGCAGTCGGTCACCGGCGGCAAGGATGCCTTGGGCGAAGTGCTCGTGAAACTCGAGATCGGCGGCAAGGAAGTGACCGGTCGCGGGACGAGTACGGACATTATTGAGGCTAGCGTTCGAGCCTATCTTTTCGCGCTCAATAAGATCTTGGCGAACCCCCATCGGGCTGCGAGCCAGCCTTCGCCGGTGTGAAAAAGGACGGGGCCTTCAAGCTCTACGGAATCTTCGGATACCCCCTCTCGCATACTCTTTCTCCAGCCATGCACGAAGCCGCATTCCGCGAACTCGGGATCGATGCTAACTATATCGTTCTGGAGCTCGTCCCCGAAGCGTTCAAAAAACTGATGCGCCGGGCTTCCAGATTCTCCCTTTCAGGGTTCAACGTCACGGTCCCTTATAAAGAAACCGTCATGAAATATCTGGATAAGGTCCGGCCGGAGGCGCAGGCCATTGGTGCGGTCAACACGGTCTTTAAGCAGGGGAAGCGATGGATCGGCGCGAACACCGACATGGAAGGTTTTCTGAAGACCCTTGTGACGGACGGCGGTTTTCGCCCCTCTGGGAAAAAAGCGGTGGTGCTCGGCGCGGGCGGCGCGGCGCGGGCGGTGGTCTATGGACTTTCACTGGAGGGCGCCCGGGAGATATTGATCGCGGATTGTTTTTCTGAAAAAGCCCGGAAGATTGCAGGCGACATGAAAAAGTTTTTCAAAGGGACGGAATATCATGCTGTAGAAGCTGGGACCTCTGAGGTCAAGGCGGCTCTTCAAAAAGCCGATGTAATCATCAATGCGACCCCGCTTGGGTTGAAGGCCCAGGATCCCGAGGTAATCCCTGAAGCATGGATACCGAAGAGCGGGGACAAAAAGATATTTTTCATGGACCTTATTTATAATCCGGCCGTGACGCCTTTCCTCAAGATCGCTAAGAAGAAAGGCCACCGGACTTTGAACGGGCTCGGGATGCTGCTTTATCAAGGGGTTCGGGCTCTGGAACTTTGGACGGGACGGAAAGCGCCGGTGAGTGTGATGCGCCGGGCGCTTCTTCAGTCGCTTGAAGGGAAAGGGTAATAAATGGATGCATCATTCGTCGCGTGCTTCGTTTTTGCTTTTGGCGCGATCATCGGAAGTTTTCTGAACGTCTGCATTCACCGGATGCCGCGCGATCTTTCGATCGTGCGCCCCGGGTCGCATTGCCCGCAATGCAAGGCGATGATCCCCTGGTATCAGAACATTCCGCTTGTGAGCTATCTTTTGCTTCGCGGGAAATGCGCCCGGTGCCGGCAGCCGATCGCCTTCCGGTATTTTCTCGTCGAGCTTATCACGGCGGTCGGAGCGTGGCTTTTATGGCGGCACTACGGCCTTTCTGTTGAATTCGCGGCGAGCGCGATCTTTTTTGCGATGCTTTTCGTAGCCACCATGACCGATTTTGAAACCGGGCTCATTCCGGATGAGATCACGGTCACGGGGATGATCGCGGGGCTCGCGCTCAGCGTGACCGGTCACGGGCATTTTTCGCAGGAGCTCTGGTATCAAAGGCTTCTCGCTTCCTTGGTTGGACTTTTGGTCGGAGGCGGCATCCTGATCTTGACCGGTTGGCTCGGGAAACTTGTCTTTCGTAAGGACAGCATGGGAGGCGGGGACGTCAAACTTCTGGCGATGATGGGCGCATTCCTGGGGGCGGGGCCCGCGGTCCTTATTTTTTTTCTGGCGCCGTTTCCGGCTTTACCGTTCGCGATGTGGCAGCGTTTCGTGAAAAAAGAAGAGATCATGCCTTTTGGACCGTTCCTGGCGATCGCGGGGGCGATCCTCTATCTCAAAGGCGATGTCGTCGTGAACTTTTTACTCAAAACCTACGGAGTTCAATAACATGCTCAAATATATTACCGCAGGAGAGTCGCACGGTCATTATATGGCCGCGATCATGGAAGGTTTTCCAAGCGGCCTTTCGCTCGATCTCGATTTTATCAATAGCGAGATGCGCCGTCGCCAGGGAGGTTACGGTCGCGGGGGCCGGCAGAAGATCGAGACGGATAGCGTTGAGATCCTTGGGGGCGTGATCAAGAAGGTCACGACGGGCGCGCCGCTGGGTTTCCTTCTCACGAACAAGGATTTCAAGATCGAAGAAATGCCGGAGCTTTTCCGGCCCCGGCCCGGGCACGCGGATCTTGCGGGAGCTCTCAAGTATGACCAGGGGATCCGCGCGGTCCTGGAACGCTCGAGCGCGCGGGAAACTTCCATGCGCGTTGCCGTGGGAGCCGCCTGCAAACTTCTCCTCAAGACCTTCGGGATCGAGATCGCCGCCCACGTGGTCCAGATCGGGAGCGCCTCGCTTCCGGAACAGGATGTCACGGTCGAGGTGATCCGTAAGCTTACCAAGGATTCCCCCGTGCGGTGCGTGTGCAAAAAGACGGCGGAGGCCATGATGCGGGTGATCGCGAAGGCCACCAAGAACGGGGATTCGCTCGGCGGAAAATATGAGGTTCGCGCGACGGGGCTACCGATCGGTTTGGGCTCTTACGTTCATTATGAAAGAAAACTCGACGCGCGGCTTGCCATGATCCTGATGAGCCAGCAGTCCGCGAAGGCGGTCGAGATCGGGGACGGCGTGCGGTTGGCAGGTCTTCCGGGCTCCGGATCGCATGACGAGATCTTTTACGGAAAGGCGCGCGGCTATTTTCACAAAACGAACCATGCCGGTGGCCTGGAAGGCGGGATGACGAACGGCGCGGACCTGGTGGTCCGTCTCACGATGAAACCGATCGCGACGCTCGCGCGGCCGCTCGCGTCGGTGAATATGAAGACGAAAAGAACGGAAAAGGCGGATTTTGAGCGCAGCGATGTTTGCGCGGTTCCGGCCGGAAGCGTGATCGGGGAATCGCTTGTGGCCTACACGCTAGCGGACGCGTTCCTTGAGAAATTTGGCGGCGATTCGATCAAAGAGATCCGCCGCAACTACGAAGGTTATTTAAAACATATCCGTGGCTGACAATATTTACCTGATCGGCATGATGGGTTCCGGCAAGACCGTGACTGGGAGGGCCCTGGCGGAATTTGCGGGCTATTCTTTTGTGGATCTGGACGCTGAGATCCAGGCCGCGGAAGGGTGCTCGATCCCGGAGATCTTTGAAAGGTCCGGAGAACCCCATTTTCGAGCTGTGGAGTCGTCGACTCTCGAACGATTTTCAAAGAAGACCCAGCAGGTGGTTGCGACGGGCGGCGGTATCGTGCTCCGGCCCGAGAATGTGCAACAGATGAAAAAGACCGGGAAGATCGTGCTACTTAAAGCGTCTGCTGAGTGTTTATGGCAACGGGTGCGGTATTCGAAAGACCGGCCGCTTCTCAATAAGCCGGATCCTTTCGGAACGCTCCGGCAGATCCTGAATGACCGGGAGTTTTTTTATGAAAAAGCTAGCGACCTTTCGGTGCTGACGGATGGTAAAAGCGCTGAAACGGTTGCGAAAGAAATCCGGGATATGTTAAGGTCGAAAGCATGAAGACGATCAAGGTTCAAAGTTCCAAAGGGAATTACGAGATCCGTATAGGGCGGGGGCTTTTGGCCCAGGCCGGGGCCCATCTTGCCCGGGTTTTCAAGCCAGGAACAAAGCTCATGATCGTCTCCCAGAAGAATCTCACGCCTTATGTGAAGATCGTGGCCGCGTCACTTTCCCGGAAAGGTTTCAAGGTCCATGTTCACATGCTCCCCGATGGAGAGGTCGCGAAATCGGGAACGGAGCTCTTCCGGCTTTCGTACGCGCTTTTGGCCCAGGGATTCGAACGCCGGGATGGGATCGTCGCGGTAGGCGGCGGCGTGGTTGGCGACCTTTCGGGATTCGCGGCGTCGGTCTATTTGCGCGGGATCCGCTACGTGAACATCGCGACAACGCTTCTGGCGCAGGTGGACAGCGCGATCGGAGGAAAGACCGCGATCGATCTTAAGGCGGGAAAAAACCTCATGGGATCTTTTTGGCCGCCGGCGCTTGTGATCTCGGACGTGAGCGTGCTCCGTTCGCTTCCGCAACGGGAGCTTTGCGCTTCGCTTGGAGAGGTCGTGAAGTACGGCGTGATCCGCGATCCCGCTCTTTTCAGTTTTCTGGAAAAGAATTACAGGAAAATCTTGCGTAAGGATCTTGGGGCGATCGAGAAGATCGTGCTTGCGTGCGCCAGGATCAAGGCGGGTGTCGTGACCCGCGACGAGTTCGAAACGAAAGGGGAGCGCGCGATCCTCAACTACGGCCACACGTTCGCGCACGGGATCGAAGGAGCGCTCACTTATCAGGGGTTGGTGCACGGCGAAGCAGTCGCGATCGGGATGATGATGGCGGCACAGCTTGCCGCGGACCTCGGGCTTTGTCCGGAAGATCTTCCGTGGCGTCAGATGAGGCTTCTCGTATCCATGAAGCTTCCTGTCTCGATCAAGAAATTTAATTTGAAGGCTTCCGCGATCCTGAAGGTCATGATGACGGACAAAAAGAAGAGCCACGGAACGTTGCGTTTTATCCTCCCTCGGAAGATCGGCAAAGTCACCGTTGAGAAAAATATCCCCGTCGAAAGTCTCACCAAGATCCTCCGCCTCGCCGGCGCCAAATAGCCTGCGAGGGAATTCCCTTATTTTAAACAACAGGACTGTGGCGCTTGAGAGTTGCCGAAAATATAAATAACAATTGATATTAAATCAATTCTAAGTTATGCTTCTTCCATGAAAAAGCAAAGCTGTCTCATCCCCCACGAGAAGATATTCAGGACCATCTTGTTTCTTCGCGGGCAAAAGATCATGCTGGATGCCGACCTGGCAGAACTCTATGGGGTTTCGACCAAGAGGCTGAATGAACAGGTGCGAAGAAATGCGAGCCGTTTCCCCATAGATTTCATGTCCCGGCTGACCGTGGAAGAGAAAAAGGAGGTGGTCGCAAATTGCGACCACCTCAAACAGCTTAAATTCTCGCCTTCGCTTCCGAATGCATTTACGGAGTATGGCGCGATCATGCTCGCAACCGTGCTGAATACCCGGTTGGCGGTCCGGATGAGTCTTCAGGTTGTCCGGGCTTTTGTGAGGTTGCGGGAGATCCTCGCGACACATAAGAGCCTGGCCCGGAAGATCGAAGAAATGGAAATGCAATATGATGCGAACTTTCGGGTTCTTTTTAACGCAGTTCGCAGACTCTCCCATCCTCCGGTACGCAAGAAGCAGATGATAGGATTTCATTTATGACGTCATGCGAGAAGAAAGAGGTTTCGGCGTTTTTGAGGCTAGGGCGTCTTGGGATCGAGGGGCGACGCAGGGTCCTGGCATTTCTCTCCGAAGGAAGAACAGCTTCGGAGATCGTAGAGCGGATGGATTCTCAGGATCTTCTGGGAGATCTTCCGGTCTCGTCGAATCTACCGCCTTTTGATCCGGAGCGTGAGATCGAACTTTGTTCTCAAAAGGGGATCGATCTTCTGCTTTATTCCGACCCGGATTATCCGGCTATTCTTAAAGAGATCGCAGACCCGCCGCTTCTCCTTTATAAAAATGGAACCCTCATCGAGGAAGACAGGAATGCCATTGCCATTGTGGGGACGCGGCATCCGAGTTTTTACGGACGGACGCAGGCCAAAAAATTTTCCCAGGCATTGGCCGCACGGGGGCTCACGATCGTGTCCGGGTTGGCGCGAGGGATCGACCAGGTGGCGCATGACGGCGCGCTTTGTGTCCCTTACGGTCGCACGCTCGCGGTGATGGGATGCGGGCTCGATGTCGTTTATCCCAAAGAACACGAGAGTCTTTTTAAAAGGATCTCCGAACGGGGCGCGGTTCTTAGCGAATATTCCCTGGGGACGCCGCCGCTTCCGGAGAATTTCCCGCGCCGGAACAGGATCCTCTCAGGACTTTCGTATGCCACGTTCGTGGTCGAGGCCCACTCGCGAAGCGGGTCTCTCATTACCGCGCATCAAGCGGTGGAGCAAGGTCGCGAGGTTTTTGCTCTTCCGGGATCCGTAGATCAACTGACCTCTCATGGTACGCATCAGCTTATTAAAGAAGGCGCTTTTTTAGTGGAGACTCCCGAGGACATCGTTCTAGCTCTGGCGGACCGCTTGAAATGGGAGAATCATTTTCAGAGGGTGGGCGTTGGACAAACGATCTCTTCGGAGCCTCAGGTCGATAGTTCGTCGTTTCCCGCCAAGGTCGAGGGGCAAGCGCCTCTGTGTGACAAAAAGGGGTCTGACCCCTTTATCTTGGGAGGGGGAAAAAGTGAAATCGAAGAACTCCTGAAAGAAGAGGGGCCGCTTGCTCAGGATGAGATCCTAGAATTTACCGGGCTGGAGCCCTCGGTATTGCCGGCACGTCTTCTTAATCTCGAGTTGAGCGGGAAGATCAAAAGAAACTCGGACGGAAAATATTCGCTTAAATAGCGCAAAGCACAAAGCTCAAGGCGCAAAGTGGAAAAAAGCATGCAAGAACTCAAGAAGCCAATGAAAAGCTTCAGAGACCTTATGATTTGGCAAAGAAGCGTTCTACTTGCGGAACTGATTTATCAGAAAACGGAATGTTTTCCCAAGGCCGAACGTTACGGTCTTGTTTCTCAAATGCGAAGAGCGGCCGTTTCAATTCCGTCGAATATTGCTGAAGGTTATCGGCGTAGACACGCCAAAGAATTTCAGCAATTTCTCAATATAGCCCTTGGTTCTATCGGGGAATTGGAAACGCAGGTTGTTTTGGCGACCAGGTTTCACTACTTGTCGTTAGAGGATCAAGGCGGACTTTCGGGAGAACTGGATAGCCTTGTAAGGACGGTTGTCAGTTTAAGCAAGAAGATACAGCGTTAAACTTTGCGCCTTGAGCTTTGCCCCTTGCGCCCGTTTTCATGGGTTAAGCTTCCGCAGGGAGAGGCCGTTATTAGATTGGTCGACATGGGAAAAAGGTTTTGACAGACAGGTGTTTCCTCTATAGAGTTTTGTCTGAAAACCATGTCTTGTTAAGAGGAGCTTTTTTAAACGAAAGGAGTCAAAGATGGATGGATTGGTGCCGGCAAGTAAGGGGAAAAGGTTTGCGGCGGGGTTGATCGATTTGGTCATTATTCCCATCGTGTTAGGGATCGTGATCGGCTTGTTGCTCTTAGCGGCTCCGGACATGGTGCGAAGCATCGTGCTGGTGGTCGTCAATGTCATTTGGTTGATGTTCCGCGACGCTGTTTTTTCTCCGGGTCGGGCGATGGTCAAGGTCAAGATCGTGAGCCTCACGGGGGAAAAAGTGACCTGGTTGCAGGCGTTGATCCGGAATATTCTTTTGATCATTCCGTTCGTGCTCGTGGTGGGATATATCCTTGAGGTTGTAATGCTGATCGTCAAGGGACACCGTCTTGCGGACAATTGGGCCAAGACGCAGGTCGTTGAAATTTAAGACCGGGCTTATCAAAACCAGGTTTGAGTCAGTTTTCACAATTCTCCTCCGTGGGTGACCGCGGAGGAGAATTTTTGTTTTAAGGAGGTTCAAGTCATGAACGGTGTTCCGACGATCATGAACATGCTGGCATTCTCATGGGCAAGAAGCCGGGCGGTACTCTTCCCATTCCGCTTCAAATTCTGGCTCCGTGTGCTGATCGTGGTCTGGCTCGCGGGTGTTGGGATCCACGGATGTAGCATGAATTTTCAAGCCCCGGCACGATCCTCCAAGGCTGAGTCCGTATCCGTAAAAACCGTTACGGCGCAGTCATCGGCGACCTCCTCCACTAAGATCTCTCCCTTGGCGGGCACTCCGGGCTCTTTTTCAGGATCGGTTCCCGCGTTCCAACAAGAAGATGCGAAGAATGGGTTGTCCGGTCCAAATTCAAAGTTTATCGAAAATCTCAGAACGGGTGCCAAACGCTGGGGCGTTTGGATCGTGGCAGGGCTTGGGGTGTTCGGACTTGTTCTTGGAGTTTTGTTTGCCTGGTTATCGTGCCGTTTTAATTTCGTGCTTCTGGAGGTGATCCTGACGCGAGAACCCACGATCAAAGAAGCGTTTCAAAGACACAAAGAAGCAGGAAATTCCTATTTTGTGTGGACCCTGACTTTTCTGGGGATCTGCCTTGCGGCTTTCTTGTTGCCGGGGCTGATCATCGTGCTTTCTTTTGGGATCGCGAAATGGAGCTCCGTCCTGGGGATCCCTCTCATGGTCCTTGGAGGTCTCTCGATCCTGGCAGTGATCGTTGCGATGATCTTTGTCGGCGCCGTGATGCGCGACTTTGCGCTTCCGATCATGTATTCCGAAGGGATCCCGGCCATAAGCGCTTTAAACAAGTTCCTGGACTCTCCCGAATTCACTTTTGGAAAGGTCTTTCAGTATCTTCTCGTGACCTTCGGTTTATGGATCCTTCTTGCGATACTCCAGACCGTGGTCGGTGTGATTGTGGCGATTGGCGGATTGATCGCGGGAGGTCTTGCGGCTCTTCCTGGCTTTATTCTGATACAGGTTTTCCCGTTCCTAACACTTCCGCTGATTGTGTTGGGGAGTCTGGTTGCTTCAGTCCTCATTCTGGCTGTTATCGTGATGATCGGTATGGTCATGTTACCGGCGGTGATCTTCCTCCGGGCGTTCGCGCTTGCCTATTTGACACGTCTCTATCCCGAATGCGACCTGCTATTGCTTTCGGAGAAGAGTGCTTGAAAAACCCCGGCAAAGACTTTCTTCTTCGAGATTGTTCCCTCCGGGTCGTCGAATCTGTGTTAGCCTTCTATCAAAGGGAAGAATGCTATGTCTAAAAAGAAACGTTTTGGAAAAAAACGATCCGTTAAGAAGGATGTAGGGGTTTTGGGAGAGGTGCTTTCTCTCTACGCGAAGCTTGCGGATCTTAAAAAGGACATGGCTAAGGCGACGGAGGGAGGGGAGAAGGCGGAGGATCGCCTGACGAGCCTCGAGATCCATATGAATATCCTGGCCCGGCTACTGACTACGCTTTGCATCGAAAAGCTCGGGATCCGTCTCACGGCTCTCAAGCGCCTAGTGCGCCGCGTAGAAAAAGAGGCGGTCCGTGACTCCCAGATCATGGAACTCGAGTCTCTTTACAAGCTCTCCCATGAAGGTCCCAAGAAGACCCCGCCTGCTAGTATCAAACCCAAGGACGATCCTTGGGAGCAGATCTCATAGACGACGAAGGTCCTGAAAAGGCTCCTAAGAGATATAAGTACTTTCTTCTGGATGGAACTTGGGTTCGATTTGCAACAAAACAGGTCACTTCATCATTTTCTATAACGCGTTTCCTGCAAACAGGTTGTAAGCGTCCGATAAACTTGACGTTTACAATCAGTTCCATATTGTTTAAAATCCCCTTCCTTGAAAGCGCGTGATAAGGCGTAGGTGGTAAGGCTTAAGTTATAGCCATCAAGCGTCTTATCCTCTTTTGTTTACGGCTGATCACTTATCACTTACTGAGGAGTTTTTGTGGCGAAAGCAAAAAAGAGCGTCAAAGGCGTCAAGAGTTCCAAAACTTCCAAATCTGCCAAGGTCGCCGCCAGGGCTGCGAACGGGCCCAAATATCTGGTCATCGTCGAGTCTCCTGCCAAGGCCAAGACCATCAATAAGTTCCTGGGAAAAGACTTCCATGTCGTCGCATCCATGGGACATGTCCGGGACCTTCCGAAGAGCCGGATGGCCGTCGATATCGAACATGATTTCACCCCGGAATATATCATTATCCGGCGGGCCCTGAAAACGGTCAAACAGCTCAAGGCCGATGCCGAGGGGAAAGAGATCATCTATGTCGCTCCCGATCCTGACCGGGAGGGTGAGGCCATCAGCTGGCACCTGGCTCACATCTTTTCGGAAGAAGGACACGGTCCGAAGATCCTCCGGGTGGAATTTAACGAGATCACCAAAGAGGCCGTGCTGAAGGCTTTTGAACATCCCCGCGAGATCGACATGGATCTCGTGAACGCGCAGCAGGCGCGCCGCATTCTGGATCGCGTGGTGGGCTATCAATTGAGTCCGCTTCTCTGGCGGAACGTTGGCCGGGGACTCAGCGCCGGGCGCGTGCAGTCGGTGGCGCTCCGGTTCATCGTGGACCGCGAACGCGAGATCCGGAAATTCGTGCCGCAGGAATACTGGACGCTCGACGCGAAACTCTCCGCGGTGGAAGGTCCGGAACAATCCAGGATCTTTCTCTCCCGTCTGACGCAGATCGATAAAGTAAAACCCGAGCTCAAGACCCAGGCCGAGATCGACGGGATCAAGCAGGAACTGGGGCAGCTTCCTTTCCAGGTCTCGAACATCGAAAAGACTGAAAAACGCCGCAAGCCGCAGGCGCCTTATTCCACGAGCAAACTTCAGCAGGAGGCCTACAGCCGGCTCGGGTTCTCGGCGGCGAACACCATGCGGATCGCGCAGCGGCTTTACGAAGGCGTGGAGCTCGGCGAACAGGGCAGTGTGGGTCTTATCACTTATATGAGAACCGATTCCGTGAACGTCGCCGTCTCCGCGCAGGAAGAAGCCGCGAACTATATCCGGGAAAAGTTCGGAAAAGACTATCTCCCAGAAAAACCGCCCATTTATAAATCCCGCAAGGGCGCCCAGGAAGCCCACGAGGCTGTCCGTCCGACGTCGGCCTTTCGTATCCCGGATTCGCTCAAGGATTTCCTGGAGCCCGATGAATTAAAACTTTATGAACTGATCTGGAGAAAGTTCCTCGCGTCCCAGATGACGCCGGCGGTCGACGAACACACCGCGCTTTCGATCCTGGCCGGAGAGAAATATGGATTCCGGACGACCGGTAAGCGCAATCTTTTCCTGGGATTCACCGCCGCGTTCGGTGAGATCAAAGTGGAGACGGAAAATTCCAAAGAATCCGAAGAAGAAGCTCCGGAAGTATCGGAGCTCCCGGACCTTCAAATAGGACAGAAGCTGACCCTTCATGAGCTTCTGGGCGAACAACATTTCACCAAGCCTCCGGCGCGGTTTAACGACGCGAGCCTGATCAAAATACTTGAAGAAAAAGGTATCGGCCGTCCGAGCACCTACGCACCTACGATCTCGACCATTCTCGGACGCATGTATGCCGAGCGGAAGGGGGGCGCGCTCATGCCGACCGAACTCGGGGAGACGGTTCTGGATATCCTGGTACAGCATTTTCCGACGATCTTGGACGTGGAGTTCACGGCGCTTATGGAAGCAGAGCTCGACGAGATCGAGGAAGGAAAGCTGGAGTGGGTGAAAGTCCTGAAGGATTTTTACGGGCCCTTTGCGGAGTTCTTGGCGCGGGCGCAGACCGAAATGAAGAGCGTCAAACAGGCGCCCATCCCAACGGATTACAAATGCGGCCTTTGCGGCAAACAGGTCATGATCAAATTCGGACGGTTCGGAAAATTCATGGCCTGTTCCGGATTTCCGGAATGCAAATACACACGCTCTATTCCGACAGGGTTCTTCTGTCCGGAGCCGGGTTGCGGCGGTGAGCTCGTGAAGCGCCGGGCCAAAGGCCGACGGGCTTTCTACGGTTGTTCGAATTACCCGAAATGCACGCACGTGGTTAACGAGCTTCCGAAGAAAGAAGACGCTGCCGAAGCTTCGTCCGAAGCGCCGTGAGCTCTAGAACATGAACAAGCAGGTCGAGGATTTCCTCAATTTTCTCGCGACCGAAAAGGGCGCTTCGGTGCATACGACTAAGAATTACGGCATCGATCTCCGGGAATTCGTGAAGTTCATGGCGGAAAAAGAGCTCCGGAGCCTGAGCTATCTCGATATCCGTTCCTTTCTGGCGTTCCTGAAGACCCGCGAGTACAGCAAGAGCTCCATTTCCCGGAAGCTTGCCTGTCTTCGTTCTTTCTTCAAATATCTCGTGCGCGAGAATATCCTGACGCAAAATCCCGCGGCGGGGATCGCGACCCCTAAAAAGGAAAAACGGCTTCCATCTTTCATGAATCCCGATGAGGTCACGAAGCTTCTCGACGCTCCGGACAAGAATTCCTGGGAGGAGAAACGCGATAAGGCGATCCTGGAGATGCTCTACAGCTCCGGGCTCCGCGTGAGCGAACTTGCGGGACTCAATCATGACGATCTGGATTTTTTCGGAGGACTGGTCCGTGTGCGCGGCAAAGGAAAGAAAGAGCGTATTGTTCCGGTGGGACAAACGGCGCTCAACTGCCTGCGGGCTTATTGCGACATGAAAGCTCCGCGTGAGGTCGCGAACGCGATCAAAAAACCGCTTTTCATCAGCCGGATCGGGAGCCGTCTCACGGACCGCAGTGTCCGGCGCATGATCCTGAAATACGTGAAACGCACGGGGCTCGGCAAGGAGATCTCGCCGCACATGTTCCGTCATTCTTTCGCGACACATATGCTTGATCGCGGGGCGGATCTCCGGAGTGTTCAGGAACTTTTAGGCCACGCGAATCTTTCGACGACACAGATCTACACGCATGTGACGACCCAGCGTCTTAAGGACGCTTACGCGGCGGCGCATCCGAGGGCGTGAATCGCGGGCCACGAACCATGCACCACGTACCACGTTTTTCGTGGACCGTGGTTCGTGGCACGAGTAACACAAAGGGAATAAATGATCAGAACGTTTTTGTACAATCTAGCATTCACGGTGTTCGCGGTCTTTTATGCGCCGGTCTTTTTGTCGAAGCTCCGGCAGGCCGAGGATCCGGGCGCGCTTTGGCGGGAACGACGGGGGATATTCCCAAAAGATTGGGCCGGGAAATTCGCCGGGAAGAAGATCGTCTGGCTCCACGCCGTGAGCGTCGGAGAAGTGATGGCGGTCGAAAAATTCATCGGGGAGTGGCTTGCTTCGGCGCCAGAGTATGATCTGTTGCTAACGACCGTCACGCCGACGGGGCAAAGGATCGCGAAAAAATTCGAGGGACCGCGAGTCCATGTTTGCTATTTTCCGTTCGATCTGACGCCGGTCGTGAAACGTTTTCTCGATCTTTTCAAGCCGGTCTGTTTATTACTGGTCGAGACCGAGATCTGGCCGAATGTTGTGACGGAAGCCAAACGGCGGGGCGTGCCGGTGGGCGTGATCAACGCGCGGCTCTCGGAGCGTTCGCTCAAAAGATACAAGATCATTCCTTGGATTTTTAAGCCTTTGTGGGAGAAACTTGATTTTGTGTTCGCACAATCTGAAGAAGATGCCGGGCGCTTCCGGGCCTTGGGGATTACCGAAGGATCGGCGCGGGATATGGGGAACCTGAAATTTGATCAGGGAGAGGGAACTGCGGGAGGCGGGGTGGATGTGCCAGGGTTACGCCGTGCCTGGGGATATGGCTCCGGAGATCTTGTGTTGATCGCGGGGAGCACGCATCCGGGAGAAGAAGAAATGCTCCTGGCTGCTTTCAAGGTGTTGCGCGAAAAGTTCCCGACGCTTAAGTTGATCCTGGCGCCGCGGCACATTGAGCGTTCGGAAGGAATTTTGAAACGATCAGAACAATATGGGTTTCATGCAGCCTTGTCGTTAAAACCGGTCTCTTCTCAAAAAGAGGAGAGGGCGGGGAAGCAAGAAGGTCCGGGGCCTGAGGTGCGGGTCCTGAACCAGTTGGGCGTTCTTAAGAATCTGTACGGAATCGCGGATCTCGTGTTCATGGGCGGGAGTTTGATCCCTCACGGCGGTCAAAACCCGATCGAGCCCGCGCGTTTTAGTAAAGCAGTGCTCCATGGATCGCATGTTTTCAACTTTCACAAGATCTACCACCTGCTCGATCATGACGGTGGCGCTCTTAGGATCTCGGCCCCGGACGAACTGTCGTCCGCGGCGGCAGAGCTTCTTGCTCACGAGAGCCGGCGTCATGCTATGGGGCAAAAGGCTTTTCAGATCATTAACCGTTTACGGGGTGCCAGCAAATGTCAGGCCGGGTGGGTCTTGACGTTTCTCAGGAACCGGCGTCCCCAGGAAAGGATCAGAAATAATGGACAGCATGAAGAATTACTTTCGTCTCTTGGCGGAGGACAAACAAAATGACCCGACGAGCGGAGTTCTCTCCGCGCTCCTGTCACTGGCGGCGTGGGGGTACGGGCTCGGGGTTCGGGTGTTCCGCGGGCTTTACGAGAAAAAGATCCTAAAACGTAATCGTCTGCCCTATCCTGTCATCAGCGTTGGCAATCTGACCTGGGGCGGCACCGGCAAAACGCCCTTCGTGGAATATCTCGCGCGAAAGATCGGCACGCACCGGCGCGTCCCCTTGGTCCTGACGCGCGGTTACAGTCATGACGAGGCCGTGGAGCTCCAGAACCATCTTCCAAGCGCCGTGATCGGCGTTGGAAAGGATCGCACCAAGGTCGCCCAACGCGTCAAAGAAGAAAAACGGCATGTGGATATCGCCATTCTGGATGACGGGCTTCAGCATCAGGTGCTCGAGCGGGACGTCGACATCGTAGTCGTCAATTCGCTGAACCCTTTTGGTAACGGAAAACTTATCCCGCGGGGGATCCTGCGCGAACCTCTCTCCGTTTTGAACCGGGCGGCCATCATCGTGCTCACACACGTGAATCTGGTGAGCCCCGAAGAGCTGGTGAAGCTCAAGGCGAAGATCAAGGATCTCGCGCCTCAGGCGCAACTGGTTGAGACGCTCATGGAGGTGCTCTTCCTTTATCGCGCCAAGACGAAGGTCCGGACGGCGATCGAGAAAATGGCCGGCCGGCGCGTTTCGACTTTTGCTGCGGTAGGGACGCCTCGGTCCTTTCAACTCGTTTTGCAGCGTTTTCAGCTGAAGACCATCCGGAACTTCGAATTCCTGGACCATCATGAATACACCAAAGAAGAACTCATGAAGATCAAGGAAGTCGCGCAGTCGGCTGGCGCCGAGGAGATCATCACGACGGAAAAGGATTATTACCGCTCGCGCGATTTGATCACCGAAACACTGAACCCGCTGGTGCTTGCCGCGCGGCTCCGAGTCGTATCGGGAGAGGAGATCCTCACCGACCGGTTGTTTCGTTTGCTGGGAGTCAAGAACTGATGGAAGATTTGCTCGACCGGATCGCTTATCTCATCGCTCGCGCGCTCATTTTTATTTTTGAGCGCATCCCGCTCGCCGTCGGCCTCAAGATCGGCGACGTTCTGGGGCGCGCGGTCTTCTATGTTTCCCAAAAGCGCCGCGTGGCCTACATCAATCTGAAAGCGGCACTTGGGGAACAACTGACCTCCGCTGAGCGTTGGAAGGCCGTGCGCGAGCATTTCGGTTTGATGGGACAGAACGTCGTCGAGGTGATGTCCTTCCGGCGGATGAAACGCGAACATCACGATTTTCATGTTAAGACCCAGGGCGTTGAGCGGTACGAAGAGCTTCTTCGCTCGGGTCGCGGAGGAGTCCTTCTTACCGCGCATTTCGGGAATTGGGAGCTCCTGCAGGTCTGGTCGGGGCTTCGTGGTACGCCGATCCATATTTTGGCGCGAGAGCAAAAATATCCGAGGATCAACGGATTGATCAACGAGCTTCGCGAAAGCCACGGCTCGATCTCGATCCGTCGCGGCGCGGGTGTTCGCGGGTTGATCCGGGCGCTTCGCGAGAAAAAGATGGTCGGAGTTCTGGGCGACCAGTCCGCCGGCAAGACCGAGGGCATTATCCTGCCGTTCTTTGGCCGGAGGACGACGGTTCCGGTTGGAGCCTTTCAATTGGCCCATCGTACGGACGCGGCTATCATGCCGTTCTTTATCGTAAGGACCGTGGGCCCTGAGCACGAAGTCTATTCTGAGGCGATCCTTAAAGATGATACCAGTCTCGCTCCAAAGGCACGCGTCGAATACCAGGCGCGGCAATATCTGGAAGTCCTCGAAGGTTTTATCCGGAAATTCCCGAACCAGTGGCTTTGGGAGAACAAACGGTGGAAGTATTGCTGGGACCGGAAGATCGTGATCCTCTCGGACGGAAAGGCCGGACATTTCAAACAATCCGAAGCCGTGGCAGAGATGCTCGCGAGTTTCAAGGAATTCCACGGACGTCCCGGTCTCAAGTTTGAGACCGAAGAGATCCGCGTGGAATATCGCTCGGAGTTCCATCGTTCGGCCTTGTTCCTCGCGGCCTTTTTCATGAAACCGTGGATCCAGGGGCGACTTCACTGGCTCGCGCCTTTTTTCACTCCCGAAACCCAAAAGGCGATCGAACGGCTGAATGCGGATTTCATCATCGCGGCGGGGTCCGGACTCGCGCCGCTTCAGCGGCTTCTCGCGCGGGAGACCGGCGCGAAGTCGGTCGTGATCATGAACCCTCCTTTCCCTTATTCTGTGACGCATTATGATCTCGCGATCGTGCCGGCACATGACGGTGGCGGAGTTCCCAAAAGAACGTTCCGTTGTGTGATCATGCCAAGCGGTTACGGGACTGCGGATCGCGCGGCGGATGTCGCGCAATTGCGGGTAAAGCTTGGGGAAGGGTCCTCGCCAAAGATCGCGGTGTTCCTTGGCGGCGCGACACGGAGTTATGATCTGACCGTGTCGGACGCGGAGAAACTTTGCTCGGCTCTGAAACGCGCCAAGCCGCGCGCCGGGGATTATATGATCACCACGTCCCGGCGAACTTCAGCGCCTGTCGAGCGGTTTTTAAAGAGCGCGCTTACCCAGCATCCGGGCTGCAGGCTTCTTGTGATCGCTAATGAGGATAACCCCGCTTATGCGATCAGTGGCATGATGGGGTTCGCGGATCTTTTGATCGTGACCGGGGACAGTCTCGCCATGATCTCGGAAGCGGTCGGGACCGGCAAACGCGTGATCGTGCTGAGTCTTGGGGAGGGCGAGCTTCCGGAAAAACATTATCGTTTTCATCAGATCCTTGTTCAGCGCGGGCTTGTGACTTTGAGCGGTCTGGCGGATTTGGAAAAGAATATCACGGAACTTCTTGGGAAACCGGTGACGCCAGTATTCCAACGCGAAAAAAATGCCCTGATCGAACGTTTAGGAGCCTTGATATGAAAGTGATGCAGCTTTTGCCGGCGCTTGAGCTCGGCGGGACGGAACGCGGCGTGGTGGATCTCGCGCGAGCCATGAAAAAAGAAGGGCACGCGACTCTTGTAGTTTCGTCCGGGGGATCCCTCGTGGCCGAGTTGCAAAAGATCGGGATTCCGCACTACGGATTGCCTGTCCACCAGAAGTCTTTGGCGGGATTGTTCCTGGTCGAGGAGCTTGTGAAGATCATCCAGCGGGAGCGCGTGGATATCGTCCACGCCCGGAGCCGTGTTCCAGCCTGGCTTGGGTGGCTCGCGGCCCGCAAGGCCGGTATCCCGTTCGTTACGACCTGTCACGGGCATTATTCCGTCCATCCGATGAGTTTTGTGATGGGGTGGGGGAAGCGGGTGATCGTGGCGTCCCACGCGATCGGCCGCAGAATGATCGACGAGTTCAATGTTCCGCCCGACAGGATCCGGTTGATCCCGAGGGGTGTCGATCTCTCGCAATTTACCTTCTCTTTCGCGAAGTTTGAAAAACATCCGGGACCCATGCGGATCATCCACATCGGAAGGTTCTCTCCGGCCAAGGGCCAGGTGGAATTCCTCAAGGCGATCCACCTTTTGCGCAGCCGGCTTTCACATTTTGAGGTGTGGATCGTGGGTTCCGAAGGTCGCGGCAAGCATCGTTACACGGACCTGATGAAAAAGACGGTGCAGCAATTCGGTCTCGAAACTTGCGTCAAGATCCTTCCGCCGACGCGCGATGTCGCGGGCCTTTTAGCCGGATCCGATCTCTTGGTGCTTTCCTCCCTTATTCCGGAGCCTTTTGGCCGCGTGATCATTGAAGCGGGCGCTGTGGGGACCCCGGTGGCTGCGACCTGGCTCGGAGGCGTGCCGGATATCATCGATCACAATGAGAACGGCCTTCTTTTCCCTCCGAGGAACATTCCCGCGATGGCCGAGGCCATGTACGAGCTTTTGACGGACAGGGACAAGGCCAAAGCGTTTGCCGTGAAATTGCGGAAGAAGGTCGAAGAGAAATTCAATCTGGAACAGATGGTCAAGAAAACGCTCGAGGTTTATCAGGAAGTCCGCAAGCGGCGGAAAATCCTTGTGATCAAGCTCGGGGCGATGGGGGACCTGATCCTGGTCGTGCCGAGCCTCCGGATGCTGAAGGAACGTTTTCCGGACGCTTCGATCACGCTCTTAGTCGACCGCAAGCTCGCGCCGATCGTGTCCGCCTGTCCTTATCTGGATGATATGATTCTGGTGGACCGGAAAAAACTTTCGAATATTCTCTATCTGCTGAAGACCGCGCGCCGCGTCCGCCGGGAAGGTTTTGATATGTCCGTCGATCTTCATAACAATAAATGGACGCATCTTCTGGCGTATCTTGGAGGCGCGGTCCAGCGGTTCGGTTTCGCGCGCGGGAAGTGGGGATTTCTTCTTAATCGCCCCGACCGGACCTTTGAGGTCGCGGATTCACCTCTTCGCCATCAGTTCCGGGTCTTGTCGAGGGCCGGGGTGGTCAAATTCGATGATGTTCTGGAACTTTGGCCGAAGCCCGAGAGTCTTGAAAAAGCGGGCGAGATGATCCGCACGCTCGAACCCAAAGAGTCCACGCGGATCATCGGATTCATCATGGGGTCCAGTCCTAACTGGCCGAGCAAACGCTGGCCCGCGGAGCAATTTGTCGCTCTCGCGAAGCGGTTCTTTGAAAAATACGACGCACGGATCGTCCTGATCGGCGCGCCGGAAGAAACGGACCTCGGCCGGCCTTTTTATTCTTTTGGGTCCGGCAAGGTCCTCGATCTTATCGGTAAGACCGCGCTCGAGGAACTCCCGGCCTTTTTCAAACAGCTCCATCTGGTCGTGACGGGAGATACCGCGCCGCTCCATATGGCCGCCGCCATGAACGTTCCGATCGTTGCACTTTTCGGCCCGACGGACGCCAAGCGTCATGTGCCTCCCGGGAAAAAGATCGATGTTCTTTCGCACCATATGCCGTGCCAGCCTTGTTACGAAGGGATCTGCAAGGCTAAGGAAAAGATGGCTTGTCTCACGCGCATCTCCGTGGAAGAGGTGTTTGAGCGCTGCCAACGGGCACTTACTTCATGAAGATTCTTGCGGTGATGAAAAATTGGCTCGGGGACCTGCTTTTTCAGATGCCGGCGCTCGACCTGATCCATCAAAAATATCCCGGCGCTTCGATCACTTGCATCGCGCCCGAACGGTGCCGGGAGATCCTGGAAGCTCATCCGGCGGTTTCGGCATTCATTCCTTTTGACGAAAAGAGCACGCACCGTTCCTGGCTTTCGAGGATGCGCTTCATTCTGGACTTGAAGCGACGCGGGCCTTGGGACCAGGGTTATCTTTTTCACCGCTCGCGCTCGCGCGCGATCTTTCTTGCGTTTGCCGGTGTGAAAGAACGCATCGGCTACGGAAAAGGGAGAAAAGGATTTCTGTCGCTCGCGGTTGAAGAACCAACGCGTACGATGCACCAGGTGGATTATTTTTTTTCCATGATGGAAGGGGCCGGATTTGTGCTTCCCGCGGAAAGAGAGTACCGGTTCTTTTATAAAGAAGAGGATGATCGTTCCGCGCTGGAGGTTCTCGAGCGTCACGGGATCGAAAAGAACGCGAAATATATCGGCTTCCATCTGGGCGCGAACTGGGAGCCCAAGCGATGGCCTGCCGCGCATTTCGCCACGCTCGCGGACATGATCAGTGAGAAGTGGAAGCTTCCGGTCGTTGTGACCGGTTCCAGGAATGACGAGCCGCTTCTTAAAGAATTTCTCGCGAATGTCCGGCGGGCGAAGATCGTTCCTCTGGTCGGGCAAACGGGGTTGCGTGTTTCCGCTGCCGTTTACAAACATGCCGCGTGTCTTGTGACAGGCGACTCCGGCCCCATGCATATCGCCTCAGGCGTTGGGGCGCCGGTCGTGGCTCTCTTTGGCCCCACGGATCCGAAACTCACCGGACCGCGCGGGAGCGGTGAAAGCATCGTGTTAGAGTATGTTCCCCAAGGCTACAAGGTTCCTTTTTTTGGCAAGGAGCTCCCGGCAGAAGGCTGGCTCTTGCGTATCACACCGGAAGAGGTTCTGGATGCGGTCGAAAGGATCTTGAGAAAAGCATGAACATTCTTGTCGTGACGCTTAGCAATTTTGGTGACGTTATATTAACAACTCCGGTGATCATGGCGCTTGTCCGGAAATATCCGAAGGCGCGGATCACGGTGGTGGTGGGGCCGCGCGCGAGGAGCGTTCTGCAGAGCAGCCCTGAGATCCATAAGATCGTGATCTATGACAAGAGGGCCCCTTTCCGGGAAAAACTGAAATTCATTGCGGAACTTCGCAAAGCGAAATATGACCTCGTCGTCGACCTGCGCAACACCGCGATCCCGTTCCTCGTCTCCTGCAAGAAAAGGACGCCTCTTTTCAGGAAATTCACCAAGGTCAACATGAGGGACCGGCATCTTGAGATGCTCGCGACCGTGGAGGGGGATAGCCCCCTTATGTCTCCGTTCCATTTTTCTAATCAGGCGGATGAGACCTTTGCATTGCGCGTTTTGGAGACGGCGGGGATCCGCGAAAAGAGCGGATGGATCCTGGCGGCGCCGGGAGCGGCGAGCGAAAGAAAGCGATGGCCCGTCCAGCATTTTAAGGAAGTGATCCGCGTGCTTCATCAAAAGACAGGCAAAAAAGTCTTGCTGGTCGGAACGCTTGACGAAAGGCCGGTCGCCGACAGTATCCTTGCGGAACTTCCGGGGATCGTTGGAGTGCTGTGCGGCGATCTCGTCCTGCCGGAAACGGCGGCGCTTATTGCGAAAGCGTCGCTTGTGATCGCCAATGACAGCGCGATCATGCATCTGGGATTTGAACTGGGAACGCCGACCGTCGGGATTTTCGGGCCGACGGACCACGAGAAGTACGGGCACGAGGGGGCGAAATTCCGTATCGCGCGGGGGGATTCTCAGAATTGTGCCTGTGGGTCCGACCAATTGCCGCGGGCCGAACGAAGCTGTTTTCACGGGCTCGAACCCGAAAAAGTGATCCGGCTCTCTCTGGAGCTTCTGAATGCCGCTCAAACTTCCTGAAACTCCGCGCATTCTTGTTACCCGCACCGACCGTATCGGGGACCTGGTGCTCACGACGCCTCTTTTCAGGGCCTTGCGTGAAAAATTCCCGAAGGCCTGGATCGCGGCGGTGGTGTTCCTTGAACATCGCGAGATCGTGGAAGGTAATCCCTATCTGGATGAAGTGATCCTCTATGACAAGACGGGGAATGAACGTGGTCTTTTGGGACAGTTCCTTTTCAGCCGGAAACTCCGGAGCAAGAAATTCGATGTGGTGATCCACGCCCACGGCACGAACCGGATGCATCTTGCCGCATGGCTTGCGGGAATTCCCAAGCGCATCGGCTACGGGCGTCGCGCGTCCTGGGCCCTGACGCATGTTCATCCTTATAACAAAAAAGAGGGCCAAAAACAGGAAGCCGAATATCTTTTTGATCTCTTAAGCTTTTTGGATGTGAAGGCTCCTTCCAGGATCGCACCCTTTTTCCCCGTGACCGACCGGTCTGTTCGTTCCTTCGAAAATCTTCGTCTTTTTCATAAGATCCCGGTCGATCTCCCCTGGATCGTTCTGAACCTCTCGGCGAGCGATGTCACCAAGATGTGGCCGGTGGAGCGTTTCGCCGAACTTGTGACCCGGATGCGGAAAGATCATTCCTGTGTGTTTCTTGCGATCGGCGTCTCTGCGGACAGACCCCTTATCCAAAAGCTAACCCAACACACATCGGTACCGGTCTTCGATCTGAGCGGAAGGCTTTCGCTCGGAATGTTGGGCGCGCTTCTCAAGAGATCGGCTCTGCTTATTTCCAATGATTCCGGGCCTGTCCATATCGCGAACGCAGTGGAAACGCCCGTAGTTTCCATTTTTGGAAGATATGGCGCGGGACTTGGGCCCGAACGATGGCGGCCGCTCGGAGACCGTTCACGCGTGGTTGCGAAGGATGTTTCCCATATTCCGGAGTCTGAGCGCAAGTTTACTTATATTGATGAGATCGCGGTGGAGGATGTCTTAGCGGCCGCAAATGATCTGCTCGGAAGTAGCGGCACGCATTCATGTGAAGGGGAAAGTCCTGAAAAACGGAGGGCGGAGGGCGGAGGGAGGATGGAGCAAACCGTTTCACGCCATCCGCCATCCGCCATCCCTCATCCCGCCAAAATTCGAAGAATTTTGATCGTTCACCCTTACGGGATCGGGGACCTTCTTTTCGTGACGCCTGTGATGCGCGCGCTTCGTCTCATCCCGACGGTCGAGACGGTCGACCTTCTCTTGGGGTCCCGCACCCGGGAGGTTGTGGAGAACAATCCTCATATCAACGATATCTTTGTAGCGGATAAAGACAAGGCCCATCGTCAGACCCGGCTTGAAAATTTTCGCGACTTCTGGGAGCTTGGCCGGAAACTCCGGGCCAAGCGCTATGACCTGATCCTGGATTATTCGCTGCGTCGCGAGCACGCTTTTTTCGGGCGGTTCCTTCTCGGGATCCCGAAGTGCGCGGGGTTCGCGTATAAGAAACGCGCGACGTTCCATAATATCCGCTTTCCGCTTCCCGAGGCTTTCTGGAAACGGCATGTGGTGGATTTTTACTGCGATCTCGCGGAAGCGGCCGGGATCCCCGTTGAGGATCGTTTTCTCGAATATTGTTTCCCGAAGACGGTCTCCTTGATCGAAGCGGAGGTTGCCGGAAAGCTGAAACTTCTGCCCGAACGTTTTCTCGCGGTCGCTCCCGGTGGCGGGGATTCGTGGGGGAAAGAGGCTTCCTTCAAGCGGTGGCCCGCGAAGTATTTCGCAGAACTGATTAAGAAGCTTCAGGAAGAAAAAGGCATTCATGGGGTTGCTATTTTGGGGAGTCGCTCCGAGCGAGCGCTGTGCGAAGAGTTCCAGTCAATGATCAAACCGCCCTCGGTCGTGTTGGCAGGAGAAACGAGTCTTTCGCAGACCGCGATGGTTCTCAAAAAATCCGTATTGTTTGTCGGTAATGACGGGGGGCTGGTGCATCTGGCGCACGCGCTGCACGTGCCGCTCATTGCGTTCTACGGACCCGTGCCGCCCGAGGTGTATGGACCCTATCCGTCGTCACCCGAGGCCGTCGCCGTTTTCAAGCAAAGCTTGGAGTGCCGTCCCTGCTATTACAAATTTCGATACAACAAAGAGTGTAAGACCATCGCGTGTCTTAATGATCTGAATCCGGAAGAAGCCTTCGAACAAATAAGGGGTCAGACCCCGTTTAATGAAAAGAGGTTGTCGTGAAACGCAAGATCATCGAGATCGACCGGGAAAAATGCAACGGGTGCGGGCTTTGCACGAAGGCTTGCGCGGAAGGCGCGTTGGTCCTGGATAAAGACAACAAGGCCGTGCTTGTCAAAGAGATCTTTTGTGACGGGATGGGCGCTTGTCTGGATGTTTGTCCCGTTGACGCGCTCAAGATCATTGAAAGGGAGAGCGACGGTTATGATCCCAAAGCCGCTTTCGATCATGTGTTGAAGACACAAGGGACTGATGCCGCCAAGAAAGTCCACGGGGCCCCCGTACCGCCCAGCGGTGGCACTTTGCCCCATTTCGGGGGATGTCCGGGGACCATGGCTCGCGAGATCAAGCGCGAAGTTTCTGGAACCTCAGGCAGTCCGGCGGCAGGTTCTGTGGCGTCCGAGCTTAGCCAATGGCCGATCCAGTTACATCTGATCTCTCCGCTTGCGCCTTATTTCAAAGAATGCGACCTTCTGATCGCAGCGGACTGTACGGCTTTCACTCTCGGAAGTTTCCATCAAGATATGCTCAAGGGAAAGAAACTTGTGATCGCGTGTCCCAAGCTCGATGAAACTGAAGGTTATGTCGAGAAGATCGCGGAGCTTCTAAAGCATAATACGGTTTATTCGCTGACAGTGGTGATCATGGAAGTGCCGTGCTGTACCGGTCTCTTTCGCATGGTTCAGGAGGCGGTTGCGCTTTCCGGTAAGCAGCTTCCGGTCAAAAGGGTCGTGGTCGGTCTCGATGGGGCTATCCTTGTCTGAGATTTTATTTCCAAAATGGTTGACAAGGATTGCCCCAATCTCAGCTTTGCTTCGATTGATTGGTATTGGGACGATAAGGAACTGATCTTCATGAAAAAAGTCGCAGGGTTAATCTTGGCAGGGGTTCTCCTCCTCGCTCCGTCTCTTGCCGCGAGTGATACGGAAAAGGTTTTTCCGTATGCTGAAAAGCTCGCGGGAAAGATCTTTCTTGGGGAAAAGATCAAATTCGATATCAGCTACCTCGGTATGACCGTGGGGGAAGCGATCGCTGAGGTGAAAGAGATCGTCAAGGTGAACGGACGCGATGCTTATCACATCGAGATCCAGGTCCACTCGCGAGCGATCCTTAATTGGATCTATAAGGTGCGGGACACGCACCACAGCTATATCGACGCTGAGCATTTTCATTCCCTTCGTTACGAAAAGAAGATCCAGGAAGGCCGTTACTGGACGGACGAGTCCATGGAATACGATCAGGAGGCGCATATCGGCCGCTTCCATTCCCTCAAGGACCACAGCCGCAAGGAAATGTTCATCCCCAAGAATGTTCAGGACCAGATCTCTTGTTGTTATTGGCTCCGGCTTCAGGAAATGAAGCCCGATTCCAAAACCCTGATCCCGGTTAACGCGGATGAAAAGAATTGGGACCTTGAAGTGGTCACGCATGGCATGAAGGAAATGAAAATAGACTCTGTGGGCGTTTTTCAGGCCGTTGAGGTCGAGCCGGTCATCATGTTCGAAGGTTTTTTTGTACGACGGGGCAAAGTCAGTGGCTGGATCAGCATGGACGAGCGCCGCATCCCGCTTGTGATGAAGGTCAAAGTCCCCGTTCTCGGGGAAGTCGTTGCCACCCTCGCCCAGTACGAGCCCGGCGCAGCTTCTTGACCGGTCGTGACGGTACCCGCTTTTGGGAGAGGCTCTCAAGGGGTCAAGATTTCCACTCGCCAAGTCGTTAGTTGGAGAGCTCAAGATGGCTGGATATTTTGACGCCAAAAAAACAGCCGGATCACAAGGAGAAGGTCAATGAGACGATCCAAAGCAAGCAAGCAAGCAAGCAAGCAAGCAAGAAGGATTCACGCTAATTGAGGTTTTGATCGTTGTGGTGATCATCGGCGTTCTTGCGGCCTTGGTCATTCCGCGTATGCTGGCCTCTCCTGAAAAAGCAAAAATTGCTGAAGCCTACCAAATGTTAGGCGCGATGGTTCGTGCCCAGCAACAATACATGGATCTCAACGGAACGACAACGCCTGCGAATTTCGCGTGTCCTGACATTCCAGCCCCTTGCACTCCCCCTAGCTCGCTTGGCATGGGGGCCATTAATCAAAAGGAATTTCGGTATACTTGCGCAGGATCTATGCCGGATCTCTATTGTTTTGGACAGCGAACTTCGATTGCTGGCCTTCCCGCCATTTACCGATATTATACTGGTGTTAATGCGGATAAGTGGCAATGCTGGGCTGGTTATGTGACCATAGACACTGGTGTCGTGGGTTATACCACCCAAGGGTGCAAGGCTGACTGGTAAACGCCGGGAGCATGACTCGGGTTCGTGAAATGAGCGTTGATAGAATGACAGGGTCTGGCTCCTTTTGAAGGGGATTTAATCAATCTCTCCAAGCCCCAATACCGTTCAGCTAAGAACCGTTCGTTACACCCCGGGTGTGTAAAACCAGTTTTACACACCCGGGGTGTAAAATAGGGTTGATGTTGCAAGAGATATGCTCTGAATTAACCCATTCTCTCTTCTTGCCCTCTGTGATAAAATCCGCCCCTGTTGATTCGAATACCGACCTACTTCGATGGAGAAATATATTATGCCGACTTATGAATACGAATGCGGGGCATGCGGGCACCCGTTCGAAAAGTTCCAGTCCATGACCGATAAGCCCGTCAAGAAGTGTCCGAAGTGCGGGAAAGCCAAGGCTCAGCGCATCATCTCGGGTGGTTCGGGAGTGCTTTTCAAAGGGAGCGGTTTTTACCAAACCGATTACCGGTCCGCAGGGTATAAGGAATCGGCCAAGAAGGATGTTCCCACAAAAGCGGCTCCGGCGGCGTCACCCTGTTCCGGTGATTGCTCGTCCTGCGAGGCCAAGAAGTAGCAAGGTTTCACCTCGGATTATTTCTAACCCGTTACATCTAAAGGGGTTACCCTTGTTTCCTTTCATTGACACTGGTTCCCTAGGGTGTTAGAATGCGCCACGTTATTTTAAAATATGAACGGACAGGCTGATTTTCCCAAGGAAAAGTAAGCCTGTTTTCTTTTTTGAGGGACCCATGAAGACCCCATCGATGCCTCTAAGCACGCTTGAAAAAAGACGCTTTCTCGAGATCCTTGAACGGTTCCAGGAAGTTCGCATTCTTGTGATCGGGGATTTCATCCTTGACCAGTTCGTCTGGGGGAGCGTCAAGCGCATTTCTCCGGAAGCGCCAGTCCCCGTCGTCAGGGTCGAACGGGAGTCCTTCATGCCCGGCGGATCGCTTAATGTCGCTAATAATATCCGTTCTCTCAAAGGGCAGGTTTTTCCTTGCGGCGTGGTGGGCCGGGATCTTTACGGGCGAGTGCTCCTTCGAGCGATGCGGAAGCAGGGGATCGAAACGGGAGGGATCATTTGCGATCCGACGCGTCCCACGTCCCTCAAGACCCGAGTGATCGCGCATTCCCAGCAAGTGGTCCGGTTCGACCGGGAAAACACGGACGATGTTTCCAAAGCGGATATCCTGAAGATCCTGAAATTTGTCCGCGAGAACATCAAGCGCATGGATGTCGTGATCCTGGAAGATTACGGCAAAGGCGTCATGCAGCCCTTTCTCTTGAAAGAGATCGTCCGTCTTGCCAAGAAATTCAAGAAGCCCGTTCTCGTGGATCCGAAAGAAAAACATTTTGTCTATTACCGCGGCGTCACCTGTATCACACCGAATCGCAGCGAAGCCTTTAACGGCTATGAGCGGACGCACGCTTCCTCCTATAAGACGCCCACGCTTGAAGAAGTGGGTTGGGGCCTGATGAAAAAGTTGGACCTGGAGTCCGTGCTGATCACGCTCGGCGAGGACGGCATGGCGCTTTTCGAAAAAAACAAGAAATTAACCCGGGTTCCCACGGCGGCGCGTGAAGTTTACGATGTCTCCGGCGCGGGGGATACGGTGATCGCAACGCTCGCGGTCGCGTTGGCGGCGGGCGCGAAGATGCAGGAGGCCGCGAGGATCTCCAACCTTGCCGCCGGCATCGTGGTCGGGAAACTGGGCACCGCGACGATCGTTCCCGAAGAGCTCGAAGAAGCGATCCGGAAGGCATGAGCGCGAGTCCTGTGAAGGCTCTGGGCGTTATTCCCGCACGATTAGGTTCCACCCGTTTATCTGAAAAGATCCTCCGTTCTATTCATGGCAAGACTATGATCCAGCATGTTTGGGAGCGCGCACGTCAAGCGAAAAGGCTCGAAGAGGTGGTCGTCGCCACGGACGATGCTCGGATCCAACAATGCGTGGAAGGGTTCGGCGGCCGGGCGATCATGACGCGCAAGGACCATCCGAACGGGACTTCCAGGATCGCGGAGGTCATGGGCTCCTTCAAGCAGGATCTCGTGATCAATATCCAGGGCGATCAGCCGCTCGTAGACCCCAAGGCGCTCGACGAGATGGTGGCTATTTTTGAGACGGCGAAGGATGTGGAGATGTTGACCCTGGCCGTGAGGATGACGGACCGGGCAAGTTTCGAGAACCCCAATGTTGTTAAAGTGGTCTGTGATGCGGAAGGGGACGCGCTTTATTTTTCGCGCGCGACGATCCCCTTCGTTCAGGGGAAACAAAATGGCGCGTGCAGTTTTCTGAAACACCTCGGAGTTTACGGATACCGGCGTGATTTTCTTTTGAATTTTGTTGCTTGGGAGCCTGGAATCCTGGAAAATACCGAGAAATTGGAGCAACTCAGGGTCCTTGAAAGAGGGCATTCCATTCGCGTGATCGAAACGGCGTATGATTTCATCAGCGTGGATACGGAAGAGGATCTTCGGGAAGTTGAAAGACGTTTGCGGAACTAATTTTCTATCGAAATCATTGAAGGTCAATGGGGCCAGTCTCGGCAACCGCTCATGAAACAAAAGAGCTGCCAGAGCCGGCCAACCTCGTGAGGAATTGAAAATGCCGAAACATATTTTTGTGACAGGAGGCGTCGTTTCGTCCCTTGGAAAAGGGATCGCGTGCGCGTCGATCGCGAAGATCCTTGAAGCGAAGGGTCTCAAGGTTGCGATCCAGAAGCTGGATCCTTATCTCAACGTGGATCCCGGCACCATGAATCCTTTCCAGCACGGCGAGGTTTACGTGACCGATGACGGCGCGGAAACAGACCTCGACCTCGGGCATTACGAGCGTTTTACGCACAGCACACTCGGGCGTGAGAACAATGTGACGAGCGGGCAGGTCTATCACCACGTGATCACCAAGGAGCGCCGGGGGGATTATCTCGGCGGCACGGTGCAGGTGGTGCCGCATATTACCAACGAGATCAAGGAACGCATCCGGAACGTCTCACGCAACAAACGCTACGATGTCGTGATCTCGGAGATCGGCGGCACGGCGGGCGATATCGAGTCCCTGCCGTTCCTGGAAGCCGCCCGGCAATTCCGCCACGAGGTCGGCCGCGAGAATTCTCTTTTTGTTCACTTGACGCTTGTTCCGTACATCAAGGCCGCGGGCGAACTGAAGACCAAGCCCACCCAGCACAGCGTCGGAACTTTGCGCGAGATCGGTATCCAGCCGGACATTCTGATCTGCCGCACGGAGAAAAAGATCAACCAGGAGATGAAGGACAAGATCGCGCTTTTCTGTAACGTGGAGGCCGAGGCGGTGATCGAGGCTCGCGATGTGGGCTCGATCTACGAATGTCCGCTCATGTTCAAAAAAGAGGGGATCGACAAAGTTATTTGCCAGAAGCTCAAGATCGAATACAAGGCGGGAAGTCTTCACGAATGGCAAAAGAACGTGGTCGAAAAAGCGCTTCACCCCAAGCATATGGTCAAGATCGCCGTGGTCGGCAAATACATCGAATTGCAGGACGCGTACAAATCCATTTATGAATCCCTCAAGCACGGCGGGATCGCGAACGACACGGGCGTGGTGATCAAGCGGATCAATTCCGAAAAACTCGAGACGAGTCGTTCTCTCGAGCAGCTCAAGGGTGTTTCCGGAGTGCTAGTGCCCGGAGGTTTTGGTAGCCGGGGGATCGAAGGAAAGCTCAAGGCGATTCAGTATTGTCGCGAGAACAAGGTGCCTTTTTTCGGGATCTGTCTCGGGATGCAATGCGCGGCGATCGAGTTTGCCCGCAATGTCCTGGATATGAAGGGCGCGCACTCCACGGAATTCAACAAAAAGACATCGTTCCCTGTCATCAGTCTTCTCGAAGAACAGCAAAAAGTGAAAGATCTGGGCGGCACGATGCGCCTCGGCGCGTATCCCTGTCAGGTTAAAAAAGATACGCTCGCGCACAAAGCCTACAAAGTGGATGAGATCTCGGAGCGTCACCGGCATCGTTATGAGTTCAACAACGAGTACCGCGAGAAATTCCAGAAGGCCGGCATGAAGCTTTCCGGGGTTTCCCCGAGCGGAAAACTGGTCGAGATGATCGAGCTGGAAGACCATCCCTGGTTCCTTGCCGTCCAATTCCATCCGGAGTTCAAATCCAAGCCGGACCGGGCTCACCCGCTTTTCCGGGAATTTGTCCGCCACACGCTCGCTTTTCAAGAGACTCACGGGTTAAAGGTCCAGGCGGTTGCCGCGCCGGAGATCGCCAAGCCCGAAGTTGCCGCGCCGGAGACGGGTGAGGTTCATGCATAAAATTACTTTAGGCCCCATCGTTTTTGGCAACCCACGTAAACTCGTCCTGATCGGGGGGCCTTGTGTGATCGAAGATGAAAAAAGCGCGCTGAAACTTGCGGGGAAGATCTCAAAGATCGCGTGCTCCCTGAAGATCCCCTATGTTTTTAAAGCAAGCTTTGACAAGGCCAATCGCTCTTCGATCCGCTCTTTCCGGGGGCCAGGCCTTGAAAAAGGTCTGAAGATCCTTGCGTGCGTCAAAAAAGAGTTCCAAGTTCCCGTGCTCACCGATTTTCATACAGCGGAGCAGGCCGAGCCGGTGGCTGAAGTGGCGGACATCCTTCAAGTTCCGGCATTTCTTTGCCGTCAGAGCGATCTTTTGTTCGCGGCCGCGGCGACCGGGAAGATCGTGAACGTCAAAAAAGGACAGTTCCTTTCTCCTTGGGAAACGAAGAATATCATTCACAAGCTCGAAGAAGTCGGGTGCAAGAAGATCCTGCTTACGGAGCGCGGAACGAGTTTCGGTTACAACAATCTCGTGAACGATTTTCGCGCGATCCCGATCATGCGCGGGTTCGGGTATCCCGTGGTCTACGATGCCACTCACTCGGTGCAGATCCCGGGAGGGAAAGGCACGGCTTCGGGGGGTATGTCAGAATTCATTCCCACACTCGCGCGTTGCGCGGTCGTGGCCGGCGCGGACGCTCTTTTCATGGAGATCCATGAGGATCCGGCGAAAGCGCTTTCTGACGGGCCGAATGCTTTGGCGCTGTCTCAGCTTGAGCCGCTTCTTAAGAAATTGATCGCGCTAAAAAAATGCGCAGCGGTAGAAAAATAAGATCATGAAAACATCCCCTGTGATACGGCTCGCCAAAGAGGTTCTCAGGATCGAGGCTCTCGCCATTTCGCGACTGCGTTCCCGGATCGGCAAGGATTTTGAAACAGTCGTTCAGTGGATGGCGGACTGCAAGGGCCGTGTGATCCTTACCGGGATGGGGAAGCCCGGCTTCATCGCCCGCAAGATCGCTGCGACGATGGCTTCGACCGGTACGCCCACTTTTTTTCTTCATCCTGCTGAAGCGGTGCACGGCGATCTCGGCATGGTGACTTCGAAGGACTTGGTGATCGCGATCTCTCAGAGCGGGGAAAGCGAAGAGATCGTGAGGCTTCTTCCGCTTCTCAAGAAAAAAGGCGTGAAGCTTGTCGCGCTGACAAGCGTTCCGAAGTCCGCTCTCGGCAAGAACGCGGATATTGTGCTGGATCTTGGCGTGCGGCGCGAAGCCTGTCCTTTGAATCTGGCGCCTTCCGCCTCAACGACGGCTTCGCTCGCGATGGGGGACGCGCTTGCTCTTTCGCTTCTCAAGAAAAAAGGGTTCCGCTCTGAAGATTTCGCGGAACTGCATCCTGGAGGGAGCCTTGGAAGACGATTGCTCAAGGTGGGGGAGATCATGCGCACGGGGAAAGCCAATCCGCTCGTGGGGGTTAAGACCACGGTGCGTCAGGCGCTTCTCAAGATCACGGCCTCGCGGGCCGGGAGCTGTACGATCATTGATAAACACGGAAAATTATTGGGCGTTTTCACCGACGGAGACCTCCGGCGTCATCTCAAGTCCCAGGGTGAAAAGATCCTGAACCGTCCTGTCATTCAATTAGCCACGCTTCGACCCCGTTACATTCAGAAAGAGAAACTCGCGGAAGAGGCGTTCCATGTGATGGAGTCGCTTCGCATCGACGAATTGCCTGTGGTGGACAAAGCACGGCGTGTCGTAGGCCTTTTGGACGTTCAGGACCTGATGAGGGCGGGACGGGTCTGATCTTCTCATGGCCAAATACAAGCTCTATCGTTACCCTCTCTACCTTCTCGCAAAGTTTGGAGCGGGATTTCTGCTGATCCTGCCGCGGAGTTTGGCGTTGTGGTTTGCGAACGGGGCAGGGTTTCTCGGGTATTGGTTGATTTCGCGTCAGAGGACGAAGATCCTTGAAAACCTGAGGATCGCGTACGGTAGCACGAAGAGTTCTTCGGACCTAGACAGGATCGGTTGCCAGGTCATGGGGCATATGCTCCAAACGGCGGTGGATTTTCTGAGGTTCACCCGGCTTTCGCGTGAGAAGGCTGCGTTGTTCGTGGAGTCCGATGAAGCCTTTTCTTTTTGCAAAGATATTTTGCAAGAAGGGAAAGGGCTCATTATAATGACGGCGCACCTGGGTAACTGGGAACTTTTGGCCGGAAGCTTCGGACTTCAAGGTTTCCACGGCGCCGTGATCGGCCGTCGGATCTATTATGAGCCTTACAATCGGTGGATCGTGGGACTGCGGAGTTCCGTGGGAATTCGAACGATCTATCAGGATGAGGCGGTCAGGCAGGTCTTTGCGCATTTGAAAAGCGGTGACGTTTTAGGGATCTTGCCGGACCAGGACCGAGATCGCGTTCGCGGGATTTTCGTGGACTTTTTTGGAAAACCGGCGTATACGTCCGTGGCGCCGGTGAAGTTTTCCATGGCCTCGGGAGCGCCGATCTTGACGGCTTTTATGGTGCGGAAGCCTGGAAATCGCTACAAGCTTCAACTCGGGAAATTGATACGGCCCAAGATCGAGGAAGGGGACCGGGCGGCCTCGATCCGGAAGTATACTGAGATATGGATGAAAGATTTTGAGGAAGTGGTTCGTCGTTACCCTGAACAATGGGGTTGGATGCATGACCGTTGGAAAACAAGGCCTGAAGATGTTACGGTGGCGGAGCCTAATACCGCATGACATTTGAAATTAGGGGTATGCGGTATAGTACTGTTAACCCCTAAAATCAAATAGAGAACAGTACTAAGGAGAAAGTGAAGCGCTCATGATCAAACGTCTTATTTTAATTTTTGTCGCTCTTGTGGTGTTCTACGTGTTTTTCGTGCAAATGCAGGTGGTCATTACGCGTAAGCAGAGAGCTGAGAAAAGCACCGAAAAGCCCTCCGAACAAAAACCGCAGAGCATTCTTGCCTTTTCGTTCACCAAATACACGCTTGAAGGGCAGCGTGAGATGGAGATCGAAGGAGATTCCGCGAACATCCTTTCCAATACGGTGCAATTAATGAACGTGATGGCCAAGGCGTATGCCGATGAAGTTCCCGTGACCGTTACGGCGGACCGTGGCAATTACGATAAGAAAAAGAATAAGGTTCATCTCGAGAAGAACGTTGTGGCGACGACCGATGATGGGACGAGGCTTGTGACGGAGGCGCTTGACATGAGCCCTTCGGATCACATCGTGGAGACCGATCTTCTGACGCAGGTGAAAAAGGATAATATCAATGTCGAAGGGACCGGCGCACGGGCCGAAACCAATCTGAAAAAGGTGAAGTTCCAGAAGAACGTGACGGTCATTGTCCAGAATACCGACGATAAAAAAGACGGGCCGACGACCATTACCTGTGACGGACCCCTGGTGATCGATTACGAAAAAAACATCGCGCATTTCAGAGACAATGTTGTGGCGCAGGATTTCCGGGGGAAACTTACGGCGGACACTATGGATGTTTATTATAATCGTGTAAGCCGTCATGTTTCCAAGATCGTGTCCGCCGGCGATGTGGTGATCGAAAATCCCGATGGGAACAAGACCTATTCGGACAGTGTGATCTATCTGGCGGACGAAGGGCGGATCATTTTGGGGGGAGACACCGAAGCCCTTTATTTCAGTGGGAGTGATGACAAAGCGAGTTCCGGAAAAGGAACTGGCAAAGGAATGCAGGGGATCTTCTGAGCATGAACCTTCTTGAGACGAAGCAACTGACCAAGAGTTACAAGGGGCGCACGGTCGTTAACGGCGTGAATATTCAGATCTCACGCGGGGAGATCGTGGGACTTCTGGGTCCTAATGGCGCCGGGAAAACGACATCTTTCTACATGGTGGTCGGGGTCATCCGCCCGGAATCAGGGCATATCTATTTCCGGGGCGAAGAGATCACGAACCTTCCGATGTTCGAGCGAGCGCGGCTCGGGATCGGTTATCTTTCCCAGGAACCTTCGATCTTTCGCAAGCTGACCGTGGAAGAGAATATTATGGCGATCCTGGAAACTCTGGAGATTCCTCAGGAGGAACGAGATCGCCGTCTCAAGCGGCTTTTGAATGACCTCGATATTGCTTATCTCGCGAAGAATAAAGCCTTCACGCTTTCCGGCGGCGAACGGCGGCGGCTCGAGATCACGCGTGCGCTTGTAACAAATCCTTCTCTTCTCCTTTTGGACGAACCTTTCAGCGGCGTGGATCCCATCGCTGTCTTCGAGGTTCAGAAGATCCTGCAGCGGCTCAAGGCCCAGGGCCTCAGTATTCTGCTGACAGATCACAGCGTCCGCGAGACGCTTTCCATCACCGATCGCTCTTACCTTCTTTTCGAGGGTAAGGTCGAGGTCTCCGGGACCTCAGAGTTTCTCGCCTCCGATGCCAAGGCCAGGGAGATCTATCTCGGGGAGAGGTTCACTTTGGCGTAATGCGGCGTCCGCACTTTCTATCAATTCATTAAAGACTCTCAGGGAGGAACTCACAGTGGATATTCGTTTTTCGGGACAGAATCTCAAGATCACCGCAGGAATGAAGGAGCATTTGGAGGAACGTCTTCCGAAGTTCGAGAAATACGCGCCCCGGATCGTGGAAGCGCACGTGTTCCTCAAGAAAGAAAAATATATTTTCAAAGCAGAGATCACGCTCGCGGCCAAGGACTTTCACGCCTTTGGCATGGGCGAGGCCAAGGATAATATTTTCGCGGCGATCGATGAAGCCTACGAACGCGTCGAGAAGCAGTTGAAGAAATTCCGCTCCAAATCCAAAGGGCATCATGTCAAGAACGCCAAGACCTCGGGGAAGATCGCCCGGGCGCTTGAGATGATCGAAGCGGAAAGCATTCTTCCAGACGATCATCCGAAGATCACGCGTTCCTCGGCGTTCGCGGCGAAGCCCATGTCCGTTGAAGAAGCTAGCCTTCAGTTGGAGATCTCTCCGGAGCCGTTTCTTGCTTTTATGAACCAGCATACCAACATCGTGAACGTGATCCATAAGCGTAAGGACGGAAGTCACGGGCTTGTCGAGCCAGGGCGCTAGAACCGCATCATATTTGAAATGAGGGGTATGCGGTGGAGTATTGTTAGCCCCTAAAATCAAATGGAGAACAGTGTTAGTCTTAATTCTTAGCAATTGAAGCATGGCGGTCCCGATCTATTCAAGTGCGGTTGAGATCGGGGCCTTTTCGTAACTTTTTTCAATCCGGAGGAATGTATTTATGAAGATCACCGATTTTCTCAACGTCAAGGGCATCAAGGTCGATCTCGAAGCGACCGACAAGGAGGGGATCCTCAAAGAAATGGTGGATCTTTTGGCCGAGGTGAAGGATGTGGGAGACAAGAAGAACATTCTGCGAGCCTTGGTCGAGCGTGAGAATCTGGGCTCCACGGGCATTGGCCAGGGGATCGCGATCCCTCATGGAAAGACCGACAAGGTGGATGGTCTTGTGGCGGTGTTGGGTGTGAGTCGCAAGGGCGTGAACTTTGAAGCGCTCGACGGCGAGCCGGTCTATATCCTGTTCCTGCTTGTTGCTCCGAAGGACACGGCGGGGCCCCATCTCAAGGCTCTGGCGCAGATCTCAAGGCTTCTCCGCGATACCTATTTCTGCGAACTTATCAGAAAATGCAAAACGCCGAAGGATGTTTTTGATCTGATCGCAAAAGAAGAGAGCCGCAAGGTTTGATATACGGTCTTAGCCGGTTCTTTGGCGACCTTCTATGAAATTTTTTAAGTGGTTCTATCCCGGTATCGGGATCAAGCGGTGGATCATTCTTTGCGCGTTGGGGCTCGGGTTCATCGTACTGGTGGCCCTGCTGACCGTGCAGACCATGGCCAAAACGAGCGTGCTACTGGCCTCGTTCGCGACGGCGCTTTTGATCCTCGGTATCTTTCTCATCTATACCTCGATCAAAAACATGGTCCGGATCTTTGTCCGTGCTCTGATGCCCTTGAATGGGAACGATTCGCTTGTGGATATCGTGTATCAGAAACGCCGCGTCGAGTCTTTGTTGCACGGGCCTCGAATTGTGGCGATCGGTGGCGGAACCGGCTTAAGTACCATGCTTTCGGGCGTCAAGGTGTTTACGAGCAATATCACGGCGATCGTGACAGTGACGGACACGGGGGGAAGTTCCGGGCGTTTGCGCGATGAAATGGATATGTTGCCTCCGGGCGATATCCGGAATTGTCTGGTGGCGCTAGCCGACGCAGGGCCGCTCATTCGTGATCTTTTTCAGTACCGGTTCGAACTCGGAGAGGGATTGAAGGGACACAGTTTCGGGAATCTCTTCATCACAGCGCTTTCGAAGGTCACGGGCGATTTTGAGAAAGCGATCGCGGAATCCAGCAAAGTGCTAGCGATCCGGGGGCGCGTGCTTCCGTCCACGCTTGAAAAAGTGACGCTGGTTGGCGAATTCATGGACGGGACCTCGGTGGAGGGAGAAACGAATATTACGGACCTGAAAAAGCCGCTTCGCAGTATTCGTCTCCGGCCGGACGATTGCAGGGCGTGCCAGGAGGCCCTAGACGCGATAGAGATCGCGGATCTTATTCTGATGGGCCCTGGAAGTCTTTATACGAGTATTTTGCCGAATCTTTTGATCAAGGATATTCGCGATGCTGTACTCCGGTCTGACGCGTACAAGGTCTATATCATGAACGCGATGACGCAGCCGGGGGAGACCACGGGTATGAGCGCGTGGGATCATTTAAATGTGATCCTGGAACATACGGATCCGAGGATCGTGGATGCCTGTTTTGTGAACACTGCGGTTATTCCGGACACCATGCTTCAGCGTTACGCCAAGCAGGGTGCCACCCCGGTGAAACTGGACATTGAGAAGATCCGGGAAAAGGGTTACCGGGTCATTCAGGGGAATGTCCTTCAACCGGGAGAGCAGGTCCGCCATAATTCGGAGCTTTTGATGAAATTCATTCTGGAACATTACAGGGATCATGTCGAACGGACGGAAGAATGACGCAGCCCCTAAAAAAACAACGTAAGAAGGACGGCCAGGAATCGGTCGAACGTGTTTTTGTCATCAATAATAAGCTGGGTCTTCACGCCCGGCCGGCGGCCGTCTTTGTCCAGACCGCGAATCGTTTTAACGCCCTGGTTGAGGTCCAAAAGGAAGATCTCAAGATCGACGGGAAGTCGATCATGGGCATCATGACCCTCGCGGCCGAGAAAGGTTCTTCCATCACGGTGCGGGTCACGGGGAAAGATGCCATCGCGACGATGGAAGCGTTAGCCAAACTTATCGAGTCTGATTTCGGAGAATAAGGCCATGAAAGAATACAAAGGGATCGGAGTATCGCCCGGGATCGCGATCGGGAAAGTTTTTATCCTGCATAGCGGTGGTTCCTTCAATCTTCCCAAGCGCGTGGTGGGACTGGATCAGCTCTCTAACGAGATCGCCCGGTTCGAGGAAGCGCTCACGCGGACGCGCACCGAGATCCTCGGGATCCGAAGAAGACTGTCGGATCAGATCGGCCGCGAAAGTTCGGACATTTTTACGGCCCATCTTTTGATCTTGGAGGACCGGACCCTGATCGAGGATGTGATCGAAGTGATCAAGGGCGAGAAGGTTGGCGCGGAGTACGCCTTTGCGGCCGTGATCCAGCGGTATTTTCAGGCCTTTTCCCAGATCAATGACGAATATCTCAAAGAGCTCATCTCGGACATCCGGGATGTGGGGAGACGGCTTCTCGCGAATCTTTGCGGAGAAGAGAAAAAGCGTCTGGAAGAATTCAGTGGAAAGGTGATCATCGCCTCTCACGATCTTTCGCCGTCCGACACAGCTTCCCTTGACCGGAAAAAAGTCATGGCTTTTGTGACCGAGATTGGCGGAGCGACGTCGCATACGGCGATTCTCGGGCGTTCCCTTGAGATTCCCGCCGTCGTGGGACTCGAAAAGATTGTGGATGAACTTCAGGACGGCGATACGATCATTGTGGACGGGGCGCACGGGGTCGTGGTCATTGATCCCGACCAGGCGACCATCGACAAATTCAACTTTCAGGAGAACCGCATCTCCCAGCTCACCGGAGAGCTGGATAAGCTGCGCGATTTACCGGCGGAGACTCTCGACGGAAAACACATCACCCTTGCCGCCAATATCGAATTTTATCACGAGGCGGCTTCCGTCATTTCTCATGGCGGAGAAGGGGTCGGACTTTTTCGTACGGAATATTTTTACATGAACCGGTCGACGCTTCCGACGGAGCAGGAACAGTACGAGGCTTATCACAAGATCGCGGAGGCGATGAAGCCGCATCCCGTGGTCATTCGCACACTGGATCTTGGGGGCGATAAATTCGCGTCCACGCTCGAGATCCCGCATGAAATGAATCCTTATCTGGGCTGGCGCGCCATCCGTTTTTGCCTGACGCGAACGGACATCTTTAAGACCCAGCTCCGGGCGATCCTTCGGGCGAGCGCTCATGGGGATCTGAAGATCATGTATCCGATGATTACCGGTGTGTACGAGATCCGTGCCGCGCGCGAGATCCTGAATGAAGCGAAGGCCGAGCTTGAAAAGGAAGGCGTTCCCTTCAATAAGAACATTCACGTTGGGGCCATGATCGAGATCCCTTCGGCGGCGCTCGCAAGTGATGTGCTGGCCAAGGAAGTGGATTTCTTTTCTCTCGGGACGAACGATCTGATCCAGTACGTGCTTGCGATCGATCGTATGAATCAGAAGATCGCCCATCTTTATGAGCCGACCCATCCGGCGATCGTTCGTCTGATCGATCTGACGATCCGGAACGGTCACGGTCATAACATCTGGGTGGGGAGTTGCGGCGAAATGTCCTCGGATCCGGCGATCGCGATCCTCCTCGTGGGGCTCGGGATCGACGAGATCAGCGCTAGCCCTGTGATGCTGCCCAAGATCAAGAAAGCGATCCGTTCGATCCGTTATTCCGACGCTAAGGAGATCGCCCAAAAGGCCCTTGCGTTCCATACCGGCAAAGAGACCTACGCTTTCCTCAAGGAAAAGCTCAAGGATGTGTGCGCGGAGCTTGCTGACGAATAAAGGAATAATGTCTTTTGTATTCAAAACAAAAGAAATCGAACTTTGCAAATATTTTTCCGCAACTTGGTGGAAGCGCTCAAAGCGCTTCCTATCTCTAACGGGGTGAGATCATGAGCCTGAAAGTCGTTATTCTCTGCGCGGGATACGCGACGCGTCTTTATCCTCTGACCGAAAATATGCCAAAGCCCCTGCTTCCCGTGGGGAAAAAGCCCATCCTGGAGTGGATCCTGGAACGTGTCGAGAAAGTCCAGGGCGTGGAGGCTGTTTATCTTGTAAGCAATCAGAAATTCGCGGGGCATTTTGAAACATGGACGGCGAAGGCGAAATATCCCTGGCCGGTGCAGGTCGTCAACGATCAAACTACGAGTAATGAGACCCGTCTCGGGGCTATCGGAGATCTCGCGTACGTGATCAAGGCGAAAAAGGTCGATCCTTGCGATCTTCTGGTGATCGCGGGGGACAATTTCTTCGATTTCGACCTGATGTCCTTCGTCCATTTCGGAATGAAAAAGAGACCGCACGGAGTGATCGCGGTCTATGACGTCGGGGACAAGGAATTGGCCAAGCGTTACGGTCTGGTGAGGACCGATGGCGGGGGGAAGATCCTGGAATTCCAGGAAAAGCCGCTCCAACCGGCCACGACGCTTGCCTCCAGCGGCATTTACTGGCTTCCCCAGGAGACGTGGAGCTTGCTTGACAGGTATATCGCAAGCGGCCATAATACCGACCAACCCGGCCATTATATGCGTTGGCTGGCTGAAACATCAGGCCTCTTCGCTTTTTCTCTTAAGGGAAAATGGTTGGATATCGGTGACCTCGCCTCTTATCAGAAAGCCAACGCCATCGTCAATACCCCAACAAATCCAAAGGAGTAACACCACTATGAAAAAAGGGCATTATTTCTTCACTTCTGAGTCTGTTTCCGAAGGACATCCGGACAAGGTCTGCGATCAGGTCTCGGACGCGATCCTGGACGCCTATCTTGCGGGGGACCCCGCGTCTCGCGTAGCCTGCGAGTGCTTGGCCACGACCGATCGTTTGACCATTGCCGGCGAGATTACGAGCAAGACGAAGGTCGATGCTGAGAAAGTGGCGCGGAACACGATCCGCAAGATCGGCTATGTGGACCCTTCGATTGGTTTCGATTACAAGACTTGTAAGATCGATATCGCGCTTCATACCCAGTCGCCTGATATCGCGATGGGCGTGGATACCGGTGGCGCCGGGGACCAGGGCATGATGTTCGGCTATGCGACCGATGAGACGAAAGAACTCATGCCGCTTCCGATCATGCTGGCTCAAAAGTTGGTCCGCTATCTGGCCGCAGTCCGGAAATCGGGCAAGATCAAGTATCTCCGGCCGGATTCGAAGAGTCAGGTTACAGTCGAGTATGACAACGAAAAACCCGTTCGCGTCGAAGCCGTGGTTCTGAGCTCCCAGCATGACGGGGATGTAACGCTTCCGACGATCACGAAGGATCTGATCGAGAAAGTCATCAAAAAGGTCATACCGGCCAATTTAATGGACAAGAACACCAAAATCTTCATCAATCCGACCGGGCGTTTTGAGGTCGGTGGACCGCATGGGGATACAGGGCTCACAGGCCGCAAGATTATCGTCGATACCTACGGCGGCATGGGCCGTCACGGCGGTGGCGCGTTCAGCGGAAAAGATCCTTCGAAGGTGGACCGTTCGGCGGCCTATTTCGCGCGCTACGTGGCCAAGAACATCGTGGCTGCGGGTCTCGCGGGCAGTTGCGAGATCCAGGTGTCTTATGCGATCGGTGTGGCGAAGCCCGTTTCGATCCGCGTGGACACGTTCGGGACGAACAAGGTCAGCGAAGAGGCGATCTCGGAAGCCGTGACGAAGATTTTCGATTTTACGCCACGCGGGATCATCAGTACGTTGGATCTGCGCCGCCCGATCTACAACATGACGGCAGCGTATGGACATTTCGGGCGTAGTGAAGCCGGTTTTACCTGGGAAAAGACCGACAAGGTGGCTGCGCTCCGCAAAGCCCTGAAACTCAAAGACAACTGTTGCTGCAGCAAAGTCACCTGCGCGGCTTAGTTCCGATTCTCGGTATCGCGGGGTCACGTTGTGACCCCGCGATCTGTTATTAATGGTAACCCAACACAAAAAAGAAAAAGGCCATGATAATCCCAATGCGATTCAATTTTAATAAAGTTGAAATTGGGGCTGTCATGGTCAACCTTATGAGAAAGAACTCTTAGACCATGACGAAGACCTCCCCCAAAAAAACTCCTGCTCTTAAATTGAAGAACGATTTCAAAGTCGCGGACCTCTCGTTAGCCGCCTGGGGGCGTAAAGAGCTCGACATGGCCGAGAAAGAAATGCCGGGACTCATGGCAACCCGGAAAAAGTACGGATCCCAGAAACCTCTCAAGGGCAAGCGGATCATGGGCAGTCTCCACATGACGATCCAGACCGCGGTCCTGATCGAAACCTTGATCGAGCTCGGCGCCGACGTGCGTTGGTGCTCCTGCAATATCTTCTCCACCCAGGATCATGCTGCCGCGGCTTTGGCCGTAAAGGGCATTCCGGTATTTGCATGGAAGGGAGAGACGCTAGAAGAATATTGGTGGTGCACGCTTCAGGCGCTCAACTTTCCAGGAGGCAAAGGGCCGAACCTCATCGTCGATGACGGCGGTGACGCGACTCTCATGATCCATCTGGGTTATGACGCGGAAAAGGATCCGAAGATCCTCAATCAAAAGGTCGAGACGCAGGATGAGATCGAACTTTTCAAGCTCCTGAAAATGGTCATGAAGGCAGAACCTAAGAAATGGCACGGAGTGGTCAAAGAGTGGGAAGGTGTTTCCGAGGAAACGACCACGGGTGTCCACCGTCTGTACAAGATGCAGGAACAGGGAAAGCTTCTCGTTCCAGCGATCAACGTGAACGATTCGGTGACAAAATCCAAGTTCGATAATCTCTACGGATGCCGTGAATCCCTGGCAGACGGCATCAAGCGCGCGACGGACGTGATGATCGCGGGCAAGGTTGCCGTGGTGTTGGGTTATGGGGACGTGGGAAAAGGCAGCGCCCAGGCCATGCATGGTTTCGGAGCTCGTGTGATCGTGACCGAGATCGACCCGATCTGTGCGCTTCAGGCCACGATGGCCGGCTTTCAGGTGGCGAGGCTCGAGGACGTGCTGGATATTGGGGATATCTACGTAACGACGACCGGGAATATAGACGTCATCACCGCCGAACATATGTCCAAGATGAAGGACGAGTCCATTGTTTGTAATATTGGGCATTTTGATAATGAGATCCAGGTCGCCCAGCTCCAGAAATGGCCGGGCATCAAACGGATCAATATCAAACCACAAGTCGATAAGTATATTTTCAAGGACGGGCATTCGATCATTCTGCTTGCCGAAGGCCGTCTCGTGAACCTGGGCTGTGCTACGGGCCATCCGAGTTTTGTGATGTCGAATTCGTTCACGAATCAGACGCTCGCGCAGATCGATCTTGTGATGAATCCCAAGAAGCCCGGCGTTTACCGTCTTGAGAAGAAGCTTGATGAGGAAGTGGCCCGGCTCCATCTCGATAAATTGGGCGCCAAGCTCACGAAACTCACGAAAAAGCAGTCCGAGTATCTGGACGTTCCTTTCGACGGTCCTTACAAGCCCGAGCACTACAAGTACTAAACGGGTTGTCGCGGCGTCTCATTCCAGGCTGGCCTTCCGGTAACGGTTCGTTGGTTTTGTGTCTATTTCCATAGGAGAGGTTCATGCAGAATTTTGTGTTTAAAAATCCCACGGAGATCCTTTTTGGCAAGGGAATGATCCGTGAGATCTCAGGGCGCGTTCCAAAGGATCTTGGCGTCCTTTTTCTCTACGGGGGCGGGTCGATCAAAACAAATGGCGTCTACGCACAGGTCAAGTTGGCTCTTAAGGGCTTTCGTGTGACCGAGTTCGGCGGGGTCGAGGCGAACCCGCTCTATGAAACCTGTCTTAAGGCTGTCGAAGTTGTTAAGAAGGAAAAGATCGGTTTTATTCTGGCAGTGGGGGGCGGCTCTGTCCTGGATGCCGGGAAATTCATCGCGGCCGCCGCGTGTTTTAGCGGTTCAGAGCTTTGGGCCATTCTTCGAGAGCACGGGGCCAATGTCAAAGCGGCGCTCCCGATCGGGACCGTTCTGACGCTTCCCGCGACGGGTTCTGAAGCGAATGGGAATTCGGTGATCTCCCGCGGCGCGACCCGGGAAAAACTACATTTTTTCTCACCGCATGTGTTCCCTCATTTCTCAGTGTTGGATCCTGAGACGACATTCTCTTTACCTGAGAAGCAAGTGCGCAACGGGATCGTGGATGCGTTTGTGCATGTGATGGAACAGTACATGACGTATCCAGCGCATGCTCCCCTCCAGGACCGGATGGCGGAATCGCTTCTCCAGACCCTGATCGAGGTGGCGACGTTAACCTTGAAGAAACCCAAGGATTATGAAGCTCGCGCGACCTTTATGTGGAGCGCGACGCTCGCGCTGAATACTTTGATCGGATGCGGCGTCCCTCAGGATTGGTCGACGCACATGATCGCTCATGAGCTGACCGCTTTCTACGGGTTGGATCACGCGGAGACGCTCGCGATCGTTCTTCCCGGGGTCTGGCAGTACAAACTGACCGCTAAAAAGAAAAAGTTGGAACAATACGGCGTTCGTATTTGGAACGTTAAAACCGCCAAAGAGGCCATTGTGAAGACGGAGGCGTTCTTCCACTCTCTCAAAATGCCGACACGATTTGGCGACTACAAGATCTCCGCCAAAGAGGCTTCCGGAAAGATCCGCGAACGTTTCGCGGAACGAGATTCCGTGTTTGGCGAACATAGCGACATCACGGCGGACGCCGCGGCAAAGATCATTGCTTCCCGGGCCTGAACTTTTTATCAAAAGGATATTGCTATGACCAGGACAAAGATCATTTGCACGTTGGGCCCCGCGTCGGGCCGGGCCAGTGTTTTGCGGCAGATGATGCGCGCGGGAATGGATGTGGTGAGACTTAATTTTTCTCACGGGACGCTCGCGGAGCATGAGGAGAAAATCCGTCTCGTCAGGATGCTGAACAAGAAATACCGTCGCCATATCCGCATCCTCGGAGATCTCGAAGGTTATCGCATGAGGATCGGCGAGTTGAAGGGACGACAGCCGCTCGAGGTGAAAAAACGGCAGGTGCTTTGCCTTACCACGGAAAGTATCGTTGGAGAGGGGAGCCGCATTCCTTTTGATTGGGCGGGTTCTCTCGGGCCGATCAAACCCGGGCAGCACATTTTTATCGATGACGGTCTTATTGTCCTCAAGGTCGAGGCTTGCGACGCGAAGAATCTCAAGACTCGCGTGATCGTGGGGGGCAGGATCAAGGAACGGAAAGGGATCAATATTCCCGGCGTGCGGCTCGATGTGACGGGGCTGACCCGGAAGGACAAAGAGGATATCCATTTCTGCATCGAACATAAAATAGATTATATCGCGCAGTCCTTTGTACGGAACAAACAGGACATTTTAGACCTCCGGAATCATCTCAAAGGTCATTCCCATACCTGCTCGGTGATCGCCAAGATCGAGAACCGGGAAGGAATTCGCAACATCGATGAGATCCTCAGTGTTTGTGAGGGGATCATGGTCGCGCGAGGGGACATGGGAATCTCGATTCCGATCTATGAGGTGCCCTCGGTCCAGAAGAAGATCATCAGGAAATGCAATAAGGCGAAAAAGTTCGTGATCACGGCGACGCAGATGCTTGAGAGCATGACCGAGCATCCGATCCCGACGCGTGCGGAGGTTTGCGATGTGGCGAACGCGATCCTTGATGGAACGGACTATGTGATGCTTTCCGCCGAGTCCGCCGCGGGGCTTTATCCCGTTCAATGCGTGGAGATGATGAACCAGATCATTAAATTCACCGAAAAAAATCCTTCAGCGTAATTAACATTCTTCTTTATAGAAAAGAACCCTAGGCCATGACAGTCCCAATACCAATTAATCGAAGCGTAGCGAAGATTGGGGCGGCCATGGTCACCTTAATGGAAAAGAATCGTAGACCATGACCGTACTATTACAAGTGAATGAACTCCACAAAGCCTATGGCGCGGTGACGATCCTGGACGCCGCGACCGCGACCTTCGGAGACGACCAGAAAGTCGGCGTGATCGGCCGCAACGGGGCCGGGAAGTCCACGCTTTGCCGTATCATTACCGGTCACGAAACGGCGGACAGCGGCACCATTACGCGCAATACCGCGTTGCGCCTCTCCTATCTCGAGCAGCATGATACGTTCAAGCCCGGAGAGACGGTGGTGGATTTCCTGATGCGCACCACGCGGAGCGAGCACTGGGAGTGCGGGCAGATCGCCGCGCAGTTCCAACTCGAAAACGAGATCCTTGAAGCCCCCGTGCGAAATCTTCCGGGAGGTTTCCAGACGCGCGTGAAGCTTGCCGCCATGCTCCTGGGTGACCCCAACTTTCTGATCCTGGATGAGCCGAGCAATTATCTGGATCTGAGCACGCTGATCCTGCTAGAGAATTTCCTGATCAACTTCCGCGGCGGGTATCTGGTCGTTTCGCACGATCGTGAATTCCTGAAGCGGACCTGTGACAGCACGCTTGAAGTCGAACATGGCCAGTTGGCGCTTTATCCCGGGAATATCGAAGAGTATTTTGAATTTAAAGAAGAGCAGCTTGCGCAGAAGCAGGCCTATAACCGCGGGATGGACAAGAAACGCGAACAGCTCCAGAACTTTATCGACCGGTTCAAGGCGAAGGCTTCTACGGCGACACGCGCGCAGTCAAAAATGAAACAGCTCGCGAAACTCAAAACGATCGAGATCGCGCATCCGATGAGCACGGTCAAGATCCATATCCCGCCCGTGGAACCCAAAGCAGGGGTGGCGGTGACCTGCGAAGACCTTGTGATCGGATATCCCGAGAAGGACATTGCTCGGAACATTCAGGTTGAGATCGACCGGGGAAAACACGTCGCAGTGCTCGGAAATAACGGCGAGGGGAAGACGACATTCCTGAGAACCCTCGCGGGAAGTCTCCAACCCAAGGGCGGTAGTTTCCGGTGGGGGACGGGCCTTAAGATCGCTTATTATGCACAGCATGTCTTTGCAGTGCTCGACCCGGAAGATGATGTGTACACGTATCTTCTGCGGGAGAGCGCGGATGGCGTGAACCGTCAGGATGTGCTCAACATGGCGGGATGCTTCCTCTTCAAAGGAGATGACGTCGAAAAGAAAGTGAAAGTCCTGAGCGGCGGCGAGCGTGCGCGTCTTGTCCTTGCGGGGATCCTCCTCTCCAAGAGCCATGTCCTGCTTCTCGACGAGCCGACGAACCATCTGGATTTTGAAACGGTGGAAGCCCTGGGGAGCGCGCTCAAATCCTTTTCCGGCACCGTGGTTTTTATCAGTCACGACAGGACCTTCGTGAACCTCCTGGCCTCGAGCATTCTTGAAGTGAAGAAAGGCCGCATCATGCATTATCCCGGGAGCTACGAAGATTACGTGTATCACCTCGAGCAGGTGGCGCGGGGCGAGGAAAAGGAAACCGATGACAATATTTCCAACACTTCCTCGAATAGTGGGGCCTCGGGCGCAAGCGTCCAGGCTCAGGAGCCTAAACAGAATGGGCAGAAGTCTGAGATCAAAAAGATCCAAAAGCAGATGGACAAGGCGGAAGGGCGCGTGAAGCACTTCACGGCCGAGCGGGACAAGGTGCTTGCCGAAATGGCCCAGAATCCCTTGCATTTTTCCAAGGAGCGCAACGCGCGTCTCAAAGATGCCCAGATTCAGATCGAATCCGCCGAGGCGGAGTGGAATTCCTTGGCGAAGAAGATGGAAAAACTTCAGCCATGAGAAACTTTGACCCTCGGGAACGATCGGGAAGTCCTCGCGGGGAGCGTCACTCCCATCACAACGGCTCTGGTCCCCAGCGTTCCTTTTACCGGCAGCCCCATGAAGAATCCCGTCGTGCGGTGTCTGACGACGAACAGCGATTTTTTGCCAGCACGGCCGTTGATCCTACGCCGCGGATCCGTCTGGAAGAAGGTTCTCAGGAACTCACGATGCGCGTCATGGATCTCATCACGCCGATCGGGATGGGACAGCGCGGGTTGATCGTGGCGCCTCCGGGATCCGGCAAGACGACATTTCTTAAACATCTTTGTCAGGCAGTGGCAAAAAGCCGGCCGGAGATGAAGCTTTACTGTCTTTTGATCGATGAAAGGCCTGAGGAAGTTACGGATTTTCGTCGCAGTGTCACGGCTGAGGTCCGGTGGTCCTCCTCCGACCAAACCTATGATCATCATATCCAGACCGCCCGGGAGCTTATGCAACAGGTCTACCGCGAAGTTGCGGCGGGTGCGAATGTGATGGTCCTGGTCGATTCTTTGACGCGCTTGGCGCGCGTGCATAATGCTGAGCAACGTTCCAGCGGCCGGACGCTTTCCGGAGGCGTCGATGTTCGTTCCATGGAAGTGCCGCGGCGGATCTTCGGATCCGCGCGCAAGATCGAACACGGAGGGTCGCTTACGATCCTCGCGACGATCCTCGTCGATACCGGAAGCCGTATGGACCAGCTGATCTTTGAAGAGTTCAAGGGCACGGGGAATATGGAGATCTTTTTGTCTCGCGAGATCTCGAACCAGCGAATCTATCCGGCCGTGGATATATCAAAAAGCGGAACACGCAAGGAAGAACTTCTTTTCTCTGAGCAGGAACTGGAGCCGGCACGCCGGATACGTCGCGCCCTCGCCGGACTGAAACCGATCGAGGCGATCAGCGCACTGATCGAACAGCTCAAAAAATATCCCGCAACCAAAGACCTTCTCGCGGCCGTGAGTAAATTACAATGATGCCGGAAAAAGAGAACGATCTTGGTGTGCAGCCGTTGGATGCTTTGATGGCTAAGCATGGGTTGACGAACCACGCGCTCGTGGCAGTCTCGACCGAGCAGCTTTCCCATAAAGTCGTACAAAAGGCGCGCACGGGAAGGCGTCTTACCACGAAGGCTAAGACCAAGGTCCTGGACGCGTTGCACCTCGCGCTTCCGGAACACAAGTTCGCCCACCGGGACCTTTTTAACTACTAATTGGCGCGGTTTTTTGATATAAAAAAGTCTTCGCGGGGCCATTCGTAGACGTGAGAATGCGCTCCTCGTTTTTTAAAGAATATTCTTAAAGGAGAATGGCATCATGGCCCATTTCAAAGTTACCGTAGTCGGAGCGGGTTTTGTCGGAGCGACAGCCGCGCAGCGCATCGTTGAAAAGAACCTCGCGGACGTTGTGCTTGTCGATATTGTCGAAGGACTTCCTCAGGGCAAAGCCTTGGATATCATGGAGTCCGCGCCCGTCGAAGGGTTCTCTTCCAAGATCACGGGTTCGAATAGCTACCAAGATACGGCCAATTCCGATGTGATCGTGATCACAGCGGGACTCGCGCGTAAGCCGGGCATGAGCCGCGATGATCTTCTTTTTAAGAACGCCGAGATCGTTGGCGGGATCGTGACGGAGTGCGCCCGGTATTCTCCGAACGCGGTTCTGGTCATGGTCACAAATCCGCTCGACGTGATGACCTGGCTCGCTCAGAAAAAGTCGGGATTCCCGGGCGAGCGTGTGATCGGGATGGCTGGCGAGCTGGATTCGTCACGGTATGCTTATTTTATCGCGGAAAAACTTGGTTGCAAACCTTCGGATGTGAAAGCGACGGTGCTCGGCGGGCACGGCGATCAAATGGTTCCGGTGCCGGAGCTGACGAAGGTCGACGGGAAGCCGATCACGCAACTAATAGACGTCGCAACGATCGAAGCGATCAATCAAAGGACTCGCGACGGCGGGGCGGAGATCGTAAAACTTCTCAAGACCGGAAGCGCTTATTACGCGCCGTCCTCCTCCGCTGTCAAAATGGTGCGGGCGATCCTGCAAGATACCGGAGAAGTGATCCCGTCCTGTGTTTACCTCCAAGGACAGTATGGATTGAGCGATGTTTATTGCGGCGTGCCGGTGGAGCTTGGTCGTAAAGGTGTCAAAAAGATCCTCGAGATCCCCGTGAGTGAAGGCGAACGGAAAGCGCTCCACGCTTCTGCCGAGGATGTACGCGTTAATTTTCTCAAGTTAAAGGTCTGAAATGCGGACGATGGGACAAGAAAAGGCGTCCCTTTAGGATTCTACCCATGATGGTTGGATGGAAGCTCGTATGATCCCATTGAACATCGAAGGTATGCAGGCATCCGTTCAGAAATTCTTCGCGAATCCCTCCAAGGAACTCTTGATCCTGACACTGGCCGGATGGTCGGCCGGGATCAGTTTGTATCTGACGGTGGGCTTATTAGGCCTCTGCGGGCATTTCGGATGGATCCATTTGCCGGGGGAACTCGCGATTTTCGCCAACCCGATCGTTTTTTCAGTCTCCTTCATTATTTTTTCGATTGAATTCATCGCTGATAAGGTCCCTTATGTGGATTCGGTCTGGGATTCGGTCCACACCTTTGTTCGCCCGGTGGGCGGGATTGCGATCGGATATCTGGCCGGTTCCGAGCATGGCCCCATGATCCAGGCCATGTACGCGATCTTCGCGGGGACGTTGACGCTGAATACCCACACGGCAAAGGCCGCGGAACGTTTGGCTATCAATACGTCTCCGGAACCTTTCTCGAACATCGCGGCGAGTACGGTCGAACAGGGGCTTGTGATCTTCCTGTACTGGTTTTTCATCAGGCATCCGGTGTGGACCTGCGTTATAATCATCGGACTACTGGTCGTGGCTTTTTTCCTGATCCGTCTTTTGTGGCGTTTTGTGAAGGCGGTTTTTGGATTCGGAGAGCGCGCGAAAAAGGAAAAGAATTTATGATCTTCAGTCTGAATGGCAAACAAGCGTTGATCGAAAAACCTTTAACCCTGGAAGCGCTTGTCGCGGCCAGGGGATTGTCTCCCGACAAGATCGTGGTCGAGCACAATTTTAGTATCATCTCCAAAGAAGATTGGCCCAAGATCATGTTGAAGAACCAGGATATTGTTGAGATCGTCAGTTTTGTCGGAGGCGGATGAGCATGGAAGACCTTCTTTTGTTGGGCGGACGTTCGATCAAGAGCCGGCTTTTGCTCGGAACGGGAAAATTTTCGAGCTACCCCGTGATGCAAAAAGCCCTCGAAGCTGCCCAGCCCGATATCGTGACGGTTGCGCTTCGCCGTGTGGACCTCGCCTCTCAGGCGGAAAATATCCTCGAATATGTTCCGAAGTCCTGTATTCTCATGACCAATACTTCCGGCGCGAGGAACGCGGACGAAGCCGTGCGGATCGCCCGGCTCGCGAAAGCAAGTGGCGCCGGCAACTGGATCAAGATCGAAGTGGTCCAGGACCACAAATACCTTTTGCCGGATAATCTCGAGACACTCAAGACTGTTGAGATCCTCGTGAAGGAAGGATTCATCGTGCTTCCGTACATGAGCCCGGATCTTTCTATGGCAAGGCGCATGGCGGATGCGGGCGCAGCGGCGGTGATGCCGCTCGGGGCGCCGATCGGTAGTAACCGGGGCCTCAAGACCCGGGAGCTTGTTGAGATCCTGGTGCGTGAGATCAAAGTGCCTGTCATTGTGGACGCGGGCCTCGGAAGCCCTTCGGACGCTTGTGAATGTATGGAAATGGGTTGCGCGGCGGTGCTTGTGAACACGGCGATCGCGATCGCTCGGGATCCGGTGGCGATGGCCGGAGCGTTCCGGGAAGCCGTGAGCGCGGGTCGAGCCGCCTATCTTGCCGGCCTTGCTTCTTCCGGAAGCGAAGCTAGCGCCTCTTCGCCGCTGACCGGTTTTCTCCGCAATGAAACACGCCGAGAATGAGCTACTACGATATCCTCCTGAAGTATAAAGATCTTCCCTTCGAAAATGTTTTTCGTGGCATCTCACGCCAGGAAGCGGAACGTTCGACCCATTCCGACGAGCAGAACCCCGAACGGCTTCTGGCGCTCCTTTCTCCCGCCGCTGAAGAATTTCTGGAACCGATGGCGCAGAGGGCTCACGCCTTGACCCTGATGCATTTTGGCCGAACGATCCAGCTTTATACTCCCATGTACCTTTCGAACCATTGTGAGAATCAGTGCGCTTATTGCGGGTTCAACGTCACGAATAAGATGAGCCGGAGAATTTTGACCCTTGAGGAAGTAGAAAAAGAGGCTGTGTTCATCGCTTCGACGGGGATCCAGCATCTTCTGGTGTTGACGGGAGATTCGAGGGTCAAGAGTTCTTTGACCTATATCAAAGAATGTTTGGAAGTGCTTAAAAAATATTTCAGTTCGATCTCCGTCGAAATTTACGCGCTTACGGAAGAAGAGTACGCGGATCTTGCCCGTTCGGGAGTCGATGGAGTGACCCTGTACCAAGAGACCTATGAGGAGACTGTTTACGCGCGGGTCCACAAATCGGGGCCCAAAAAAGATTTTCGTTTCCGGCTTGATGCTCCGGAGCGTGCCGCAAAGAGCGGGATGAGAAGCGTCAATATGGGGGCGCTTCTGGGCCTGAATGATTGGCGGAAAGAAGTTTTTTGGATGGGGCTTCACGCTCAGTATCTTCAAGACCATTACGGAGAGGTTGAGATCGGGGCCTCGCTTCCGCGGCTTAGACCGCATGCCGGAGACTTCAAAGATATTACGGAAGTGAGCGACCGGAACATGACGCAGATCCTTATGGCGCTCAGGATCTTTTTGCCCCGGCTTGGGATCTCGCTTTCGACGCGGGAGAGCGCTGCTTTGCGCGAGAACCTTTTACCTCTTGGGATCACACGCATGTCGGCGGGATCCACGACGCGAGTCGGAGGCCATACGATCGATGCTCTCCAACATCAAAACATTCCTCAGTTTGAGATATCGGACCCCCGGGACGTACAGGAGATGAAGGCGATGCTTGCCGCCAAGGGATATCAACCCGTGCTGAAGGATTGGATGCAAATATAATGACAAACACACTCCGGCAGGACTTGATCCAGAAGCTCGGCGAAGTGAAATTCGCCAAGATCGAGAAAGCGAAGATCGGGATCGCGGGCGCGGGCGGTCTCGGGTCCCATTGCGCGGCCTGCCTTGTGCGGACGGGATTCAAACATCTTACGATCGTGGATTTCGATCATGTCGATCCCACCAACTTGGGCAGGCAGTTCTATTTCGCTGACCAGATTGGCATGAAAAAGGTTGAAGCCTTGCGAGTCAATCTTCTTCGGATCCATCCTCGCCTGGAACTCCGGACCTTGTCTGTCAAATTGGATGCCGCTAATATTCCGGAAATATTCCGTGATTGCGACGTGGTGGTGGAGTGCCTCGATCTTGCCGAAACCAAGAGCGTTCTCATTTCGAAGCTCCTGCCTTCAGGGAAATATCTCGTATCGGCTTCGGGACTTGGGGGATACGGCGCAAGCGATGATGTGAAGGTCCATCAAGTGAAGCCGAATCTCGTTCTGATCGGGGATCTTGCGTCGGATGTCGAGAAGTTCCCAGCGTTCTCGCCGCGTGTCAGCCTGGTCGCGGCCAAACAGGCGGACGCAGTGCTCGAATTTGTGGTCGCGGACTGATGCGATGAAGGACTTTTTGACCGCAGGCATTTTTTCAGGTTTCCCATCTTGGAAATCCATAGCCTTTGCCGGCGAAGTTACTCCCAAGATCCTCAAATGTGAGGTTGTGACGGAAGGCGAAATCCCGCGGCCTCTTTATCTCGCGGCGATCATTTCCAGGGAAGAAAAAATGGCCTGGCAGTCGTTCCAGGATGTTCTCGATCACACCATGACCCTCGCGCAAGGCGGGTTGCGCGGATTTTTCGGGTTCGATGTTCTTTCTATCGATATTCAGCAAGGAATGAAAAACTTCAATCCGAGAGCGCTGAGTCAGCTTATCATCAATCACGCCCGGGAACTGGGGCCTGACCAAAAGGCGCTGATCCGTTACGGGCAGCTTTTTGCTCTCTTGCATTACCGTGCGCCCGCCGATTGGGGAAAGATCGAAGTGAAGACTCACGTGGATTTTTTCAGCCAGGCCGCCGCGTCATCCGAAGTGACCGAGGCGAGTGTTCTCGCCGCTTTGAGAGGCTCTGGCTCCAAGAATAAAAATTCCTCGGGAGATCAGCTGGATCTTCTCTTGAAGAAGCTTCTGAAAGAAAGCGGGCAGGAACCTGGTGCGATCTATTTGCTGCATGATCTCAGTACCCAGTCTGTTTGGGATCCGTCCAATAAGGTCCAGCAACAAAGAGTCAGGGACTGGATCGAGAGAGAGAAACAGTCCCGCGCGGGAAGCTTACCGGATGTCTTTCTCTATCTTTCCGCGACTCAAGCTCTTCTGGAGTTTAGTCGTCATTTTTAAGTGTCTGGACCGGAGCCTATTTAACAGAAGTCGGTGGAGTGCAGGAGAAAATCCTTTCTATGAGTGAAGATCGAAGACCGGTTGATCCCGAAGAAGCGAAAGCCAAGGCCAGTGGCAGGCCTCCGGCGGCGGTGGAGCCCCAACACAGTGACATCAACTACCAAAAGGCGCTCAGCGCCGCGTTTGATGGTTTCTGGATCAATGACCGTGACGGACGGTTCCTGGATGTCAACGAGGCCTATCTCAAACTGACCGGATACAGCCGCGAAGAGTTTTTAAAATTGAATCTTAAAGATATTGATGTTCCCGAAGACCCTGAGGGGATCGCCCAACATATCCAAGATATTATGAGGACCGGAAAAGGCAGGTTCGAAACTCGCCATCGCGGGAGCGACGGGAGTCTGATCCATGTGGAGGTGAGCGTTCATTTTTCCGGTCTCGAAGGCGGCAGGTTCTACACCTTTGTGAGAGATATCACCGAAAGCTGGCAGGCGGAAGAAGCGCTGAAGCGTTCGTACTAAGAGCTTGAGAGAAATAACAAGCGACTCAATGAGCTCGACCAGTTAAAAGATAATTTCATCTCCACCGTATCGCATGAGTTGCGTACTCCCTTGGCCATCATCAAACAATTTTCAGGCATTATTTCAGATGAGATCCCCGGAAAACTTACGGAGGATCAGAAACAGTATGTCGAGATCATTCGAAGCAGCACGGATCGTCTGGTCCGTCTGATCAACGATCTTCTCGATATCTCCAAGATCGAATCCGGATCGGTGGTGCTCAAAAGGACGCTTGTCGAGATGGGGCGCATGGCCCACAACGTGATCTTCGCTTTGCAGCCTCAGGCGGATCAGAAGCATATTGAGCTTCGCGCGGATTTCCATGAGCCGTTGCCGGCCATTTATTTTGATTCGGAGAAGATCGTTCAGGTTTTGACGAATCTGATCGGTAATGCCATTAAATTCACTCCTGAGCACGGCCGCGTTACAGTCGCGATTACGGAAAAAGAAAAAGAAATGGAATTCAGCGTCGCAGATACAGGGCCAGGCATCAGTCCCGAAGACATGAGCAAGGTGTTTAAGCGGTTTCAGCAGTTCGGCCGAACGGCCGGTTCCGGCGCCAAGGGTACGGGGCTAGGGTTGGCGATCTCGAAACAATTGGTGGAGATGCATGGCGGCAGGATCTGGGTCGAGTCCAAGGAAGGGGCCGGAAGCCGGTTTATCTTTACATTGCCCAAATACGACGAAACAGAGAGTTTGCAGCAATGTTTTCTTGATACGATCGCGATCGCGGCAAAAGATGGCACGGACTTCTCTCTCTTTACGATCGGATTCGCGCATGCTTCCCAAGATGAAAGCGAGTCCGGTAAAATAGCGAGACGGGATTTCCTCCTGAAGTTGGGCAATAAGCTGGAGCATAGCGGGGCGATCAGGGATTACCAATTTTTTCCGACCGAAAAGGGGATCGTGTTTGTAATGCCCGTTAACAAAAAAAATATGTGCAATGTGATCGCCCGGGCGCAAAGAAAGATCAAAGAATGGGTGTTTGAGGATTGGGCGGGGGGTATCAAGGATCTCTCTTACGGGCATGCCACTTATCCTGAGGATGGAGTGTCCGGGGATGCGTTGCTGGATTCCGCGTACAGCCATAGCGTCAGTGAAATAGAGTCGAGAAAGAAAAGGAAAGTATTGATCGCGGATGATGATCGCATCAGCCTGAGACTCTTGGAGTATTTTCTGAGCCAATTAGGATATGGAAAGATCGAAAAGGCCCATGATGGGTCCGAGGTTCTCTTGAAGGTCAAGGCCGTGCCCTTTGACGCGGTGATCCTCGACATGCAGATGCCGATGAGTGGTTATGAGGTGATCGGGACTCTCAAGGAAAACGTGAGGACTAAAGATATCCCGATCCTGATCCTCTCCGGGAATTCATTGGATCCTGGGGAAATAGCGGATTATATCAGCGCCAAGGCGATCCCCCGGATCCAAAAGCCCTGCAAGATCGACGAGCTTGAAAAATGGATGATGTATCTTGTCTAAATGCCGTAAAAGAAGAAGGCGCGACCCTGCTGTAAGGGGTCCTGGAGCGTATGGCGAGAGTAGGTTTCTCGGGTCTGATTCATGGAGGTTTTTAAGGGGATGAAAGAAAAAGAGAAGAGTGCGCAGGCGGCATTGGAAGAATCCGAGCTCAAGTACCGTAAGATCTTTGATGCGGCGCAAGAGGGGATACTCCTTTGTGAGGCCTCCACCGGGCAGATCCTGGATGCGAACCTTTTTTTGCTAGATCTCCTTAACTATTCTTTGGCCGAGATCCTGGCGAAAAAAATTCAGGACCTTGGCATCTCTCCGGAGACCCTCCAGTTCCCCGAGAGTGACGGGGGATCTCTCCAGACCCTCTGTGGCCATTCGAGGCCTATCTCTCTTAAGACCCAAAAGGGTCGTGAGCTCCCTGTGGAAATGATATGCATCCGGTACCCGCTCAGAGATAAAACAGTGATCCAATGCTCGGTGCGTAATGCCGCTAGCCGCAAATTGATGGAAACGAGCATCAAGAAACTCACAGAAGAAGTGCAAGCGAAGACCCAGGAACTGGATAACGCCCATAAGGCGCTCAAGAAATTGGATGAGCTCAAATCCGAGTTCGTCTCCGTTGTTTCTCACGAGCTTCGCACTCCCTTGGCGACCATGCAGGAATTCACCGCTATTATTTCAGATGAAATCCCCGGGAAGCTCACAAAGGAACAAAGACAGTACCTCGATATCATCAAAGATAATATCGAGCGCCTCACACGGCTCATTTCTAGTCTTTTGGACATTTCAAACCTTGAGGCCGGAAAGATAGAGCTGAAAATGACGCTCGTCGATCTCGGGGATCTGGTCACCGGGATACTCGCCACCTTAAAATCTCAAGCGGATGAAAAAAAGATCGAATTGATCATGAAGTTCTCTGAGTCCGGGATCCAGGTTTGCGTAGACCCTGAGAGGATCGCCCAGGTATTTATGAATTTGATCGGCAACGCCATTCGATTTACGCAAGAGTCAGGGCGGATCACGGTTGAAATCAAGAAAACGGTAACGGAAATTGAATGCAGCGTCAACGACACCGGCATCGGTATCGCGGAGGAAGACCTCCCGAAGGTGTTTCGTAAATTCCAACAATTCGGACGTATTCCGGGAAGCGGTGAGAAAGGAACGGGCCTCGGTCTTTCGATCGCTAAAAATATCGTGGAAATGCACCATGGCAGGATCTGGGTTGAGAGCAAAGTGGGTGAGGGGACGAAGCTTTCTTTTGCCTTACCCCAATCCAGGGCCGAGGAGCTCTTCAAAGAGTATATTATCCATGCCCGGTTGGAGTTGCGGAAGCACGGCGCGAAAAGGTCGCTGATGGTTGTATCGCTGTTCCACTTCGAGAAGCTTAAGCAAGAATTCTCCTCAGAAAAGGCCAAGATCATCTTCAAAGAGATTGAGGACATGCTGAGAAATTCCATGCAAGGCGAAGGAGAGATCACTCTTAAAGACACGGGAAAAGCGGTTGTCGTCCTGGTCAGCTATGATGAAAAGGATTCCTTAGCGGTGAAGGGGAAGCTATGGCAGGTGTTGGGGGATTATCTCGCCCGCCAAGACCTGAGCCATAAGATCATCCTCCGGTTTGGAGATAAATATCCCGTCGAAGACCCAGGCGAGGGAGGCTTGACCGGAAAATGAAGGAATCCTGGCGCGGTGTAGATCCCGCCAAGAGAAAACACAGAGTCTGATCCTTAAATCATAAAGGGCCTTTGGGACGGGATCTATGAACCGCTGAAGGGCAGAGTGGAGAGAGAAAATGGCGAATAAAAAAATCTTAATAGTCGATGACGAAACAGTGCTTCAGATGGGAGTGGCGATCAGGCTCAAGGCGGCGGGTTTCGACGTTCTGACCGCTTCGGACGGGCTTGCGGGGCTGGAAATGGCGAGAAAGGAAGATCCGGACTTGATTCTTCTGGATCTGATGCTTCCGAAAATGGACGGTTTTAAAGTGTGTCGCATGCTCAAGTTCGACGCGAGATACAAAAACATTCCGATCATCATGCTGACGGCTCGAGCGCAGGATGTGGATAAAGGCATGGGTTCCGAGGCCGGCGTTAACGCCTACATCACAAAGCCTTTTGACCATCGAGAGCTATTGGACAAAATTAAAGAGTTGTTGAATATTCAATAGGGCCCCCGAACGGTTGTCCAAAGGGTGTTGGAAATTTGATGGTCTGCAGTGATCTCCCAAATTCCACGGGTTGGACCCAGGTTGTGCGGCTGATATTTTCATGTTTAAGGACTCACGTGAATTAGCGAATTTGAAGCAACAGTCGCGGAAAGGATTGGGGAATCCGATGCATCTCTTTTTTGATACGGAAACGACCGGATTGCCGAAAAGCTGGAAAGCTCCTGTTTCTGATGGCGGGAATTGGCCGCACATCGTCCAGATCGCCTGGGCGCTTTTTGACGAGAAAGGGACGCAGATCGCCCTTCACGATCACATCATCAAGCCGGAAGGTTTTGTGATCCCTGAAAGCGCGACGGCGATCCATGGCATTAGTACCGAAAAGGCATTGAAAGAGGGACGACCGGTCGCGGAAGTTTTGAAGGAGTTCTCCGGAGCCTTGGGTGGGGCTGCTTGTCTTATTGCGCATAATCTGGATTTCGATGAAAAGATGGTCCGGGTGGAGCTCTTACGTCAGGGGATGCCGGATGTATTACAGCAGGTTCCGGCTCACCAGAAAATATGTACCATGAAAAGCTCAACGAAGTATTGCAAGATCCCCGGTCCTTACGGCGACAAGTGGCCGAAATTATCCGAGCTTCACATCAAGCTGTTCGAGGTGGATTTCGAGGATCAGCACAATGCGGCGTCTGATGTTCTTTGCTGCGCGAAATGCTTCTTCGAATTGAGACAGCGAGGCATCCTGGGGGATGTTTTGACCGGTGGGCCCCTTGAAAAATGAGGGCTTCTAGGTTCGGGTTCCTGATGACAAACGCGGTAATATTTCCTCCGTTTTTCCCCTTGCTTCACGGGTCTTCTCTGAATAAGATAACGTGCCTTAGCTACTAGGAATAGGTCCTGAAGTCGCCTTCTCGGGGTTTGAACTCATAGCGCAACGCCAATCGAAAGGAATCAATGTCCATGAGTACTGTTAATGCCGAAAAAAGAGCTTTAATGAGCACGCTTCCCGGGGACGACGTCCGCCAGATCATGTGGCGGTTCTCAGACCGTTATGACCTCCAGATGGTGGTTCAGTCCACCCGTTCCGTGGCGCGTGGGGTTGTCGCCCGGATGGTGGCGGATAAGCAGCGCGACACTCATGAATGGACGCCTGAGAAGGCCGCCATGCTCAAGTCTTTTGATGAGGCCGGCATTACGGCCGCTTTCATGGAACCGGAACAAGGCGGGTATATCTCCGGGCCGAAGAACCTGGTGCTCGCGATGATCGCGTTTGAACTTTGCTGGGTGGATGCCGGCGCCGCGACGGCGAGTCTTGCGAATAATCTCGCGCTTGAACCGATCCACGAAAAAGGCACTCCTGAACAGATCCAGAAATATATGGGCGGCTGCGTGCCTCCGAAACCGGGGGAAAACCGGAAGATCATTCGAGGATCGTTCGCGCTCACAGAGCCCCTTCCTTACGTGGGAGTCGATGCCGGCATGCTTTCCGGCCGTATTAGCATCGCGGAATGGAAAGAAGGGCAGGAGCCGATCATTCAGGTTGAGAAGCGCGGCCGTTTCATCACGAACATGGGCTATGCGAATTTCGTGACGGCCTCCGTGGATACCGCCGACCCGCGCATCAAATCCAGCTGCATGATCATTCTTGAGGAAGGCGATCAGGGCCTTTATGACCGTGGTGCCCCGACCCTGAAGCTGGTGCACCAGCTTTCCAGCACGCACGATCCGATCTTCAACCTGAAAGTCCCGGCCAGCCGTATCATTGGCGGTTACACGATCAAGGACGGCGTGATCATCCCCAATTTCAACAACAGCGAAGTGATCGAAGCCGTGTTCCGCCGCACGCGCGTCACCGTGGGCATCATGACCACCGCGAAACTCCTTTCCGCGATCGAGCCCGTGATCCGCTACCAGCGCACGCGTTTTCGCGGTGGAAGTTCGGTTTCTTCCGGAACACCTCGCTATGATCTCGGGATTCAGCAGAAGGAAGATCCTTGTCATCGTCTGGTCGATGTTTGGGCCACCGGCGAGGCGGGCGCGTCGCTCGGGTTCGAAGGCGCCAGGCTTTTCGATGCTTTTGACGTCATGGAGCATGAAAAGGACAAACTCTTCAATGAGCAGGGGATCAAGGGCGCCCGCGCGCAGATGAAGGTGCTCGCGGAACCGCGCAAGAAAGCACTTGAGTATATTGAGCTTATGGCGAAACCGGAAGCCGAGCGCGATGCTAAGCAGGTCGCGGCACTCGAAGCTGACCTCTTCGTGCAGTATCTCATCAAGGAGTCGCTTGCCGATGTGTATTGCCCTGCCGGAAAGCTCTGGAACACGGGCTATGGCGCGACGATGATGCGCGAAGCCGTGAGTTTGATGGGCGGTTACGGGATCACGGAAGATTGCCCGGGGTTCCTCACGCAGAAATGGTCGGATGCCCAACTCGAGGCGACGTACGAAGGGCCTGAATGTGTGCAGCGTCTCCAGATGAGCCGCACGATGGTGAACGACATTTTCCTAGCCCAGTTCAGGCACTGGATCAAGGACCTCCGTGAGATCGCGAAACAGAAACCGGAAATGGGCGCTTGCGCTCTGGCTAGCGCGATGGAACTTTGGCTCTGGTCGCTCGAATATCTCCAGTCCCACAAGGACGTGAACGGGAAGACGCTTTATGGCGGACAGCGCCAAGGTGTTATGTTTCCGATGGCCGACGCACTCGCATGGCTCCTTGGCGCGCGCCAACTCATCCTCGATACGCTCGAGCTTGAGAAAAAAGGTCCCGAGAATCCCACGCTTGCCGAAGGTCTGGCTGGAGTGGTGAATTTCTATTCAGATCTGAGCGGCGTTCAGTCGGCCCGTGCCGCAGGAGAGGTCGGAAAGATCTGTGCTGATCTCGTGTATGGCTATCAGGCTTCGAGCGGTTGCTGCTCCACCGTGAGTGCGGAGCTCAAAGCGTTCGCGGAATTGCGCGCGAAGACCGATGCGTGTTTTTCGGGGCTTCGATTTTCCAAGGATCGTGCCGCGGAAGCCGTTGCGCAGATCATGATCCCGGAAGCGCTTGATTATCCCCTGTAAATCGTTCCACGTACCACGCACCACGTGGACCATGGATCGTGGCCCGTGGCACAAAGCGTTGTCGTGTGACTTAACTTGTTGGGTGCCCCTATGACCGTTGAACGGCAAAAGATGGATGTTGACGTTGTTTGCGTAGGATTCGGGCCCGCTACGGCGGGATTTTTAACGACGCTGACACGGGCGATCGAGAAGGATCCCGTCGCTGAGCATTTTCAAAGCAAGGTCATGCCGGGAATGCCGCTTCAGGTGATCTGCTACGAACGGGCTGACGATATCGGGTTCGGTGTTTCGGGGATCGTGACTGAGGCGAAGGGGATCAAAGCGTCTTTCACAGCCGAGGAGCTTTCCCAGATCCCGATGGCGCATCCAGTCAAGCATGAAGAAGTTTATTATCTTCTCGATCCCGTCGGCGCAAGTCGTCGCTCCTGCATCTTAAAGCTTGTCGACTGGTTGCTCTGTACTTTCGGTTTTATCCTTCCTTGGTTTAAAGATCACGCATTCCAATTACCCTTCATTCCTCCTTTTATGGCTAAGCATGGGGGGTGGGTGTTTTCGATGGGACAGTTCACGCAGTGGGTCGGGTCGAACCTTATGGGTTCGGGTCTTGCCCAAGTGTGGCCCGGGATGCCGGTGAAAGAACCTCTTTTTGATTCGAACCGTGTGGTCGGCGTCAGGCTCGCGGATCAGGGCGTCGAGAAATCCGGAAAACCCACCGGCGCTTTTATGCCAGGCATGGATATTCACGCGGGGTTCACGGTCGTTGGGGACGGGCCTTATGGTCCGGTGGGTCAGAACCTTGACGGCAAGTTCGGACTTCCGGAAGGAAATCACCAGCGCGAATGGGCCCTCGGGATGAAGGCTGTGGTGGAGCTTCCTGAGAATACCACTCTCGAACCGGGGACGGTCATTCACACGTTCGGTTTTCCGGAGCCGGAGATCTTTGGTTTTCTTTATGTGTATCCGAATCGTGTGGCATCTCTCGGGATCTTTGTTCCTTCCTGGCTTGATAATCCGATGCGTTCCGCCTATCGCTATCTGCAGCATTGGATGCAGCATCCTAAACTCTGGAAACACTTGCAGGGGGCGACCTTGAAGTCCTGGGGCGGGAAGAGCCTTCAGGAAGCCGGTATGCGCGGAGAACCTTTCATTGTCGGCGACGGGTTCGCCCGTATCGGTGAAGGATCGGGTAGCACCAATATGCTCAAAGGTTCCGGTGTGGACGAGGCGTGGACCACGGGCGTTCAACTTGCAGAAGGTGTGATCGATCTGCTTAAGGAAAAGAAGTCGTTCACCAAGGAAAATCTCGAAGCGACGTATCTCGCTAAACGTCGCGCAAGCTGGGTTGAAAAAGACAACCGGATCGCGAAAAAAGCGCGCGACGGTTTCAGCCATAACTTTGTGCTGGGCATGATGGGGATGGGGATGGCAGGTTTCACGAACGGGCTCTTGAATATTCCCGCGAAACTCAAGCCTGTGTATGAACGCATCCCGTCACTTGAGACTTATTACAACGGCAAGGTTTCCGCGGAGGTGATCGAGAAGGCGCGTAAAGAAGCGAATGAGACGAATACTTCCATGCATGACGCGTTGATGGATGCGGCGGGATGGCCGAAGATCCAGTATGACGGCAAATTGCTTGTTTCCCACCAGGACGCGTTGCTTCTCGGCGGTAAGGTGCAGGCCGCGGAAGGGTACGCGGATCATGTTCTTTTCATGGATGCGGGCAAATGCCAGAAGTGCCGGACCAAGGTTTGTATCGAGATGTGCTCGGGCCAGGCGATCACGGCTGGTTCCGACGGCGGCGTGCCGCTTTTCGACCGCGAAAAATGCATTCACTGCGCGGCGTGTCTCTGGAATTGCGCCTATGCGCGCGAAACAGGCTCTGACCTCACGAATGTGGATTTCAGGGCAGGATCGGGTGGGTTGCATTCCAATATCAATTAGTCTGGCGGCCGGTCGCGGATCGAAACCCCGCGTTTTCTTTTGATATGATAAAAAAAATTCCCTATTCCCTTCATATGCTTCTCGCGCTTGTCGTGCTATGCGGCTGTGAAGCCAAGGTGACGAATCGCGATTCCCGGGGAACCGAGATCGTTTGTTTCGGGGATAGCCTGACCTTCGGATTCGGTGCTGGAAAGGGTGAGGATTATCCTTCGGTCCTTCGGACTCGTACGAAGCTTCCGGTTTTCAACGCTGGTGTTCTTGGCGATACGACCCAGAGCGCACTTGTACGTCTTGAAAAAGACGTTTTTCCACATGATCCCAAGATCGTGATCATTACGCTTGGTGGGAATGATGTTTTGCGTGCGGTCGACTGGCGGGAAACCTTGGCGAATGCCGAAAAGATCATAGACCGGATCCAGAAGCGTGGAGCTGTGGTCGTCTGGGCCGCTGTCAGAACGGGGATCCTGAACGATCCGATTCTTGACGGACTTAAGAAGATGGCCACGCAAAAACATTTCATTCTTATCCCCGATATCCTTCGTGGGATCCTTTTTGATCCGCGGTACAAATATGACCAGATCCATCCGAATAGTGACGGTTACGAACTGATGGCAGACCGGATCTTCCAGCAGATCAAGCCGCTCCTGAAAGAAAAAAAGTAAAAGCATTCTGACAGGTTTTGCTGTTCAGGGGAGGGTTTCTCGATCATGAAAAGTGTCACCGAAGGCATAAGAAGGATCCTCCTTCTCTCTTTCTTCTTGTTCCTGGCCGGCTGTGCCTCCTCGCGTTCCCGACCCGATGTGGTTTTTCAAAACGCTCCCATCAATGCTCTTCTGGCGGGCTGCTATTCCGGAACGATGAGTGTGCGTGATCTTGGGAATCACGGCGATTTTGGAATTGGAACCCTTGATGCGCTTGACGGGGAATTGATCATTCTCGACCATGTCTTCTACCAGGTCAAACCCGATGGGAAGGCCTATCTTTTGAAGGATAAGGATACCAGTCCGTTCGCGACGGTGATATTCTTTAAGCCCGAGCAGGCATTATTGGGGGAGGGGCGGATGAACTATCAGGAGCTTGAACGATTTCTCGATCAAAAGCTTTTGTCGGAGAATCTGATCTACGCGATCAAGATCACGGGGAGATTCCCTTCGCTCAAGGTCCGTAGCGCGGCTCGCCAGAATCCACCTTTCCCCATCCTGACCGACGCGATCCGGGAGCAGAAAGTGTTTGAATTAAGAGGACAGGAAGGAACGCTTGTGGGATTCCGGTTCCCGCCTTATGCGGGAGGGATCAATGTTCCGGGGTATCATTTCCATTTCCTAAGTAAGGACAAAGGATTGGGAGGGCACGTGCTGGATCTCCAAGGGGAGGGCCTTCGCATTCAGGTGGACGAGAGCCGCGGGCTTTCCATGCGACTCCCGGCAAACGAAGAATTTCTGAAGGCAGACCTTAAGATCAATTCCGCCGAAGCCGTTGCCAAGGTTGAAAAATAAACAAAAATAAAGATGTGTGAGGGTTTATGAAGAAACGTATGGTTCTGGGGATCGTTGCGGTTGTTTGCGTTGCTTTTCCTTTAGCGTGGGCAGCCGATCCCGCGCTGAAGATATCCGGGAATATCGTGGATGTTGTGACGGCGGAGATTTATCCTGGAACTTTGATTATTAAGGACGGAAAGATTCAAGAGGTCGTCAGAGATGATAAAATATACGTTAATTATATTATCCCCGGGTTGGTGGACGCTCATGTGCACATCGAAAGCTCCCTTCTGCCTCCTTCCGAATTCGCGCGCCTGGCGGTCGTGCATGGCACGGTCGCGACGGTGTCCGATCCGCACGAGATCGCGAATGTTCTCGGGATCCCCGGGATCGACTACATGATCGAAGACGCCAAGAAGGGGCCTTTCAAATTCAATTTCGGCGCTTCTTCCTGTGTTCCGGCCACCGCATTTGAGACCGCGGGGGCAAAAATTGACGCGGAGGCGGTGGGACAACTGCTTCAGCGTAGCGAGATCAAATATTTAAGCGAAATGATGAATTATCCGGGGGTGCTTCAGGATGATCCTGAGGTGATGGCGAAACTGAAAGCCGCCCGCGATCATAAGGAACCGGTGGACGGCCACGCCCCGGGGCTGATGGGGGAAGACCTGAAAAAATATGCCGGAGCGGGTATTTCGACGGACCATGAGACCTTATCCTTCAACGAAGGGGCCGAAAAAGTGGCGCTTGGCATGAAAGTGATCATCCGCGAAGGTTCTGCCGCCCAAAATTTCAACGTGCTCCATAAACTGATCGGAAAATATCCCGCCTTTTGTATGTTCGGTAGCGACGACAAGCATTCCGACGATCTGGTGAAGGGACATATCAATGATCTGGTCAAGAGGGCCTTTGCCCTGGGATACGATAAGATGGCTGTTCTCAGGTGCGCGTCCTACAATCCGGTGAAGCACTATGGCCTTGATGTCGGTTTGTTGCAGAAGGGCGATCCTGCCGATCTTGTGGTCGTCGATGATCTTGAGCGCTTTAATATCATGAAAGTCTACATCAACGGTCGACTCGTTGCCCAGAACGGGAAGAGCTTGCTTGCAAGACAGCCCGCCGACAGCAAGAATCAATTTCTGGCGCATGAGAAAAAGCCGGAAGATTTCAGGGTGAAGGCCAAGCCGGGAGTCCTTAATGTCATCGGGGCGATCGAAGGCCAGCTAGTGACTCAAATGCTCAAAGTGACGCCTAAGGTCGTGGGGGGCTATGCGGTGTCCGATCCTGATCGTGATCTTTTGAAGATCACGGTTGTCAACCGGTATCAGGATGTGCCGCCCGCTGTCGCGTTCGTGAAACGTTTTGGACTTAAAAAAGGCGCCATGGCCTCTTCGTTTGCCCACGATTCGCACAATGTGATCGCGGTGGGTGTTTCCGATGAAGACATCGCCAGAGCTGTGAATCTTGTGGTACGTCATCGCGGCGGATTGGCACTTGTCCACGATCAACAGGAGCACATCCTGAGCCTTCCTATCGCGGGACTGATGTCGACGGAAGACGGCTATCAGGTCGCCGAGCAATATTCCAAAATCAACGCGACCGTCAAAGAGCTCGGTTCGCATCTCAAAGCACCGTACATGACGTTGTCCTTTATGGCGCTCTTGGTCATTCCCGATCTGAAGCTGAGCGACAAGGGGCTTTTTGATGGAAGGAATTTCAGGTTCATCGACCTTTTTGACAGTCCGAAAGAGGATCCGCGGGTAAAAAAAAGGTGATCTGGCCTGGCTTTTTTGCTGATGGAAATTGGGCTAGCAGAAACGGAACCCCCTCATTATAATGTCCGCCCAAATCACCTTTTTTTAAAGCCGTGGCGATTTGGATGTCCCCATCCCGCCTTTGTGACGGCGGGATGAATAGTATTGGGAACACCTTCGAACGAACTTTTTTGACGAATAGGGGAGGAGAATTATGAGCGCAGTTTTTAATATCGTCGTCTGTGGAAGTTTGGTGCCAGATCCGCTCCAGACCTTGGAACCGATACAGGGGCCGACCGGTCCCGCTTTGAAGAATGAAATGATGCTGCCTTCGGTGCTTGATCCGTGGGCGGGGCACTCTCTCTTTGAGGCGGCTAATCTCGCGAAGCAGAACCCGGGAAGCAAAGTAACGCTCATCAGTCTAGGGCCCAAAGCCAAGCTCCAGCAGCTTATGATGATCATCGCCCAAAAGGTTCCCTTTGAGCTCGTCTGCCTTGACGGTTCTGCGAGCGGTTTTATGGATTCCCGGGAGGTCGCCGCGGCGCTTGCCGGAGCGATCGAGAAGATCCCCGGGCTCGATAAGACGAAACTCCTTGTGTTTGGCGGCTGCGCTTCCGCTTCACGCGACGCTGGGACGACGATGCAAATGATCGCCGAACAGCTTGGGATCAGTGACGTATTCCTTGCGGCCGACGAGCTTAAGGTCCAGCCGGATGGTTCTTTCAGGATCCTCGAACGTATCGAAGGTGGGCAGTATCAAGTCTCCACATGCGTCGGGGCTCCTGCCGTCATCGGGTGGGCGACCGGAAATCTTCCGGAACCGCCGAACAATCCGCAGGTCGGCATGACAAATATGCGGACCATAATGCCGGCTCTTCAGAAGGCACAGCCGGCTGCGATCAAGGCCGATGCAATAAAATTCGCCAGCGTGGAACTTCCCAAGCAGCAACGCCAGACAAGGATCGTTAAGGACACGCCGGTCGAAGAGATCGCAAAAGAAATCGTAACCTGGATAAAGGGCTAGACCTATGGAAAAAATACTTTTTGTAGCTCATACGGAGGCTAAGGGTCTTTTGCCGAAGATCGCGCTCGAAATCTTAAGCGCGGCGGTTCAGATCACTCAAGGGCTCACCGGTTCGACGCTCACCGTCGGTCTTGTCGGAGAACAGGTCCAGGCGGCCGCGGATTCGATCGCGGCGTGCGGCGCCTCAAAGATCTTCGGCGTAAGCGGCGCCGATTTTGGGGTCTCGCGTTATGCCACGGACGTCAAAGCTCTGGAAGCGATCGGAGCGGCCTCGGGCGCGACGATCATCGTGGCGCCTGCAACGTCCCGTTTTTCCAGGGCATTGCCCGGCGCGGCATTTCGTTTGAAAGCGGCGATCGACACACATGTGAGCGGCATTCAGTTCACCGACGGCGTTCTGCAGATCCAGCGCTGGTATTATCGTCAGCGCATGATGGCGACCTTGACGCGTGCGGCGCGGCCGTGGATCCTTGCTATCGATTCCGGAGTGTTCCAGCCGTGGCAGGGAGCCAAGGGCTCGGCGAAAGTCGAAGCTGTCACGGTGGTTGTGACCGATAAGGAAAAACGCACGAAAATGACGGGCGTTGAAGCGC
>JAZDJU010000080.1:0-39257 GCA_043803685.1 Candidatus Omnitrophota bacterium
GCTTCACCTGTAAGGAGTTGGGGATCTCTGATTACATTTCCCTCTCCGTCGACGCCGAACATTATTTTCTTTCCATCAGGTTGATTCATGTCATAGATCCTGACAAGTGTCATTTCTGTGCCAGCTGGCACTATTTGGTCATAATTGAGAAGCCCGAGATCCTCAGGAAGCAAATCGAACGCCTTCGTTACCACGCCTCCGGGATTTTTGGATAGAGCCTCAAAAGCTTTGGCGACCCGCTCCTGAGCTTCAATCTGTTCGGGAGATTCATTCCCTAAAGCTTTCATAACCTCAAGAGTCACTCTATAAGTAATGGCTTCCTGGATCAGGACCGGCACATTTTCCCCCAAGAGGATATGCATGATCTCATGCGCAATCTTGATCGCGAGCCACTTAGCCCTCTCGCCCGACGGGATCTCCTGGTAGGCACCTTGATCGACGATCACCGTGTTCAGTCCGATAAACGCCATCGCAAAAGATTTTGGCCCGGATCTCATAGCTTTGTACTTTTCAGGATCAATCCCGGAAAGGAAAACAACCTTCACCCGATACGCTTCTTCGGGAAGGATCTGCTTTTCCACAAGGAGATCGATCGCGCCCTTCACCACCGCCGTCTCTTTTTCAGAGAAGCTGATGGAATCCCTGAGATCTTTTTCAGTCACTCCTTTGAGTAGCCCCTGACTTTGCACGGCCTCCCACAATTGAGGAAAGTCGAATTGCACCTGCTGCGAGCGGGCGCTTGAAGAAGCGCTGAAAACTTTCAGAGCCGCATCCTGAAACTTCGCTCGGGGACTCGCGCTCGAACGATCCTTTTTCACCGTATCCGCGATCTTCCGAACCGCATCCTGCATTGCGTTGCGAGCTTCGCTCTCAGAAAGACCGTTCAACGTAGTTTCCATGGCCCTAGCAAGATCCATCGCTCTTGTATCCGCAGGATCTTTGAGCCCAGCCTCATAAAAACCCAACCCAACCAGAAAAAGTTCGGCATACGTTTGCTGTAGGGACTTTGGCGCCGAGGGATCCATGGATGCGACATAACGTTCCCATAACATTCCCTTGGGCTCATAAATGCCCCGAGGCATTGTCCCGTCAGCGATGATTTCCCTGTTTCCAGAATGATCCATTCCTCGCAGGTGAATGACCGGGCGGGACGGATCTTCAGCTGTCAGGCTCCGGATCTGTCCGGCTAGCGCCTCGTCACGGATCTTCATCCTCTCATCGCCCCATCGAGTGAACTGCTCGAAGGCACTCATGGCCTTATCAAGACTCCCCTCGCCCAACGCCTCAAAGAACTGTCCGTAGAAGAGATGGCTGAGCCAGTAGCACAAGGAAGATTCAAAGTCAGGGGCTTCAAATACAACGCCGGGCACATTCGCCGCCGCAAGCGCTTTCAATTCGGCCCCTCGGAATGTAGCCGCAGGACCGCGCCCCTGGGTTTCGCGAATCAGCTTTTTGGGATCATTAACACCATAGGTCTGAAATCCCTTCCGGGAGGCATAGAACTTATGCGCCTCTTCGTCGATCCTGGCGCGGATCTCCGGATCCCCTCGATAAAGATCCAGCAACCGGCCCACTCTTGCAAGATCGTCTTTCTCCGGGACCTTCCCGGAAAGAAAGGACACCCGACCGCCCTGGAGATCGCCCAAAAGCTTGTTCAGATAATCCGCCCAACCGGTTTCCAGGATGGCCAGGGCATTCGGCTTGCCGTTCGCTAAACGAGGCGCTTTCATCACGGCCTCGTTGATCAGTGATATCACTTCACGATTCAGGTTTTCAACACCATCGTGCATGACAAATCCCAGATAGAGAGGTATCGTTCCTGCGCTTGCCGCAACCGGCGCCACAACTGGCGTGGAAACCTGCTGCACCATACCCGCACGCAGATCTCCCGTGAATAGAACCGATAACGATAAAAAGAGTGTCAACATCCCAGTCGCAACGATCCGCGAAATAGACATTCCCCGCACCTCGGAGCGTTTTTCAGGGACTTCCGATCGAGGCGCTTGTTCGGATGGGGTTTCAGAGAGTTTATCCTTGAGTTCAGCAACCTTCGCTTTAGCATATTCAACGTACTTATCTAACAAATAATTTGTTTCGGCCGCCTCTATAAACTTTTCGAACTGGGCGAGAGCCTCCCTGATTTCTCCCGCGGAATTCAAGAGATTACCCAGCCTAAAATAGGGCATAGGGGCCCAGGGCTTCAATTGACTTGCTTTTTCATAACTCGCCCTGGATTTCGCATAACTCACGTGGGCCGTCGGATAACTCCCCAGGGTTTTGCCATATTTGCCCTTCAATAAGTAAGCATCACCAAGACCCATATAATCCGTAAAAACGGCAGGTGACATCTCATCCTCGGCATATCCAGGATTCAAACGAATCGCGGCTTCATATAGTTTAATGGCATCATCCAAACGAGAGGGGACCGTCATTAACTTATCTCCCAGATTGATGTAAGCATCATGATTCTTGGGATTCAGAGCGATTTGCTGTCTATAGAGCATTTCCATACGCGCCAAATCTTTGGGAAACACTATCCCCGTGACCACCGCATAATTCCAAAGAAAGAGTTGTATCGCCTCCTGAAACGGTATCACTCTGATAGCCTTACGAGTGTCCAGCACGACCCCCTCAGGCGGGATCTCACCCCTCTCTAGCTTCGGCCGCCGCTCGTCACTGGAAACAATGCTCGCGTCACGATTCTCTGAGGAGGGATCAATCCAACGATATGTTCCGTCTGATAACTCCACCACATTAAAAGCATGTCCTATAAACAACCTATCGCCGGGATAACTCGCGACCCAATTTTGAATTCCAAGGTCTTCGAGGTACTTCCCGGCAAAAATGCTTCGGAATACGCAACTCATTTCGCCGCCAGAACGCCAGACCGGCCCAGGAGCAGCTTCCAAAGCGCCTCTCTCCGGCTTACTCGTATCCACCCACCCGGGAAGCGCTAGAATGGGATCCAGAATTTTCCTGATCGCATCAAGCTCCGCCTGCACAACTTGGGGTGAATCGTCACCGTACTTCTGCTTGGCTTCAGCGATCGATTTTTTCAAGCCCGGCACGTTGATCTTCCATCCAAGATAATCTGCAAGGAGCTTCTGAGTGTCCTTCACGCCTTTAAAATAGGTCGCATACTCAAGCTCGACGAGAATCGTCTGGATCACCAGATCGGTCAGCTTACGCGGGAGATCCAGCGCCCTGATACTTTTTTCGGCATCCCCTTTCCGGCCAAAGATCTCTTCGAACAATTGGCGTTCCTCTCCACTCAGTCCAAGACGGCTGTAGAACTCCTCGTTCATTCCCTGCCGCAACGTTTGCTCCACTCCGTTCCCTAACGCGTCGACCGCAGATCCCGCGAGCATGGCCCCCACCCCGGAAAAGGCACTGATCAGGGATTGCTGTTCGGGACTGATCTCTCCTCCCCGAGACTTCGCCAGTTGAGTCATGTGATCCGCCATCCCAATGAGCTGCTTCGCTACCTTGGGGAGAAGCACACCCTCACGAACACCGTTGGGAAGCCCTTGAATGACTTTAAGAAGATTGAGAGCCTCTTGGAGCGATAAATTTTCGGGAAGCTGGAAATGATAAACAGCACCCTCGCCTTTGCCGGTCACGCTCGGTTTCAAATAGTTTTGGGGCGGGTTCTTCACAAATTTCAGCTCAACACCCCCGGTAAGATTAAACCACGACAAAATATCCTTCGTATCGCTATCGAAGCTGATCCCAAACCGGGACAGCACATCTTTCAACGGTAATGTCATCACATCCTGGACAATGGCGTTCTCCAACACGCCTCCTTGCTGAACCAGCGTCGTTGCAAAACGCGTTGGAACTTCCAGCGTCGCTGCCCACGAAGCCGGCCCATCCAACACCGCAACCCCCGCAGCAGCACCTAACAATTTCAGAAATGACCTGCGAGACAAGACTGGATTTGTTTTAGCCACATCCGCCGCAGCTGAAATCACCCCATCTCCCCGCATCTCGGAGCGATTTTGCGATTCACCTTGAGTCGTTTCGATTGAGCTCTCGGGTTTCTGAAGATTGGGCCATAAACTAGGATCTTCAGCGATTTTCAATTCCTCTTGAATCTCTTTGATGGAGATCCAGGCCGCCCGAACTTCACCCGACAATCCAGGATAATCATGGGCGAGTGACAAAACCTTTTGAAACTGTGCGAGCGCACCTTCAAGATTCCCGCTATTTTTTAAAATGCCTCCAAGCACTCGAAATTGTCGCAAGCCACCAGGATCCAAGGCGATCAACTTATCAATTTCCGGGATTGCGTCCTCATACTTTTCAGTTGCAATTAAAGCATCCACAAGGCGAGACCGTGCAATTAAAAGTTTTGGATCCAATGCGATCGCTTGTCTATACGCATCAATAGCCTCTCCAAACTTATCCACCCTAGCATATCGTCCACCCTGATCGAAATAGAACTTCGCAGATACAGGATCAGGAGGTTTCTCGCTTCGCATCTCTTCGATGATTTTTGTCCCCTTAAGAACCGCATCAAAATTGTGACGAAAACTCTCCTTGATCGTGGGCTTAAAAGGAAGAATCCGAGCCGAATCCACGCCAGAGGAATCTCTGAGATTTATCAAACGGATCCCAATTTCCGGGATTTCTTTAATACCTAAGTGAGCGTTGAGAATGCTGTAAGCTTTAGGACGCGATGGCTCCACCCATATAAACCTTCCGTCTGACAATTGGACTAAAAGCAGTATGTGGTTTGCCTTTTCGATAGAACCCGCATAAAACTCGGGTAAGACGCTCCACAGTTTGATCCCAATTTGTTCCATCTCCTCCCCGCCAATAGCAACTCGCCCTAAACAATTCAGTCTATTGGTAAGTGCCATCCAAGAGGGAGAGGCTTCCACAACTATCGTGGCTTCTTCCGTATCCTTGTAGACCCAACCGGGAAGCTTAACGAGCACCTCCACAATTTTTTTGATCGCGTTAAGTTCTACTTCTGACGCCTTTTCTGCTCCCTTCTTTCTGGCATCCTCGATCGCTTTTTTCAAGGCAGGAATATCGACACCCTTCAAATGTTCTCCGTCGAAATATTCTTTATAGCGCATCAGACCCTGAAAATACGCCACCGCTTCAAACTCACTCCGGACTTGATTCACAGCTAGGCGAAGGGCCCTATCCCAAAGCCCGAGCTCGGATATTGCCACGCTCGAAGCACTTTCACCAAAATACTGCTTGAATTTGTACCGCTCTTGATTGTAAAGGCCCAAGGCCTTGAATACTTGTCTATCCATCTCCTCCTGCAAGGGCATGGCCCGGATCTCTTCCAGCGTTGGAAGCACATCTGTCTGGACCGTGGTCAGTAAACTTGTCCCGATCCCGTAAAATCCGTTGATCATCGCAGCTTGTTCAGCCGTAAGTGCCTGTGTCATCGCCAACTGAGCCATCAGGACCGCCGTAGATTTGAACGTCTCAGCAACCTGCGAAAGGAACACATTGGGGTTGCTACTATGAGGCAGCTTTTGCAACACCCCAATGAGTTTCAAAGCTTCGCTGACCGTTAAGTCTTCCGGCAACGCGTAATGGTAAACAGCATCACGGCCTTCTCCCTCCATGCTCGCCGGCTTGTAAAAATCTTTCGCCGGTTCGAGTTTCTCGCGTGGAACGAACTCCACCGTAAAATCCCCACCCGCTAACTTGAGCCACGCCAGATCCACCGGTTCGCCCAACTTGACGGCCTTACCATCGCCTGCGAAACTTTGCCGCTCCGCTGCTGTCCCGAAAAGAGGCGTACTCATGACCTTAGCCGACAGGGAATTCGCCTGCACTTGCGCTAAACTCTCCGGCGAGAGCGTTGCGAGCGGCTCCGTCGCGTTCACCTGCCCCCCTCCGCCAGACAATGCCAACATAACCGTGATCAACAAAACCGTTAGAGACTTTTTAAGATCCTTCCATCCCCGCATCTCCGAGCGCTTGGCCGCTTTTGCTTTTTCGGCCGCGGCGACAGTATCTGCCTTGGCAGCTGCGGCAATATCCTTTTCGTTTCGCGTATTGAGCCCCTCAAAATGATTTCCGAGGTGCGGCATGAGCTCTTCCATTTTCAGGATTGGAAGCTTAAGAATAAGGGTGTCAAAAGAACTTTCGCCAGAGAACTTCTCTGTGAAAATGCTCAGCGCATTCCAGATTTTAAAAGTAACCGGATCTGTGACAAAGACCGAGTTCCTTTCTTTGACGACCAAATACGCCACGGAAGGCTTGCCCGATTTCAACGTGGGATCCATCTTTTCCCCTTGCGGAGGGAATGGTTTCCCGGAAGCAAGCACCGTCAATTGAAACAATTCTGTCAGACCCGCATCTTCAAGTTCTCGAAATTCCTTTTCGGAGCGTAAGGATAATAACTTTTGATAAACCCTCCGTTGCATATGGTCTGAAAAAGCGGCGCTTTTCTCCTTCCCCATCAGACCCGCCATGAGGGCATAGCCTGCACGAACTTTTGTATCACGGAATAACAGCCCGTATTTAGCAACGCCGGGTTCATTCAAAATAACCTCGCCCTTCTGCCGGTAGATCTCTACCGCAGCCTCGTAATCCCCCCCCGCTGCTTCGACCTCCCTCCGGATATCCTGAGCGTGTTCCAAAACCTTCCCCATAAAATCAATATCCTCAGGGCTCAGATCCCGCTCCTGCTCCACCAATGCAAGAGGATCGAGACCGTGAGAAGCCAACACGGTGATCACCCCCTCAATATCAATGGGCCCGGGCGTCGAAACGGGTGAATGCAAGTCCGCGCTAAATCCCACATAATCCTCTATGGGACCAAGGTTTTCATTGAGATGGAGTTCCCGTAGATACCCGATCACCGTCTCTCGATGCTCTGGATATTTCCGAGCGAGAGCTTTCACCCTTTGAGCGATCGTGTCCGCCGAGACCACGGGATCTTCCCCGCTCAGGTTGTAGTGCGCCACATCCAGCACGATCCCGAGATTTTTGAGCGCTCCCGGATCCTGCTCCTTCACGAGCTCGAAAATATCTTCGAACGCATCCATGAACCCAGCCGATTTCGTGTAATTCTTCTTCCCCGGCGTCTTGTCATGGTAATTTTCAAGATTGATCTTGAGGTCCGGAGCTGCCTGGCTGGCGTAGAGCACCAACTCGGCATAAGCCTTTTTCGCCTCCGGGCTGAGCGTCATCAAATGAACAACGATGCCGGCCGCTCCGATCTCCCCCGCGAACCGGATCTGTTCTTTCATGAACTCCGGATTATCCGCCGCGTCCTCAAATAAAAACTGCGCGCCGACCGCCGGCCCCACAATGGAACTATGAACTGTCAATTTGATCCCCGTCTTTTCAAGGAGATCCTTAATAGCGTCTTTATATTCAGGCGAGTATTCGCCTGGAAGTCGCCGGGCACTAACCGAACCAGGTGCAAACCCAGCAGCATACGGTAAATTGTCGAAGGACACTTCAACGTGGGTCAAGCCGCGGTTGTAAGCCTCACGAATCGCTGAAAGGATGTCTCCCTCGAGATTAAAAAACGCAGAGGCGCCCGCCTCAATGGTCTTAGTGCCTTCCTTACGATCTAGTCGCTGAGCTCCCGGCACATTTCCTGCAACATATTCTGTAACGCGCGATTGGAATTTTCCGGCTAATTCCTCCGGCTTCGACGCGGCCTTTAAAGATTCGTAGGTCGTGGCAAGCTTGAAAAGACAGTACGGTTTCCCAAGCGTCTCGGCCCCCGCTTCTCCGAGGCGATCAAGCGCCCCAACCACCGCCTTCATGGTCCCCTCTTGCAGCTTGTAGGTTCGTGGAGTCCCGTCAGGGCCCCTGACCCGCAATCCTGCGATCATCGCCTCCGCATCGCGAACCGCCTGATCCCCCCTCACTTCCGAGCGTTTGGGATCAGCATTGAACTTAGGCTCCGCAGTCACTGCGTCGGGCAGGGTCACTAGCAGAATCGCATCCGGGACCTCGTTTACCTCAAAATAGACTTCCGGTCCGTCCTTTCCGGGTCTTGTTTTCTGGACGGGAACATAAACGCGGCCTGCTAATTGCGTACGACTCAATGGACTCCATATGACCTCGGGAATCGGACGGCCGAAAGCCTTGGAGGAACTTTCGATCGCGGCTATGTCCCCTGGATTGATGCCTCCCTCGTCCTCAGGATGAGAATGATAGCTGAAGAGATAATTACCGTAACGAGCGAACACCTTTGGAAGCCGCTGCGCGAGAACGGCTGACTCCAAAAATTCGCCTTGCTGATTTATCACCAACTGAACATCTTCACGCCTGTTGCGAAGCATGAGGGTTTCACCCGTCTTCCCCAGCGTCACAGCATGAGAAGATGTTTCCAACGATTCAAGGGCTTCCTCGAACGATCCTCTCAGCCGGACCCCCGTCTTTTCAAGGATCAGCTCTTCAATGTTCCGCTCAACCGTCCGCCCGCCTTGATCCACAAGCGCCTTGACGGACGAATGGTCTCCATTCCGAAGCACCACGGGAAAGGACTCTTCGCTTTGGCCTTTGATCGCAATAACAATATGGGAATGATCAAACAGGATCTCTGCCGTGGCACTCGCCAGGGCCGTTTCACGAGAATCCTCCAACGCAAATTCCATCTGATCGGGAATAATTGTCAATAGGACGGAAACCCCTTTCGGAAGTGTTCCATTCCGGTGGCGCGTGCCCACATCGATAACCATCGCGTCATAGGCGGCCCGAAGATCTTTCGCTCCCGGGACCAAAGACTCTAATGTTCTAATATTTTGCTCACTTTTAGGATGAGAAATTCTGTCGTTCGCATCTAAATAATCCAGAGGGTATTTTTGCGAACGGAAAGCACTCCATAAAAGCCCTGCGAGGCCGCTTATGGCTCCAACGAATAGAGACACACCCCAGAGGACCACATTCTCCCAGTTCGAAAATAGATCCGTCCTCGCTAAAAACTCCGCAATTAAAAATGAAGCAACCGCCCCTCCCGAAATGGCGCATGCAGCCACCACTCCCCCCCAATACCGATTGATCCATTTCTCAACAGCCTCCTGACGATCAAAAAACTTCCGCGCCGCAGGGGACACCCCTGCTAGCACCGGCAAAGAAATACTCGCATCGACAGGTTCAAATTTCTCCAGCAACTCCTTATCCCTCACCTCCGAGCGCCCATCCGCCGGCGTCGTGGCGGGGACTGCGCTGGGTTGTGTAGTAACTTCACTTGGCGTGGCAGGTGAAACCTGAGCGGCGGGTTCTCCCCTCTTTTCGGAGCGGACTTTCTTTTGCACCGGAAAACCCGACTCGTCCACAATCCCCTTCGCTACAGCAAAAGATTCGGCAAAATCTTCTTCGGGCGCCATTTCTGGCGAGTACCATCCATCCCCGGTCTCTTTCCCTGACGCTATATTCTGGCCGTGGGCGGTCACTCTTTCACGAGCCGACCATGTTTCTCTTTGTTCTTCCGATAATTTTTTCTGCCACACATGGTGACCCGCTTCGTGCAATACGATATGTTCGAATGCGCCGGGATCAAACGCAAAATCATCCACGCTTGCCAGAGCCATAGTATCGTTGTCTAAATACGGTCCACCGTCACCCAAACGCATCCCGGATACAAGTCCGGCCGCGCGTTGATCACGCACAAACCGAATATCCTTGACTCCGAGGGACCTCAAAACGTTTTTGACGGTTTCCGAAAGACCACGGATCCTCGAATAAGGCATCAACGGATCGACCCAAAACCCGTCGATCAGTTCGTATCCGGCATTTCGATACGCCTCTGCTCGTTTTGCCCGTTGCCTGTCCGCAGTCAACTCGTGGCTTGCGTTCAACAATTCCCTAGCCAACTGCTGGTTCCGCGCTGCTTCCGAAGAAACCTTTTGCCCGTTTCGAAACCTTAACGCCTCTTCTTCACTACGAACCCATGTTTTTTTGTCTTCGGACAGCCGGTACAAATGATCTTCGAATTCGTCCTGAGTTATAATTTTAAAGGCTTCCGCGCGTCCCAAAGAATCTCCGGCCTCGAACCTTCTCCGAATGTCAGCCTCCTTTTCACTGGCAATATCCAGTGCGGTCCGCGCCTCCGAGCGCTTGAGCGCCGGCGTTGCGGCGGGGTCCATCCCTGTTCCCGGAGTACTAGGGACCGACCTTGCCTGTTGGGCCTGACTTATCATCTCGCTCAAAGCTTTCTCGTATAGCACACGGTAAGCAAGAAAGGACATGGCCTGGGCAGCCCCGAGCCCTATCTCAGGTTTAGCGATGCGCTTTCCCTCGGCCTGGATTTCCTTCAGTTCCTCATCGCTAAGAGTAATTTCACGCTTGGCTTGATCAGGAACCTTTTGCGGATTCTCGACACCTTCCCAGGGAAAATACGGGTAGCGCCTTACACGTTTTAGGTTGGGATCGACTACGTAGGGATCTAATACATCGAACGTATTCGTTGATGATTTCTCATTCGTACCGAAAAGTCGAAATCCGTCAGTGTCGGTTAAAAGATGGATGACAGGCTTCACACCTTTCGACAGATCAAAGCTACTGTAGTTGGATGTAGAAATAACAGTCCCCTGCAACCTCTTAAGAAATTCTTCCACCGGCATTGCCAGATCTGAATCGAGGCCGGAAGCTTTTTTTCCTCGAAAAACAAAGTAGAAGTAACTTTTGACAGGCCAAGGCGGTTGGCCATGAAAGCCCATCACGGGAAGCTCATTGACTCCGATCCGCCGGACCTCATTTTCAAGCTCCGCAATGTCGCTCTCCAGCGTCGCCAAACGCGACTCGGATCGCTTACCCACCGTCCTAGCTGGAGTTTCAGTGCTCGGGACGCCAAGCGTTGTGGTAATTCGCCCGCCCGCGGACGAATTGGGTGCGGCAGATGTTGGAAGATTATTGGTTTGGGATACTGGGCCTGTGATGGGCGTTTTGGCCGCAAGCTTGTTCATGTCAGCCAGCATCGCCGCAGCAACGGCTGAGGGTTCTTGGCCCAGATTCGTGGCAACTTGATTCACGATCGGAGCGATCTGATCCCTAGCGGCATCAGCGCCGATAGGTTTTATCTCTCCCTTGTCAGTCTTCTGCTTGATGAGTTCTCCCTGCACAGCCAACCCTTGCGCCAATATGGGACTTACCTGCCCGGCCGGTGCCGGACTACCCGCCAAGTCTGTTAAAACATCTGTGATCTGATCGGTCGTAGCACCCACTTTCCCAATAGCCTCGAGCGCTTCGGCTTCCTGGAGACGGATGACGCGATAAATCTTCCGGCTGTTCTTTTCCCCGATCGGTGTCAGAGCGATCTGGATCCCCGCATTTTTGGCATAATCAGACTGGTTAAAGATCCCGATAGCCCCATCCACCGTCCCATAATCACCGGCACGTCCGATCGCCCGCAGGACCGGCATCAGATTTCTAAGAACGTCTTGTCCTCCCAACTGTTCGCCTTGCGCCCTAAATGATTCGAGACGCGACACGGCTTCCAGGTAAGAAAGCTCGAAGGTGCTAGCTTTGTTCTGGAGCATCACACTACGATAAAGATTCTCGTCGGATTTTTCGCTGAGGCGCGGGGTGAGAACACCGTAGCTGATCTCATGTTCCCTGAGAAGCTCCGTAATGCCGTCGGTGTGGAAACCTCCCGTGATCACGACCGCTTTACTGAGAGATTCCCGGCGCATGACGGTGTCGATCTTTTCGTAAAAGACGTCCTCTCTTTTCCTCGCCGCTTCGTAGAACCGGTACGCCGCTTCCTGCACCTCAGTCACGGCCTTCTTGAAATTGGGATTGACCGGCTTTGTCTCGAAATTGGAAAGCGGCAGGTTAAGCTGCTGACTCACTAAGATTCCGATCTTCTTGAGCTCCCCGACCATGGCCTCCATCGAAAGGACTTCTTCCCGGCCAAGCACCTCCTGCCAATCCTTGCGGGTCAATTCGAGATTCAGAAGCTTTCGAACCAGCTCTTCGTCCCTGTAGAGCGCGAGAAGAGCTTTCTGCTGCTCTGTCGCGGCCAGTTTGTCGAGGATCCGCGTGAACAGGCTCCGGATCTCCGTAAAAAGACTCTTCGGATCCAGCTCGCTTTTCAGGATGAGATAGCCCGCATAAAGACTGAAGTGAGGATAATCGGAAAATCGAAATCCCTTCGGCCCCGCCTCCATAACGAGCTGTTCCATGAGATCTCGCGGCTCGATCGGACCCGCCTGGCCCGCCACACCCGTGCGCATCACGCTCAGCCGCTGATCCTTGAAATTCTCGATCGCGGTCACGAGCTTCGGGGAAACTTTTTTCTCCTTCAGGAACTTGATCAGGGTATCCCGTTCCGAAAGCCCCTTGGCCGTATCGAGTTCTTTTTCCATGGCCTGGAGGACCAAAAGCCTCGTGGTCTGCGGCCATTCGACCTGCGCGAGCAAACTTTCAAGATCGATTCCTAGCACTCGTTTCGCTTCCGCGGTGAGATTGCGAATATAGGGCATGAACTCCCGGTGACCTTTTTCGAATTTCTTCCATTCCCCGAGTAGTTTGATCAGATCGCCCGGGAACACTTTGGAGGCAAGACCGGAGAGCCGCCCTTCGAAACCGTCGAGGTACTTTTTTACCGTTGCCTCCGAACCAAACACTTTCTTGAGCGCTTCGTAGTTCTCGCGATAGAGCTCCGCGTTCTCGATGCCGTGAGCCCTGACGGCGGAGCCGTCAGACTGAAGACTGGAGACTGGAGACTGGAGACTAAAATCCTTCTTGCTGCTGTCTGTGGTCTGCGGTCTATAGTCTTTATCTGCTTCTAGAAGATAAAGTTCCGCTCCCGTGAGCTCTCCCTGTTCTGCGAGGAATTGCGCGAGCTTCAGGTTCCGCTCCTTGTCCGGGAACATCTTGAGATAATCAGGATTGAGGTCCTCAGAAGCGCCTTCCACGAAGAGCGTCTTGATGCCATAGGATTTGTCGAGATACTGCAAAAGCTGTTTGATCTTCTGCTGAGCTCCGTAGTTGGCGTGCGCGTTCTGGATATGCAGGATGAATTTCGGATCGGCGTGCGGCGGCGCCTCGTATAAGCCATCCAGCGTCGCCAGTTCGTCGGGGATATCGATCTGGAGAAAACCGGGGGTTTCGCGGACCGCCATCATCGCGATCCCGGCTCCGGGATCCGCGAAGGTGACCTGGCTGGACAGAAAGCAGGCCAACGTCAAGAGACTCGTCGCGCGAATGAGTTTTTGTTTTACTTTCGAAAACACTATATTTATCCCCCTTTATCACTCTTTTTTTAAAGTGATAAAACCGCTACATGTTGCTATACCTCTAATTAAAATGTAGCTTGGAGATTAGACATTGTCAATGCAGTAACTAATTTTACTAAATATAACTTAACTCATTGCATTTGAATGATTTACGTCATTAATTTATACCGGATAAGCTAGACGCCATGAAACTATGCTCTCATTCTCATTTTTGACTCGTCCAACCCCCTTTACACACCCGGGGTGTTAAAAGATACGTAACCCTCTTTACACCCCGGGTGTGTAAATGGGTTGAAGGGTGAAAACGGAGCGGCTCTTGAAGTTGAAATTGTAATTTCGGATACTGCTCGTTGTGATATAATTCCGATCTATGTCTGAAATCCATTCCAGTGCCATCATCGGAAAGCAGGTCGAGATCGGGGTCAATAACATCATTGGCCCGAACGTCATTCTTGAGGACGGTGTCAAGATCGGCTCCCACAACAAGATCATGGCCGGTGCTTATCTCGCTCGAGGGACCGAGATCGGAAATTACAACGTCCTTCACATGAATGCCGTGATCGGTCATGAGCCCCAGGACCTCGCTTATCAGGGCGAGGCCACCTTCACCAGGATCGGCTCCAAGAACGTCATCCGGGAATTCGTCACGATCCACCGCGGCACCAAGGAAGGCACCGCGACCGTGATCGGCGACGGAAATTTCCTCATGGCTTATTGCCACATCGCGCACAATTGCCATCTCGGCAGCAACATCATCATGGTGAACCAGGCTTCGCTCACCGGCCACTGCGTGGTCGAGGACAAGGCGTTCCTTTCGGGCATGACCGGTTTTCACCAATTCACGAGGATCGGCACACTCGCCATGGTGAGCGCTCTCACCGCGATCAATAAGGACATTCCCCCCTATGTGGTGTGCGGCGGACGTCCGGGTGTCGCTCAAGGGATCAATGTGGTGGGCATGAGACGCGCGGGGATCGGACCGCAGGTGCGCGCCGAGATCAAGGAAGCTTACAAATTGCTTTATCGTTCAGGATTGAATGTGAGCCAGGCCGTGGAAAAGATCCGGAATTCCCTCAAAAGCCCCGAAGTGATCCACATGGTCGAGTTCATCGAGGCCTCCAAACGCGGAATTTTGGATGGCTCCAGCGCGGCGGCTGACACGATCGGACACCGCAAAAACCGCGCGATTACTGCTGCAGAAGAACCTGAAGAAGAACTCGCCTAGCTGGTATCAGAGTTTCAGTGTGTCAGAGTATCAAAAAGCCTTAAATTTGACACGTTGATACCTTGACACTTTGATACTTTAAAACGGTCTTAGACCCGTTTTAAAATGAGGATGGAATTTTTACCGCCGAAACCGAAGGAATTCTTCATTGCGATCCGGATGTCGGCCTTGCGGGCGACATTGGGAACATAGTCCAGATCGCAGTCGGGGTCTTTGGAGCTGTAGTTGATGGTCGGAGGGATCAGCTGATGTTCCATGGCGAGGAGCGTCGCGATGAGCTCCACACTTCCGGCCGCGCCGATCAAGTGACCGATCATGGATTTGATGGAACTGATAGGGATCTCGTAGGCCCGGGGACCAAAAACCTTCTTGATGACCAGTGTCTCGGTCTTGTCGTTCAAGGACGTTGAAGTCCCATGAGCGTTGATGTAGTCGATCTCGCTCGGGTCCACTCCCGCGCTCTCCATCGCGAGTTTCATGGCACGGGCCGCCTCAGTCCCTTCCGGGTCCGGCTCCGTCATGTGATACGCGTCGCAGGTCATTCCGTGACCGAGGATCTCCGCGTAAATATGCGCTCCCCGTTTTTTCGCGTGTTCGTACTCTTCCAGAACCAGCATCCCCGCCCCTTCTCCCAAAACAAATCCGTCGCGATCCATGCTGAACGGGCGCGAAGCCTTTTCGGACTGATCGTTCCGCGTCGAAAGCGCGCGCGCCACGCAAAAGGACGCCACAATACCGGGAAAGATCGTCGCTTCAGCGCCACCCATGATCAGGAAATCAAGGTCTCCGTTCTGGATCGCATCAAGCGCATACCCGCAAGCGTCTGACGCGGAGGAACAAGCCGTCGCGATGGAAAAACTCGGACCTTTCACGCCCAACTCGATCGAAACGTTGCCGGCGCAGGCATCCGGAAAGGAAGCAAGCGCTGTGAACGGATTGATCCGCATAGGCCCCTTTTTCAGCATCCCCTCGTGCTGTTCCAGGATAAACCCCACACCCGCGAGAGCCGCACCTATGATCACCCCCGTCCGTTCACGGACGCCGAGTTCGTCAAGATCCAGCTTCGCGTCCTCAACCGCCATCTTGGAAGCCACGACCGCAAACTGTGTGGTGCGGTCCATGCGTTTGAGTTTTTTGGGGAGGATATAAGCAGACGGATCGAAATTTTTGATCTCGCCGGCGAAATGCGTAGTGAACTGTGTGGTGTCAAAAGCGGATATATTGGAGACGCCACTGCGGCCTTTGGAAATAGAATCCCAAAAAGCTTCTTTTCCGAAACCGACCGACGAGACGACCCCCAGGCCCGTAATAACGACTCTGCGGTTCCTGGGGCTCGTCATCGATCGATCTTATTTAGGCCGAGATCGGCTCATTCTTGCAGCTCAGCGCGATCTTGCGTCCTTCGTGATCCACGTTGAGAATGCTGCAACGGATGGAATCCCCGATGTTAAAACGCTTCGGAAGGTCCGCGGCGGTGCAATCCGGGATCTCGGAAACATGGATCAACCCCTCGAGGCCGTTGTCCAGTTCCACAAAAACCCCGAAATTCACGACCCTGGTGACTTTCCCCTGGAGCTCGAGCCCCGTGAGGAAATTCTTGGTGAGGTCGAGCCACGGATCATCCGACAGCTGTTTCATGCCGAGCGAAATTTTCTTCGCGTCCGCATCCACCGAAAGGACCATCACTTCCGCCGTGTCGCCTTTCTTAAGAACATCCGAGGGCTTCGCGACCTTGTGGGTCCAGGAAATATCGGACACATGGAGCAATCCTTCGATCCCGGGTTCGAGCTCGATAAACGCGCCGTAATCGGTGAGATTCCGGATGGTCCCGGTCACGCGACTTCCAACCTGAAACTTGTTGGAAACCGTGGTCCAGGGATTCTCCTGCGCCTGCTTCGCGCCAAGCGAGATCTTTTTCGCGGCGGTGTCCAGACTCAGAATCACAACATCCAGTTCCATTCCGATCGTCAGGATCTCACTCGGATGGTTCACGCGTTTGGTCCAGGACAGCTCGCTGATGTGGACCAAGCCTTCGATACCAGGCTCGAGTTCCACGAACGCGCCGTAGGGCAGGATATTGACGACCTTGCCGTGGACCTGATTGCCGATCGCGTAACGCTTATCGACCGTGCCCCAGGGATCCGTCCCCTTCTGCTTAAGACCGAGGGAGATCTTCTGTTTGACCTGATCGATCGAGATGACGACCACTTCGATGTCGTCGCCGATCTTCACGAGGTCGGAGGGATGCGAGATGCGTCCCCAGCTCATATCGGTGATATGGAGAAGACCATCGAGATTCCCGATGTCAATAAAGACACCGAAGTCCGTGATATTCTTCACTTTGCCCTTCACGACCTGACCCACCTTGAGGGTGCCCAGTTTTTCCGTGCGGGCTTCGTTGCGGCTCTTTTCAAGGAGATCCTTGCGGGAGACCACAACGTTCTTGCGCTTATGATTGATCTTTACGACGAGGAACTTGCTCTGCAGACCGATGAACATGTCCTGATTGCGGACCGGCTTGATGTCCACGAGCGACGCCGGCAGGAACGCTTCCATACCGATATCGACCATGAAACCGCCGCGCACTTTGCGGCAGATACGCCCGTCCACAATGGCACCCTCGGTGGCATTGGAAAGAATGTCGTTCCAGGTCTTCTGGCGGTCGGCTTTCCGTTTGGAAAGGATCGCCGTACCTTCGACATCATTAAAACCTTCAAATAATACTTCGACTTCCGCGCCGACCACTAAAAGCTCGGGCTGAGGAAATTCATCTTTCGCCAAAATACCTTCGGCCTTGTAGGCAATGTCAATGACGACATCGCGCTCATGGACCGCGATCACGGTACCTTTGACGACCTCACCGATCTTGATGTCCTGAAAAGACTTCTCGTACAGCTCTGCGAACGTGGATTGCATAATAGGGAAAACCTCCTTAGAGAGTCCCCTTCTCATTGGGATTGCATGAAAATGGGGGTCCGCACCGTTTTTCCCTCTCAATTCCTAGCTTTTGGGCCGGAACTGAAATCGATGCGAACGCGCGAAGTATAGCATATCTTCTGAATATGGGAAGGAAATTTTAAAAAATCCCTGAAACGGTGAACGAGTAACGCCAAACGAAAGAGCTTTTACGCTCCCTGTTTCCCGTTTCCCATTCCCCGCAATGAATTGCGTTTCTGCGCCGCCTGGTCTAGAAATCGCGCCAGCTTCTTGGTATCCTTTGAACGAAGAAGCGTTTTGAAGGTCCGGAGTTCCCTCTCAAAACGACCCAGGACATTCAACATGACCTTTTGGTTCATGGAAAAGATCGGCTGCCAGATGGACGATGCCGCGGACGCAATACGCGTGGTATCACGGAAACCGGACGAAGCAACTTGGAGCGCGGGCGACGAAACAGTGTGCGTGAGACAAGCCGCAATGGCGTGCGGCAAATGACTGACCTCCCCCACAAACTGATCATGGACCTCGGGGGTCAACTCTATGATCCTGGAAGTAAAGCACCACCAGAATTTTTTAGCCATTGTGTAAGCGCGAGGACAGGTCTTCACATCGCGCGTCAGGATCACAAGTCCTTCCTTATAGAGGTCGGGATTGACGGCCTGGATCCCACGCTTATGAGAACCGACCATGGGATGGCACCCGACGAACGAAAGATTCTTCCATTGGCGGGAGTTCACTTCCTTCAGGACAGCCTCTTTGACGCTTCCAACGTCGATCACAAGAGCTCCCGGCGAGCAAACTTTGTCGATCGCTTCAAGATAAGGAAGGAAAGTATCGACCGGCGTGCAAAGAACGATAAGATCCGCGCCATGCGCGCCAAAGAGCACTTCCCGTGTGACTTCATGAGCCCATTTCTTTTTCTTGGCAAGCGTAAGAGCGTCGTGACTGCGGCTCACGCCGACGATCCGCGCTTTGGGGAATTTCTTGCGGCATGCCGCCGCCAGTGAGCCGCCCATCAAGCCTAAGCCAATGATCGTAATTTTTTTAAACATAAAATTCAATTTCCTCTCCCAGTAAATCACATTTCGAGCCACGAGCCACGCACCACGTGGCTCTTGGCACATGGAACGTGGCACGCGGCCGCGATCAAATGTCGCGGCCGACGGCATGCGCGATCAGACGAACCTTCTTCATCATCTCGTCGAACTGCACCGGAAGCACCGACTGCTCCCCATCGCTTTTCGCCTCTTCGGGATTCTGGTGAACTTCGATCATCAAAGCATCGCAACCCGCCGCCACCCCGGCCATGGCCATCGGCGGCACATAATCCCGATAGCCCGTTCCGTGCGAAGGATCGACGAGCACGGGTAAATGAGTCTCTTTTTTGAGCACAGGAATCGCGTTCAAGTCGAGCGTGTTACGCGTGGCGGTCTCGAACGTCCGGATCCCGCGCTCGCCGAGAATAACCTTGAAATTCCCTTTCGATAGCAGGTACTCAGCGGACATTAAGAGGTCCTTCACGGTCGCGCTGAGTCCACGTTTGAGGAGCACCGGCTTCTTCGTCATGCCGCACTCTTTGAGCAGATCGAAATTCTGCATGTTCCGCGCACCGATCTGGAGCATGTCCGCGTATTGCGACACAAGTTCCACCTGACGCGTATCCATCACCTCGGTCACGACCTGGAGATCCGTCTCATCCGCCGCCTGGCGCAGATATTTCAGGCCCTCTTCGCCCAATCCCTGAAAGGAATAAGGCGACGTGCGCGGCTTGAACGCTCCGCCACGGAGAAATGTCGCGCCGGACCTTTTAACGGCCTTGGCAACTTCCAACAACTTGTCATAACTTTCCACCGAACAAGGCCCGGCCATCACCACGATCTTTTTGCCGCCAACCTTGACACCGTTCCCCATCTCGAACTCGGTGTTCTCTTGTCTGTAATCATGACTCGCGAGTTTGTAAGGCTTAAGGATCGCCATCACGGTCTCAACGCCCGGAAAGACCTCCAGCGGTTGGACCTGCAGTTTCTCCTCGTCCCCGATCACACCGATCACGGTGCGCTCAACACCCCGGGAAACTTGCGGCGTGAGCCCGAGTTCACGGACCTTTTCACAGATATGTTCCAGTTCCTGCGGCGTTGCCGTCTTCTTAAGAACAATGATCATTTCACACTCCCTTTCAAACGAACGTTATATAAAGATAATCCGCTCCACGACCCACGCGCCACGGCTTTCGTGGCCCTTGGCTCGTGGATCGTGGCTCTAATTATTCCGTTTTCTTTTCTAAAAACGCCTTGAGCAATTTGATCAACTGCACATTCTGCCCGCGACGGCCGATCGTAATACGGATCCAGTCCGCAAGCTTATAGGCGTTCATCGGCCGGACGATCATCCCCTGCCGCAATAAATATTGGTAAACCTCTTGTCCGTCCGTCTTCATATGAACAAGGATAAAATTCGCCTGGCTCGGCAAAAACTCCAGCCCCAATTTCTTGAGCTTACGATAGAAGAATTTCCTCCCCCGGAGCACGAGCCACTTTGTACGCCAAAGGAAAAAGGTATCATCCAGCGCCGCTACGACTGCGGCCTGCGCCACGGCATTCACATTGAACGGCTGACGGACCTTGTGGAGATACTCCACCATTTCTTTGGACGCTGCGCCGTAACCGATGCGAAGCCCCGCGAGTCCGTACGCCTTGGAAAATGTGCGAAGCACCACGACGTTCGCGCGGCCGCCTTTCACGTACGTAAGCATCTTCGGAAAATCCGCCGCGTCCACGAAATCCACGTACGCCTCGTCGAAACACACGACCACGTTCTCAGGGACTTTCGCTAGAAAATCCTCGATCTCCTTCGCGGTCACGTAGGTTCCGGTCGGATTGTTGGGGTTCGCAATAAAAATAAGTTTGGTCTTCGGCGTGATCGCCCGGAGCATCCCCTCGAGATCATACCGGTGATCCTTCATGGGCACGGCCGTAAAGCTCGCACCGCAAACTTGCGAAAGGATCGGATAGACCAGAAAAGTCATTTCCGAGGAGATCACCTCATCCCCTTCGGACAGAAAGCCGCGCGCCAAAAGTTCGATGATCTCGTTGGACCCATTCCCGAAAATGAGATGCGCCGGATCGATATCCAGTTCCTTGGCCAGCCGCGTCAGAAGATAGTAGCAACTGCCTTCCGGATAGAGATGCACCTCCCGGATCGCCTTACGCATCGCGCGGATCGCCTTCCCCGAAGGCCCGAGAGGGTTCTCGTTCGAAGCGAGCTTGATGACGTTCCGGATCCCGTACTCCCGCTGTAGCTCTTTGATCGGCTTCCCGGGTTCGTAGGGTTTGATATCTTGAATGTGTTTTTTAAATGGGATCATACATTCTTTAAATGGGGCCATGTTCCACGAGCCAAGGGCCACGAAATCGTGGTGCGTGGACCGTGTCCCGTGGTTCCCTTTTTAGTCTTTTGTCTTTCCCACCGTGGGATAAGAACCCAGCACCTTGAGGAACTTGACCTTCTTCTCCATGTCGCCGATCATCTTCCGGACCTTCGGGTCCGCCACATGGCCTTCAAGATCGATATAGAAATAATAGTCCCACGCCTTTTTCTTCGACGGGCGCGACTCGATCTTAGTCATGTTCACGCGGTATTTCTTGATCGGCAGAAGCATCTCATAAAGAGCGCCTACCTTGTCACGGATCGAAACAAGGATCGACGTCTTATCCTTGCCGGTCCGGCCCGGGATCTGTTTGGCGATCACGAGAAAGCGGGTCACGTTATTCGAAAAATCCTGGATCCCTTCCGCGAGAATCGGCAGATTATAGAGCGTTGCCGCGAGCTTGGAGCCGATCGCCGCCGCGCCTTCCTCGTCCCCCGCGCGCTTCGCCGCCGCCGCCGTGCTCGAAGCTTCCATGAGCTCCGCGTGATGAAGATGCGACTCAAGCCACATCCGGCACTGCCCGAACACCTCCGCCTTGGAGTACACGCGCTTGATCTGCTTCATGTTCGGAACATTGGACATCAGATTGTGCGCAATCTCAAAATAGATCTCGGAACAGATCTTCAAGTCCGAATCTATGAACATGTCCAACGTGTGACTCACGGCCCCGTCGATGGAATTCTCGATCGGGATCACGCCGTAATCAGCGCGGCCCTGCTCGACTTCCCGGAAAACCTCACCGATGCTCGCGCAGGAACGATATTCCACGCTCGAACCGAATTTGGAAAGCGACGCAAGATGCGTGAAGGTCGCCTCAGGCCCTAGGTAAGCGATCGCAAGCGGCTTTTCCAACGCAAGCGCCGCCGACATGATCTCCCGGTAAATGGATTTCAAGGCGTCCTTCGGCAGAACCCCTTTTCCCGCCAGGGCGTCGATCTTCCGGTAGATCTCGCTTTCCCGCTCCGGAGCGTAGATCTCCTTACCGGCTTCGGTCTTTTTTTTGCCGACTTCGCGCGCGAACTCCGTCCGCGCGTTCAGAAGTCCGATGATCTTGTGATCCAATTCGTCGATCTTCTTGCGTAGATGGCTCAGGTCCATATCAAATCTCTCCCTCGCTCTGACTCGGTGTGTTCTCTTCCGCCACTTGCGACACGTCCGCCGAAACTTCGGGAGCGGGGGTAGCCGCATCCTGCGTTGCTACGTCTAGAGTCACAACATCCTGCGCACCGTCCGGATCCTGGGGCATGTCGACGATCTTCTTCGTTCCGATCAGCTCTTCCTTCTTTACCGAACTATCCACCATCTGACGGATCTCGTCTATGCTCGGAAGGTCCCGCAATTCCTTGAGACCGAAATGTTCCAGGAACTTTTCCGTCGTCCCGTACATGAATGGTCTTCCAGGGACTTCTTTCTTCCCCACGATCTTGATGAAATTCTTTTCCATGAGCGTATTCAACACACCGCTCGTGTCCACCCCGCGAAGCGCCTCGATCTCGGCTCGTGTGAGCGGCTGTTTGTAAGCCAGGATCGCCAGCGTCTCAAGAGCCGACTGCGTCGCCTGCCGTGCCTTTCGCTGCAATTCAATCCTCAGGATCCACGGCGCGAATTCCCTCTTCGTTGAAAGCTCATAGCCTCCGGCGATCTCCAAAAGTTCGAAACAGCGCTCTGTCTTTTGATAGTCTTCCTTAAGTTCGGCCACGATCTTCTCGATCTGGCTCACGGTCAGGACTTTCGTGACCTTGCGGATCTCGGCCGGCGTCAAAGGCTTCGAAGATGCAAAGATCAGCGCCTCGACCACGAGCTTGGCCTTTTTCGGATCCTGAAGGTCCTCTTCACGAAGTGATTCGATCTGGAATTTTTCGGCACCCGTCAGCCCTTCAAGGGCGTTCTTCTCCTCGAGCTGTTCCTGGATCTCCTGGTCGAGTTCCTTGCGCAGACTCTTGAGCTTGGCTTGCTTTTCCCGTTCCTGTGCCGCTGTAGGTCTCATGATCTATGAAAGCTCCTGTTATGAAAACAAAATGTTGCGACCATTCATCTGTGTCAAAGTATCAACGTATCAAAGTGTCAAAAGACTCTGACACTTTGACGCCTCAGAAACCATGACACGGCGTTCGTTATACTAATTCTCTTCCCGTTTTTCAATGACGATCTCGCCAAATTGCTTTTCCTGACGCACCCAAGCGAACCGGGTCCTGACAAGCTCGAGGACCGCGAGGAACGTCGCGATCAGTTCGTTCCGCGTCCAACGCTCAGAAAAAAGATCGTTAAACGAGAGCTTCTTCTTTTCAACGAGGTAGGACTGGATCTGGATCATCTTCTCCTCGATCGAGACAACCTCTTCGAAAACCTCGTGCTCGTTCTTGGGCGTCTTTTTGGCGAGCACATTCTGGAACGCGACGATAAGATCGAAAAAATTCGCGCTAAACGTATCAACCCCTGCGTCCTCGGGGTCCAGGTCTCCCAGATAATAGTCCGTGATCTGGCGCGTGAACATCTTGCCACGCTCAGTCTGAAGAAGTCCGAGCTCCTTCGCCGCTTCTTTAAATGCCTGATACTCGAGAAGCTTGCGCACGAGCTCCGCGCGCGGGTCCTCGCCTTCGCCTTCCTCCTCATCCTTATCCGTCGGAAGCAGCATCTTGGACTTAATATAGATGAGCGTCGCGGCCATCACGATAAATTCGCCCGCGACCTCGAGGTCCAGCTGCTTCATTACTTTCAGATAATCCAGATACTGCTGCGTGATCTCTGCCACCGGGATGTCATAGACGTTCATCTCATTCTTTCGAATGAGATCCAGAAGAAGATCCAGCGGACCGTCATAAGCAGCGATCTTGACGTGGAGCGGGTCGTGTTCTTTCACGGCCTCGGCGACAAGCGGAAGTGCGGAGACATCTAAAGAAGCAGGCCCGGCTTCAGGGGCACAGGCGTCACCACTCTGGCTTTCGCCAGGAAGTGCTGGAGCGTCCGTCCCCGCGTCTTGTTGCGAAGGCGCTACGACGCCAGCCCCATCGCCTGCAGGGTTTCCTTGAGGGTTTGGCTCGCTACTTCCCGTGCCCTCTTGGCCCCCCGGTCGAGGATCTGCCGTATTTCCGTTTTTTTCATCATCCATGATTCACGTTTTTCCCGTATAGGATCCATAAATGCGTTCAGTTTCGCGGCCATTTCCATTTTACAATCCACACAGCCGCGCGCCGCGTCCCGGCATTCCCGCGCGACCGTTTCCGTCTGTTCTTTATTAAAAAGATTATGATAGAAAAAAACCGGACAAACTTCCGGATGTCCTTTGTCCGACCGCAATTTCCGCGCCGGGTCCGTCACCATGGCCTTGACCTTCTTCGTCACTTCTTCCTTGGGATCCGCGAGATAGATGCAATTACCATAGCTTTTGCTCATCTTCCGGCCGTCGAGTCCAGGAACTTTCGGCACGCGCGTCATTACGGCCTCCGGCTCAGGAAAAACCTGTTTCTTATAGAGATGAAAGAACCGGCGAATGATCTCACGGGTCAGCTCCAGATGCGGCAACTGATCCTCCCCCACCGGAACTTTCTCGGCCTTATAAAGCGCGATATCCGCGGCCTGGAGGACCGGATATCCCAAAAAACCGTGCGTGTGAAGATCTTTCCCTTTGAGTTCGGCGAGCTGATCCTTATAAGTCGGATTCCGTTCGAGCCAGCCCAGCGGCGTGATCATCGAAAAAAGCAGGGCTAGATTGGCATGCTCCAGGACTTCGCTCTGGACGAACATCGTGCACTGCTCCGGATCAAGACCGCTCGACAGATAATCGATCACGACTTCCGTCACGTTCTCGGCGATCTTGGTTTTGTCCTCGTACTCCGTGGTCAGGGCATGCAGGTCCGCGATCATGAAAAAAGCGTCCTGTCCCTGCAATTTTTTGTAGTTCTCGAGAGCTCCCAGGAGGTTCCCCAGATGCAGTTTTCCCGTGGGCCGTGTACCGCTTAGAACGCGTGTTGACATAATGAGGGCAAATCTCCGCAACCTGTGAATTTCGAGGATTTTACAGCAGATCGTTCAAAAGTGTCAATCAAACACATCAGCAGAAGAAGTGTAGATCGTCAAACCCCCGATCGAGGGATTGTCTTTACTGCGGTGTGAGGTGGGACATCTCGCCCTGGGGCCTAGGTAGCGTAAAAATGAACCTGCTGCCTTTGCCGAGTTCACTCTCGACCCAAAGCCTTCCTTGGTGAAGTTCGACGATGTCCTTGGCAATAGGAAGCCCTAGACCGGTGCCTTCCTGTTTCTCCGCCAGGATCCGTTCGAATTTATCAAATATCTTGTCCAAAGACTCTTCGGGGATCCCGGGACCGGTATCGGCGATCTCAAAGCGGACCTCCCTTGCGTCCCCGGTCAGCTTCACCGTGATGCTCCCATGGGACGTATACTTAATAGCATTGTTCAGAAGATTGATGATCACTTCCATCAGCTTGTCGCGATCCCCAATAAGAAACTCCGGTTTTGGCTGGATCTCCTTCCGAAGCGTAAGTTGTTTTTTTGAGATCTCCATCTGATAGGTCTTCATTACCTCTTTCACCAAAGCATGGAGATCGATCTTTTCCTTCTTCAATTTCAATTTACCAGATTCTATTTGCGAGAGATCCAGAAGATCGGTCACCAGGCGCAACAGCCGATCCGTGCTACTGCCCGCGATTTCCAGAATTTCTTTTTGTTTGACGCTCACTTCGCCGACGATCTTATCAAGGATCAGACTGATGGATTCCCGGATCACGGCGAGCGGATTTTTCAATTCATGGGAAACATTCGCGACGAATGCAGATTTTCGCGCATCCATCTTTTTAAGTTCTTCATTGTGCGACTTCACCCGTTTCACCAGCTCTTGCTCATGCTCCATCGTAGCTTTCAACTTCGCCAGAAGATACGCCATCAAAAACACGAAGCAGGCTCGCGCCGCCATATTCACATAAAAAAAAGCGGGGCTGTAATAAAGCTCTACAATATGGTGGCCATATTTCAAAAACCAACTGGCGGCACTGCAAAAGGCTATGAAGTAACCTGACTTGGATCCCGAAAACCAGGTCGCTAAAAAAACGGGCGCGAGGTAAAAAACAATAAGGGAGGGATGCCGGCTTACATGCGAATCAAGGAAGGTAAGTCCGACGACAAGAGCAACGGCTCCAGCAACCGCCAAAAATCCCGAGATTCTATTCGCTCGTGAGGAAGTCATTTTTCAACCTCAGCCATTCCAAGTAAAGTTATAAAGGTTTACCCTTCTGCTGGTCCTTCTTGTTAATACTTTTCAGCTGATCATTCTCGAAAACAAGATAAGCTTTCGGATAGATCCAGATCGCGAAAGGCGGTTCGCCAGGATCCTCACCGCCCAGAGCTTCGATGGATTTCCCCATGCTTGAAAGCACTTGAACCTTACTCATGCCAAGATCGATCTGCCCGCCTAAAACTTTTTCCTTAACAGCTTCGGGCCATTCTGGATGCCTACGCACAAGCTCTTGCCGATGAAGCGTTTTTGTTTCCGGTAATGCATACCTTCCGAAATAAAGTTTATTCTCAGGAAGATCTTTTATTTTTTGAGCGCTCGCACATCCACTCATAACGGTCAAAATTAACAAACCCAAACCCATCCACCTCATACCATCTCCTTTTTCAGCACTAACAGTCAAAAGAAGTTCTTTGATAGGCCGCGATTGTATCACAAAGCAAAAAGGCGCCGGCGCAAATCATGTCGGGACTTCAGCTTTAATGAACGCGAGAAGGTCCGTGTTAAGTTTGTCCTTGTGCGTATCGGTCAAGCCGTGCGGTGCGCCCGGATAAACGATCAATTTTGAGTTCTTGATGATCTTGGCTGAAGCCCGGCCTGCGGCATCTATCGGCACCACCTGATCGTCGTCTCCGTGGATCACCAGCGTCGGCACGTCGAATTTCTTTAGGTCTTCGGTAAAATCGGTTTCCGAGAAGGCCTTGATGCATTCGCAGGTGTTCTTGTGGCCGCCCATCATTCCCTGCATCCACCACGAATCAATCATACCCTGCGAAATTTTTGCGTCTGGCTGGTTGAAACCAAAAAACGGGCCGCTGGCAACATTTTTAAAGAACTGCGAGCGATCGGCCAGAAAGGCAGCACGAAAACCGTCGAACACCTCCATCGGCAATCCCCCCGGATTCGCCTGCGTCTTGAGCATCAACGGAGTCACCGCCGAGATCAAAACCGCTTTAGCCACTCGTTGGGTGCCATAGCGGCCGATGTATCGGGCCACTTCTCCGCCTCCGGTGGAAAAACCGATCAAAATAATGTTTTTCAGATCAAGCTTTTCGATCAAAACCGCAAGATCATCCGCGTAGGTATTCATCTCGTTACCTTCCGATGGCTGACTGGAACGACCGTGCCCGCGCCGATCATGAGCGATACAGCGATAACCCTTGGATGCCAAGAAGAACATCTGTGATTCCCAGCTATCGGCTGTTAATGGCCATCCGTGGCAAAAAACAACGGGTTGACCTTTCCCCCAATCTTTGTAATAGAGCTGCGTTCCATCTTTTACGACAATGGTTCCCATGGCTTGCTCTCCTTCTTCATCGTGCTTTTCAAAAAGGCGGCTCCATCCTGATGAATGGCTGCCACTTATTTGAGTCCGTTCAAGTATTTTTCTTTCTGCTAAGAACTTTACTGTAGGCAAAGATCATCAAACTGATGATTGCGCTCCAGCTACAAATCATAAAAATCCAGCCCGATAATTTCATGACCCCGCCTTTTTCCTCTGCACCCACCAAAGACAAACTTTCTTTTCGAGTCCAACGATCATGGCGATCAGGATGCTAGCGCCAAGAATGCGCAGCCAAGCGTCTATCGGCATGGGGGCCGAGTGAAAAAGCTTGTTCATGAACGGCGCATGAACAAAGAGTCCCTGGACCAAGACCATGAGTCCGATCCCCCACAAGACCCAAAGATTCGAGAAGAAACCGATGGCGAAAGCGGACTTCGTAAGCGAGCGACAGTTAAAAAGATAGAAGAGTTCTCCCATCACAAGCATCGTGGTCGCGACACTTCGGGCCTGTTCTAAGGAGGCCCCCCGGCTTAACTCCAGCTCGAAAAGTCCGAACACACCGGCGACAAGAAGCAGACCGACGTAGAAAGTGCGAATCACAACATCCCGCGTCATGATCGGAAGCTTCGGATCTTGGGGCGGACGAGTCATGATATCCTTCTCCTTCGGCTCGAAAGCCAGCATCATCCCGAGAAAGATCGCCGTTGTCATATTCACCCAAAGGATCTGCACCGGAAGGATCGGAAGCGCCGCGCCCATAAAGATCGCCAAAAGGATCGAAAGTCCTTCGCCGAGATTCGTCGGAAGAGACCAAACGATGAATTTCTTGAGATTTTCAAAAACGCAACGCCCCTCTTCCACCGCCGCTTCAATGGACGCAAAATTATCGTCGGTCAGGACCATATCCGCCGCTTCTTTGGCCACTTCGGTCCCGGTGATCCCCATCGCGATCCCGATATTCGCTTGCTTCAGGGCGGGGGCATCGTTGACGCCATCCCCGGTCATGGCGACAATATTTCCTAGAGATTGTAAAGCTTTCACAAGACGCAGTTTCTGTTCAGGAGTGACCCGCGCAAAGACTGAGGCTTTGTCCGCGGCTTCCACAAAAGCTACGTCATTCATGCCTTCGATCTGCTTCCCTGAATACGAGATCAACTCCTCAGCCTCAGAGGATCGCTTCAGCCCCAGCTGCTTCGCGATCGCCGTCGCCGTAAGCACATGGTCGCCGGTGATCATCTTAACCCTCATGCCGGCGGCATAACAGCTCTGCACCGCAACGATCGCCTCTTTCCTCGGAGGATCGATCATCGCCTGTAGCCCAAGAAAAGTCATCCCCTTCAGATCCGCGTGGGCCAACGAAGAGGCCCCGGAGGAAGTTTCTTTTTTCGAGAAAGCAAGAACGCGCAATCCCTTCGCCGCCATCGCTTCAACGCTCGCTAAAATATCTTTTCTATTCTGAGCATCCCCGCAACGCTCCAAGATCTTTTCGACGGATCCTTTGGCGTAAATCACCCGCGGTTTTCCTGCCCCAGAGTCATGAAGCGTTGCCATGTACTGATGCTCTGACTCGAAGGGGATCATGTCCTGCCGTTTCATCGAGGCATTCAGGGTGGATTCTTCAAGACCTACTTTCCGGGCTGAAACGATCAGAGCCCCTTCGGTAGGGTCCCCTTCGATCTCGTAACGCCCATTCTTTTCAACCAGGCGCGCGCTATTGCAAAGCAGTCCCGCCAACAGACATTCCTTGAGTGAAGCGAACGACAAAACATCGACGACCCGATCCCCTTGCCGTATTTCTCCTTGAGGAAGATATCCCGCGCCCGTCACTGCATAAAGTTTCCCGTCCGCGAGGATCTCCTGAACCGTCATCTGATTCTCGGTGAGCGTCCCTGTTTTGTCGGAGCAAATGATCATCGCGCTCCCCAAGGTTTCAACGGCCGGAAGTTTGCGGATGATCGCACGGCGCTTTGCCATACGCGATACCCCGATCGCGAGGGTGATCGTCACCACCGCCGGCAATCCTTCCGGAATGGCGCCCACGGCCAGCGCCACCGCCGCCATGAACATTTCGACCGGCGACTGACCGCGCAGGACTCCGACAAGAAATGTCAATGCCGCCATCCCGAGGATCACATAAAGAAGAAAATGGCTGAAATGCGCGATCTTTTTGGTGAGCGGCGTGGCCAGATTATCCGCTGAGGAGATCAATTCCGAGATCCTTCCGACTTCCGTATAGTCGCCCGTGGCGACCACCACCGCCCGGCCCTGACCGTAAGTGACAAGAGCGGAGGTATAAACCATATTGACGCGGTCCGCGAGCCCCGTCCCCTCGGCCACAGGCTCCGTCTTCTTTTCAACTGGCAGGGATTCCCCCGTGAGCGCGGATTCATTGACCTGAAGTTCTCGGATCTTCAGAAGTCGCATGTCAGCCGGAACCTTGTCCCCCGAAACGACCATCACGATATCCCCGGGCACAAGCTCGGTGGACGGGATATTTTTCTCAACCCCGTCACGCAAAACCGTGGTCTGGGTGGTCATGGAGCGGGCTAGTGCCGCAAGCGCGTTCAGGGCCTTGGATTCCTGAAGAAAACCCACGATGGAGTTGATCAGCACCACTCCAAAGATCACGGAACTATCGATCCACTCCTTCAGGATGAAAGTGATAAGTGCGGCAGCCACAAGGATATAGACAAGAGGCTGATTGAATTGCATGAGAAAACGCAGCCAGGCCGGCGTCCCCTTTTTCGGGGTCAACACATTCCATCCGAACTGTTTCTGCCGCTGAGCGACATCGCTATCTCTCAACCCATGATCCGCGGAAGTCTCTAATCTCGCCAATGTTGCTTCGCTTGTGAAACTATGCCACTTTTTCTCCTCCAAGACGTCTTGAGCTTCCATAAATCTCCTACAGAATTTTTTGTGGCGCCTTATGAAGCGATTTTCTTCGTTAAGCCGACAGTGCCTTCGTAGATCTTTTTGCGTCTTAACTTTCTTGCCATAACCGTCAGACCTTCCAACTGCACGACCTCCCCCGGATCAGGTGCCCGGCCCAGCTTTTCATTGATCCATCCCGCGAGCGTCAGGGGGCCGCCCGTTGTGGTTTGTGGTTTAAACTCGTAGCCTAAAGTGGAAGACACAAGACTCATAGGAACACCGCCCCCCATGATCCAGGAAGAACCAAAAGGGTGAACATGCCCCGGAAGGCGATCGTATTCATCTTCGATATTTCCCACCAGCTCCTCGATCAGATCCTCCAAAGCGATGAGCCCGGCTACCCGATCATGCTCGTCGCGGACCAAAGCAATATGGGTTTTATCATGGATCAATTGACTCAACACCTCCGAAAGCCGTGAATTTCTGTTTACAGACGGAATAGGCCGTGTAATCCCACGAATGTTAGGGCTCGAGGGATTGACCTTCAGGGCATTAATAATGTCTTTGAAATTCACATAGCCCATGATCGTCTGGGGGTCTTTTTCCAGTTCACAGACGGGATAACGCGTGTGCATATCGAGATGCGCCTTGATGAAGGCATCCGAAAGGTTGTCAGTGACCGGGATCATAACGATATCGGAAGCGGGCAACATGATGCCGGACACAGTCCTCCGGGAAAACTCAGCCGCAGATAGAACGATCTTTTCTTCCGCGGCGCCGATCAGCCGCGAGGTTCTGGCCAGCGTCGCGGCCGCTTTTAATTCGTGAAGTCCCTGCTGTTCTTCGCCGCCCGCGTTCCGCCCGACCCGGCCCGCGCTCAACGTCATCACTCTTTTAACGGTCTTTTCGAAAACCGATACCGCGGGATGCGCGATCCATGCGATCCCTTTCATGGCGGGTGAGAGCGAAAGTAAGACCCACTCCCGGTTCTGGAGGGCAAACATCTTTGGGACCAACTCGGCAAAAAGGATCGTAAAAACGCTGAGGGGAATGACGAGACAAATGACCGCGACCACTTCCGCGATCCCATCGGGGATCCGGAGAACGTCTGTCAAATAGGGGGTAAAGGATTCCTGGATCCCAGCACCGCCCGTTGCTGCCGCTAGCGCTCCGGCAAAAGTGATCCCCAGTTGAACGACAGCCAAGCTCGCCTCCATCCGGTCTTTCATGAAAGCCGCCTCCTCGGCTCCCTTTTTCTTCTGCTGACAAAGCGCTGCCAGCCTGGCCCGCGAGATCGAGGCAAGCGCCATTTCATAGGATGCAAAGATCGCATTCACCATCAGCATCAAAGCGATCAGGATCAGCTCAAAACCAAAAGTCATCCAAATCTGACCTTTCTCTATTTACGCGTTACGCCACAAAACATTAACGGCACGCTGAGCGCCCGAAAAATTCGAGGAACTATCCGCTTTTCTGACCATAGTTCTTTTTCATATGTTTCAGAACATCGGAATCTGGTGAAAGCAACAATGTTGTTTTATCCTGAAAACCCTTTTCATAGGCCTCCAGACTCCGCACGAAGGTGTAAAATGCCGGATCCTGTCCGTAGGCCTCGGCATAAACTTTCGTGGCCGTAGCATCGCCTTCGCCGCGCAGCTTCTGGCTCTCCTCATAGGCCTTCGCCATCAGGATCGTTTTGCTTTTATCGGTCTCGCCGCGGATCTTGAAGGCTTCTTCCTCCCCCTCTGAACGGTACCGTTTCGCGATCCTTTGGCGTTCCGCCTTCATTCTCGAGAAAACACTTTCCTGAACCTCCTGCGGAAGGTCAGCCCGCTTGATCCTCACGTCCACAAGCTCAATGCCGAACTTCGCGGCCTGCTTCCGTGCGTTGCCCGCGATGGTTTCCATGATGTTCTCACGCTCGCTTGCGATGATCTTACTGAAATCATGACTTGCAAGTTCCCGGCGCATTTCTGAGAACACGATGTCATCGAGACGCGCCTTGGCGCCCGCGAGATCGTTGACGGTCTTGTAGAAGAGGAGCGGGTCCACGATCTTCCAGCGGGTCACATGGTCCGCGACAAGCCTCTTCTTATCGAGCGTCAGATACTCCGCCGGCAACGCACCGCTTGTAAGGATCCTCTTCTCGAAAAAATTGGCCTGCTCCAAAAGCGGGATCTTGAGTTTTAATCCGGGGTCCTGAAGGGTCCGCCGGTATTCCCCGAGCCGGGTGATCACCACCTGATTCGTTTCATCCACAGTAAATACCGTGGAGGGAATAAGGAATGCCGCCGAGAGGATCACAATAGGCCAAAACCGCAAGAGCATCGCCGCGTTCATGACACCACCTCTTTCTTTCTGGAAAGTGCCCCAGCACCCGACGGATCCTGAAGCGCATTAAGGAGTGACGGATTCTGCAAAGGAAGGAGCGGAAGGACATTCGCGCCCGCCTGGGGATCGATCACCACTTTGTTCGCGGCCGGATAGATCCGCTCCAGGGTTTCGATCTGCAGACGATTCCATGTCACTTCTTTGGATTTCTGGTACTCCCCAAGAAGCGCTGTGAATCGAACCGCATCCCCTTGGGCCCTGAGCACACGTTCCTCCTTGAAACCTTCCGCGCCCCGGAGCATCTTTTGCGCCTCACCGCGCGCGCGAGGTATCAGATCTTCCTGATATCCTTTCGCTTCATTGATCAGTCGTTCACGGTCTTCCCGCGCGCGCACCACTTCGTGGAACGCGTCCTTGACCTGGTCCGGAGGATCCACCACCTGGAGCCGGACCTCCGTGATCATGAGACCGGATTCATAAGCATCCATAAGACGCTGAAGGAATTCCCGCGTTTCTTCCTGGATCTTTTGCCGCCCCACGGTAAGAGCATCATCAATGGTAGCTCGGCCCACGGCACTACGGAGCGCTACCTCGGTCGCTGTGAAAAGAGTCCCATCGGGATCATACAGCCGGAAAAGATACTTCACAGGATCGCTCACCTTGTATTGAACAATGATCTGAGCTTCGACCATGTTCTCATCCCCGGTAAGCATCATCGCGTCCGAGCGGCCTCCCGTACGTCGGCTGAACTCTGAATTTTCACGGCCCTGCATGCCGAAACCCACCTCGATCCTGCGGACCTGCTCGACGTTCACGATATCCACTTTATCAACCGGCCACGGCATGCGCCAGTTGAGCCCGGCACTCGCGACCCGGATCTTTTTTCCGAACTGCCGGATGATCCCCTGCTCACCGGGCTTGACGATGTAAAAACCGCTCGCAAGCCATCCCACGATCAATAAAACAGCAAGCATGGGCACCATGCCGGGTTTTTTTATGAAATTGTTCAACCAATCCAGAATCTGTTCGTCCGGGCTTGAGTATTCAGCTGTCATTTTCCACCTCTCGGTTATAGTGACGGGATTCTTTTATTCGTAGAAAAACGCTCAATGAGTTCGCTGCAAATCAGCAGATTGATCACACACAGTTACACGGGCATCTTCGAAACACTTGCCTGAGCTCGTGATGCGGCGGCACTCGGGACTGCCACTCCGACGCCTTTCAAAAGGTTTCCGTGAATATCCTTTTTGCCTTGCTCATAGAGGATACAATCCATACCCTCTTTCTCCAAACGCGATTGGATCGAACGAGCTTCGTCCATAGAAGCCGTCTCATAAACCTGTTTCCAGATCTCCCGCGAACCTTCTTGAGGGCTGGGCTCTTTGATTTGTGACTCGTTGGGCAAAGCCCTGTTGGCTCCAGAAGAAAATGGCCTTCCCCTCCTGGATATAAAATAGAGGATCATTCCGACAATCAAAAGATAAGCGATAAATGTAACCACAAAAAACTCCTTTTTGAAAAATGGGGGATTACTTACAAGACGACCGAATGGATCTTCCCGTAAATAAAAAAAACCGCTATCTGACGTTATCGTCAGATGGCGGCCCGACCATCAAAATGACTCCTCTTGGAAAATCTCCAAGACCCCTGTCCCTAATTCTTTGTGTTGATTTTCCTACGTTGCCAGGGTAAGGTCAAGGCCTATCGAACCGTTAAAAGATTCCGCGACAGAAACGCGGCCCACGATCATCCGATCTTCACCTCGGCCACATGTTCGATCCGGTCGTCCACAAGCCGCAGGGTCTTTTCCTCCTGTACCACGCCATCCAAAGTCACGGAAGTCACGTGATCCGAAGGTCCTGAACGGATAAAAGTAATATGATGGAAGGTCTCCCGGTACCGGTAATGAAGCTTCCAGGAAGACCATTCCGCGGGAAGACACGGCTCGAAATAGATCCGGTCCACTTTCAAGCGGATCCCGAGCAAATATTTCACGATAAGCTGATACATCCAGGACGCGGACCCGGTGTACCAGGTCCATCCCCCGCGCCCGGCAAGACCCGGCGAGACGTAAACATCTCCGGCCATCACGAAAGGCTCCACTTTGTAAACGGCACATTTTTCCGCCGTATCGCCGTGATGAACAGGGTTGATCATAGAGAGCAACTCCCAAGCCCGCTTTTGATCCCCGATGACCGCAAAGGCGATCGCCGCCCAGACCGCTGCGTGCGTGTACTGTCCACCGTTCTCCCTGACGCCCGGGACATAGCCTTTGATGTATCCCGGATTCGGGAAAGCCTTGTTGAAAGGAGGATCAAATAATTTCACGAGCGAGTGCTTCCTGTCGACCAACTGCCGGTCGACCTGATCCATGGCCTTCCGAGCCCTTTCTTTTTGGACCGCGCCTGAAATGACCGCCCAGGATTGCGGGATCGAATCGATACGGCATTCGGTATTCTGGGAAGACCCCAGCGGATCCCCGTTGTCGAAATAAGCCCGGCGATACCACTCGCCGTCCCAGCCGTGTTCTTCAATATTCTGGGCAAGCTTTCCGGCCTCCACGGTACAAAACTCCGAAAAGTCGGGATCCCCACGCTGAGCGGCCAAAACCGCCATCGCCTTCAGGACATCGTAAAGAAAAAAAGCAAGCCACACACTTTCGCCTTTTCCTTCGAACCCGACCAAATTCATCCCGTCGTTCCAGTCCCCGCTGCCCATGAGCGGAAGGCCGTGAGCGCCGAACTTCAACCCTCTTTTGACGCTCAAAACACAATGCTCGTAAAGCGTCCCAGCGCGAGCCGCGGCCCTAGGCTGATCATAATAAGATTCTTCGGTCGGCTTGACAAGCGGACCTTCCAGAAACCCGATTGTTTCATCCAGGATCCCCGTGTCGCCGATCTTTTCGACATAAAGACATGTCACGAACGGAAGCCATAGATAATCATCGGAACACTGGCTCCGGACCCCGCGGCCAGAGGGCGGATGCCACCAGTGCTGAACATCTCCCTCGACAAATTGATGCCCCGCGAAGGTCAGCAACTGTTCCCGGACCATTTCCGGTTTTGAATGGATCAGCGCCATCACGTCTTGAAGCTGATCCCGGAAACCGAACGCCCCACCGGATTGATAAAAACCGCTTCGCCCCAAAAGGCGGCAGCTGATGATCTGATACTGTAGCCATCCGTTCACGAGAAAATCGATCGAGGTGTCGGGCGTTTCCACATACACCACACCCAGGGTCTGCTTCCAGTATTCCCACACCCTTTCAAGTTCCTGACGCGCCGCGTCGGTCCCGTTAAAACGCCGGACCAGATTCCGCGCGTCCTCCACCGTTTGCCCGGAACCGAAAGTAAAGAGGACTTCTTTTTCCTCATGGTCCGCCAGCTCAAATTTCACCTGAGTCGCCACGCAGGGATCGATCCCCGCGCCCACTTTGCCGGAAAGCCTGTCCCGGCGCATCACCGAAGGCGAGGCCATGGTTCCGTTCCTGCCAATAAATTCGATCCGGTCCCCGGTGACGAAACGCGTCGGCTCGCTAACATCCAAAAAGACGGTCCTATCCGGGAATTCTTTGTTGTAAGGGTTGCGGGCAAGCAAAGCGCCACTTTTGGGATCGATCTCGGTCACGATATGCGTGTGATATTTATCCCGGAAGGTCCCCATGACCAGTTCAAAATAAGCCGTCGCGGAGAGACACCTCCTCCGTCCGGAAATATTCCGGATCTTCAGCTTTGAGAATTTGACGCGGTCTTCCAGCGAAACGAATACCGTTAATTCGGACACGATTCCGTTCTCGGCGTGTTCGAAGATACTGTACCCGAACCCGTGGCGCGCGGTGTAACGCGTCTTCCCCGTCGCGGGAAGCGGGGTCGGAGACCAGAATCTCCCGCTCTCGTCATCACGGATGTAAAGGGCCTCGCCCGAAGCGTCCGTGACGGCATCGTTCTTCCAAGGCGTGAGACGGAATTCGTGCGCGTTCTCACTCCAAGTATAGGCGCCGCCGCTTTCGGAGATCACCGTACCGAAGTGACGATTCGCCAACACATTGACCCACGGCGCGGGAGTGGTCTTCACGCTTGAGGTCGTTATCACGTATTCCCGTCCGTCCCCGGTAAAACCTCCCACACCGTTGTAATAAACAAGGTCGGAACGCTCCCCGGGTCCTTGATCTTCATCCCCCGGATCATCTTTCCGGGTCGGAACGAACGGCAAAAAGTTCACCTTGGGCTGGGTCACATCCTCGAGTTGCTCGGCCAACGTTCCTCCACGGTCGGAGATGATGATCCGTGCGACCGTCTGCATAAGGATCTTGTCTTCGTCGGACATCTGATCGGCGCGTCTTAAAAAGATCCCACCTTTCTGGCCCGCCCTTTCCTCGGCGTCGGCAATAATCAACCCGCTGATCCGCTCCCCCAGGCTGTCGCGGTAAATAGAACTGTCTTCATTCCAGATGACCAGATCGACCGCCAATCCTTTCATGCGCCAGTAGGCATGGGCCTGCATCATCTGCACGACCAGCTCGATATTGTCCTGGTTCTCGATACGGACGAGCACGATCGGGAGATCGCCGGAAATACTGTACCCCCAAAGATCCGGCTGGCCCCGGTTATTCCGCCGCAAAACACTCGCGCTCGCTCTCCACGACGGATTCGCGTACAAAATGGCACTGGCCAAACGACCGTAGAGCTGGGCGGAGGCCTCCGTCGCATTGATCTGCTGCAAAGCCACCTGACCGTGGGTCCACGCCAGGTTAAAAACACGGTCGGCCAGATTCCGGTCCCTGTATTTTTCCATGAGCGCCTGAGCGGCCTCCCGGTTCTCGCACATCCCGGTCACATAATCGATCACGGCCGATTCGTCGGGCGCCAGTTCGATACGGCACCTTATCGAAACAATCGGGTCAAGCACAGAGCCTTCACTGTCCGAAAGTTGACTTCCCACTTCCATCGCTACCGGATCCACCACCGTATGGCCCCGTCCAATAAATTTGTTACGATCCGTTTCATAAGAAGCCCCCACGACCGCATCGCCGTGGACGGCCATCAGATGAAGCATCCAGGGAAACACTTCTTTGTCGGAACGCGGCCGCCGCTGGCAAAGAATCGCCTGGTGGGATCTGATGATCTCGGTCTGGACGAAAAGATTACTGAACGCCCGGTGGGCCTGGTCGCTCGCGGGATCGTTCAGGACCACTTCCGCGTAGCTGGTCACTTCGATGATGCGCCGGTTACGGGACCGGTTGGTGAGAGTCACGCGGCGCAGTTCGATGTCATCTTCCGGAGAGACCGCGATCTCGGTATGCGTTTCGATCTGGTGGTCCCGCCGTTTGAATTCCACCCAGGCTTGGGAAAAAAGAGCTTCATAGTGCTTGGATTTTTTTTGCGACGGCTGATAGGCCGAGGACCAGAACTGGCCGGACTCCACGTCCCGGAGATAAATAAAGGTACCGTCGTTATCGAGCGCCGCGTCCTCGTTCCATCGCGTCACCGCGAAATTTCGCCATCGGCTGTACCCGCCGCCGGCGTTGGTGACCATCACATGGTACCGGCCGTTGGAAAGCGGATGGACTTCCGGCACCGGAGTTTGAGGGGTCGTAAAGACACGCAGGAGCGTTTCCCTTTCTCCGAATTTCCGGAGCATGCCGGTCACTTCGAAATCATAGAGGAACGGCTCGGCGGTCGGGATCTTTTCCTGAAGAAGCAGTTCCGTCGATTTGAACATCGGCTCCGCGAGAAAGCGTCTCTGCATCGGACGACCCAGAAGCACATACGCGAGAGACAGCAAACTCATGCCTTGATGATGCGCCATGTAGGATTTCACGACTGCGCGAGTCTCATCCGGAGCGAGACGCGCGGGTGTGTAATCGATCGCTTCATAGAGGCCGTAAAGCCCGCCAGAGCCTTCGGTGGAGAGGCGCTCGAGATTCTCGCAGGCCTTCTCAGGCTCCACCATCAACGCCAGCATCGTGGCATAAGGGGCCACGACAAGGTCCTCCGCGAGGCCCCGTTTGAAACCCATATCCGGAACCCCGAACGAGTGGTACTGATAGACCATGTTCGCGTCGATCTTGTTGTAGCCGGATTCCGAAATCCCCCAGGGAATATTATTCTTGGCGGCATACCGGATCTGACCGCTGACCGCGGCTTTGTAAGTCTGGTCCAGCAGGCTCCCTTCATAGGTCGGCATCACGAGGAGAGGCATGAGATATTCAAACATTGAGCCGCCCCAGGAAACCAGGACAGGATCCCCCTCCGATTTTGAGATCATCCTGCCAAGCTTGAACCAATGATCCTGCGGCATTCTCCCTTGAGCGATCGCGACAAAACTGCAGAGCCGAGCCTCGGACGCCAGAAGGTCATAACACCCGCGATCCACCTTGTGCTCGGTGACATTATATCCGATGGAAAGGAGGCGCGATCCCTTGTCGTACAGGAATTCGTATTCAATGCCGGAGACTTCGTTACACCGCAAGACAATATAATCGATCGCCTTGATCCTCTCTGCGGACCGCGTCCCGGCATCCTTGACCGCATCACGTAATTTCAAAAACCAATCGTGGCCTCTTCGAGATTGATCATCCGTGACGATCATCTCTCCAATGATCTCCTCTATCAGAGGGACCATCTTCAGCTCGAGACGCGCCACTTCCCCGAGCGCGGGGATCTTATCCAAAGACTGTAAAGCCTCCCGGAGCAGAGCCAACCGTTTTAGCTGCCTTTCATCCCCCACATCCCACATCCCCGGCATTTCCGGCG
>JAZDJU010000081.1:0-3763 GCA_043803685.1 Candidatus Omnitrophota bacterium
TTCAAAAATGCGATTTATACTTCAAAGGAGGACAAATGTTTGATCTTAAGCAGCTTGGGGATATGGCGAAAATAGCGGGAGAAGCCAAACAGATCCAGGAGAAACAGGAGAGAATGTCGAGGGAACAGATGGAGATACTCCAAAAAATATCCGCCCAAATGGATACGATTATTTCCCTTCTGAAAGATTGTAAAAAATGAGAGGCAGGTCCCTTTTTGTGAAAGAGCTCTCGAACTATCGCGTAAGCATCCAAGCCGGATCCGGGATTTTCTGATGGGGATAAAAGCGGTTTTTTCTCTGGGATTGTTTTCGGCGCTTCTGGGTATTATGCCGTTTGGCCTCTGCCAGTCCGCTGATTCCTTTTCCGTTACCGGCGTTCTTGACGGCGAGACGCTCCAGCTTTCGAATGGCGAGAAGATCCGTTTGATCGGGATCGACGTCCCCGCATCTTCCAGAAACGTCAAGCTTCGCGATGATATCAAGAACACAGGAAAGGACGCCCCGGCGCTCATAGCGGCCGGGAAAAACGCGGCAAAGTTCCTTCGCGAGTTGATCAAGAATAAAACGGTTGTTCTGGAGTATGACGTTGAGGAGAAGGAAAAGTCCGGCCGGCGGTGGGCGTATGTTTATTTTTATCTGGATCCCCACCTCAATATGGAAATACCCGAGGGCTGGTACGCGGAGCTCGTTCCGGAAAGCAAGGAAAGGCAGCTCCGGGTGTTCCTGAATGCCACGATGATAAGAGAGGGCCATGCTCCCATAAAGATCGTTCCGCCTAACGTGAAATATCAGGAGCTTTTCTCAAAGTTGCAGGAAGAAGCGAAATCGCAGAAGCGGGGATTATGGGCCTGATGAGAGGCGGAAGGTTTTCGATTTCCCATAGAGTTTTCAAAATAAATCAGGAGATCTAAAAGTTGAAGATCGAACAGAACAGGTCTCTCAAATCTCTCAACACGTTCGGCATCGATGCCGCGGCACAATACTTCGTGGAGATCCATTCGATCGAGGAACTCAGAGAGCTTCTGAATGACTCGCGGTTTCCGGACGGGAAAAAGCTGATCCTCGGGGGTGGAAGCAATATTCTTCTGACGGGGGATTTTGACGGCTGGGTCGTCAAGAACTCGATCCCCGGCATTGAGATCGCGAGCGAAACAGGGACCGAGGTGATTGTGAAGGCCGGGGCGGGAAAAGACTGGCACGAATTGGTGCTGGGGTGTATCGAACTGAATTACGGAGGGCTCGAAAACCTTTCGCTCATACCGGGGCTTGTGGGGGCGGCGCCCGTTCAAAACATCGGGGCCTACGGCGCCGAACTCAGAGATGTGTTCCATGAACTGGAAGCGGTCGAGATCGCCTCAGGAAATTTAGTCAAATTCAGCGCCAAAGATTGCGCCTTCGGATACCGGGACAGCATTTTTAAACATAAATTCGCGGGCCAATTTTTCATCACTTCGGTCTCGTTTAAGCTCACGAAGCTTTCCGCTCACGGAGTTCATTACGCTTTCCGGACCGAGTACGGGGACGTTCGTGCAACGCTGGACGCCATGAAAATTCAGCGTCTTTCCCTGCAAGCCGTGAGCGATGCCATCTGCCAGCTACGGCGCGCCAGACTTCCCGATCCCAAGGAGCTCGGGAATGCCGGAAGTTTTTTCAAGAATCCTTTTGTTCCCAAGGACCAGGGCGACGCGTTTCTTTCCCGATATCCCGAGATGCCGCACTATCCGCAACCGGACGGGACCCTGAAAATTCCAGCGGGCTGGCTTGTCGAAGAGTGCGGTTGGAAAGGGAAAATGTTCGGGCCGATGGGCTGTTACAAAACTCAAGCGCTCGTGATCGTGAATTACGGCGGCGCAACCGGTTGGGAAATCCTGGAGCTTTCGCGTGCCATCGTTGATTCCGTCATGGAAAAATTCGGGATCGAACTGTCTTGCGAAGTGAATATTATTTAAATGCTTGATCTCAAGTGAGAAACGTAACTTTTTTCCTCCCGGGTTTAAAATGTTCCCATGAATTCTAAAACCATTCTGGTGACCGGCGGAACGGGTTATGTCGGGGGCCGGTTGATCCCGCTTCTGCTTGAACGGGGTTATCGTGTCCGTGCCGTTGCCCGTTCCCTTGAAAAATTGAAAAGCCGTCCATGGGCCGAACTTCCTCATGTGGAGTTGATGGCCGCGGATCTTTTGGGCATCGATTCTCTTAGGAAAGCCGTGGCCGGTTGCGGGGCGGCGTATTATCTCGTTCATTCCATGTTATCCCGTCCGAAAAATTTTGAAGACGCGGATCGAAAGGCCGCGGCGAATATGATCCGGGTCGCGGAAGAAGCGGGCCTTGCGCGCGTCATTTATCTCGGCGGGTTGGGGGATGCCGGGCCGGATCTTAGCCATCATTTGAGGTCGCGCGCAGAGGTGGCAGAAGTCCTCCGATCTGGGAAAGTCCCGGTGACGGTGCTGCGGGCGGCCATGATCATCGGTTCCGGAAGCGCCTCTTTTGAGATCGTGCGTTATCTGGTGGATCGTTTGCCTGTGATGATCATCCCGAAGTGGCTGGAAACTCCGTGCCAGCCCATTGCGGTCCGTAATGTTCTGAATTATCTTATCGGCTGTCTTGAGTGTTCCGCAACGACGGGGCAAACCTACGATATCGGCGGGCCCGATGTGGTGAGTTACCGGAAGTTAATGGAGCTCTACGCCGGAGAAGCCGGGCTTCCTAAACGCCGGTTCATTCCGGTTCCCTTCCTTTCGACCCGCCTCAGTTCTTACTGGATCCATTTTGTGACGTCCGTTCCCGATTCGATAGCGCGTGCGCTGGCCGAAGGACTTCGCAATCCCGTCGTCTGCCGGGACTTCCGGATCCGGGAGATCCTGCCGCAGGAGCTCCTGGATTGCCGCACGGCAATGAAGCTTGCCCTTCAAAGGACCGAACAGGACATGGTGAAGACCCACTGGAGCGATGCGGGAGGGATCCCGCCCGTCGAGATGTTGTACCCGGGGGATCCCCGGTGGGCCGGAGGGACGATCTTTGAAGATAAACGAAGCGCGAAGGTCGGGGCTTCTCCGGAAAAAGTTTGGCATACGATCAAGGTGATCGGCGGCACGACCGGCTGGTATCATGCCGATCGGCTCTGGAAATTCCGTGGTTTTTTGGACCGGTTGGCGGGAGGGGTGGGACTCAGACGGGGCCGGAGGAGTGTTCAAGAGATCCGTTCGGGCGACGCGCTGGATTTTTGGCGTGTAGGCCACGTCATAGAGGGAAGCCGTTTGTTTCTGATCGCGGAGATGAAATTGCCGGGTCGTGCTACACTGGAATTCCAAATTAAAAAGGATCCTGAGTCTTCCCGGTCTTGCAGACTCTCCCAGATCGCGCGGTTTATTCCGAAGGGGCTTTGGGGGATTCTTTACTGGTATGGGGTCCTTCCGTTTCACGCTTATCTTTTTGGAGGCATGCTCCGGAAGATCGCCCATGCCGCGGAAGCAAAGAAAGAGACGAAAAATGCCGATGATGCATGATGACGAGGAACTTCCCGATTGGGAAGTGAAGGACGAGGAACCGCCCGAGCGGCTCCAAAAGAAATGGGAACAGGAGGAGGCCCGAGGTCCTCGGAAGATCCTTTGTCGGGCCTGCAAAAAGGAAACACCCACGGAGAACCTGACCTGTATCTTCTGCGGCACTGATCTTGATTTTAAAAACGAAGGTGATCAGTGCCGTCCAAACTACCGTAATGGAAAAGAAATGAAAAGTTCGGACGGCAGTGAAGTTCCTGGGG
>JAZDJU010000082.1:0-11874 GCA_043803685.1 Candidatus Omnitrophota bacterium
TCTATAGCGGCAAGTATCCGCAGAGCAGCTTCTTTGGGATCAGGAGCCTGCGTAATGGGACGGCCAACAACGATATGATCTGAACCGGCCTTTAGGGCTTTCTCAGGCGTGAAGATCCTCTTCTGGTCCCCCTTGTCCGCACCCGTCGGCCGGATACCGGGGGTCACGATTAAAAAATCCTGCTTAAACTTTTTGCGGACCCAAGCCGTTTCCTCGGGCGAACAAACGATCCCGTCCAGTCCCGCTTTCTTCGCCAAACCCGCCAGGTGCAGAACCTCTTCTTTCACGCTCCCCCGAACCCGGAGGTCGCGCGAGAGCGACTTCTGGTCATGGCTCGTCAGAACGGTCACGGCGATCAACTTCGGTTTCTTGACACATCCCGAGGAATATTTTTCCACTGCCTCACGGGCCATCTTCATCATCTCAAATCCCCCGAGCGCATGCACATTCACAATGTCCACTTCATGCTCGCATACGGCCGCAAGCGTCCGGCTCACAGTGTTCGGAATATCGTGAAGCTTGAGATCCAGGAAGACGCGCCCTCCGTAATTTTTCACCATGTTCACGGCTTTCCAGCCATGCGCTGTAAAAAGCTCGAGGCCTACCTTGTAAAAAGAGACCACACCCTTCAGCTCCGAAAGCCATTGCTCGGCTACTTTAAGCGTCGGCGCATCAAGCGCTACGATCAAACGATCCCTCGCGGAGGAAACGTTCGAGCTCCCACGATCATTCTGAAAACATTTCCGTCGGGCATGACCCGAAGTTCTTTTCATCGATTGCATCCCTCTCCTTTTTCATCAGCCGGCACATAACTTCCCCGGAGATCTCCGAGCCGTACGATCTTTTCCTTGCGGCAAAACTCCTCAATCCCCGTCAGGATCTGGAGCGTCGCCTGCGGCTCCACGAAATTCGCCGTCCCGATCGCCAGAAGGTCCGCACCAACAATCAGGAATTCCAGAGCATCCTGGGCGCTGGAGATACCGCCCGAAGCGATAACCGGGACCCGGAATTCTTTTTTGACCTGATAGACATAACGAAGCGCGACGGGTTTGATCGCCGGGCCGCTCAGTCCTCCGAAATCTTTCGCGATCCTGGAACTTCTCGTCCGAAGATCCACCGCCATGCCCCGCAATGTATTGATCAAACTGATCCCGTCCACTCCTTGCCCGATCACCTTGCCGGCAATATCAAGCACATCGCCGAGTTCCGGGGAGATCTTGGCGAAAACAAGAAGGTCGGTCTCGCCACACACAGCTTTTACAGCATCGAGGATCCGTTCCTGTTTTTTCATAGAATTGACTCCCCCCGTCTCAACGTTCGGACAGGAAAGATTGACCTCAAGCGCCTTCACTACATCCTTCCGTCTCTCGAATGTCTTGGCGAGCTTGCCAAATTCCTCCGCGGACTCCCCGGCGATACTGACAATGAGCGGAACGCCGAGTTTCTTGAAGTAAGGGATCTTGTGTTCGATGAAATCCTCAAGACCTTTATTCTGGAGTCCAATCGCGTTGATCATTCCGGAGGGAGTTTCGCAGATACGCGGCATAGGATTCCCGGCACGCGCCTTGACCGTGATAGTCTTGGTGATGATCGCCCCGAGCTTCCGGGGATCCACATAACTGGCATATTCATCCGTAGTCCCATAAGTTCCGGACGCAACAGTGATGGGATTTTTCAGCCTAAGATTCTTGATCCGGGTCGTCAGGTCGACTCTCATGTCTCAAGGTCCTCGAACTTAAAAACAGGACCGTCGGCACAGGCCCGTTTAAGGCCCGTTCTCGTCTTCACCATGCATCCGAGGCAGGCACCAACCCCGCAGGCCATACTTTCATCCCAAGACGCCTCACCTTCGACACCGTATTTGGCCGCAATCGCGATCACTGCCTCCATCATCCTCTTCGGCCCGCAGGTCTGGATGTAGAATTCCTCGGGATGTTGGTCTTTCAAGATCTCTTCGAGAAGTAGCGTCACCCGGCCTTTCGTGCCATACGAGCCATCCTCTGTGGTGAAAAGAAGTTGGGCCCGGACTTTTTTGAGTTCGGACTTCGACATGAGCTCGGCTTTGGATTTTGTGCCGACAAGAAGATAAGCCGTGGGATATTTTTCAGCGAGAAAAACAAGCGGCGGAACGCCCACCCCGCCCGCGACCAGAATGCGCTTTTTCTTACCAAGGTCTTTGGTGAATGCGTTCCCAAGAGGCCCCATGACCCTGAGAAAGTCTCCCTTCTTCTTCCCGGAAAGAATAGAAGTACCGCGGCCCAGAACCTCGTAAAGAACCTCGACCCTTCCGGGAGAAACCCTAAAATAGCTAAAGGGACGCCTTAAAAATGGATCCTGCCCCTGGTTGACACGCACGTGAAGAAACTGCCCTGGCTTGATATCTTTTGAAAGAGCCTTGGAACGAAAAACCAGCTTAAAATATTTTTCGTTCACCTTCTTGTTTTCAAGAAGAAGGACATCTTCGTCGTATTTTTTCGCCTTCATCACAGGATCCTGTTTCTCTCAATCGTTCCGCACATTCAAATCTTTTAGAATGTTATCAGATTGTCCATTTGATTCATATCTAGAATATCGTCTCGAGATCAAAAATCGAACGCTCAAACCAGATATCCTAACGATCTCAATTGATCCGAAAGCTCCCCATCCTCTTCGACCTTAATCAGAGCCTGAGAACCTATCTTTTCACGAACAGCCTCGTTGGAAACTCGGATATCATCAACCCTAGACCGCATTCGACGGGTAACATCTTTAAGACTCAAAGCTAGATTGTGCTGCTCGTGTGGATCTTTTGTCGCGTCAAAGAGACACTCGGTAATACCACCATTATGTTCATTCGAATAGACAAAATCGTTCTCAATGAATCGAATTCTGCCGCCTTCCCCATAACTGACGACAAGCGGCTGATACGTCCCTTGGTCCGTGATCAGAGGAGCAAAAGAGCCCCCTTGCATGGGGCCAAAATTTTTATATTTAATTTTCAAGAAATCAAGAATCGTCGGCAACAAATCCATGGTCCGCGCCCGGTCACGCACTTTTTTTCCGGAATAGCGCTTCCCCGGGAACTTAATGATCAGCGGCACATTCATAGTTTCAACGAACATTCTCGTATGCTCCCGACCGCCATGCTCAAAGAATTCTTCCCCATGGTCAGAAATGAAAATAATAAGCGACTGATCATAAAGGCCTTCTTTTTTAAGGATCTCGATCATTTCCCCAAACAGATGATCCTCGTAATAGATCGCGCCATCATAGAGCGATACCAGATGGGCCCGATGCCGTGGATTGCTCAGATCCACTTTCTTCCAAAAATCATCGTAAAAATCACCGCACTTCCCGTCGGCCGGAAGATCATAACGAGACACGGGAAAGTCCTGAACACTATCCGTTAAATATTTCATACTATATTCAGGAGGCGCTTGGAGATAAGGGAAGTGACAAATATAATTATGCAGAAAAAGAAAAAAAGGCTTGCGCATCTGTTTGCTGTTCATAATGGCATGGCGAACATCTTCAATTCCCGTGTTAAAGCTGTCCCAGAAACAATAAAAATCAAACCCCTTATCAAAACCCAATCTGCCGACAACGCTCCCCCCCCCATGTAACCCTATGGTTTGATAACCATGCCTGCGCAGAATTTGCGGCAAAGTCTGGATCTTTTCATCCAAGCGCATATTCGTGACTTTCCGGCCATCCCCCGAAGGGTTGGATGTCAAGAGATGGACCCAAGGCGTCAGGCCCGTGAATATGGACATAAAAGCAGGGGTGGTCAGGTTCGCCTGACTAATAGCCTTTTCAAACAAAACCGAGTCCTTTGCGAAAGCATCCACATGGGGAGAGGTTTTTCGAGGATAACCGTAACAACTCAGATGGTCGGCACGCAGCGTATCGACCGCGAAAATAATGATATTGGGAGGGATCGGACGACGGAGATGCAAAAAAAGAACAACCACTAAAAAAATACCCGAGACCGCCACTATCCCGGCTGCAAATACTCTGACTTTGGATAATGGCAAATGGCGTTACCTCCGATTCATCGCGTGCTTTTTCATTTGACTCCCGCTTTCCGTTCTATCCATGCTACAGACATCACAGAACGTACTGATATCCCTTCACGAACGTATGGAGGACCTTCCCCTTGAGTTTTTTTCCATAAAAACATGAATTCCTGGATTTTGACTGAACGTCGTCCTCACCAAAAACCCAGTCCTTGTCGATATCCACCAGAATAAAATTAGCCTGTTCGCCGATCTTAAGTCTTCCAAAATTCGCCTTCTTCAGGATCTCCGACGGTGTAAGGCTCATTTTTTTCACAATGTCTTCCAACTTCCATTTCCGGCCATGAAAAAGTTCCGTCATGATGACCCCGAAAGCTGATTCCAATCCGATCGCCCCAAAGGGGGCCGTTTCGATATCGCGATCCTTTTCCTCAAGCGCGTGAGGCGCATGGTCCGTTGCAATTGCGTCGATCGTACCGTCCTCCAACCCCGCCATGATGGCTTGACGATCTCTTTCAGTTCGAAGTGGCGGATTCATTTTGTAAAAGGTGTCGTAATTAACGAACTCCTCATCCGTCAGCGCAATATGGTGCGGCGTCGCCTCGGCGGTGATCGGCAAACCCTCCGCTTTCGCACGCCGTATCATGTCGACAGCCCCGCGCGTCGAAACATGCTGAAAGTGAAGCTGACATTTGATGAGCCGGACTAGTTCAATATCCCTGGCCGTAGCAATATCTTCGGCGGCGTTGGGAGAACCTCGCAGACCCAGCTTCGAAGAAACGATCCCTTCGTTCATCACGCCATTCACGCTGATCGAATGATCTTCGGCGTGCGACATGATCGGCAATCCGTAGGTCGCGGCATACTCGTAAACACGGCGCGCTACACCAGAATCCACGACCCAACCCCCGTCATCGGTGACAGCCACAGCCCCGGCCGCCTTCATTTCTGCCATTTCCGAGATCTTCTTGCCTTCCCTTCCTTGCGTCAGCGTCCCGGCCGGAAAGATATTAAAGTTCAGTACGTTCGCGCGCTCCATTTGGTATTTCACGACCTGGGCATTATCGCAGGCCGGCTTCGTGTTCGGCATGGTCACGCAAGCCACAAAACCGCCCGCGATCGCGGCCTGAGCCCCAGTCTCGATCGTTTCTTTATGCTCGTAACCAGGTTCGCGAAAATGGACATGAAGATCCACCAGTCCCGGAAGAAGATGGCGCTTCTTAGCATCCAGGATCTCCGCTTCCTCCGCCGCAAGATCTTTACCCCATTTTACGATCCGGTGGCTTTTGACATGAAGGTCCATCACTTCATCGATCTTGTTCGCAGGGTCCACGATATGGGCATTCCGGATGATCAGGTTCTTGACGGATTGCCCGTTCAGTTTATTTTTCATTTTTCAGCGCCCCGCTCAGGAGATAAAGGACCGCCATACGAACTGCGATCCCGTTGGTCACTTGTTTAAGAATATAAGACTGCGGACTATCCGCGAGAGCGCTCTCAATTTCAACGCCGCGATTCACCGGACCGGGATGCATCAGGATCGCGTCAGGTTTCGCGCATTTAAAAAGCTCGGTATTCATCCCGAAAGTGCTCGCGTATTCACGGATGCTCGGGAATAGCGTCTCATTCTGCCTTTCCATCTGGATCCGGAGAAGGGTCACGGCGTCCGCGCCATCGATCGCCCTCTTCACGTCGTGGATAACCTTCACGCCGAGTTCCTCGATCCCCCACGGAATGAGCGTCTTTGGTCCGCAGATAACGACCTCCGCGCCAAGCTTTGTCAGTCCCCAAACATTCGAACGCGCCACACGGGAATGCAGAATGTCTCCGACAAAAACGACCTTAAGACCCTTGATCTTCCCTTTGATCTCACGGAGCGTGAACATATCCAAAAGTCCCTGCGTCGGATGCTCGTTGATACCATCTCCTGCATTAACGATCCCGCATTTTGTGTAATTGGAAACGCGATGCGGGGCCCCCGTGGAACCGTGCCGCATGACAATAATATCCACTTTGAGCGCCTCGATATTCGCGATCGTATCCCATAGGGATTCGCCCTTCGTCATACTGGAGCCGGCGCTTGCCATGCTGATGGTGTCCGCGCTTAATCGTTTTTCCGCGAGTTCGAAAGAAACGCGCGTCCGGGTGCTCGGCTCGAGAAAAAGATTCACCACGGTCTTGCCGCGCATGACCGGAACTTTCTTGACCTCTCTTTGGGAAACTTCACCAAAAGATTTCGCGGTATCCAGGATCAGCGTGATCTCTTCCGCGGAAAGATCTCGCAGTCCGAGAAGGTCTTTTCGTTTCCAGGTAAGTTTCCCGTTCTGTGTCATAGCCTGCCGCCTCCGGAGATCACCGCTTCGTCTTTTCCGTCCGCTTCCTTCAAACGAATAATAATTTTATCCTGGATCGAGGTGGGAACATTCTTCCCTACATAGTCCGCCTTGATGGGCAATTCCCGGTGTCCGCGATCGACAAGCACCGCAAGTTGAATGGCCTGGGGTCTTCCGAAATCGATGAGCCCGTCAAGCGCAGCGCGGATGGTCCTGCCCGTAAAAAGAACGTCATCGACCAGGATCACGATCTTGTCCTTAAGATCAAAAGGAATATTCGTTTCGCGAAGCTCGGGTTTGGGACCTATCTCGCTCAGATCATCGCGATAAAGAGTAATATCGAGAATGCCAAGGGGAATCTCTTTCTTCTCGATCTCGGAAAGTTTCTTCTGAAGCCGCTCGGCAAGGAGAACGCCGCGGCTTCGAATACCGACGAGCGTAAGGTGGGCCGTTCCCTGATTCCGCTCGAGGATCTCATGAGCAATCCGGGCAAGCGCCCGTTCGATCCCCCCCTCGTCAAGAACCTGCTTTTCGGGAGAGGTCACAGGAGCTCCGGACTAGCCACTAAAACATTGTCGGACAGGCAAAAAAATACCCCGCGTCTGTTTGCGGGGGCACTATGGGGAAATTTCGTATTCATTTTTCCACCTTTGTCGGCGTCTCAGCGCCGTCTTAAAAGGAGTTAGAATCGCGCGTCTCTGAACAGAAAGTTACCCGTTCCTTCCTCCTTTGTCAAGCCTTACAAAAAAAATGAGAAGGCCTTCTCTATAAGCCGAGTTCTGTCCCCACTCTTGCGAGCGGAGGATGACCATCTATCTTGGACCGCCATTACTGGCAGCCTCGGTCGGCTTACCCGACGAGGTTCCCGCCTTGCGACGGAATAGGAACGGGCCGTTCCCGCTTTCGCTCCTCATCATGTTTAGCCTTTCTTCACGTAGAGATTGCCGCGTTTCACCTCTACTCCGCGTCGTCCTTATCGGCGACGCTCTGCAGGAGCTAGCCCCTCTATCGCTAGAAGGATTCATTCCTGCGTAGCCCTGCCCTTACGGACAGGGCGAAGCAGAACTCGTCTCTGTGGCTCTGATCCGTTCCACGATCGACCCTCTTTAAGAAGGATCGATCCCGGAAGGTGGGCGTTACCCACTACGATGCCCTATGAAGCTCGGACTTTCCTCCCACAGCGGTTGGACAGGTCGTTTCCCGTCTCTCATCATCTGTGCGCGGTCATCCGAGAAGGCCTTCTCAAAAAACCGGATGTTCGGTCAAAGAACAAAAAACAAAGCGCGCTAAATCCGTGCGTCCCCTCGTAACATCTCGAGTTGCTCTTTGGAAAATTCTGCCCAGCTAGTTCCCGGGAACTTCTTTATAACCAGCTCAAAGCTCTCGCGAGCGTTGTCTCGATTTCCGGAGAGCGCATAACTTTTCGCCACATAATATTCCGCGATCGCGGACAGGGTCCCTTGAGGATGGGATGTCAGATATTCCTGATACTTCTCGATCGCCTTGGGATAATTCCCCTTTTTATAGAAAGTCTCAGCCTCGGAGTAAGGCCCAAAGGAATACTTCGGAGAACTTGACGCACACGAGGCGAACATCACACCCAAAAGCGCCACCACCGCAAAAAGCCGCATCTTCTCCATACAAAACCCCCTCAGCATTTGAGATGCAAAAAAGAACTGACGTTGAAAGTCTACTTTTCATCCCCGAAAAGTGTCAAGAAGGAAAAGTTCATCCACCACACATCCTACCCCATGTAAAACGTGTGGGCCCACCTGGACTCGAACCAGGAACCAAAGGATTATGAGTCCTCTGCTCTAACCGATTGAGCTATAGGCCCGAAAGCTACAACTTCTTCTAGATGAATAGGTTACAATAAATCTATCCATTACTTTTCCGTCAGGATTTTCGCCTTGTGCCCATTTTGTGTCTATTTTATAGCTTTTAAGCCCAAAAACCCTATCCAGAACGCCTATGGCTTTCGCCTGATGTTCGGGGCTCAGATGACTGTAGCGCATGGTCATTTGAATGGAAGCATGGCCCAGAAGTTTCGAAACGGTCACCAAGTCTACACCACTCATTACGAGGTGTGAAGCGAAAGTGTGACGAAGATCGTGAAATATAAAGTCATCAAGCTCGGCTTTCGCCACGGCAGCATCAAACTCCTTCCTGAAGTAAGAAGAGAAGATCAGTTCTGAATCGGGTTGTTTCCTAAGCGACAGAAGAAGGCTTCTCACAGTCTCGTTCATCTGAAGAATTCGGCCCTTCCCTGATTTTGAATCCCGGATATGGATCTGCCCGCGATGGATATCGATATCCCGCCAAGTGAGCGCTACGATTTCTCCCCTTCTCATGCCCGTATTAAGACCAAACTTCACAAAAGCTAAAAGCTCACCTTCACAGGCCGCGACAAGCTTCTCTATTTCATCCTTGGAAAGGAATCTAAGCCGCTCGTTATTCTCCCGAAGCTTCCGCATGCCATCACAAGGATTGGCGCGATGCAATCTTCCCCACTCCTTAGCGCGGTTAAACATAGAACGCAATAAAGCCATGCTCCGATTGATGGTAGCGGGTTTAATCTCATCAGCCAAACGCAGGGCCTTGAAACTTTCAATATCCTTCGAAGTGATCTCAAAAAGATACTTCTTTCCTAAGATCTTATTGAGGGTCGTTAATCGCTGTTCATCGGTTCGGGATGATTTGAGATATATTTTTGTATGTCGCTCCAGATATTCCTTGCCGAAGTTCTCAAAGGTAATCTTTTCATCCTTCTGAACATCGAAGAGCTTGCCCTCTCGCGCCTCAGCCCGCTTCTTCCCCAGAAAGTCTTCAGCTTCCTTCTTATTCGGGCCTATAGCCTTGCGGAAACGCCGCCGGACGCCTGTCTGATCGTAATAGTAAAAAGAGACGTAATAAACTTCTTCACGCACATAAATCCCTTTTGTCTTACGCTCTCGTTTATTTGGCTTGTCGGTGGTCTCTTCCATATTATGGCTCCCCTTGCCTCACTACCCGCTGTACTTCCTTTTTGGGTATCGCATATATCTTCTCTCCAAACCTGACGGCTTTAAGAGTGCCTCTCTTGATACGTCCAATAATCGCTTGGCGAGAAACGCCTAACAGCTTTGCTAATTCCGGGACCGAGTAGAAGTCTTTCGCCTTAAGCATGCGCTAATTGTACGCCAAGCATTGTCATAAGTAAATGTCAAATTTCCTTAGCAATTACCCGTTTAGCCTGAAGCCAAGCTTCAATCTCTGCCGCACTAAAACGAAGGAACTTGCCCAGCTTGATGTGCGGAATCTTTTTAACGGCGCACCAGTCGTAGAGGGTATTCTTCGACACGCCTAACATTGACGACAGCTCATCGATTTCTATTAGCCGCTGATTGCGCCCAAACTTTCCTGCTGCCATTTCACTCATACACTCAGCACCTCCCCTCATGGGAGGGCCAGTTACGACATGGGCGTTCATGGTTTGGGAAGGTTTTTATACTTGAAATAATCTTTGCCGGAAGGCAGCTGCCAGACGGGGTCTGGCGGGATCAAGAACCCGAGATAATGGGAGCCAGAGAAGAATTCTTAAAATCCGCCCATTACTACGAACGGAAAATAAACATAAGACGTGTTACATATCTCTCAGTTTGCCGTTCCAATACTCAATATAAGTCTCATAGGCTTTTCTTTCCGTCAGGAATCTCACGTGATGATCGACGGTCAGCCGATAAGCCAAGATGCTTTTAATGCCCAATCTGCGAGCTTTTTCCATTCTGTGATTACCGTCGATCAGATTGTATTTCCCGGGCGCGATCTCGGCTATTATCACGGGATCACCGATCCTGATCGATTCCAGCTTCGAATCGGCAAACGGCTCAAAGCGATTAAAATCATCGACGGCAATTTCCTCCGGAACGAACTCTCCGGGACGCTCACGGATATGTTCGATCATCTTCGTGATATTGAACTCAAAGATGCCGTTCGCGAACAACTCATCCCCTTCAGATTCCGGGCAAGGAACAAAATCGCGATCAAGCTTCAGTTTCTTTGCCAATTGAATCTCCTCGGAATTGCCACCGATCTCGCCTTACATACAAAATGTGACGGAAGGCACACTTTAAACCGTGTCATCGGGACCAACTGGCAGGAAGGGTCTTATTGATCGCCTGGCGGGCCCCTTGTGAGAGCTGTGGCTCTTCGCTCTCTTTCGCTGTTGCCTTCGCCCGTGATGAAGAGCGCCCTGGGTCGAGGCGCCGCATGAGCTCCGGAACCGTAAGAATCTTGCCCACAAGAGAGCGAATGTGAAATGCCAGAGTGCCCCAATCTTCCGTAGCAACCTCGATATCCCTGGGCTTTGGGAAAGCCCTGCAAAATTTGATAATGGCGTTATCAGCACCCTGATCCCCCGCCGTAAAGAGAACCTTGACCTGCCGGTCCGAAAGCTCTGGAGCGGACCGGGCCACGGTTCCGTCAAAATAGATACGGACCTCAAGTCCCTTCCTGCCGACGCAGTGTCTTTTTGCGAGCCGGATCAGTTCTTCCCGGTATCCGCGCCGCACTTCGTCAGATCCCAGATCGTGCTTGGGATTTGCCGCAAGCCCTCGGGCGATCACATTGTACCCGTCGATCACAAGGACGTTCATTTTGGTATCTCCTGTCTGTCAATCCTATTCAATTATATTCATATTACCGATAAGTCAAACCTGAACGCGCCAGATAGGAATCCCTAGATGCTGACGAAAGGTCTCACCCGTCAAGAGCCGGGTTTTGCGTTCAGGAAGATCACCTCGCCCCGCCACATGCTGCCGGTGCTTCCCGAGCCAGAGCGATGTCCCTAAGTGGAGGGCATGCTTGCCGTAGAGCGCATTGACCCCGTCAAGCACCTGGTCGATCCTTTTAAAGGATTCGATCTTCGGGACATCATCAAAGAGGTCGTATTGAACCGTCCGGTCCGCTTCCATCTTGGAAAGAACGATCCCGGTCAACCGATACGCAGTCCCAGGAGAGAATATCCGTTCAAACAAATCCCCCACGAGATTAACTGCATCAAGCGTCGATGACGTGCTCCTGTCAAACGCCCCTTCGATCCCCGAAGAATGGAACTCCTGATCCCGAAGAAATATACAGACCTTTTTCGCCCGCAACTTGTAACGCCGCATTTTGATGAATGCCGATTCCAGGTTTCTTACAAGTTGCGCCTTCACAAAATCCTTCTCGGAAGAAGGCGGCGTGAAGGTCTTCGTTTTGCTGATCGATGCATAATCTTCCTTTTCTTGCGTTACGACTGGATAGACCGCCTCACCGCGAAGTTCATGCCAAAGCTCAACCCCGATCTTCCCAAGCAGTCCCTTCGCCCACACTTCCGACCGGCTCACATAGTTCCAGACATTTCGTATCCCCTGCTTTTCAAGAAGTGACCTAGCCCCCGAAAACTGAGCCAGTTGTTGTGATAGACTTCTGGCAACAGAAAGGGGCAAAAAGATGGCGAGAAAAAGGCTTCAACCCGAGGAGATCATTCTTAAATTACGAGAGGTCGAGATCCAGCAAGGGAAAGG
>JAZDJU010000083.1:0-4641 GCA_043803685.1 Candidatus Omnitrophota bacterium
GGCGGGTTCCAAACCCGCCCTATTGCGTACGCCAGTGTCATCATAGTTCCCTGGCTCCATCGTGTTAGGGCAGGTTTGGAACCTGCCCCTACGATAAGATGTTCCATCGTTATCGATACAAATCAATTTAAAACCGTATCATTCTATTCCATATGAAATTTGTGAAGCATCCTATGCGCGATGGGCGCGAAAACAAATCCCATCGCGGCAATAAATACCAGCCCGCTAAAAAGCGCGTATAGCGAGGCAAATACTTTCGCGCCGGTATTGGTTAGCGTATCCACAGGGCCCATGCCGCCCAAGATCATAGCCGCATTGAGGAGTGAATCAACCCAACTCAACCCGGCTACCCAATGATATCCCGCAATTCCGATAAACAAAGCGGCCAAAATCAACAACATGGCTATCGCGACATATCCGAGCAATCTCTTTATGAAAACCGGAGCCGGCGCTATTTTTTGATGTCTCTGTTCAAACATATTTCAAACCTCCATGAAGATGATTATAGCAACAAAAACAGGATCACGGACACTGTGAAGTTTGGTTTGCCAAACGGTACGAGCTTGTCTATTTGTTGCGGGTATATTTGGCTTGAAAAGGGCTATCTAAAGCGCATGCCATCCCGCGTTCCGCGGCTTCCCTCTCCCGGCCTTCCTTAAAACCCTGGGAAAGGTGGACATAACAGTAGGCTTCATGATTGTAAATGCTGAGAATATTAGTGCACTTAAGATGTTTGCATTTCCGGTTGTAGGGCGATGTTTTTATGATCATATGTCATCCTTTACAGGTTGCTGTCACGCTTTTGGTTAAGGTCACACGCATTCATTATACGCTTATCCTGCGAAGAATGACATGATTATCAATAAAATTAAAATGCGTGCGCCGCAGCCGTCAGATTTCAGATACCAGATATCAGCAGTTTCTCTACTCGACTTCCTCTACCCTCTCCCGGGCCGCGTTATTTATCCCCTCTATCTTTGTCTTCGTGGCATGGTACTGTTTTATCTTGTCGGCGCCTGTCAGTTCTTCGACAAGCGTCGATACTTTCGGGGACTTTTCGGAACAGCTTGAGAGAAGTATAACCATAAAGGCGATAAGTGTTAATCTACACATGGGGCCTCCAAAAAAAACCAAAACCTGTCGATCAATTCCCCGGGCAAAGAACCGGACGATAGACACCGCTTCTTGAACAATTATATTTCAAATTTTTTTATGCTCTTTTGTAACGGTTTTTGGAATTTCACTTCGATTTCGGCTATGGCTGCCTTTAACGCTGTCATAATGCTCTCAATTTGTTCGGAATTAAAAGCATACTGGGGACTGGCAAGATTACCGATAATCCGGATTTTATCCAAAGCAACATTCACCCGTTTTCCGGCCAATCTTTTAAACTTATCTTCTTTTGTCTCACTCATGTTATCCTCCTTTGTTAAAAAACGTTCGCTGTCCCTATCTTCGCTTTCGGCTGTCAGATATCAGATGTCCCCGGATGCTTCTCCCTTTCCGGCTGTTCCCGGTACGCTCTCACTGTACAGAAATATGCTTTTGTTGTCAATAAATAGCGTCTGGGCCCATTTTCCTCAAAGCCTCAAGGTATTCCCATCTGTCGTAGGCTTTCATAAGTTCCCCTTTTATCGCCTCGGACCTTGCCTTTGCGTCCGCGATCTCGTTGGGAGGCCTTTTATAAAAATCACTGTCCGCGAAAAGCGAAAAGATCTGTTTCTGCTCTTCTTCGAGCTTTTCTATTTTTGGCATAAGCCCTTCAAATTCTTTCCGTTCTTTAAATGTAAGTTTGCGCGGAACGTTCTCCTCTTTTGGCTTTAAACCCTCTTTTTTAAGCCAGGCCTTAGAAACCGCTTCCGGTGCTTTCATCGCACGCTGATCAAGCCAATCATCATACCCGCCGGGATACTCGTTAACCTCGCCGGAACCCTCAAGAACAATTGTGGAAGTGACCACGTTGTTAAGGAAAGCCCTGTCGTGGCTTACCAGGATAAGCGTTCCGGAATACTCCAACAGCAATTCTTCCAGAAGTTCCAGAGTTTCTATATCGAGGTCATTGGTAGGCTCGTCCATCACCAGCAGATTAGACGGCTTGGTAAAAAGCTTAGCGAGAAAAAGACGGTTACGCTCGCCTCCCGAAAGCACTTTTATGGGCGTCCTGGCCCGATCCGGAGTAAAAAGAAAATCCTGGAGGTAACCAATAATATGCCGGGGCTTACCGTTAACCGTTACCACATCGCCGCCCGGGCAGACGTTCTCCTGGACGGTCTTTTCCTCGTCCAGCTCTTCGCGAAGCTGATCGTAATAGGCGACCTCAATATTGGTCCCCAGACGGATCTTACCTTTATCGGGCGCGAGCTTCCCCAAAAGGACCTTAAGCAGCGTCGTCTTGCCGCTGCCATTCGGGCCGATAAGACCTATCTTATCGCCGCGCATTATGCGGGTGGTAAGGTCGCGAATGATACAATTATCACCGTAACTGAAACCCACATGTGCCGCCTTAACTACCTGGTGCCCTGAAAGAACGGCTTCCTGCGCGTTCATACGGACAAGGCCAAGCACTTTACGCTGGTTCCTTTTTTCTTCCCTCAGGCGTTTAAGAGCGTTGACACGCCCTTCTTCACGGCACCTTCTGGCCTTAACACCCTTCCTGATCCAAATCTCTTCCTGTGCCAGTTTTTTGTCAAACTGCGCCCACTGGACAGCCTCATTCTCCAAGGCCGCATTTTTCCGTTCCAGAAAAGTCCTATAATCACAGTCCCAACTAAGCAGCTTTCCGCGGTCGAGCTCGATTATCCGCGTCGCTAAATGGGTCATGAATGTCCGGTCATGAGTAATAAAAAGGATCGTCCCTGAATATTCTTTCAAAAATCCTTCAAGCCAATCTATCGAATCTATATCCAAATGGTTCGTCGGCTCATCCAGCAAAAGAACATCCGGTTTGGAGACAAGGGCCCGCGCCAAAAGCGCGCGCCTTTTCTGCCCTCCGGACAATTTTTCAAAATCGCTTTCCGGGTCGAGCTTCATATGGCCAATGACGATCTCGGCTTCGCTGTTTAAGTCCCATCCGCCGATATGATCGATCTGGCTCTGAAGCACGCCTAGCCGGCGCATAAGTTCGGGTGAATTTTCGGTTTGCAGACGATTAGTAAGATGGTGATACTCAGCCAAAAGCTTAACACTCGCGTCGAGACCGGAAAGAACAACCTCAAAAACGCTTCCTTTTATTCCCAGAGGAACTTCCTGAGGAAGGTAGGCGATCTTGACGCCCTTTTGATAGATGACATCTCCGGTTCCAACTTCCATTTCACCACAGAGGACCTTCATCAGCGTAGTTTTCCCGGCGCCGTTACGCCCGAGAAGCGCCACACGCTCCTTCGTTTCCAGCTGCAGGTTTAACTTATCAAAAATAAGCGGCCCGCCAAAGGCTAATGTTATTTCCTGTAAACTGATCAGTGCCATGGTTTTCAACAAATCCGGGGACACAATACTTATCTCACCAGTTAAGTATTGAAGTATTGTGTCCCCGGAACTATATCAGGCTCTTTGGCCAGAGGATCTCGTAATGAACACTACGGCCGCCACCGGATGCCTGCCGTAAGAGTCCCTTTTCGACCATATCCGAGATCTCACGAAACGCCGTTGCTCTACTCGTGCTCCCAAGGCTCACATATTTCCGGGTCGTCAAACCGCCGACAAATTCACCCGGCCCCTTATCTAACATGCAATTAAGAACTTTCTTTTGGCGCTCATTCAACTGAACTTGCGCGTGCTCTGCCCAGAAATCCGCCTTAAGCAGGACTTTGCCCATGATCTTTTCCGACTTCTGGATGGCTCGCTGATAACACCCAAGGAACCACAAGAGCCAATCTGTGAGGTCCAGACTAGACCCCTTCGAGTTTTTCTCAAGGATCTTGTAATAATCATCTCTCTCTTCCATGATCTCGGATGAAAAGCTGTAGTATCTGACCTTGAGTTTCTCATCCTGCGCCAGAGCCATATCGGTCAAGCTGCGGGCAATACGCCCATTTCCGTCTTCAAAAGGATGGATCGTCAGAAAATAAAAATGCGCCACCCCCGCGCGCAGAAGTCCATCCACAATACCGCGGCTTCCCTTCCACCACTCGAGGAATTTTCGCATTTCGCCATCGACCGCTTCCCCCGGAGGGGCTTCGAAATGGATCCGTTCACGGCCCACGGGACCCGAAACAACACGCATAGGATCCTCACCTCTCCATTGGGCAACGCGGATCTTGTGGAGTCCCGAGTACCCTGTCGGGAAAAGAGCGCCATGCCATCCAAAAAGCCTTTGTTTATTCAAAGGACTATCGAACTTTTGAGTCGCATCCAGGACGACCTCAACGATCCCATCAACAGACCGAGAGGAACGCCCCAGACCGGCTGTGGGAAGCCCCAGGTGCCTTGCGACAGAGGAACGGACCATTTGCAGATTCAAAAGTTCACCCTCGATCTCGGATGTCTTGATGACTTCCTCGATCAGGATATTCGCCTGAGCCTCTTCCTCAAGTTTGAAGCCCAGCCGTTTAACACGGCCCAACAAGTCCCCCTGGCATAGTCTTGCCTGCCCTAAAACAGGCAAAAGGACTGTGCTGTCCCAGGTAAATTGCGGCCAAGATG
>JAZDJU010000084.1:0-4575 GCA_043803685.1 Candidatus Omnitrophota bacterium
TTCCGAGGAAAAGATCGAAGCGTTTATGCAGGAGCTTGGGATGACGCGTGGCCAGGTTCTGGAGGCGTTCGAGAGAGATCGCTCGATCGTTCGATACGATCTTGTTGCAAATCTTAAGCCCAAGATCGAGATCGTGAGGAAACTCGGCATTCCCAAAAAGGATGAGGTCGGCGCGCTCCTGTGGCTTTTGAAGCCTAAGGTTCAGATCCTTCAGGAGATCGTCCGTGTGGCCGGAGAGGCGGGACACCGTTTTGAAAATGCCCGGGAGCTTTTCGAATTTTATCAAAATTTGAATGGACAGGTTTGGAAGCGTTTTGGAGAAACATCCGGAAAAATGGTTCGCAATGATCCGAAGGAGTTGGAGAAGGTCGTTCTCGTGATCGAGGAGCTTATGCGTAAACCTTTGATGGGTCCGGAGAGCGATCCGTTCGCAGTCGCAACGGAACCGGAACCGGTCAAGGTCCCGGAAAGTGTGATGAACGCTGCCTGGTTCGGGCCATCGCCCAAGCGCGAGATGTTGCCGAAAAAGGTCCGGGAACACCCCGAGCTTTCCAAATATGCCACCCCCAATCTTCTGGCCAAGCTTGAGATCGTCAGGAAACTTGGCATCGCCGAAAAGGATGAGGTGAATGCCCTCATCGAGATCATATCGATCCATATCTCCATCCTGCAAGCGATGGTCCGCATTGCTGAAGAAGCCGGCCGCCCTTTGAAAGATGTCCGGTCTGTCGTGAATATCTACAAGAAATTGAACAAAGAGGTTTTTGCAGAATGGAATATTACCGCCGGGAAGTTGGTTCGAAGAGATCCGGAGGAATTACAGCGGACCGTGATCCCTGTTCTTCGACGCATGATCCGGAAGTATCATGCGGACTCCCTCGAAGCGAAGGTGATCGCCGGGGGAAAGCTCCGGAGGTTACTCACGGAACTCGGGATCAGTCGCGGCGCGTTCCTGAAAGCGGCCGAAGGGTACCCTCAGCTTCTCCATTCTGATCCCGCCGATAACCTCATGCCCAAGGTCCTGATTCTGCAGAAGTTAGGGATCCCGAAGGAGAAGCAATTTAAATCTCTCTTGAGGATACTGAGTCTGAATGTTTTTGTCCTTGATACGATCGTTCAGAGAGCTATCACCCAAAAGTACCGGTTTCGGAGTCTTGAGGCGCTCATCAGTCTTTATAAAAAAGTGAATCAGAAAGTGGAAGCGGAGACAGGGAGAATGATCGGGAGCTTGGTGAAGGAAGACCCGGAGTTATTGCAGCGAACGGTCATCTCCATTCTGGAAAGGCTTACTTTCGCGTCCTCTCTTTTTGATCAAAGGCTCCTGGAGCTTGTCAAGAAGCGCGGGCTTGATAGGGCTTCGCCCCAGGGAGCAGCGCAAGGGCTTGCGCAGTCTTCAGATCTTGGACATACGTATGATCTCAGGATCAAGACTCAGATCCTGCGGCAGTTGGGTATCTCCGAGAAGGATAGGACAGGGGGTCTGCGGACGATCAAGGACCTGAACGTCCTGGTCCTTGATGCGATCGTTCAAAATGCTGCCGCAAGGGGGTATCGTTTTGAGACCCTCCGTGAGCTTGCGGATCTTTATAAAACACTGAACCAGGAAGTCAAGGCGAAGACTGGACAATGGGTGGGGCCCTTGGTGCGGGAAGATCTGGAAGAACTGCAGCGGACGGTGATCCCTATCCTTGAAAAACTCGTTCCGGAATCTCTTCCTCTTTCTGAAAAAAGTCCGATCGATGCGTTAGTGATGGAGCTCGACATAAGCCGCGGCGCCTTTCTGAAAGCGGGCGAGGCACACCCTCAGCTTCGTCGCATGGACCCCGTTGATGTCCTCATGGCGAAGGTCAAGATTCTGAAGAAGTTGGGGATCCCGAAGGAGGATTTATTTAAGTCATTCCTGAGAATTCTAACGCTGAATAACTCAATTCTGCAAGAGATCGTCCGCATTGCCGAAGAGACGGGACACCGTTTTAAAAACCTCGATGCCCTGACCAATCTTTATAAAAAAGTGAATCAGAAAGTGGAAGCGGAGACAGGGAGAATGATCGGGAGCTTGGTGAAGGAAGACCCGGAGTTATTGCAGCGAACGGTCATCTCCATTCTGGAAAGGCTTACTTTCGCGTCTCCTCTTTTTGATCAAAAGCTCCTGGAGCTTGCCAGGAAGCGCGGGCTTGATAGAGCTTCGCCTCAGGGAGCAGCGCAAGGGCTTGTTCAGCCTTCAAATCTTGGGCATATGTATGATCTCAGGATCAAGACTCAGATCCTGCGGCAGTTGGGTATCTCCGAGAAGGATAGGACAGGGGGTCTGCGGACGATCAAGGACCTGAACGTCCTGGTCCTTGATGCGATCGTTCAAAATGCTGCCGCAAGGGGATATCGTTTTGAGACCCTCCGTGAGCTTGCGGATCTTTATAAAGAACTGCGCGAGGAAGTCAAGGCGAAGACTGGACAATGGGTGGGGCCCTTGGTGCGGAAAGATCCGGAAGAGCTGCAGCGGACGGTGATCCCTATCCTTGAAACACTCGTTCCGGAGGATCTGTCTCACAGCCAGGGTGAAAACCCGAGAAAGCGGGGACCGAAAAGGAAGGCCGCCGGGCCGATCGAGGGTCCACGGGGATGGGATTGGGATCAAGTGGATCCTGATTTTGGTCCATGGGTCCTATCCGGAAAGATCTCCAAGAAGGATGAGCGGATCATGCGGCAGATTCTCTCCGGTGATGAAGCGCAATGGAAGGAACTGATGGCCCAGCATTCCAAAGATGTCGTGGTCCCGGCCCAGGATCCTCGATCTCCGGAGGCGAATAGCGGGACCGTTTATTTGAAGCTGAGCCGGTCTTTTCCCACCATGAGCGGAGATATTAAAGTGCTTCGCATCGAGGGAGCCCGTGGATTTTTGCCTAAAGAACGTGCCGACCGGGAATATTTCTTGATGCAGGAGGGGCAGAAGAAGCTCGGATTTGAAACAGACTATCCGATCGCAGTCGGGACCTGGAAGGAGAGAACGCACAAGGATCAGCCCTCCGGGTTTGTCATCTCCGGGATGCGCGCCTGCGATCAAAGAATTCGTTATGACCGGAAACAGGCGGTCAATTCTCTTCCCTTGCTATTTACGGTCACCACGGGAAAGACGGAGTCGGTGTCGCCCGCCGAGAGGCGTTTGACCTACCGGCGGTTCGGTCGTTCCTTGCGCGCTTATCACGATGCCGGATATTTTCACCGGCGCCTTGATAAGGATGGCTTGGGCATGGATACGGAAAAGGACATTTTTTCGCAAGCGACCCTCCGGAATCTGGGCGAGACTCTGACCCGGGGCGAGCTCAAAAATCATGATCTCCGCCGCCTGGAAACGGCTTACCGGTTCCAGGACGTTCATGCGGTGCTCGCCGCTCTTAAAGAGAAACGCTCGGACTCGCCCGCGTCCCTGTCTTCTACTCCCCGCACGAATGGTTCTTTGACCGAGCATTTTTTAAAAGGGTACTTTCGAGAGATCTCTCCGGATTCCGCGGAGTTCTCATCTTTGGCGGGCGAGGCGATGTCGAAAGCATTCGCTGAGCTCAAAAAAGAACCCGCGATCTTCTTGAATGGCAGAGATTCTGTTTACCAGAAGCTCTGGGAGCATTTGTATCGACTTGCGCCTGAACCCAAGGCTGTGCAGAAGCCGGGAACACAGAAAGCTTCGCGGTCGGAAGTGCGGGAGGTGAGCAGTCTGTCATTCCCGCACGCTCTAAGCGGGAATCCAGGGCGCGATTCGCATTCTGGATCCCCGATAAAAGCATTCGGGGATGACAAAACTTCAAGCTCGGATCCTTCATCCTCCATCCTCCATCCGATATCCGGTGCGAATTTTCAGAACATCCTTCAGCTTCAACAGGATGTGATCATGGTTGTGGAGCGGTCAGAGATCCGCGCACTTTCTCAGGAGATGTACAAGGAACTTCTGGAGCTTGTGGGTGTGAACAATGCCAAGCTTCATTTGGTTATTCCGGATGCGCTCGAAGGGGAGTACAGCGATCGCGTCTCAGAATTGAAGAGTGTGGGACGGGTCTATTACGGCGCCTCTCTTTCGACGCTCCCAGCATCGGCGCCGGTTGTCGGGTTCTCGGACATGGAAAAAGACACACGGGAGGCGTTCCTGAAGCGTATAGATTTCCGGCTCTCCGCCAAGATGAAGGATTCGGTGTTTGGGGTTAATCAGCGCGGGTCTTTCGGCATCGGGATCTTGTATGCCTTGAAAGATATTCTGCCTGAAGGGTTGTCCCTTAATCCGAACGGGTTCCGTTATGACGCCACCGGTCGCTATACAGCGCAGATCCTCGAGACCCTCAAGGCCTACGTCGTGATCGCGCGGTCAGCGTAGTTGTCATTGCGAAGGAGTCCGCCGAGATTTGTGGCGGACGACTGTGGCAATCTCAAAGCAGATTGCTTCGCTTCGCTCGCAATGCGCATAATGGTCAAAAAGTGTTGCTCGCTAATTTCGTAACTATCTTATTTCCAGTATGATAGCGCTATTTTGAACTGAGTTTATTGAAACCGTTCAATAAAGGGCCCTTAAGAATGCTCAAAAAAGCACTG
>JAZDJU010000085.1:0-44108 GCA_043803685.1 Candidatus Omnitrophota bacterium
ATCGACATCAAGAGCCAGATATTGTATCTTCTCCATGGGTGACCCCTCCCTGATGTTTTAGTGTTTCTGATTTTACATCAGAACACTATGAGGTAAAGCCCTCGGTTAAGGGAGGCGGTCATCCATAACTATCTTTACAAAGGGGGAAGCAAGAAACCCAAATCAACTGTATGGAGTGGTAGGCCCCCGAACCTGAGCCCCGCTCATAGCCTCAAGACGGATGATGCGATCTTCCATAGGAGGATGCGTGTTGAAAAAAAAGCCCCAACCCTTCCTCAGAAGAGGGTTAACGATAAAAAGATGAGCGGTCGCGGGTCCGGCATCCAAAAGCGGGTATCGCTTGGAAGCATTATCGATCTTTCTGAGCGCGCTCGCGAGATAGAGAGGTTCTTCACAAAGCTCAGAACCGCGGGAGTCAGCCGTATATTCCCGATCGCGGAAAATCACGAGCTTGATGAGTATCACAACAAAGGGCATCACGATCACTGCCAAAAGTAGCGCCAACGGATTGCTGCTATCGCGTTCGTCACGCTCCCCTCCCCAGAAAAAAGACCAGCGGAACATGGAGGCGATCATACTGAGCGCGCCCGCCAGCATTGCCACGACCGTTGAAAGCAGAATGTCATGATTCAGAATGTGCGCCAACTCGTGTCCTAATACGCCGGAAAGCTCTTCTTTGTTAAGAAGTCCGACGATCCCGTGCGTTATCGCGATCGAGGCGTGCCGGGAGTCGCGACCCGTCGCGAAGGCATTCGCCGAAGCCGAAGGAAGCATGTAAAGCCGCGGCATGGGAATACCGGCTTTTTTCGAGAACCGCCTCACGATCTCGAAAACTTCGGGGGCTTCCTCCTCGGCCAAGGGCTGCGCCCGGTGCATTGCGAGCACAACTTTGTCGCTAAACCAGTAGATCCAGAAATTCATGACGCCGGCAAAACACAACGCGATCACGATGCCGCGCTCCCCGCCCAACGCGTAACCGCAGAAAATGACAAGCAGGGTGAGAAAAACAAGGAGGCATAAAACCCGGAGAGTGTTGTGCTTTTTCATTTTGGGAAAGTAACGCTCATAAAACTTCGGTAGCTATGGTTGGAAACCGATCGGGCCCTTCGGTTTCCTGGGAACGTTGTCGGGAACGCCTTGCTCCATCATTTTCCGGATGGCCGCAACAATATCCCGGATCGCCGCATCATGCTCCCCGAGACGCTTTTCCAGTTCGGAAAACTTATGGGTAAGCTCTTTATTCGTGGAAAGAAGTTCTCTCAACTTCACAAAGACCCGCATGATCCGGACATTCATTTGAACAGCGCGTTTACTGCGGAGAACTCCAGACAGCATCGCAACGCCTTGCTCTGTGAAAACTCTCGGACGCTTCCGAACCCCTCCCCAACTTGATATTCCAAAATGGAACATCAAGTTCCGGTGCTCCTCCTGAGTCAACTGAAACATGAAATCGCCTGGAAATCTGTCCGAATTTCTTGTAACGGCTTTGTTAAGCTGACTCGTCGACACTCCATAAAGCACCGCAAGGTCTTTATCCAACATCACTTTGTGCCCCCTGATCAAGAGAATGGACCGCTCAATACGTTCACCAGGGATCAAAGATACGTGTTTTTTCATAGAGCAAGCATAACACAACATTGTTTATATATCAATTTATATTTGATTAATATGGATATATTACTATAATGGCTCGTCAGGTTTTATGTAAATACGTGTTGTATATACAATTTCATTTTGTTATCCTTTAGGGAGTGTGCGATGGAAATACGCTGGAACGAATTGAAAAGCGAACACCTTAAGCAGACGCGCGGAATCTCATTCGAAGAAATACTGAAAGAACGCTTTATAGGGTTCCGGTTGCATCCGCACCGGGAGAATCAGATCTACATGTTGTTTGAAATAAAGAACATTATCTGGGTGGTCCCCTTCGTTCAGCATGGGCAAGGAATTTTCTTAAAAACTCTTTTCCCGGACAGGAAATTTACAAAACTTTATCGGCGAGGTGAATTACCATGAAGGACCCTTTTAAAAGACTCAAGTTAAATAAATATGAGCGGAGCATTTCGGAAGCGATCGAACGCGGAGAATATGTCGAGGGTCCCAAGGAAGAGACCGAGCAGATCCGGGCGGCGATCGAGGAGTACCGGAAGAACGCCATCCTTCACATCCGGATCAGCGAAGCGGTACTGAAGAAGCTCAAGGAAAAAGCCAAAAAAGTCGGCGTCAAATACCAGACCTTCATCGCCGAAGCCCTCCGCCGCGTCGCCCACAGTTAAAACACGAAACAGCATCCCGTTCGCCAATATCTCGCTGATATCAGCTCCCTACGGCTCCATAACGAATTCAGCTTGGACGAAACAAGGCAGGGTTTTTATATAAGGCCTTGATATTGGAGGGATCACACAAAAGAACTTTGTTTGACTCCGTAGCCATTTTATTTAAAAGTTGTTTCGCTTTTGACTCTTCTTCGGTAAACACATAAATCTGCGGGCCTGGCGGAAAACCTAAAACAATATTAACAGCACCGTACAACAGGATTGCACAGCCATAAAGATCATCGACACTTGAACTAATTAAATATTTGATATCGCGCGATAAAGCTTTAGCTCTAGAAAACTTTTCACATATAATCCCGCCCTTAAAATAAAGGGGAATCTCAAGCCTCCTACAGAGCTGCACCGCTCTCATAGTCCCCGCGTCCTTTCGTTCGGAAAGCATATCCGAGTCGAGCCAAGCATCGCCATCCGGCCTAAGAATAATTCCCTTCCCCGGCTTAAAACTGTCCAATAACAGTACAAACATTCTAAGGACTTCTTTTATGATTTTTTTCCGTTTGGGAGTGCCACGTTTAAAATCCTGCGATTCCATCTCCGCGCCTAATTCTTTTGAAATCAAGTAAAGTACGCGTCCTTTAACAAAGTTTTTTGAGCTATCGTCGGCAGAATAAAAAGCGAAATCCTTTTCCAAAACATTGTCGAGTTGTTCCTTTGATATCTTTCCCACTGCTTCCCCCATAAAAGGAATTAGAAACGAATACCGAGCCTGCGGAGGGTTTTGATGAGGGCGGGACGGCCCTGGAAATGGATGGCATTCATGCCGGCTTTACGGGCGCCGGCGATAAAGGTTTTCATGTCGTCGATAAAAACGGTCTCTTCGGGCTTCAGCTTGATCTTCTTAAGAACACGCCGGTAGATATTGAGGCATGGCTTGCGCGCGCCCACCTCATGCGACGGGAATTTCCGGTCGAAATGGCGGAGGAGTTTGAAATGTTTCTTGAGATGGGTGAAGTGGAGCTTGTTGGTGTTCGAGATCAGATAAAGCGGGTAATGTTTCTTGATCCTGAGGAGAAGCTTCTCCATCCCCGGATTCTCCCAGAAAATGTCGTTCCAGTAATAACGGAAGGTCGCCAAAGGAATGGCGGCGCCGAGGGTTTTGCAAGCGATCCGGTGGAACTCGCACGTCGAAAGCTCCCCTCGCGTGTAGGCCTGCTCGAACCTGGACAGGAAGAAACGTCTCCAGATCTCCTTTGTGGAAAGCCCGGACGCGGCCGAAAAGCGTTTTGCGGCCTTCTCGACATCGTAATTAACCAGCACATTGCCCAGGTCGAAGATGACGGCTTTGATCTTTTGATTTTTATTTTCCATGGCGGGCATTTTAGCACAATTTATTAAAAAACGGATGGCGGATGGTGGATGACGCCTAGCTTTTCCCCCTCAGCCATCCTCCTTCCGCTATCCGAGCAAAGAGACCCATTTACACAACTGGCTCGTAATAAGGCCCAGGTACGTTCCCATCACGTTCCCGAGAATGCCGAGGAGAAGACCGACGGGCGCAAGCGCAGGCTCGTAAGCCGTGGCCACGATCGGCGCCGAAGCCGGACCGCCGATATTGGCCTGACTCGCGGTCGCGACAAGGCAGAGTGGAATACGCGCAACGCGTGACACGACGAACAGAAATGCCGCATGGATCAAAACGAGCGCGACGCCGCCCAGGATCAGGACCGGCGCCGACAGGATCCCCGAAAGGCTCGCCCTCGCCCCGATCGAGGTGAGCACAAGAAAAAGAAGAAGATAACCGACCCGCGAGGCTCCATGACATTCGAGTCTCCGGAGGGACGTGAAGGAAAGCAGAATGCCAAGGGTCGAGGCGAGAATGATCGTCCACCCGGAAGAACCGTCCCCCAGGATACCGGCCAACTTGTTCGAGATCCACGCGCCGCCGAACGCCGCGGCGAGGATAAGCGGAAGATAACGGAAATTGAATTTTTTCGCACCCGTATCCGCGAGAGCGGACTTCCGGGCCAATTCCTCGACGACGCGAAGGTCGGAATGGTTCCATTGGTCGTAGGTTCTTTGAAAACCTTCAAGCAGGATCAGAAGCCCCATCCAGGAATATGCCACGACCGTATCCACCACGATCATCGGAAAGAAGACAGCGTCCGGCGTGTGGATCGCCTCCTTCACAGCGATCATGTTGGCGCTCCCGCCGGTCCAGGAGGCTGAAAGCGCCCCGAAACCCGACCACGCGTCCGCCGGAAGCCAGGACTTCAAAAACATCACGACAAGCGGCGCGCCGATCATGATCCCAAGACTGCCAGTGAACATCATCAGAAGCGCGGGCCGTCCGAGCTTCAGGATGGCCTTCATATCGGTCGAGATCAGGAGAAGGATCAGCCCCGCGGGAAGCGCCGTCCCCGTGATCTTCGCGTAGATCGCATTCTGCTGAGGAAGGACCCCCAAGCCGGAAACGAGCATGGGAAGAAAATAGATCCAGAAAAGCGCTGGCGGGAACTTGAAAAATCCCCGGGTCCCAGGATGTTCGGAATAGAAAACAATGCCCGCGACGATCAGTGCCAGTATCGCAAAGATGCCTGCGGGATTATGGATCATGATATGGCTAGGCGAAAAGCGCCCTCACTTTGGCACGGGTGAAATAAAAAAGCCATACCGCAGGAAAGACCACGAACACTGAAACGCGCGGATTCAACACATTGCCGATCCGCTCCATCAGGGTCGGCGCCGCGAAGATCCAGAAGGTCCACACGAAATGGATCAGATAACATCCCCAAATGAAAGCCGCCGCGGCCAGCACCCAGCTGAGCCAGAGCGCCCACCGCTTGGACTTCCAAAGCCCGATAAAACAACCGATCACCGAAGTAAAGATCACGATATCGAGAGCCGTTTGAAAGGAAAAGAACTTCTCGGTCATTTCAATCAGCGCATAACACAGGTACCCCGCGAACGCCATCCCCAAAATGAACATCACCTTTTTCATCTCATACCTCCTTGAACTGTTAAGGAATTATACGGGCGTAACACCGATCCCGGCCTTGATCTTCCGAAGATCATAAACTCCAGAACGCGTCACGAATTTACCACGAGTCACAGCCTCCGTCATAAAAAAGGGCGCGTCCAGGTCCACAAAATCAAATCCCCCGAGCCCTGCCGCGAAATGAGCCGCCGCCGTGACCGCGAGCGGCGTTTCCATCATCGTCCCGATCATCAGCTTGATCCTGTTCCGTTTCGCGAGGCATGCAATTTCATAGGCCTCAAGGATCCCTGTCTTCATGAATTTGATATTGATCGCGCCGGCAGCCTTCATCTTGATAAGAAGTTTCGCATCCTGAAGCGACGACACACTTTCATCCGCGCAGACAAGCGTTCGTCCTTCGCTCGTCACGCGGGCGAGCCCTTCCCAATCCCCTTTTGGCACCGGCTGTTCGACCAGTGAGGGTTTTATTTTAAGTTTCGCGAGCTCTTTCAGGAATTTGAGCGTCTGAGCGGCCGTGAATCCCTGGTTCGCGTCCAGATAGATCGGACTTTTTCCGGCGAGCCGGGCGATCGCCGTCACACGCCTGAGATCGAGGTCAAAATTCCGTCCGATCTTCACTTTGAAGGAACGTATGCCGCGCTGCAATATCTCACGCGCGGCGGTCTCAGCCGCAGCAACATCGCCGAGCACGACCGTCATGTCAGTCGTAAGGATGCGGGGCCGATTCCCGAAAGCCTTCCAAAAGGGCATCTTGTGCTCACGGGTCGCGGCATCGAGAAGCGCCATCTCGAGTGCCGCGAGAGCGCATTTGTTCCGCGCAAACCTGTATTTGAACTCTTCGGCGATCTCTGGAAATTCCGCAAGCCCCCTGCCAACGACCGCGCGAGCTGACGCTTTCAGGTTTCGCAGCGCTTCCTCGACCGTCTCACCGGTGATATGCGTTGCGACCGCCGCTTCGCCAAAGCCACGAACGCCGCTGGAAAGCTCCACGGAGAAAAGAACGTTCTCCAGAAGATCATGCTGGCCCTTCGCCGTGCTGAACGGACGGATGAGCTTCGAGCGCCAGATCCGCGCGTCGGCATTTTTGATCGAAATCCCTTTGTTTTTTTTCAGAAAAAGTCCCGCCCAAAATTATGGTTTTAGATGCTCCGGCGGGCTATACTAGTCCCAATACTTATCAATTTCAACGCAGTTGAAATTGGGGCAATCCTTGACAACCGTCGAGAAAAGAATCCAAGACAAGGATAGCGCAAAACAAACCGGAATTCGACAGGAAGCCATGATCTCTTTTAGATCGATCAAAGTTCAGCTGAATCTTTTTCTGGCCGCCTTCGCCATTTTTCTCTTCGCCAAGGAACCCCACCTTGCCGCTTTATTCAGTTTGTCCCAGACCGTCCTGTTTTCCGTCTTGCTCGAGGGCGTGATCCTCTTCCGGAAGGACAAGAAATTCCACGTCACGGCAAGCTCGATCACTTCCGGCCTCATCCTAGGACTGGTCCTTTCTCCGGACTCCCCGTGGTGGACACTTCTCGTCGCGGCCGCGGCTGCCATCGGCCTCAAGTATTTAGTTCGGTTCCACGGAAAGAATCTACTGAACCCCGCCGCGCTCGGGATCTTTCTGGCGATCCTTCCTTTCAAGGGGAACACGGCCTGGCAAGGAACCTATCTCTGGTACATTCTCATCCCTGCCGGTCTTTATTTCGTGGGGAAGATCCGGAAAATGGCGATCGTCATCGGATATTTCGGGATGTCGCTCCTCCTCTTCATCCCCCAGGCCCTCTCTCAGGGGACTTCGCTATGGAACATCCCCGGCTATTTTAATTATTTCTTCATCTTCATCATGCTGATCGAGCCCAAGACAACGCCCGCCGCCAGGATCCCCAAGATCGCGTTCGGCACCGGGGTCGCGCTCCTTGTTTTTCTTTTAACCGAATGGGCGTTCCCTTACGAACCCGAGATCTCCGCGCTTCTCGTCATGAACGCCTGTGTGCCTCTGCTCAACAAGCTCCCGGACCTTAAGTTCTCAAAATCAAAACAAAATCCACGAAAGGAATCTTTATGAAAAAAACAGCTCTGCTCCTTTGCGGCCTTCTCGTCATGAGTACCGTTGCCTTCGCGCATCCGCCTTCCGATATCAAGATCCAGTTCGATCCGGCGGCAAAGGTCGTGATCGCAACTGTTGAGCATCGCGTCAGCAATCCTAAAACGCATTACATCAACAAGATCGATATTGGACTCAACGGAAAAGAAGTCCAGACTCTCACCTTCACAAAACAGGATGCCAACAAAGAACAAACGTTCGCCATCCCTCTCCCGGAAGCAAAAAAGGGGGATACCCTGAGCGTCGAAGGTTATTGCAACCTCGGCGGTGAGTTGGAGAAAGAGATCAAGGTCGCTTAACCATGAGCCCTCTCCCCCTGAAAGGAAAAGCGGTTGTCGCGCAGTCAGGTGGTTGCACAGCGGTCATCAATCAAAGCCTCGCGGGGGTCGTCAAGGCCGCAAAAGCCTGCTCCGCGATCACTGAGATCTTTGGATCACGGAACGGCATTGAAGGCATTTTGAACAGTTCCTTCGTGAACCTTGGGATCGAGTCCCTGGAGCAGATGCGCCTCGTCGCAGAATCCCCTTCCGCCGCACTCGGTTCTTCCCGCTACAAGCTCAAACCCGGAGATGACCATAAGATCGTCGCCGCACTCCGGAAACACCATATCCGCTACGTTTTCCTGATCGGGGGAAATGACACGGCGAACACCAGCCTCCAGATCGCAAGAGCCGCGGAAAAAGACCGCTATGAGCTCCGTGTCATCCACATCCCGAAGACCATCGACAATGACCTGATCGAAACCGACCACTGCCCTGGGTACGGATCCGTCGCGCGCTTTGCGGCCATCACCACACAAGAGGCGGCGCTCGATACCCAGGCCATGAAAAATGTCGACCCGGTCAAGATCATCGAACTCATGGGAAGGAATTCCGGCTGGATCGTCGCGGCCTCGGCCCTCCTCAAAAGATCTCCGGAAGACGCCCCGCATCTTTTGCTTATCCCTGAGGTCCCGTTCGATGAGACATCGTTCATTAAAAGGACCGAAGCCATTCTTCAATCCGTGGGGTATTGCATCATTGTGATTTCGGAAACGATACGCGATTATCAGGGGAACCGGATCGGCCGCAAGACTGAAGGCATCAAAGCGGATCCGTTCGGCCACAAATATGTTGAAGGCACCGCGGCCCGTCTTGCCGCGATCCTTGAAAAGAACCTCGGAGTCCGCGCCCGCTTTGACAAACCCGGAACGATCCAACGCATGTCGATGGCGTATATCTCGAAGACCGATCAAAAGGAAGCTTATCAGGCGGGCGTTCAGGCAGTGAAATGGGCTGTCCGTGGAATGACCCGGGTCATGGTAGGATTTGATAGAAAGCAGGGAGAGAAGTACGGCATTATCTATAAGCCGGTGTCGCTCGAAAAGATCCCGAGCCGTGAGCGAGACCTTCCCGAGGAATTTTTTGACAAGAAAAAAGGGATGATCACGCAAGCGTTCGTGGAATACGCCCTACCGCTTCTCGGCTCAAAACCCCCCAACTTCGCTTCGTTTTAAAACAAAAAAGGGGGCAGACCCCTTTTCACGATAAATGGGTTGTTCAGTGCGCACTTGTTCTCCATTTTAAAATATATCGAAAACTAGTGCTGCGCTAAACTTCTTATAAATTTTTACGGGTCGTTTAGTGCGGAGAATCTCGCAGGACAACGTGCGGATTTTTTTCCTGGAAATTCTTCAGCAACCATTCGCTCAGGAAGAGAAGCACCCGCCGGCCCTGCTCATCCCGGGCCAAGGCAACGCCGTAAGAAAGCAGTTCCCCGAGAGCCTCGTCATTAAGAGAACTCTCCGCCCACCGGAGGAGCTTCCACGGTAACATCTCAAGCTGGGAATCCGCGCCGTATTCTTCCTTCAACCGGTACTGCAACACTTCATATTGCAAAGGCCCCACAGCCCCCAGAAGCGCGCTATTGGGATTGAAGGGTTTGATCCAGCTGAAGACCTGAACAATGTCCTCGGCCAGCAAATGCTCGATCCCTTTCCGGAAGGGTTTGTATTTCCCGGGAGATGGATTGTGGATCGAGGCGAAACACTCGGGCGCGAACCGCGGAATGGAATTGAAGATGATCGAGGGGTCTTCGCTCACGGTGTCCCCCACGCGAAAATCCGATTTAACCGGAAAACCAATGATATCCCCGGGGAACGCCTCATTCACGGTCTCACGGCTCTGTCCCAAAAGTGTGTGCGATCCCGAGAGCCTCACGCCTTTCCCCGTCCGCGTATGAATGACATCCATGTCCCTGGAAAAGATCCCTGAGCAGATACGAAGAAAAGCGATCCTGTCGCGATGGAGCGGGTTCATATTGGTCTGGATCTTGAAAATAAATCCTGAAAAAGCCTTCGAAGTGACGGGGATGGGCTTATCCCCCGCGTTTCTCTCCGCGGGCCCGGAAGAATATTTGATGAAACCGTCGAGTAAAAGCTGAACGCCGAAATTGTTCGCCGCGCTCCCGAAGTAGACAGGCGTCGTTTTCCCCTCGAGCACCGACTCCGGAGAAAAACCGACATGCGCCGTGTCCAAAAGCTCCAATTCTTCCGCCGCCCGGCCATAAGATCCTTCGTCGACGATCTGCTTCACCGCAGGATCCGAGAATCCGTGGATCGAAACAGGAGCCCGGTAAGCGCCTCCGGGAACCTTCTGAAAAAGATGCACTTCCTTTTGAATCCTGTCATAGACGCCCCTGAATTCCCGGCCATCTCCGAGCGGCCAATTGACCGGATAGGCATGGATCCCGAGAACCGTTTCCAATTCGTCGATCAACGCGAGAGGAGCGAGCCCCGGGCGATCCAGTTTATTCATAAAAGTGAAGATCGGGATCCCGCGGTGGCGGCAGATCTCAAAAAGTTTACGGGTCTGACTCTCGATGCCCTTCCCCGAATCGATCACCATGACCACAGCGTCAACCGCCATCAACACCCGGTAGGTATCTTCCGAAAAATCCTTGTGACCCGGCGTATCGAGAAGATTGATGCGCCACGGACCGTAATCGAATTGAAGCAGGGTAGAACTGATGGAGATCCCGCGCTTCTTTTCCATTTCCATCCAGTCCGAGGCGGTTTCGCGCTCCTGCTTCCGGGCAGTCACAGAACCGGCCAGCTGGACCGCGCCGCCGTAGAGAAGGAACTTTTCCGTGAGCGTTGTCTTGCCAGCGTCCGGATGCGAGATGATCGCGAACGTCCGCCGTCTCAAAATCTCTTCGTGGATCATATCTGTCTGCATTAGTTAGCTTCCACGCTGGTCAGATTCGCGAAGGAAGTTGGCGTTGCTCTTCCACCCTGGGATCACTTTGCACCAGAGCTCCAGGAACACTTTTTTACCGAGGAACCGTTCGATGTCGAGACGCGCGGCCATGCCGATCTGTTTGATCTTCTCGCCGCCCTTGCCGATCACGATCGCTTTCTGGGAATCCCGCTCGATCACGATCGTGGCGTGGATCCGGGTAATGCGACCGTCTTCTTTGAACTCATCGATCCTCACAGCTCCGTCGTACGGAAGTTCCTCTCCAAGAAAGTGATAAAGCTTTTCGCGTATCATTTCTTGGACGTGAAAGCGGACGTTCTGATCGGAAAGCTGGTCCTCGGGGTAAATAAACTCTCCCTCAGGCAGATATTTAAGCGTCTGCTGGATCAAGGTCTTAACGTTCTCCCCGGTCTTTGCGCTGATGGGGATGAACTCTTTGAAAGAGAAAGCCTTTTGATAAGAATCCAGCGCTAGCAAGAGATCGTCCTTGGGGAACCGGTCGATCTGGTTGACCAAAAGGAAGACCGGGATCGAAACTTCCTGGATCCACTTCAAGATGATCCGTTCCGTATCTCCCATGGCCTTGGGATACACCATCCAGTACAAAAGTTCCGCGTCCGCAAGCGACTGCTGGACCTCGCGGACCATGCCGGCACCCAATGCATCTTTCGGCTGATGGACGCCCGGCGTATCAAGAAAGATGATCTGTCCGGCATAAGGACTCTGGACCGTCGAGCCATCCGGAATGGTCAAGATGCCCCGGATCACATCGCGCGTCGTCTGCGGCTTGGCGGAGGTTCCTGCCAGTTTTTCCCCCACCAGCTGGTTCAAAAGGGTGGACTTCCCTACATTGGGTCTTCCGATGATCGCGACATGGCCTACTTTTTTTTCAGACATTCGTTTTTTCTCCATTCGCTACAGGATCCGTCTTGCCATGGGGCGTAAAGGGTTGAACCAGAATCGAGCCTAACTTGGTCAATCCTTGCGTCACCTGGATAGGCGCGCTTGCCGCGATCTTCACGGTTCCGACAATACCCGCCTTGGTCTTGGCGATCAAGGCTTTTTGGAACGCCTTCGTGAAAGCGCCAAACACGCGGAACTTGGGATCATCGATGTCGCCATCGACCTTGATGTCGAGCTCCAGGGATTTTTGATCCTCCATGAGAAGACGAATAGCGTCGAACGGATACTTCAGGATCTTTTGCGTCGTGGTCGGCGCGGCGAATGTCAGGGATTTAAGACTCAACAAATGCTCGGACCGCAGATCCCCTTCGACACACAAGAGATGCGATTTAAGATCAAACGTTCCTGTTTGGACTTCCCCGAGGATCTCCGAAAGAAGAAAATCATATTCCGCCAAAGAACCGTCCGTGATCTGGACCTTCACGTCAAAATTATCCCCATCCGCGAACTGACATGTCCCGCCGCCGGTAAAACGTGCGGGAGGGTTCACGCCAAACGTCGCGTCCACCTCGATCGTCTCCGTAAAGGTCGGACTGGCATAGTCCGAGAGAAAATCAAAACCGTCCCAATGCCCCTTGATGTGCTCAAAGATCCACTTGTGCTCGTCGGGCTCGCGCCGGTCATCAAAGATCAGCGTCCCTTTTTCGAGCTCCAGGCGGTCGATCCTGACACGCCAGGAATCTTCGCCGATATTGTCCGGATGCGGCATCGACCTCGGCGGAAGCGGCGGCCCATCCACATCCAATCCCATACTGTGGTACCAATGGATAACATTGTTGCGCGACCCCTCGGGGGTCATGTAGCTCTCAATGGCAAAAACCACTTCCTTGAAACGGGCCTTCTTGATCCGGATGAACTTGTTCTTGAGCACCCGGAGATCCAAAGTGCATTCGATCTCTTTGCAGGTGAAATGATCCTTTCGTTTGAATCCCGGGGGATTAAGGATCTCGAGTTTTTTCACGCTCACACGCGCCAGAAAAGGCGCGATGCTCATGCCCTCGATGTGCACCGGCATATCGAAAAGCCGGGTCATGACTTTTTCCAGAAAAGGCTCGGCCGCCAACCCCAACAGCCGGGGATGCAACACCCCCAGGATCAGCGTCAACGCCAAAATAAGCCGAAAAGGTCTAAACTTCTTCTTCATCGCGGATTCAATCCCTTCCGGAAGATCTCCTCCCGGTGATAAAGTTCTTTCAATCGCTCAATATCGTCCGGGCTCAACACCGGTTTCGAAGAGGCGGTCACGTTCTCAAGCACCTGCGCCCGCGTCTTGGCTCCGACGATCGCCGTCGAAACAGTTCCGAACGCAAGCACGAATTCCAAGGCCGCCCTAGTCAGTGGCAAAGTCCCGAGCATTCCCTGGATCAACTGGATCTTCTGCCAATCGGCTTCCCGTTTTTCCGGGATCCACCGACGACGGTGATCGTCCTTCGGAAATTCGTGGGACGGCGCGTATTGACCGCTCAAAAGCCCTGACGCAAGGGGCTCCCGGACGATCACGCCGACACCTTTTTTTTCTGCCTCGGGAAGAATTCGCGAGATCATACGCTGATCCAACAGATTCAAAATGATCTGGATCGCGTGGACCCGGGGATCCTCGAGCGCCGCCAAGGCCTCTTCCTCGGTGTGAACCGAGATCCCGATGAAACGGATCTTCCCCTCTTTCCTCAGTTTTTCCAGGAGGCTCACCAGGTCTCCCTTTTGGATCAGGTCCAAAGAGGGATTGTGGAGCTGGAAAAGATCGATCGCGTCCGTGCCGAGACGTTTAAGACTTTGCTCGCAGGCGAACCGGACATAACCCGGATCAAAATTTTTCTTGTGCCCAACGGAAGGAAGTTTTCCAGACGCCCCTTGTAAAAGAGAGGCCGATTTTTGCGAAGGCGTATAAAAATCCCAACCGCACTTGGTGGCCAGGATCCAACGATCACGAGATTTCCCCTTCAGGAATTTCTTCAGGAGTTCCTCGCTATGGCCTTCCCCATAAATGTCGGCTGTGTCAAAGAAGTTGACCCCGGCATCCCACGCGGCTTCAAGGGCCTCTAAAGAATCTTCATCGCGAACAGGACCGTAGGCATTGCCCCCGATGGCCCAGCCCCCAAAGCCGATCTCGGAAACACGTAAACCTGTTCTCCCGAAAGGGCGATCTTTCATACGGCGAATGACAGCTCCGGCCTGAGGCGCCTGAAGAAGGGGGAAATGATCGGGCGGTTATTTCGGAAAAAGTTCGTCAATGGCTTTTTGGATCTTGTCCTGGGACTGAAAACCCACTAGCTGTTTTGCGACTTCCCCATCCTTGAAGAAAAGGACTGTCGGAATGCCCTGGATCCCGTATTTTTGAGGGGTGTTCGGGTTTTCATCGACGTTCATCTTCCCGACCGCAAGACGCCCGGCATTACTTCCGGCGATCTTTTCGATCACAGGACCCAACATGCGGCAGGGTCCGCACCACTCAGCCCAAAAATCGACCAGCACGGGTTGGGGAGATTGAAGCACTTCCGTTTGAAAATTGGCATCGGTGAGGGTCTTTTCTCGGCTCATGGGACAGCTCCTTATGGAAGATAACGGTGACGAACTCGGTGCAACGGAGCCGTAATATACACCGAACACAGGGTTCTGTCCACACGGTCGGAAACCGGTCTACAATTTCCGCCAGCCGGCGGAAATCGAACAGCGGTACAGCAGATCATCCGCACCCCGAGGTCCCCGGAAAGTTTCAAGAGGATCTTCTTGCCATATTCCGCCCTTCCGCCGTTCATTGGGACGTGTCAATTGATGAAGTGGCCGGTTTGCCAATAGGTTTGAACGCAGGCCTGATCGATCTTTTGCTAGCTGAGGAGAAGAGCTTGGCGGATCTTATCGCGGAGCGCGACGTAGGTCGCGACAGCTATTGTTTTCATGCACGCTGCCCTGGCTTTGTTTTTCCAGCGTTTACCAGTTGGGCTTACATCCTTTGTCGGAAGCACCTTCCACGCCACCGTCCGCGGTCACATAACCTCGATAGCAACGCCATAGACCAGCTTGAGCACCCGTATAAGCGCGGAGTATGTAGGGCTCGTTGGGCTCTGGAACAGACATACGAAGAGCATAACAATGAAGCTCCGGCGCACTATCTGTTGCACAAACGTATCGAAAATTTTTCTGTATAATATCCTTCATGCCAAGCGAGCTAGGGAGAGTGCAAGTACTTGGGGGGACAGGACATATGAAATTCGAAGGCGTTGTCGTTCCGTTGAGATCCATGTAGTTTTGCTGGGCGCGGCTCAAAGCGCCTATCATTTGATAGGCTTCGGCCATTTTTGCTTTCTCAGGAGAGCCCAAAATCCGAGGCATAACCAAAGCCGCAAGAACACCAATGATCACTACGACGATCAAAACCTCCATCAGCGTGAATCCCTGCTTGCTTGCTTGCTTGCTTGCTTGCTTGCTTGCTTGCTTGCTTGCTTGCTTGCTTTAGATCGTCTCATTGACCTTCCTCTTGAAATCCGGCCATTTTTTTGGCGTCAAAATATCTGACCCTTTGAGGCTCTAAAACGACTTTAAAAGGGAAATCTTTACCCCGTTAGAGCCTCGCCAGAGCTTCCCCAAGTCCTTGCTAAAGGTCAGGATTTTGAAGAGACAAAAGCACCGTAAATCACTCCGGGCCGAGGATCTCGAGGATGGCATTGAACACCCCGTCCACGAAAGGTTTCTGGATCACTCTAGCGGCCCCCACCTCCTGGGCTAAAGATTCGATCTTCTCCTCCTGAAGGGCCGTAAAAAAAACCACCGGGATGTGTCCCGTCTCTTTCGCGGCCTTCAACTGCCGGCAGGTCTCATAACCGTCCATGCCTGGCATGGCGATATCGAGCAAGACAAGGTCCGGCTGCCATGTTTTGGCTTTTTCAATACCGCTCACTGCGTCATTGGCTGTCTCTACTAAAAATCCGCGCGACGAAACACGAACCTTTAAAAGCGTCGCCACCATCGGCTCATCATCTACGACCAGGATTTTTTTGGGAGCCATCATTCCTCCTTAAATTTGAACTTAGAATTCATGCCTGCAGCACCCGCTCACTCTACGTTAATGATCGGGTTGTGACTATTTGTTGGGCGCCCCTGGGGCATCCCCATCCGCGCTTTTTTCAACGCAAACCCTGTTACGCCCTTCCGACTTTGCGCGGTAGAGCGCCTCATCCGCACGAAGAACCATGATGTCGGGAACCGTCTCTCCCGATCGCAGGGCCGAGACCCCAATGCTTACCGTCAAAGGAATCTTGACCCCTTCGTAGCTGAAAGGGTTCTGTTCAAATTGCTTCCGGATCTTTTCCGCATAGTTAAAAGTCGCGTCGATCAAATGGCATTTCCTGAACATGACAATGAATTCCTCGCCACCATAGCGCCCGACGGCGCTCTCTTCACCAGTCCCCGTTCCCGTCGTCTGAGTAAGGAACCGGAGGTTCTCGGCGACGTAACGAAGCGCCGCATCTCCAACCATGTGTCCATATTCGTCATTGATCTTCTTGAATAGATCGAGGTCCATAAGAAGAATGGAAAGGGATTGCTGTTTTTTTGGGCCTCGATGACCGCATCATTGAGCAGAGTCCGGAAATGGCGGATCACATAAAGCCCGGTCAGCCCGTCCCGCGTCGCGAGGGCAAAGAGGCGCGCCTGCTCGCGCCGTCCGATCGTGATCGAAAAGACCGCCGAAAATATAAAGAGCGAAGCGATCAAAAGGAGCGGGTTCATCACATAGATCCAGATCCCCTGGTCGACAAAAAGCCAGAAAGCGAAAAGGACCCATAAAAGTGCAGACCCAAAACCGACCACAAGCGAGAAAGCCTGCCTTGAAATAAGGAAGGCGAAAGAAAGCAACAGTCCGATCACGAGAAGCGCGATCCTGTTCCAGCGAGGCGCCACAGGCCGCGCGAACCGTCCCAGAAGGATGCTATTCATGATGTTGGTTTGAACCCCGACCGCGGGATAGGTCTCTTCGATTGAATTCGCTTTAATGTCCGTAAGCCCGGGCGCCGTGAGACCGATCACGCAGATCCTTCCCTTGATCTTGTTGGGCGTGATAAGAGGCTTCCGCCCTTCGCGAAGGGCAGCGTAGCTCTGAATAATGTCCAAAAAGGAATAATGCCGGAAGGAATCCTTCCATTTCCCCACCCAGTTGATGAAGATCCTTCCCTGCGGGTCGGTAGGAAGGTCCCACTTGTCTTTATGGATGTCCTCGCCGAGATAATCGAACGCCGCCTTGATGCCAAGATAAGGATAGGTTCCCCCGTTATGGGAAAGAAGCGGGATGACCCGACGGATCGTTCCATCCCTGTCCGGATAAATATTCACGTGTCCGACCCCTTTGACATAGCGTTCGAATTCGGGCATGGCATGGACCCAACTTGGCTTCCCTTCAAGAGACTCCAGAGCGACAGGCAAATAGACATTCCCGGCTTCCTTGATGGCCTGACTTAACGCCTCGTCATCAAAAGTCGTGCTCGGCTCGCTAAAGGTCACGTCAAAAACGATCTCCTTCGCGCCCCATTCCTTTAAAATATGGATCAGTGCGGCATGATGGTATCGCGGCCACGGCCAACGGCCGAGCGTCTGCAAACTATCATCGGCGATGTCGATATGGACGATGGCCGGATGCATCGCGATCGGAGGTCTTTCACGGAAAAACAGATCGACAAAAACGTTCTCGAAGCGCTCCATCAGAGGCGTGTTCATCACCAGCAGATGAAAACCAATGATGAGCAGGCAGCAACTGAAATGCATCAGATGCAAACGGAAGGTCGTGCTGAAATAAAAGGCGACCGTGCGCTGTTTACGCCTGAAAAAGCTGTCGGGCGCCTGCACAAAGCCGGCCGGCGGGTTCCTTAAAGGAGTCATGGTCTTCTTTCCGGGTCCTGATTCAAAGCTCTTCTAAGTTTCGGAATCCTGCGCCGCAAACTTAATGTTTATTCCCTGATCCCTTCCGGACAGCCCGCTTTCCGAACGGGCAAAGATCCCGGATCTCGCAATGGGGACAGTCTGGCCGGCGAGCCAGGCAACGTGCGCGACCGTGATGAATGATGCGATGCGAGTAGAGCGTCCAGTTTCTTTTAGGAAGCAGCTCCATCAGATCGAGCTCGATCTTCACAGGATCCATGTGGCGCGTCAACTCCAGCAAACGATTGATGCGGATCATGTGCGTATCAACCGGGATCCCCGGAACACCAAAAGCATTCCCCAGGATGACATTAGCGGTCTTCCGTCCCACGCCCGGGATCGTGATAAGGTCTTCCATGCGGGCCGGAACTTCCCCGCCCCATCTTTCGAGGATCACTTGGGCCGCGCCAAGAATACTCCGGGTCTTGTTGCGGAAAAAACCCGTGCTCCGGATCGCCTTTTCGACCTCCCCGGGATCCGCGGCCGCAAAGACCTGCACACTCGGATATTCCTTGAAAAGGGACGGCGTGACCTGGTTCACGCACTTGTCCGTACATTGCGCGGAAAGCACCGTCGCAACAAGAAGTTCCCAAGGCGTCCTGAAAAAAAGAGCGCATTGAGCCTCCGGATAGGCTCGACGCAACCTCCGGAAAATCGCTCCCGCGCGGTTCTTTTTATCGATCAAGGTTTCTCTCATAAGAAGCTCTATATTATCATGCGAAGTCGCCGTTTCGCTCGCATTGTCCTTTTTCCACATTTCCAGTATACTCCGCAAAAAGGGAGAATTTTTATGTCAAAAATGAAAGCGATCGTTTTTAAAAAGCACGGCACCACCGCGGAACTCGAAGAAACTTACGTCCCTATCCCCGAACTCGGGAAAAAAGACGTCCTCGTCAAGGTCAAGGCCTGTGCGGTGAACCATCTGGACCTCTGGACGCTCGCGGGCCTGCCGAACGTCAAGGTCAACATGCCGCATATCCTCGGTTCGGATATCTCGGGCGAGGTGGTGGAAAAAGGAAAGAAAGCCCACGGCGTTCCGTTGCACAAGCCCGTGATCGTCGCTCCCGGAATTTCCTGCGGCAAATGCGCCTACTGCAAATCCGGCTGGGACAGTCTTTGCGCCCATTATGAGATCGTGGGATTCCAGCATAACGGCGGATTCGCGGAATACGTCAAAGTCCCCGCTCGGAACATCATTCCTGTCATCGGGGATCTCGGCATGGAATCCTGGGCCGCGGTACCGCTCGTATTCCTGACGGCCTGGCACATCCTTGTCACGCGGGCGATGCTCCAAAAGAAAGAAACGGTGCTTATCCAGGCGGGCGGAAGCGGGATCGGCAGCGCGGCGATCCAGATCGCCAAACTTCTCGGAGCCAGGGTGATCACCACGGTGGGAAGCGAGGAGAAGGTCAAACGCGCCAAAGCGCTCGGCGCGGACACGGTCATCAATTACAAACTGAAGGACTTCCAGACCGAGGTCATGCGCCTGACCCAGAGTCAGGGTGTGGATATTGTTTTCGAACACATCGGAGGCCCTACGTTCACCAAAAGCGTCCTGTGTCTCAAGAAAAAAGGCCGGATCGTGACCTGCGGCGCCACGGCAGGCCGCAGCGTCAGCTTCGACCTGCGTTATCTCTACACGCACCAGATCTCCGTCATCGGGTCCTACATGGGCGGCATCGCGGAACTCCAGCGCATCGTCCGGCGTATCCAGGACGGCCGTCTGCGTCCCGTGATCGACCAGGTGTTCCCACTGCGCGAAGCGCGCCGGGCATTGAATCGTATGGCCTCCCGGGAGAACTTCGGGAAGATCATTTTAAAACCTTAAAGACAAGAGACCTCAGACTTGAGACTGCAGACTCAAAACAAAGAAAAACCCCGGGCGTTTTCGTTTTTTAAAGTCTGTCGTCTGCGGTCTGTCGTCTGTGGTCTTTTGCAATGAAACATTCAAAACTCTACCTTTCAGGCATTCAGCTGATGTCCCAGAGCGCGATCTGCTTTTCGATCATGGCGCTTTGCGTCAAATACGCAAGCGACTCCCTTTCTCCGTTCCAGATCGTTTTCTTCCGGAGTTTTTTCGGTATGCTCATCACGCTTCCCTTGATCTGGCGCAAGAAAGTCTCGCTCTGGGGCAACGAACGGCTCAAGCTGACGGCGCGGGGCGTCTGCGGTTTCGGAGCGTTGATCCTTCATTTCTATACGATCGCGAAACTCGATCTCGGACTGGCGATCATGCTCAACTACACCGCTCCCATTTTCACGGTGATCTTCTCCGTGTTCTTTCTGAAGGAACGTCCGAGTCTTTCGCTTTGTTTTCTGATCGTGCTGTCCTTCGCGGGAGTCGTTCTCCTGAATACCCGCTCTGGGGCGGCGTGGAGCCCGACCGTGTGGCTGGCACTACTTTCTTCGATCTTTGCCGCATGTGCGTATCTGTCGATCCGGACGATCCGCCACCGGGAATCCCCTTACACCGTGATCTTTTATTTCACGCTGATCTCGACAGTGGGATCTCTTTTTTTTCTCAAAGGATGGAAGTGGCCGGACTTGGGATCTTGGGGACTCATTGCAGGCATTGTGATCTTTTCGTTCTACGGACAGGTCTGGATGACGACGGCCCTCAGGCGCGCGCCGGCTTACCTCGTCACGCCCTTCTCCTACCTTCATCCGGTACTTTCGTTCGCGTACGGATGGCTTTTATGGGGAGATGTGATCACTGGGGTCACAGCAGCCGGTATTTTCCTAATCGTGGGAAGCGGTTCGCTTATTTCTTACTTCGAAACAAAACGCGAAAAAAAACTCCCCGCTTCCCTCTCCAGTGAGTCCAGTCTCTAAACTCCGGCCTCGACGCCCTCGCTATCCGATACTTTGAACGCAATGAACATATAGACCAGATTGAGCAGGAGCAGTACAACGAACGGCAGCGGCAGTTTCCGGAAGGGCGTCATGATCTGAAGCCACGTCAGGGTAAATGACACGGTCGTGGCAAAGCAGGTGAGAGAAAAAATGGCGCCATAGCGAAGCTTCTGCTTCCTCATCAGGTTGAACAGGAGTCCCACCAAGGAATAAAGAAGATTTGAGACGAGAAGGAAAAAGAAAAATAGAACGGCAATGGTCGGCGGCGCGAGAAAAAAAACAGAATTCTTGATGATCTCTAAAACGCGTCCTGCCACCTCGCCCGTGATCCGCACCTTGGCGGGAAGTTGTTTGTCGGTCCGGATCCCCGTCTTGGTAATATCCTTTCCCTCGATCAGCTGTCCGGGACCCTGTCTAAAAAAAGCTTTTGTTGCGGTTACAAGCATAGGAGCCTTTTCCATATCCGCTTCGGTAACATCGGTCTTTGTCATGTCAAAGGCGACAATGGGCCCATATTTGGGATGGACCATAAGAGCCGTGGTTTGACCGTTCTCCAGAGAGATCCCCTCAGGCGTCCAGATCACGACCGGCAAATTATGCTGGGTCCACACGATAAACTCATGGGCAACGGGCGTTATGAGCCCGAACATCAAGATCGCGGTCAATACCCCCGCAACGCCTGAAAGATAAAGGATATAAAGAGCTCCCCGTCCGCCGGACTTTTTGGCAGCATCACGATAGACGCAAGGACGAAAAAGCGCGGTGACAGGTGCGAGCCAGAATGAAATAAGATTATTCATAGCGGATCTCCATGATTTTAAGTTTGATCTTCCCTGCCGGAACTTGAATGACAGTCTCTTCGTTCAAAGCTTTCCCCAACAACCCACGGCCAATGGGCGAAGTGACCGAGATCTTCCCCTCGTCAAAATTCGCTTCATCCTGGGACACAAGCGTGTAATCAAAAACATCACCACTCTCAAGGTTCTTCACTTTCACTTGAGCGCTTAAATAGGCCTTATCCTGGGCGATGTCCCCTTTATCAAGGATACGCGCGTTCGAAAGACGGGATTCCAAGTGGCCGATCCGGATCTCCAACTGGTGTTTGGTTTCTTTGGCGGTCTCCCAGTCGGCATTTTCGCTCAAGTCCCCGTGCGCCCGCGCCTTCTCGAGCTGGTCCGCGACCTCGCGACGTTTTTTGGTCTTGAGGAAATTCAGCTCTTCGTAGAGTCTGTCATAACCTTGCTGCGTCAATATCACCTTGTCCGACATGATCATAATATCCTTTGCTTATTTGATTTGATAAGAGCTATCCACCAAACAGGGCTTGAATCCCGCGTCCTTGATACATCGGATAAGGTCCTCAGAACTTAACCCCTCGGGGGCACGGCTTCCCGCTTCCCGCATGACATTTTCCCGAAGATTCGTCCCCCCGGCGTCATCCACGCCAAACGAAAGCGCGACCTCGACGAACTTCAAATTCGTCGCCGCCCCGTGAGCCTTAATGTGAGGAACATTATCCAGAAGAAGCCTCGAAATGGAAAGCACTTTCAGATCCAGAAAACCGCTCGATCCTTCGACGCCCGCGGGCGCATGTTTCCCGGGATGATACGGTAGCGGCACAAAAGCGCAAAATCCTTGCGTCTCATCCTGGAGTTCACGCAATTTGAGGAGATGCGCGACACGTTGCTGCGCAGTTTCAACATGGCCGTAGAGCATCGTAGCGTTCGTCCGTATGCCGATCTCGTGGGCGGTCCGGTGGATCTTGAGCCATTCTTCCCCGGATATTTTCTTGGGACAAATTCTTTCCCGCACACAGGGATCAAAGATCTCAGCCCCTCCCCCCGGCATCCCGTCGAGTCCGGCCTCCTTCAGCCGGCGCAAAACATCGGCCGAGGAAAGCCCCGACTGTTTCGCCATAAAATCGATCTCGGGAGCGCTGAACGCCTTAATAAATAAGGGGTCAGACCCCTTTTCCAAAGGGGGCCTGCCCACTTTGATGTGGTGGATGCGCCGCACCATTTCTTCATAGTAGTCGAACCCAAGCTCGGGATTATGACCGCCCACGATATGGACTTCGTTGATCTGCCACCGGTTGGTCGCCTCCCGAACCCGCTGTTCGATCTCCTCAAGCTTCAGCGTGTAGGCGTCAGGCGCACTTGCATCACGGGAAAAAGCGCAGAATTCGCAGCGGGTCGAGCAAATATTCGTGGGATTAAGATGAAGATTCCGGGCATGGAACACGCGCCGGCCATACATCCGTTCGCGGACCTGATGGGCCATCCGGCCGATCGTGAGAATATCTGTGCTTTCAAAAAGCCGCACGCCATCTTCAAAAGAAAGTCTTTTCCGATCCTGAACTTTTTGGAAAATCTCCCGAAGAGGACTTGAAGGGCCGTTCATGGACGGTCTTTAAGCTTTGCGCTTTTCAATTTCCTTGAAAAGCTCGTCAACAAGCTTATCTTCGTCGACCACGCGCTCCTGTTTACCGGCCACATAGATCATGCCCTTCTTCTGGCCTCCCGTGATCGCGAAATCCGCGCCCTGCGCTTCGCCGGGACCGTTTACCGCGCATCCCATGACAGCGATCGTAAGCGGACCCTTAAGGCTCATCGCGCGCGACTCGACTTCCTGGGCAAGCTTGGCCGTATCGATCTCGGTGCGTCCGCAAGTCGGGCATGAGATCACCCGCACTCCCTGGCGGAGGTCCAAGGACTCCAGGATCATCTTGGCAACTTTGATTTCTTCCACAGGATCCGCGGTAAGTGACACACGGATCGTGTCCCCGATCCCTTCCTGGAGAAGCGTCCCAACTCCGATCGCGTTATAGACGCTCCCCCGAATGAGCGTCCCGGCTTCTGTAACGCCCATGTGGAGAGGATAATCAAACGCTTGGCTCGCCAGACGATAGGCCTGGATCATGGTCGGAACGTCGGTCGCCTTGAGCGAGATCACCGTGTCGTTAAAATCCAGCGCTTCCAGGATCGCCACGTGACGGCGCGCGCTTTCGACCATGGCTTCTGCCGTGGGACCGTATTTTTCCATCAGATCTTTTTCAAGCGACCCCGAATTAACTCCGATCCGGATCGGAACATGGCACCGTTTGGCCTTTTCCACGACTTCCGCCACGCGGTCTTTGTCACCGATATTCCCCGGATTCAAACGCAGTTTGTCCACACCCTCATCGATCGCCATCAGCGCGAACTTATAATTGAAATGGATATCGGCCACGAGCGGGATCTTGATCCTCGACTTGATCTTTCCGAGCACCTTTACGTCCTCTTCGCCGGGGCAAGCCACACGCACGATCTCACAACCGGCCGCGACCAGACGATCGATCTGTTCCAAAGTCGCCTCGACGTTTCGCGTCGGGACCTTGGTCATGGATTGAATGCGGATCGGCTGTCCGTTCCCGAGGATCAAATTGCCAACTTTGACCGCCCTTGTATTTTTTCTTTGGATCATATTTTCTTTTTTCATTATTTCTTTAAAGCCTGTTTTTTCTTCCCTGTCGCTGTCAAACACTGCGAAAGGTTCATGGCGCAAAAACCTTCCCCGCACATCGAGCAATATTCTCCGTGCCGCGCTTCGCCTTCCGGGAACCCTTCGTCATGCATCTTCCTCGCGTTCTCCGGATCGAGCGACAGGGCATACTGTTTTTCCCAATCGAAATCAAACCGGGCTTTCGCCAGCGCGTCATCCCGTTCCCGGGCGCCGGGCCTGTGGCGCGCAACATCCGCGGCGTGCGCCGCGATCTTGTAGGCGATCACACCTTGCTTAACGTCATCGAGATTCGGTAAACGCAGATGTTCGCATGGCGTCACGTAGCAAAGCATGGCCGCGCCCGCTTGGGCGGCGATCGCCGCGCCGATCGCGGAGGTAATATGGTCATACCCCGGCGCAATATCTGTTACGAGCGGCCCTAACACATACAAGGGCGCGCCATGACAGACCTTGATCTGACGTTCGATATTCATGGGAATCTGGTCCATCGGCACATGCCCGGGACCTTCCACCATCACCTGAACGTCCTGCTCCCAGGCCTTTAAGGTCAGCGCCCCGAGCGCGTCGAGCTCCGCGAATTGCGCCGCGTCGCTCGCGTCGGCAAGACACCCGGGCCGCATCCCATCTCCGAGACTGATCGTCACGTCGTATTTCTTGCAGATCTCAAGAAGCTGATCAAAATGCGTAAAGAGAAAATTCTGCTTCTGGTGGGACTTGCACCACCGCGCGAGGATCGCGCCGCCGCGACTCACCACACCGGTCACCCGGCCTTCGATCAGAGACAGATGTTCCAACAAAACCCCCGCGTGGATCGTCATGAAATCCACACCCTGCCGGGCCTGGTGTTCAATGACTTCGAACATGATCTCGGGCGTCAACGCTTCCGGTTTGCCGTGGACCCGTTCCAACGCTTCGTAGATCGGGACCGTCCCCACCGGCACCGCTGTCGCGCGAATGATCGCTTCGCGCGTTTCATCCAGATTTTTTCCGGTCGAAAGATCCATGACGGTGTCCGCCCCGAACTTGACCGCAAGCTTCACCTTCTCCACTTCGCTCTGGATATCCGAACCCAATGCGGAATTCCCGAGATTGGCGTTGATCTTACAGCGGACGCTGATCCCGATCCCCATCGGACGCAGTTCCCGGTGGTTCACGTTCGCGCAGATCACAAGCCGGCCAGCCGCCACTTCCCCCCGGATAAACTCCGGTGAAAGCCTTTCATCGTCGGCCACATAACGCATCTCTTCCGTGATCATTCCCTTCCGCGCATAATGCATCTGGGAACGATTTTCGTCTTTTTCTCTTTTCATCACCCACGAGTCTCGAAAAGCCATAAACTCCTTTTTGCACTGTTCTCTATTTAATTTTTGGGGCTAACAGCACTTGTTCTCAAATTTAAATTTGAAGGATAACAAGTGCAGCCCAAGTCAGCTTTAATGAAAAAAATCAAGACTTGGGCCGTACTATACCGCATACCCCTAAATTTAAATGTGATGCGGCATTAGATAAACTTATTAAAATGCGGTTTCAATAACGCGACGATTCTGGTGCCACCAAGCATCCATGTCTTTCGGAAAATATCTGATCCCTTCCCGGCTGAACTCGCGATCCGTAGCCAATACCCGGTAAGGCCACTTCCCAATGCGATCCTGGATGCTTTTGATCAAAACCTCAAGTTCCGCCGTCATCCCGATCTGGACCGTTGCATACAAGGAATATGGAAATTCCTCCAAAACCAGCCGCTGGTCGACGCAGGAGATTTCCTTGAATCCCGCGATCTCGGTTCCTACCTGCTCGATCTTTTCCTCCGGGATCTGCCACACCACCAGGATCTTTTCGCTCGAAGGGATTGCAGCCTGTTTTTGAAAGATCCCGATCCTCTTAAGATATCCCTTCTCTTGCAAGGAATCCAACTGTCCCAACACTTCGGTTTCCGTAATGCCAAGATCCAGAGCGATCTTCTGGTACGGCTCATCCGTAAACGGAAACGGCTCCTGCAATCGCCGGATCATGGCGATCGCTTCCGCGCTTAACGCCGACGTTTTCTCCGTTTGCCGCCTGAGGGAATGTTCCCACGCGACGGAGAATATCCCCGCGTCCAAGGAATTCCAGGGATCCCTACTCTTGAATACCTTCTTCGAAGGTAAGAACAGGCCCCGCTCAACTCCCGCGATCTTTTCAAGACACCGGACGTGTAACTCAAGATCATGTTCGGCAGGCACCGCGATAAAAAACCAAAAATTAAAATCGCTATCGCGCTCGCATCCGTAAAGAACACCGGGATGTTTCCCGAAAACCTCCGAATATCGCGCGAAATCTTCATGCCGCGTCCGCGCCGCGACCCAGGCGCCTTGGTAACGGAATGCCCGAGGATCCAGAATCGCCTTGATATCCCGGAACGCTCCCTCCCTTTTAAGTCGCTGGATGCGGAGCAAGATCTCCGCGCCGCCTACCCCCGTCTTCGCGGACAAGGCATCAAAAGGCCGTGAAGTCAAAGAGAGGCCGTTTTGGAGAAGGGTCAATAGAAGACGGTCTTTTTCATCCATAGGACCTATTGCTCGGTATCTCCGGAAGGTTCACTCTGCGCTCAGGGGCATGATAACCGAGGGGGCAGGATTTGTCCATGGACACCCGAGGAGGCCTTTTGAAACACCCACCCTATTTCACACCCCGAGTGTGTGAAAAACGGTTAGCGGAGGTTAGAAGCGATCCTGGCCGCGGGATAGCGGACCATGCGGTAGATCCACTGCCGCAGACCGTAGCTTTCGGGGTGCTGGGAGTTCGAAGCGTCCTGTTTTTCGGGATGATAATATTCCCAGACGATCTTTTTTTCGGGTGTGATCTCGAACACACGCCCGCGCTCGCTTTCCGTTACGAGCGTATTCCCGTTGGGAAGCCGCTGGACGTAGCCTTGGGAAAGAGTATAGAAACCGTCAGAGCGATATTCCCAAACGATCTTGAGCGTCACGGGATCGATCTCGAGCACGCGGGACTCGCCGCGATAGCGCCCATTATCCAAAAGGAGGATCCTTCCGCTCTCAAGCAGGGTCGGGGCATGCTGTCCTTCGATCCCGCCCTCAACGTCACCCGCGATGCATTTCCAGACAATGGCGCGGGTTTCACGGTCCAGAATGAACATCATGCTTCCGTGGCGAAAACTGATAAGCCAGTTCCCGGGCTGAAACCTCGCGTCCCGCTTCCCGAGCGGCGTATCCGGCAAGACCTGAATCGAGTTAAGCCGGTAGTAATCGTAGTGACCGCCCCACGGTGTGATCTCTTTTCGCCGGGCGGGTTCCGGTAGAAAAAAAACTTTCGGCCGGTCAAGCTCGAGAGGCTTATGGAATTTCTGGATCTCCTGAAGATGTTCCCAAGTCGACCAACGCGTCAATTCACGACCCTCGAGATCGAACTCGACTATGACGCAAAAATCCACGTCCCGGCCTTTGTAGGGATGCATTTCCTTGGTGAGCGTCAGCAGCGTGCCCTGCGGCGTGAACACGATGTCATGATGAATGGGCAGATCCATTTCCCAGACAGGCTTGTCATCCCAGGTAAAGAGGCCCCACTTGCGGGACTCGTAAGAAGTCTGCGCCACATATCTTCCGTCCGAAAGCAACAATCCGAGGTAACGGTTGCGCCATTTTTTAAGCGTTCGCCCCTCACGATCGATCAGTCGTCCATCACATAGATTGTAGCCATCCGCCATGGCCGATGCGTCATGCCGATGAGCTCCTGAAAGAGACTCATCAAATTTTTTAAGATCCAGAGGAACGTTCGAACTTCTTCGCTGTTTGCTCCGAAAACGTCTAAAGAAATTCCCGATCGTGTGGCGAAAAAAGTGAGCGAAGAAGGCGGCAAGCACGGCAAGAATTCCGGCGACCATGGGAAAGGCCGACCCGACTAGATATCCGCCTGTTCCCGGATCGATATAGGCATGGGCGGGATCTGGCAGGATCGAGATCAGAAATAAAAACAGCCAAAAAATTTTCATGGCCATTCCGTCCGGGCTCTGTCCGGGCTAGTTTCCTTTTCGCGGGGCGGAACGAGACCGGATCTCAAAGCGGAAAGCATCGATCTTCGTGATTTAAAACGCCGTGGGAACTGGAAGAGGACAAAAGAAGGAGCTCCTAAAGCGCTAAGGCCGCATACTTGGCGTAGGGTGCTCCGCCACGGGCCACATCCACCACTCCGCCCACCACTCCTGTTACGGTTTGAACGGTTCCGCGAAGCGCTCCGGTCACGAGACCAAAGGGGAACATCACGCGCCCGGAGTCCTGTAGCATCGCCTTTGGAATAGCAAAGACTCCCCCCACGATCTTGCCAGCCCCGCGGGCAGCGTAGGCAATGTCCTCACCCGTTCCGGCATAACCCGAGGAGGGTAGGAGGAACAGGCTCATCACGATCAAAACAGCCGAGAAGATTTTGTGTGTTTTCATTTTTGAACCCTCTTCTATTGTCGGCATTAAAGCTTTGAACTTTCGCGGATTTTCGCTATGATAACGCCCCTATGAAGAACATCCTTGTCACGGGCGGTTCCGGCTTTATCGGCTCGAACATAGCCCTCGAACTTCAATCCCGTTTCCCCGGGGCCCGCATCACGGTCTTGGAGGACTTTCGCAGTTCCTGTTTCAAGAACATCCTCGGCTTCAAAGGCGATGTGCTCGCCTACGACTGCTCCGACAAGTCCTGGATGAACTGGGCTAAAGGGAAAAAGCTCGACATAATCTATCACATGGCCGCCATCACGGACACGACGATCCTCGATGAGCAAAAAATGATGTTTGATAACGTCGAAGGCTTCCGTAATATCCTGGACCTCGCCGTCGAGAAAAAAGCCGCCGTCGTTTATGCCTCTTCCGCCGCGACTTATGGTTCGATCGGCCACCCCATCAAGGAATCCGACGCCGGTCAACCCAACAATATTTATGGCTATTCCAAGTGGATCATGGACCAACTGGCCCCTTCCTACTACGACAAGATTAAAGTGGTCGGGCTCCGGTTTTTTAACGTCTTCGGTCCTAGGGAATATTACAAAGGACATGCTTCCAGCATGATCTATCAGCTTGCGCTCAAGATGATGGAAGGCCACCGTCCCCGCATCTTCAAGTGGGGCGAACAAAAACGCGATCATATCTATGTTAAGGACGTCGTTACAGCGACGCTCATGGCCCACACCGCGCCAAGATCCACCGTCATGAACCTGGGCACGGGACAGGCGACCTCTTTCAATGAGATCGTGGATGCCCTCAACGAAGCGCTTGGCACAAACCACAAGCCTGACTATTTCGACAATCCCTACAGTTTTTATCAGAACTTCACGCAGGCGGACATGAGCCACCACGAAAAGATGACCGGCTTTCGCTGCCACTACACCACGCGGGAAGGCATTCTCGATTACGTCCGGAATTATCTGCAGAAGAAATAGATCCGCCAGCTCTTAAAGGGACAAGGATTGGAGCGAAGCCATGAAACGTGAACAATTCATCTCTTTTTTCTTCATCGGGATCCTGGCCTACATCATTTACCAGGTCTTCAACATCTTTGCGCCGTTTTTTACGGCCATTTTCTGGGCAGCAATCCTTTCCTTCGCGTTCTATCCCCTTTACGAGAAACTGCGTGGGCGGTTCCCGAGGCAGAAAAACTCCATCCCGATCATCATGACCGTTGGAGTATTCCTGGTTGTCGTCCCCCCCCTCATTTTCGTGATCCTCAACATGACCACGCAGATCATTGAATTTTCCCAATGGGCTTACGGCTATGTTCGTGACGGAAAACTGGAACAATTGGTCGAACAGATCCGCGGGCTTCCCTGGTTCCAGAATATCCAGACCCACATCGGCGGATCTCAAACGTTAAAAGACACGCTTTCGTCCTGGCTGCTCGGGACAACAAAAAACCTCGGCAACCTCGCCGCGGCCCAAGCGGGAACTTTCACCCGGAACATCTTCTTCATCCTCCTGAACGTTTTCTTTATGTCCTTTCTGACCTTTGTTTTTTTTAAACACGGGGAAAGGATCTACAATTTCATTTATGAGATCGCGCCGTTCGAACCTGACACCAAAAAAGCTCTCTTCAAACAGATCCATGAAACCTTTGTCGCGGTCATCCGCGGACAGCTCCTGACCAGTGTCACCCAAGCAACCGTCGCGGGGATCCTGTTCACGGCATTGGGCGTCCCACTCCCTCTTTTTTTCACGTTCCTGATCTTTTTGACCTCCCTCATCCCCATCCTTGGCGCCGCCAGCGTCTGGGTCCCAATCGCGATCTTTCTCGCGATCCAACATCTTTACGTCAAGGCGATCATTCTTGCGGTGGTGGGAGCCTTAGGGATCAGTTTGCTCGACAACATCATGAAGCCAGCGATTATCGGGGAAAAAACAAAACTGCCTTACTTCCTTCTCTTCTTCGGGATCATGGGAGGGATGAAATTCTACGGCCTGATGGGGATCTTCCTGGCGCCGGTGGTGCTTTCGATCTTTTTCGCCCTGATCAAGATCTATCGCGAGAAATACGTTTGACATCAAAAAGCTTAAGAAACTTAAAAAGCTCAATAAGCTCAACCGGCTGATCGCTTCTAAGCCTCTTCCGTATTTTCAACTTTTAAATCCTGTTCGCTTCAGCTCCCGAGGATCTTCGTCCCCTGACCGATCCGGATGCCTTTGATCATGGACTGAAGATCTTCCCCCGAGGAACTTGCCGCAAGCGCGGTCTCCTGAGTGATCTTCCCGGCCTTCCAAAGATCCAGGAGCGACTGATCCATCGTCTGCATCCCTTCTTCGCGGGCATTGCGGATCGCCTGAGGGATCTTATCGATCTTTTTCTCGAGGACCAATTGCCGCGTCGTGTAATTACCCAAAAGAATCTCCGTCGCAGGCACTAGCGCTTTTCCGTCTATGGCCGGCAGAAGCTTCTGGACCACGATGCAGGACATATTGGCCGCAAAATAGCGCAAAACCGATTCTCGTTCCAATGGCGGAAAAAAACCAAGAACGCGGTCGAACACCTGGCTCGCAGATTGGGCGTGAACTGTCGAGATCACGAGTCTCCCCACCTCAGCCGCGGAAAGCGCAAAACTGAAAGACTCCGCGTCACGCATCTCGCCGATCACGATCACATCCGGAGACTGACGCACGATATATTTCAAGGCGGAGCTGAAACTTTCCGCATCCTGTCCGATCTCGCGTTGCTGGATAAGACACCGGCCGTCCATATACGTGTATTCCACCGGATCCTCGATCGTGAGAATATGTTTCTCGACGCTCTCATTCATAGCGCGGATCATGGCCGCCACAGTCGTGGTCTTCCCCGATGAGACCGTTCCGCCAACCAGAATAATACCGGATTTTTCCATCGCAACCTTTTTGAGGATCGGAGGCAATCCTAACTCTTCGAAGCTCGGAATACCCTTCCAAAGCAAGCGCAGGACCAGGGAAACCTGCCCCTGTTGAAAGAAAGCATTGGCCCGGAAACGACAGTTCTCTTTCTGGAAAGAAAGACCAAAATCCACGCTCCTGTTCTTTAGGAGCATTTCCTTTTGCTGAGGGTCCAGTAATTCCGAAACGATCTCATGGATCTCCTCTCCTGAAAGAGCCTTCAGAGGCAACGATACCACCTGGCCACCAAGCCGCATACGGGGAGGGGTCCCGGCCTTAAAAAAAACGTCCTGGCCCTTCTGTTCAACGACCATTCCAAGGCAGGATGCCAAAAAATCTTTCGTATCCATGAGACTCCTTTCGCGCTTAGGGGATCTTCAAAAATTCGGGTCATTTTAACAGCCTGGAAAGGACGCCGCAATAGTCCTCTCGATTCGGGAAAACAAAAATAAATTTCCTTTTCGTTCGGGGCTTGGTTATTATAGAGATGTTCGAGGTCTTGGAATACAAAAAATCCTGGGGGCAGACACCGTGAAGATCATGGCAAGAACTTCGGCTGAAGAGTTCTATCAAAAAGCCTGTCAGCTGTACCGCCTCCGGATCCTCGTTATCTTCTTTCTCATTCCTCTCTACATGATCACCTGCAAATGGGGCGATTTTACGATCGCAAACATGTGGCCCCTTTTTATCGTGGTCGGGATCGAACTTTTCGTGAACTATCCTTACAAGTTCTTTTTCCGGGACGCCCGATCAGGGACCGAATCCCTCATCGCCTCCGTCACGATCGACTTTCTGGCGGAAACCGCGGCACTTCACCTTTTGGGGAATGTGGACCTTTTCATCTACGCCTCCTGTTATTTTATCTCCGTGGTCTATTGCACACTCAATCTGCCAACCGTCCTGACCCTGCAACTGGCCACCCTCGCCTCCTCCCTCTACGCGGGATTGATCGTCCTCGGACGTTTTCATGTCATCCCCCAAACCGTTTCGTTCGGTCCCGGCTTGAACTCGGTCCAGGAAACCGCCATCATCTTCCGGCATATCGCTTTCTTCTATTTGATCGCGATCTTCATGAGGTTCCTGGCCTCCGCCCTGATCAAAAAGGACGAGCGCCTTGAACAGCTCCTCTGGGAACTCCGGGAAACGAATGAACGGGTCAAATACTCTTATCATATGCAAACCGATTATTTCGCCCGCATGAGCCATGAGATCCGCTCCGCGCTCAACACGATCTCCGGCTTTTCCCAGCTCCTGCTCGAAAGCACGACCGAACCGCCCACAGTCAAACAGAAAGATTTCCTCTCCCGTATCGAGCGCAGCTCCACGCATCTTCGCGAACTGGTGAACGATGTTCTCGATATTTCAAAGATCGAATCCAAAAAAATGAAGCTGACCCTTCGCAAGATCGATCTCGTCAAAGTGATCGAAACGGCGTTAGAGGTGTTCAGCAAGGAAGCCCTCACGGAACACCTGAGCCTGACATTCTCAAAGAAACCCCTCAACCTACGGATCACGGCCGATGAGCTGAAGATCCGCCAGATCCTCTACAACTTGCTATCCAATGCTCTGAAATTCACGCATCAGGGCTCTGTCGAGGTCATCCTGGAAAAAGAGACGGACGGCGGGGCCACGATCACCGTCGAGGATTCAGGCCCCGGCATCGCTCCTGAGAACTTGGAGGCTATTTTCCGGCCCTACGAACAGGCGGGACGCGCGACAGACCAACAGCATCACGGAACGGGCCTGGGACTTGCCATCAGTAAACAATTCGTGGAAATGCACGGAGGGAAAATCCGGATCGAAAGCGAACTCGGGAAAGGATCCCGGTTCATTGTAACACTCCCCGCCCTTCCTCCCGCAGCGCCTTCCGAGGAGGACGCTCTCCTGGCGGCCCCTAAAAGAACCCCCTAGGTCTTTTTCATTCCTTTACAGTATCCGGAACTTCTTTCCGTCTTCCATCCCAAGGGGAAATCACGGCATTGCGCAGGTCTTGCAGGATAGACCTCGCAACCGTTCGCCCCAAGAAAAAGACACGTTTCATCCGTGCGTTTTTTTAGCGCGAGATGCCTCCGATCCATAAGAAGGCAATACGCTTCCGTGAAGTGATAGATCTCGATACCGAGATGCGCGGCAAGCCGCTTGGCGTCTTCTTCCTTCAGGTAAACAAATCCGGATTGTTTACAGCAAGCGCCACAGCGTTGACATGGAAAGGAGGTCATAGCAAGAAAGGGAGAGAACCTGCGGGATATCGGATGGCGGTCCTTCGCTCCATCCGATATCCCTTGGTAGGAACTTTACTTGGAGAGTTGCTGTTCGACGAAATCTCCGACCACAGGCAATTTGTAGCGCTCGCCCTTATAGGCCTTGACCATCAAAACGATCCAAAGCACGAGGCCCAGGGGCCAAAGGAGCAAACTCACGAGGACCCCCAATACCGGGATGAACCCGATGACCAACGAAACAACAAAAAGCGCGAGGAACGTCACAAGGGATTGCATCGCGTGAAAACGAACGAAAGCATTTTTCTGTTCGACCAGCAGAAAAATAAGCCCTGACACCCAACCTAACGCGTAGCAAAGAAGCCCTTCAAGGTTTTCCGTCACTCCCAAAACTGTGTTTTTGTTTTCATCCGCCATCTGAAACCCCCTTTATCGTTTAAGAGCACGTTGGAACTCATTCTAGCGTATTTTTTTAAAAAAAGCACCTTTCCTTAAAAAGAGGGTTTACCCTACTATCGCGCGGCTCTATAATTGCATGGGGTTTGAAACTCCCGGAAGCAACTTTAAAACACTACTACACATTGACGAGGTGCGCTATGCCCACTGTTTTTTCCAAGATCCTTTCGGGAGAGATCGCCGCTCACAAGATCCTCGAAGATGAAAAATATCTCGCCTTTCTTGATATCCGTCCCGTGAATCCCGGCCACACGCTTGTCATTCCCAAGCAAGAGGTGGATTATATCTTTGACATCGAGGATGAACTATTGAAGGGACTGATGATCTTTGCCAAAAGGGTCGCCAAGGCTGTCCGAAAAACGATCCCCTGCAAAAAAGTGGGTGTCATGGTCGCGGGGTTGGAAGTTCCTCACGCCCATATCCATCTGATCCCGATCATTGAAAATCTCGCGGAACTTGCTTTTGCCAGGGCAAAAGCGATGCCTCAGGAAGAGCTTGCCGCGATCGCCGCGAAAATGCGGGCGAATCTGTAACGAAGATTCGTTCTAAGCCGATTTCAGAAAAGCAGCCAAAAGCTTTGGGTAGCTCGTCGCAACCGGAAATTTCGGGAATTGGCGAATGATCTTGGCGGGAGGGCAGAAAAGGATTCCGCGATCGGCAACCTTGAGCATCGCAATGTCATTATAGGAATCCCCCGCGGCCACGACTTCAAACCCGAGGCTCTGGATCCCTCGAACCGCTTGTTTCTTGCCATTCTTTTGCCGCAAATGATAATTCGAGATAAACCCGTTCTTGTCCGTCGAAAGCCAGTTGCAGAAAAGCGTCGGGTTCCCGAGTTTCTTCATCATGGGTCGGGCAAACTCGTAATAGGTATCGGAGAGAATAATGACCTGGTATTTTTCCTGAAGCTTTCTCAGGAACGCCTTGGCGCCCGGGAGCGGCTCCATGCGCTTGATCACGGCCTGGATGTCCCGGAGCTTAATCCCCTCTTCTTTCAGGATCGCGAGCCGGTAGCGCATGAGCTTATCGTAGTCGGGTTCGTCACGCGTGGTGATCGTGAGCGCTTTGATCCCTGTTTTTTTTGCCACGTTGATCCATATTTCCGGGATCAACACACCTTCAAGATCAAGACAACAGATCATGTTCAGCTCCTTAGGTCGATTTACGTGGGGATTATAGCCGAACACGGAATCTTTGAAAAACGATCTTTTGGATTAAAACCCCTCAAGCGAAATGATTGACGGGGCCAAAGCCCTTGCCGAGACCAGGACTAGTGCGGATCGCGCGGGTGATGAATTTTTTTGCGATCGAAACCGCGGTAAAAAGATCTTTCCCCTTCGCCAATTCGGCAGTAATGGCGGCAGAATACGTGCATCCGGTCCCGTGCGTATGGCGCGTCCTGATCCGCGAAGCCTTGAGCAGACGGACCCGGCCCTGTTGCCACAAAAGATCCACGGCTTCTCCCTGAAGATGCCCCCCTTTGACAAGCACCGCCTGAGGACCGAAACCGGCAATGATCCGCGCGGCTTTCTCCATAGATTCCAGATCGTGAACCCTGATCCCGCTCAAGATCTCTGCCTCACAAAGGTTCGGCGTGATCAACGTGGCAAGAGGCGCCAGTTCTTTTATAAAAATACGAACCGCTCTCTGTTGAAGCAGCAAAGCGCCGTGCTTGCTCACCATGACCGGATCCACAACAAGAGGGACCCTGCACCGCCGGATCGTTTCCGCGACCGCCCGAAGGACCTTCTCGTCCCCTAGCGCTCCTGTCTTGATCGCCTGGGGCGGAATATCCGTCAGCACAGCTTTGATTTGATGAACCACCTGGGAGGGCTTCATGACATAAACGGCTTGAACACCGCGTGTGTTCTGAGCCGTAAGAAGTGTGACGACGGCCATGCCATAGACCTTGCGCTGATGGAAGGTCTTGAGATCGGCCTGAATGCCTGCTCCGCCCGAAGGATCGGAACCGGCGATAGATAGTACTCGTGGGATCATGGGAACTGATATCCCTTTTTTTTGCCGAAGGGACAAGCGTGATAAACATCTTCCATGGAAAAAAATCCCATGCCTAAACCCTAATCGAGAGCTTGTTTAAAGAAATCGACGAATGTTTCGGGGTCGACACCCGTCGAAAGCCGCACGACCGCGGAGGACTGAGGGAGATGCAGGAAAAAAGAAGGAAATCCGCGGATCCGGTATTGGGAGGCAAGATCATCTTCGCGGATCCCGGATTCCGGATTGATCATGACTTTGATCATATCTTTCATCGCATCCCGGACCAAAGGCGACGACAACACCTCTTTCTCGAACTTGCGGCAATAAGGACACCACGCAGTAGTCATGTAAACAACCATCGGCTTATGAGTGCTCTTGTATTCCACGACCGCCTGGTCATACCCTGAAGCCCCTTGATACCACCCTTCGGACCATGGGCCCGTCACCGATGTCGCGGCAGACGCTGGGGCAGAAGCAGGTAAGCGGATCGCCTGAGGATCTTCGGCATAACATCCCGATCCCATAGCAAAAAAGGATAGCAGAAAGAGTGAGATCATTATTTTAAAACGCACATTCACCCCGTTAGAGATAGGTAGCATTTCTTAAAGTGCTTCCGTAAGTTAATAAACAATACAATTCACAAATCCCCGTTTTCCGATCCGAATTTTACAAGAATAGATCCTTATCCGTAATCTCTAACGGGGCAAGTCTCCCGAAATATTTTTTGTATTCTAGCATAGAGCTCGGGGGAAATACGCTTCTTTTCCAACGCCCGGTTCGGCGAGAGCCTCTCAGGATATCCCGCCCGATTTTAGGAGTTGCTCCAGAAACGAGGCCACGAAGGTGGTGATCGCGATCGCCAAAAACGCGATCAGAATAACGCCGAGGGTCGAAAGAACTTTCGCGCGATTCGAGAACTTCCGGCTTTGCCACAAGAGAGGTATAGCGAAGGGACCGACCAAAAGCAGCATGACGATCACATAGGGAACGCTATCGCCCGCAAAAGTCCGCGACTTGCCCGAAGCGGTCTGGAAAGCGTCCATGGTCGAAGGGATCATCACGGTCAAATAAATGATCCCCATAAAAAAACAGGCGATCGCCGTATGACTAATGAGCAAGCTCACCCACACACCGGCCGCCATACACATAAGCGTCCATCCCTTGGCGCGCTCCCCTAGATAAATTTGCCCAAGACCCGGAAAGAGCACTGAATAAAGGAGGGCGAAACGCGGATCTTTCATGCGGGAGTAGGATGGCTCACCGGCAAGATCCTTTTTTCGAGAAGCTTGCCACCCCTCTCAACCTGAAACGCCTGAGCCTCTCCGTCTTTTTGGGCCAGAATGGCCCTGTAATAGTGCTCCCAGGTGTCGAGCAGGACATCATTCTGTTTGAGCAGGATATCCCCCGGCAAAAACCCTTCTTTATCTGCAGGAGAAGCGGCGCGCACGCTCATGACCACAAATTGCAGGGCCTTAGGATCCCGTTCGACCCGAAATCCGAAATGCGGCGCATCGGGATTCAAAAAAAAGATCCTAATGGGCAGTTCCAGTTCCCCCTCTTGTCGAAGCACTGTGAATTTCTTGAGAGATTCGCCCGGAATGTTCAGAAAGAAACCAAAGAGATTCCCCGGCGTCACTTCCTCGCCCGCGATCTTTAAAAGGACATCGCCGTTACGCAGCCCCTGCTCATAGGCAAGCGTCGACGCGTCGGCTCCGGCAATAAAATAATGCGCCGTCTTGTCATCATAGTGAAGGTCGCAGCCGAGGATCACGCTCTTGAGCGCCGGGAATTTCTTCTCAACGAGGCGCTCATGGATATTCTTGCCGAGAAATCCTTCGAACCTGCCGCGGGAACCATCCCTCTTCCGGAATCCTTTGGAAGAAAGGCCGGTCTTCCTTTTAAAAAAAGCACGGATCCCCACGACCGTCATGGCCGGATCTTTTTCGACCACGCCGATCTCAAGCGCGCAAAACCCGCTCGAAGAAAAACTCGGGGCCTTGGCCCATTCTTTATATTCCTTTTTATATAAAGGAAATGTCGCAGACTGGATATATCCCCGGGCCTTGTCGACTGTGCCAAGCGGGATCTTTTCAGCCTCTAGCGTCGCCAGCGTGGCATTCCAAACTTCTTCGAAATTTCCCGGGAGCGGGAACGATCGACCTTCGGACTTTGAGGAGGAAAGGGAAAAGCCGGAGCAAAGCAGGCATAAAAAAAGCAGGCCGCAGAATTTCCACGGCCTGCTTTTTCTAAAAGAAAGAACGAGCTTCAACGAATTAACGCTCGAGCGTCTGGCCCTTCATCGCCACTTCAGGTCCCACCGGCACCTTGAGGTAGGCATCCGAAGCGCTCCAGATATGGTTGAACATCAGGATCCCGATACCAACCCAGATCACGGGATAGCCCACGAGGGTCCCGAGCAGGATCGTGGTCACAATACCACCGATCTCGAGCACGATCATGGCGCCGGTCTTGAACTTGCCGCCCTTGGTGTCCATTTCGTTGTTCAGATATTGTCCCCAGCCAGGAAGAACCAACGAAGCTGCGCCCCGCGTCAGGCTCTTGTCTGAATTGCTCTCTTCGGCATAAGCCGTACCCGTAACAGCCATGCACATGGCCGCTACGATCATAATGCTGACGATCTTCTTGAACATAACCCCTCCCCTGTTGTTATTTTTTATGACGCCTATGATTATCGACATTTTCCGGAAAATTTTAATTGCCGGAGAGACTGACGTCAACCGTCAAACTCCGGTCAAATCCAGACCTTGCAGGCCTATTTGCTCGGCGTGAGGCCGAATGTAAAACCGGACTTCACCTTGGCGATGAGCTCCGGGAGCACTTCGCGGAAATCGCGAACGATCCCGAAATCCGCGTGACGAAAGATCGCGGCCTGAGGGTCCTGGTTGATCGCGATGATCTTGCCGGATTCTTTCATTCCCGCGAGATGCTGAATGGCGCCGGAGATCGCGACGGCGATATAGATCTTCGGGCGAACGGTCTTTCCAGTCTGTCCAACCTGCCGGGCATAAGGCGCATAACCGTTGTCCACCGCGTGGCGGCTTGCGCCCCAATCCGCGTTAATGCCTTGATCCTGCAGGGCTTTCGCGAGCTCCTGGATCAACTTGAAATCGTCATGATCTCCGGCTGGGCGCCCCCCAGAAATAATAATATCCGCCACAAAGAGATTATCGCCGCCGCCCGCTTCGCGCTTGACCTCGAGCACCTCCACCGAAAAATCGCTGTCCCTGAAAATAGGCGTAAAATCACGAACCGCTCCTTTGCGACTCGGATCTTTTGGCAATATTTTAAAGGTCCCGGCACGCGCGGTCGCCATCTGCGGACACCAGAAGCCAATGATGGTCGCGAGCTTGCTCTCCCCGTAAGTCGGACGGATGGACTCCAAGCAAGGATACATGATCGCTTTTTTAATGCGGTGCACGTATTCCCCCACCTTGAGGCTCGTGCAGTCCGCCGTGACGCCCGCTTTTACGCGGCTTGCGAGCCTCGGCGCGAGTTCACGCCCCGAGGTCGTGGCTCCGAAAAGCGCGATCTCAGGACGTTTGTGTTCGATCCATTGCGCGAGAACCGCCGTCACTGGAAGGATCCGGTATTCTTTGAGCCGCGGGTCATCCACCAACACAACCTCATCCGCGCCTTGCGCGATGATCTCAGCCGCCACGTTCTTGATGTTGTGACCGGTCACTACCGCGGTGACCTGGGTCTGGAGCTGATCCGCCAGTTTCCGGGCGGGATTCAGGATCTCTAGCGAGGAACGCGCCGGCGTCTGGCCATGCATTTCGATCCACGTAAGGATGCCTCGCGCGCCATTGCGAAAATCGACTCTCGGGAAATCCACATCCGCTTTTGCTTTTTCTCCGGCCACGCCTTTTTCATCACCAACCCCAGCATGCGCCCCATGACCTACGCCGATTGCGTCCTTGATCTTTTCGATCTCAGAGACAAGGGTCTCCGCAAGGTCCTTGGGTTCATGACCCGAGATCATGTTGACCGGCGGTCTGTCCTTCTGAATATCCACAACTTTTGAAACGAGCGTCGGCGATCCGCTGAGACCGACCACACTTACGTCCGCCCCTGTCTGATCGAGCGTCCAAACCTCCGTTTTTGTGTTCTTCGCGCGAATAGCTCCTTTGAGAGACGGTCGACGCGCCGGGGTTGCAGTGGGAGCGATGGAAATCAAACACGGGATAGGCACTTTGAGGACTTGAAATCCACCTTCGATGATGCGGCGGACCTTCAAATGATCTTTTTTGTACTCTACTTTTTCAACGAAAGTCGCCTGAGGGATCCCGAGGTTTTCGGCTGTCTGGGAAGGCACGTGCGCCGTATCCCCATCGGTCGTTTGGCGTCCTGAGAAAATGATAAAGGGATCTTTGCTTTCTTTGGAAAAACCGAGTTTCTTAAGAAGCGTGGAAATCGCATAACCGGTGGCGAACGTGTCAGACCCTCCAAGCTTCCGGTCCGAGAGCAGAACGGCCCGGTCGTAGCCCATGGCGAGAGCTTTCTTAAGGGACTGCTCAAAACTCGGCGGTCCCATCGAGACTACGATCAATTCCGCGTCTGGAACGCTCTTTTTAAGCTGGAGCCCCTGCTCGAGGCCGAACGTGCAGTCCGCGTTGATCGAAGATTTCGCCTTGGTGCGGTCCATCAGCCCGTCCGCGCCCATCCGCATCTCGGTTGGGAGTGGCACCTGCTTCATGATCGTAATGATCTTTAAGCCCATATCGAAACCTTAAGTTTTGAGTCCTGAGTTCGTAGTCTGGAGTAAAAACTCAAAACTCCGAACTCCTAACTCATGACTGTTTTACAAATTCTCATATTCCGGACCATCGCCCCCGTAGGGCACGGCCCATTCAATGTTCCCAAATGGATCTTTGATGTCGCAGGTCTTGCAATGCACGCAATTCGCCGGATGCAAATGCAGGTCTTTTTTCCCGGTCTTCGGATCCGTCACGATCTCGTAAACTTCCGCGGGACAAAAAGACTGGCACGGCCCGCCGTATTTCGGAATGCAAACGTTCCGGCAAAGATTGAGGTCGAGCACGCGAAGATGACAGGGTTGTTCCTCATCATGTTTGGAACCCGAGAAAAAAACATCGGTCACCTTGTCAAAGGTTAGCTGCTTGTCAAAGACCAGTTCTTTTTCGAACTTTTTCGCAAAGGGGGTCTTAACGTCAGAAAGCTTCCGGTAGCAGGCCGCATCTTCATGCGTTTTCATCTTCCCCGATGGCATCAGTCCGCGTCCCCCGGTCAGGATCTGCGTCGCGAAATGGAACGCTCCCAGGATCATGCCGTATCCGAACCCAGCCCGGAAATTACGCGTGCGGACAAGCGTCTTGAAGCCAGCGCTTTTCTTGAACAACGCTTCATAGAGACCGAGTTGCTTCGCCGAAAAATCATTTTCCTTCAAAGCCTCGAACGCGGACTTCGCGGCCAGCATCCCCGACTCGATCGCGAGATGGACGCCTTTCAAGCTCGGCATACTGAGAAAGCCGGCGGAATCTCCGACGATCATGACGCCGTCGTAATAAAGCTTCGGAAGCGAAAAAAGCCCCCCTTCCGGGATCGTCTTGGCGCCATACCGCATGAGTTTTCCCTTTTCAAGGATCTTCGCGATCAAGGGATGTTTTTTATAGAGCTGAAGGGCCGCGTGGGAATCGAACGTCGCGTCTTTGTAATCGAGGCCGGCCGCAATCCCAACCACGACCTGGCGCCCGTTGAGACCATACACAAAACCGCCGCCAAAATGATTGAAGGCGAAAGGAAAACCGAGCGTGTGCATGATCCGTCCGGCTTCGAAAGTTCCCTCCGGAAGGTCCCAAAGCTCCTTGACCCCGGTGGAATAGACTTGAGGGTTGCTTTGCTCGCCTAATTTTAATTTTTGGCAAAGGGCCTTCGTCAAACTGCCGCGGGGCCCCTCGGCCAGAATTGTGATCTTGGCGCGGATCTCGTTACCAGCCTGGAAATTATCCATCGGATGCCCATGCTTATCCACACCCGTATCAATCGTTTTCGCCCCGATCACACGACCATTCTCATAGAGCATTTCGGAAACGCTGAACCCTGGGTAGACTTGAATGCCTTTCTTTTCCGCGACTTCGGCGAGCCACCGGGTCATTTTTCCAAGCGAAACTACGGAGTTCCCGTGATTTCCCATAAACGGTGGTGTGTAGGGAGCCTTCAGAGCGAGCTTCGCGGTCAGAAAATAAAAACCTTCCTTCGTAACGGGAGATTCGAAAGGAAAATCCTTGGGATCGATCCCGGGAAGAAGTTCTTTGAGCGTGGACGGATCGATCACAGCGCCGGAGAGGGTGTGACTTCCGATGGAACTACCTTTCTCAAGGACCAAGATGTTGGGCTTCTTCTCGGAGGCCGCAGTCAGGTCTGCGAGATGGATGGCGGTCGCGAGGCCGGCGACTCCGCCTCCGACGATCAGAATGTCCGTATCAATGAATTCGGATTTCGACATGTTGGAATAAGATCTCTTATAGAGAAGTTCAACAACAGGAGCGGTATTTTAGCACAAACTTTTTCCAAAAAGATGGAAAAATACAATCTCTCCAGGAACTCTTAAAAACAAACTTTAAGGCTTGTTCCTAAAATATTGAGCGCGGTCCATTTCGCAGCGGAATTCTTCGTGGATTGACGCAAATAGTAGACCGACCCATAGAATGGTCCCCACCAGTGGGTCTTGAATCCTGACGAAAAACGGTCTTCCACCATCCCGTTACGGGTCGTCTCGATAAAGATCTCATTAGACGTAAAAGGCTGGAATTCAAATCGCGTCCACTTCCAGGGAGCCGTCAGGGTCACCATATTCCGGTAACGCAAAGTATCTTTGGCCTTCTGCTTGAAATGAAACTCCAGCATATTGCGGTCTTCAAGGGAAAATCCTTTAAAAACATATTGAGGAGTCGCGTAGATCCGCGGCACAGAATCCCAATACCACCGGTTGTGTTTCTCCTTATTGTTCCAGCGGGAGTTAATGATCTGCTCATATTCAGCGCCCAACAATAGATAAGAAGTCAGTTTATAGTCCGTCCCCACTCGAGTCTCTTCGTAGTAAAGTCCGTTGTGCTCCCGGAAGCGCAGTTCTTCCACGGCCCTTATTTTCCACTTCGGATTCATCTTTTTCTCAAGCTCGTAGGCATTCCAGATCGCAAAGTCCTCATCCTTAGCAGGAGAAGCGCCCCCCACCCCCTGAACCAGCAGCAGGCCCGCGACAATAAAACAAGCAGCAGAAAAAAAACTCCGTCGATTTATACGATTTGAGATCATGTGCTACCTCGCTTTGTTGTCAACCGCTATAAAAAAAGCGGGCCGATCTTAAAAAATCAGCCCGCCCTTGGACAGAGGCCATGATCATCTTTGCAACTTAACCTTTGGCGAGAAGTTCGTTCACCTTGGTCATCACGGCAAAAGCATCGGCCACATAAAGCACATCGGCCTTGCCTTGAGCCCAGCCACAATTGGCGTCAGTGTTGATCGCGCGGCGCTCATTGACGAAGCGCCAGCCGACCACGTGCGGCTCTTCCCCATGACAGCAGGTGGAAAGCCCCTTCGGATGACGCGGCGTGGAACCCGTCTGCCCGACCTGATTCAGATGGCTCATAAAGGAAAGCACCGCCTCCCCTTCCGAACCCTGGTCGACGAGCGACTTACTGCTCCCGAGGGATGCCTTGGCGTATTTCAGGAAATCAAGAATGTGTTTTTCGGCTTCTTTGGCATGGATCTGACCGTCCGCCTGTTTCTTGGTCCATCCCGCGCCCGCGACAAGCAGCACCGCCGCATCCGGTCGAATGGTCTGCGCATCCGCGGAAGGCGATTCAACGCCCGTCACTTTCGTGCGTTTTTCCTTATCGGTGACCGTGACCGTGACCACTTCCACTTTGGCCGAACCCTTAGCGCCCTGCCACGGCTGGAACACCCCGGAATCCACGGCGAGGATCCATGGCCGCGCCACGCGGGTCAAAGTCGCCATCATGCGCTGGCGATAATACCACCGCTGGATCTGAAGAACACCGTCCGTGAACTGAATACCGCTTATATGAGTGTCGATCGTGGCTTTTAAGCGAAAGGCCGCGCCTGGCAAGGCCCTTGAAAAACGGGAGGTCGCCGGAGCGATGATGATCGTCGCGCCCGAAGCCGCTCCGATCGCTTCCAAAGCTTTGACGTCCGTCGCGTAACGCGAGGTCCCAAAATCCGCGCCGCT
>JAZDJU010000086.1:0-33324 GCA_043803685.1 Candidatus Omnitrophota bacterium
ATCGACATCAAGAGCCAGATATTGTATCTTCTCCATGGGTGACCCCTCCCTGATGTTTTAGTGTTTCTGATTTTACATCAGAACACTATGAGGTAAAGCCCTCGGTTAAGGGAGGCGGTCATCCATAACTATCTTTACAAAAGGGGGAACCATCGCCCGGTCACCCGTTACAGTTTGCTAAAGAAAACGATGCATCTTCCGTTTTTGAAGCTCAAGCACGATCTTGCGGATGGACTCCGTCTCGCTCATGGGACAGACCAGGATCGCGTCGCCGGTATCCACGACCACATGGTCTTTAAGACCGACCGTGGCGATCAAGCGCCCGGCCCCCTTCACGACGTTGCCGGAACTCTCCACAAGGACGTTATTCCCGAGGGAGAGGTTCTTGTCGCGGTCGAGAGGCATAAGGTCGCGCAAGGTGGCCCAGCTCCCGGCATCGTTCCATCCCATCGAGACCGGGAGGGTCAGGATACCGCCGGAAAGTTTTTCCATGAGGCCATAGTCGATGGAGATACTCGGGACTTTGGAAAAAAGTTTTTTGACAGCCGCCGCAGAAAGGCCTCCGGCCGCGAGTCTGACAACGATCTTGAATACGGCGGGAAGTTCACGGCGCGCGGTCTCAAGCAGGCAATCGGCGCGCCAAATGAAGATCCCGGCATTCCAGAGGAATTTTCCGGAACGGAGATACTTCTCGGCCCGGGCAAGGTCCGGTTTTTCATGAAAACATTGGAGGTGATAGACCGGTAGTCCGCGGACAGTGGTCTTCTTCCCCGCCATTTCGAGATAGCCGTAGCCGGTATGCGGCTGGTCGGGTTTGATCCCGAGCGTCACGGGCATCCCGGATTCGTCGGCCTGTTCATAAGCAACGCGGAGGGCTTTCACAAAAGCGGCCTCGTCCTTGATGAAATGGTCCGCGGGAAAAATACCAAGCACGGCGGAAGGGTCTTTTCTCATAATGTGAGAAGCGGCCCACGCGGCACAGGGTGCGGTGTTGCGACCGGCGGGTTCGCCGATCACTTGCGAGCGTGGGATGCGAAGGAGTTTTGCGGTCGAGGCGGCCTGGTCGAGCGCGGTAAAGACTAGAATGCGGGACGGAGGAACGACTTTCTTGACGCGATCGAAGGTCTGCTCGATGAGTGTCTTGGGGCCGAAGAGATTCAGGAACTGTTTGGCGCGCCCCTTACGGCTTTCCGGCCAGAAGCGTGTGCCGCTCCCGCCTGCCATGATGACGCCCCAGTTCATTTTTTCATCTCATGCATGAGCGTGTGGATCTCACCTTCCACGATCGCGCGGATCTCATCGAGACGTTTCTGGGTCACGGCTTCAAAGCGCATCACGAGCACAGGCTGGGTGTTGGAAGCACGCACGAGTCCCCATCCGTCCGGGAACTGGACGCGGGCGCCATCGATATCCACGACCTCGTACTTTTTCTTGAGGTCGGCGACGGCTTGGGCCACGACCTTGAACTTGACGTCGTCGGGGCAATCGAAACGGATCTCAGGGGTCGAGACAAGCTCGGGCACATCGGCCAGAAGCGAGGAGAACGGCGCGTTCGCCTTGTCCAGGATCTCGAGGATGCGGCATGCCGCGTAGACGGCGTCATCGAAACCGAGCCAGCGGTCATTGAAGAACATGTGACCGCTCATTTCGCCCGCCATCTCGGCGTGGGTTTCTTTCATCTTGGCCTTGATCAGGGAGTGGCCGGTCTTCCACATGAGGGGTTTGCCGCCGCGTTTGGCGATATCGTCATAGATCTGCTTGGAGCTTTTGACGTCCCCGATGATCGTGGCGCCGGGTTTACGGGTCAGGATCTCGCGGGCATACACGAGAAGAAGTTTGTCGCCGAAAATGACTTTCCCTTTTTCGTCCACGATACCAATGCGATCGGCGTCACCGTCAAACGCGATCCCGATGTCGGCCTTCGTGCTAACCACTTTCTGTTGGAGATCTTTTAGATTGGCCGGGACTGAAGGGTCGGCCTGGTGGTCGGGCATCTTGGGATCAAGGTTCTCATAAAGCACGGTCACATCATGGCCGAAGCGGCGGAGAAGCGCGGGCGCGGTGACGGCCGCCATACCATGTCCGGTGTCGACGATGACTTTGAGTTTCTTGGTGAACTTGAAGCCGGAGAAAATATAATCCTGGTAAGCCTTCACAAGCGCGTCGTGGTCGGGGTGCTCGACCTTGCCCTGGCCTGTCACAAAATCGTTCTTCTCAATCGTTTCGCGGAGGCCCTGGATGTCCTTGCCATAAAAGGAGCGGCCGGAATGATGGAATTTGAAGCCATTCTCGTCCGGAGGATTGTGGGAACCGGTGAGCGAGATGCCCGCATCGAGTTTATTATGCGTCACATAGAAATAGACGAGCGGGGTCGTGACAAGGCCGATCTCGACCACGGTGAGACCGCAGCTTTGAAGCCCCTTCGAGAGACCGCGGTAGAGGAACTCCGCGCTCCAGCGATGGTCGTGGCCGATCGCGATGGTGTGCTTCCCTTCGCGGACAAGAAGCGATCCGAAAGATTTCCCGATCGCGAGCGCGACCTCTTCGGTGAGCTCTTTGCCCGCAATGCCGCGGATATCATATTCTCTGAAAATATGCGATGGGATCATGATGGTCTGGCCTTTCGGATTGTCGGATTCAGGATTGTCTGTTTCTCTGCGGATTCAATCTCAACATGCGTTCATCGTGACAGCCATCTTTATGCCGCCACGTGACGCCATGGTGCAAAAAAAACAATGCGAGCGAGAGGACTTGAACCTCCATGCCTTGCGGCGTCAGCCCCTCAAGCTGATGTGTCTGCCAGTTTCACCACGCTCGCATGAACTAAAAAAATCCCGGGATTTCAATTTCATATTTGCGCCGCTGCGTAAGTACGGCTTCGTGACAATCCATAGACAACCGGCTACAAAGACCGCCACGCGCACATGAAATTCTAAAATTCAAAACCTTATGAGGACTTGCCCGTGCGTTTTCGCACAGCATTCAATTTTGCTTCTTTGACAGCCTTGACCTTGCGCTCTTTTTCAAGCACCGCCTCAACCTGGCCAAGTTCGGTATCGAGCTTCTTGATCTCCCCGAGCACTTTTTTCATCTCGGACGCCTCGAGATCAAGCTTCTCGCCCTGTCTTACCGCGGTCTGATAAACCTGACTGCCCAGTTGCGAGAACGCCTTGGCGAGTTGATGCTCCAAAGTCGCCTTCTGAATCAGAAGCCGCGTCACATGCGCCGCTTCGCCCGTCTTCTCCGCCACAACCTTGGCGTACTTCTTCACGGTCTCAAAGGTCTCGTTGATGATCTTTTCCGACTTCGCGTAAAATTCTTTTTTATCCACATTTCACCTCATGGGATGACGCCAGACGGGTTAAAAGCAGCCTTCTGTAGTCCCGAAGGCACTATGTTTTATCACATTTTTTAAAGATATCAAGCTCAGAATACGCCTCAAAAGACAACGCCCCTCCACCCCACGGAATGCACCCTTTTCTCTAGGGAACACCTTCTTTAGAAGCATTCCGTTTTTTCAGAAAATGAACGGAATCGCCCCACTCCCCATAACCGATCTTAGCGCCCGCCGCCTGCACACGATGCTCAAGACAGCCCTTGCACTGACGCGCGTTCTCATCCAGACACGGCTTGTTGTCATAAAGCTGATAGAACTTCCGGTAATCCGTGGGCGTCACGTTCGGCATGATGATATTCGCCCCGGCACGAACCCCCTTCTCCCGTCCCGAAGGATCCAGCGTCTGGAGCGCGGTCGACGCCGCGATATTCACATCCTTCAGAAACAGCCGCGTCAGCGCGATCATCACAAGCCCGAGCCTCAAATTCTCCGCGGGATCATGCGCCGTAGGAACCAGCGGCGCATCCTTGTGTGGAATATAAGGCCCCATCCCGATCATATCGACATCCTCGTTCTTAAAAAACAAGAGATCGTCGATCAGGTCCCTGTGGGTCTGGAATGGCAGCCCGATCATGACACCCGTTCCCACCTGATAGCCCGTGCGTCGAAGCGCGCGGAGGCATTCACGACGCGTCTCATAAGAGTGATCCTCGGGATGAAGCCGCCCATAAAGCTCCGGAGAACTCGTCTCGATCCTCAAAAGATAGCGGTGAGCCCCCGCCTTGAACCATCGCTCGTAGGTTTCCGGGGACTGCTCCCCAAGCGAAAGCGTGATCCCGAGCTTTCCCGAAGTCGCGGCCTTGATCTCCTGAAGGACTTCTTCGACAAAACGGACCGAAGCCTCATCCCGGCGTTCTCCGGACTGTAGAACGATCGAACCATAGCCCATTTCCAGAGACGCCTTCGCACATTCCAGGATCTCTGCCTTATCCATCGCAAAGCGCGTGACGTTCACGTTGCTTTTCCGGATCCCGCAATAATAGCAATCCTTCACGCAGTGATTGCTGTACTCGATGATACCGCGAAAATAGACCTTGGATCCCACATACCGGACAGCGCACGCACGCGCCTCACGGAAAAGATCGTCGAGCTTCGCCGGCTCCTTTTCGCTCAGCCAATGCAACGTTTCGTTCGAATTCATAAACACCTTCCGACAGACGGTATACGATGAGCTGCGAGCCACGCGCCACGTGCCACGAATGCGTGGATCTTGGACCGTGGCTCGTGGTTCAAAGGAATAGATCCCTTTCCCCTTTTCGAACTCGTTCGAGGAATTGAAAGAAGGCCGGGAACCCTTGAGGATTTCTCGTTTTGATCTCTTCGAGTTCTTTTTCAAGAACACGGAGCCCGACTTCGCGCGTCGCGGGCGTCGCGAAATCATCCAGCCATTCCTGAAAGGTCAGCACGGCGTTCAGTTTGCAGAACTTCCCTTCCTGGCCGCTGCGCAAAAGGTCCATGATGCATTTCCCCGTCCGCCCGCAGCGGTATCCCGCCGTACAAAATGAGGTAATATAGCCCATCTCCGCAAAATCCCGGACGAGTTCATCCAGACTCCTCGTATCGCCCAGCATGAACTGCTGTCGTTCGGATTCCTGCCCTTCCTTCTCTTCACTGTAACTTCCGATCCCGATCTTCGTAGAAGCATCGGTCTGCGTGATCCCAAGGCCGATCGCGTCGCGCCGCATCTGGGCGGTTTCGCGCGCGGTGATGATCATCCCCGTGTATGGGATCGCGAGGCGAATGAGCAGGATGATCTTTTTAAAATCCTCGTCAGACACTTTATAGGGCGAATGCGCGGCATATTCGGAGTTGAGTGCGGGTTCCATGCGCGGGAACGAAACCGTGTGCGGCCCGATCCCCATTTTGGCCTCCAGATGGATCGCGTGCTGAAGAAGCGCAAGCACTTCGAAACGCCAATCATAAAGCCCGAACAGCGCTCCGATCCCCACATCGTCGATCCCCGCCTCCATCGCGCGGTGCATCGCGTAAAGTCGCCAGCGATAATCGGATTTGATCGTCCCTTTCGGATGGAGCTTCGCGTAAGTCTCGTGATGGTAGGTTTCCTGAAAGACCTGATAAGTCCCGAGACCGCCGTCCCGGAGACGGACAAGTTCCTCGACCGACATCGGCGCGGCATTCACATTGATGCGGCGAATATTGCCATAACCATGTTGGGTCGGCGTCTTCACGTCATAGATCGTCTTCATGCTCTCGAGAATATAATCGATCCCTGTCAGCGGATGCTCGCCGTAAACAGCGATGATCCGTTTGTGTCCGATCTTCCCCGTCAGAGCTTCGGTCTCTTTACGGACCTCCTCCATCGAAAGAATGCGACGTTTCGCCTTGAGATTCTCGTGTTTAAATCCGCAGTAGGCGCAATTATTGACGCAGAAATTCCCCATATAAAGCGGGGCAAAGGTCACAATGCGGTTGTCATAGACCTTCTTCTTGATCCGGAGGGCCGCGCACTCCATCTCCTTGAGGATCTCGGGATCCCGAACACGGATCAGCGTCGCGAGCTCTTCCGGCGTAAGCGTTTTCACTGCGAGCGAACGCTCGAGGATCGCGCGAACGGTCGCGGCGTCGGGTTCCCTGGCCGATTCGATCGTTTTCCAGATCGCGGCATCGTCGATAAAATCTTGGCCGTTGTCGAGATAACGATCGATCTGGTCCTGTTTGATACGCCCGGCGATCCAGGCCGTTTCCGTGCTCATGATAAAGCCTCCTTACCTTTGATTTCGCGATACGCCGCAAGCGCCCCTGGAAAAGGCGCAAGCGTCCGTTCCAGAACACCTTGAACGAACGAGATCGCGACCCCGTAATTCGTGATCGGAACACCTGCAGCCTTCGCTTTCTCGATCCGGGCAAGCATTTCCCGGCGCGTCAGCATGCAGGAGCCGCAGTGAATAATAAGTTTGTAGGATGCGAGGTCGTCCGGATAATCACGCCCCGCCGAACTCCGGATATCCAGCTCCACACCCGCGTATTGCCTGAGCCATCGCGGGATCTTCACACGACCAATATCATCCTCCACCGCGTGATGACTGCAGGATTCCGAGATCAGAACCCTATCGCCCGCCTTCAACCGGTCAATGGCCAACACCCCTCGAACCATTTCGCTGAGATCTCCTTTGAGCCTTGAAAAAAGAATGGAGAACGTCGTGCATTTCACAGCCGGAGGCGTGTCCGCGACCATCTTGAGCACCACCTGCGAGTCACAGACCACGATATTCGGAGGACTCTTGAGCTGACCCAACCAATGCGCATATTCCCGCTCCTTCACCACCAGCACCGCCGCGTCACTATCCAGGGCCTCCCGGATCGTCTGCACCTGCGGCAGGATCAAACGGCCTTTCGGCGCCTCCAGATCGATCGGTACGACCATGACCGCGATCCCACCCGCCGGCACAAGATCGCCGATCAAAGGCGGCGGCTTCAAAAAGTCATCGGGACAAACTTCGAGCAGGAACTGCTTCAGAAGATTCACAGCACCATCGCGCTTTGAGCGGTCCGTGCTCGCGCAAGCGAGGATCCTCGGCGTCTTTTGTTTCAACTTGTCGAGAAAATCACCCGAAGGAATCTCCAGGTCGCTTTTGTTCACCACAAGCACAAGAGGACTTTTTCGCGCCCCCGCCTCACGAATGACTTCTTCCTCAAATTCCGTCCACACCCCCGCCTCAAGAATCAATACCGTAACGTCCGAGCGGTCGAAAACTTTCCGGGTCCTTTCGATCCGCTTGGCGCCCAAGACAGACATATCGTCCAAACCTCCCGTATCGAGAAAAACCACAGGTCCCACCGGCAAAAGTTCCATGACCTTCTCGACCACATCGGTGGTCGTTCCAGGGACGGGCGAAGTAATGGCCACGTCCTGACCGGCCACCATGTTAAGGAAAGTCGACTTGCCGACATTGGTGCGGCCGAAGATCCCGATCTGAAGCCTGAGCCCCTTAGGTGTTTTTTCCATGATCCTTGTACCCGAGTGATAAAAGATTCTGCGGAGAAAGCGCGCTGACCACAAGCTCCCGGCCCAGTCGTTCCTCCAAAAATGATCTCAAATTCTTCTGACCCGAAGCCTTGAACTCCTGAAGAAGGGTTCCCGCCTTCTCATAACCGATGTGGGGCACAAAGGCCGTCATGATCCCTTCCGAACGATCGACAAAGTCCCGGCATTTTTCGGCATCTGCCTGAATGCCTGCCACGTGCGTCTCAAACATCGCATCGGCACGGATCAAAAGCTCGATCGATCCCAGGAGCGCGTGGGCCAAAAGCGGCATGAATTCGCATATCTGGAACGTCGCGCGCGACGCCGCCTCCGTGACCAAAAGATCGTTCGCCATGACTTTGAGTCCCGCCTGCGTCACAGCCTCGAGAATGACGGGGTTCACCTTCCCCGGCATCAGTGAAGAACCCGCCTGAAGCTGCGGTAGCGTGATCTCTCCGAGAAGATTCATCAGCCGGAGATCGCCCGCGATCTTCACAAGATTACTGGCGTGCGCTTTCAGGATCCCGGATACTTCCACAAAGGGGTCCGCGTTCGCCGTCGTATCGATCATATTCTCGCTCCGGCTCAGACCCAGGCCCGTGATCTCGCGCAGTTTTTCGACCCCAAGAAAGATATAACGCTGAGGCGCGGCTAGCCCTGTCCCGATCGCGGTGCCGCCGAGGTTCACAACCCTCAAACGTTCTTCGCACTTGAAGGTGCGCCACCGGTCGCGCGCGAACGCCTCGGCAAAAGCCGCGCATTCCGCGCCCAGGGTCATCGGAACCGCCGCCTGAAGTTCCGTCCTCCCGATCTTCACGATCCCGGCGAATTCCTCTTCCTTCACCTGGAACGCGCCCTGGAGTTTCGCCGCGGCCTCGCTCAATTCCCGAACTCCCTGGATCGCCGCCACGCGCAGGGCCGTAGGATAAACATCATTCGTGGATTGGTGCTTGTTCACATCCTCGATCGGATGGACAAGTTCATACTGGCCCTTGTGCCCCCCGAGGATCTCGATCGCGCGGTTCGCGATCACTTCATTGACATTCATATTCGTGGAGGTCCCGGCGCCACCCTGAAGCGCATCAAGCGGCCAGCAGGTATCCGGAAGCTTGCCCTGAAGGATCTCATCGCAGACGGTCAGGATCGCCTTAGCCTTCGCTTCGGGCAGATAACCCAACTCCCCGTTCGCGAGACATGCCGCTTTCTTGACCGACACAAGGGCCCGGATCAACCTGAGAGACACGCGCGATCCACTCAAGGGAAAATTCTCGATCGCCCTTTGAGTATGAATACCCCAATACGCGTCCGCAAGCACCTTCTTTTCTCCCAACGCATCCTTCTCAACGCGATAGTTCATGCTGTTCTCCATCAAGTTCGGAGCGTGGAGTTCAGAGTTCGGAAAACTGATTTTAACCCCGAACTCCCATCTCACAATTCATGACTGATTACTTCTTCGTCAGCGCGGATTTTACGGAAACGCCTTCCAACGCGCCGAGTTTCCCGGTCAAGGCACCCAATTCATCCGTTGTCGCGTCCACGATCAAGGTGATCACGGAACATTTCCGCTCCCGGTAAGGAAGCCCCACGCGCGCCACAATGATGTCCCCGTGCGCCGAAAGAAGATCGTTCACCTGGTGCGCGGCCTTTTTCCGGTCTTCTACAATGATCCCGACAAATCCCAACCGTTTATCCATGATCTTCCTCCTCAAGGAACATTAAAAAAAATCCCAGCTCCTTCGAAAAGAAGCTGGGATCGGAAACTGTATGATTTTCCTTCCCTTGGCTTCAGGCCCGAAGGCCCTCTTCGTCAGGAACTCTTCAAATTTCAAATTTGAGATTTCAAATACTGATTACCGCCTGTAAATGGGTAGCGGCTGATATTTCGTGTGAAGCAAATGATGGGATTTCTCGCTCAGCGGCTTCCCGAGAAATTCCTTGTAGAGCTGTTGGACATAAGGATTCTCATGGGAGCAACGAACCGTCTGGGCCTCGTCGTCCGAATAAAGCCCCTTCGCACGCGCGAGACGCAATTCGTCGGTCACACCATACGGTTGCCCGCCGCCGCCAACACAACCGCCAGGGCAAGCCATGACTTCGACAAAGTGATACGGAAGCGGTTTGCCTTCTTTCTGCGCTTTCCGGATCTGATCCAGCACATACTCCACATTGGCAAGACCATGGGCAACCGCGATCTTCACTTCGGTCCCTTCGATATTGATCGAAGTTTCCTTAACACCTTTCAGACCGCGGACATTCTCAAATTCGACCTTGGGAAGCTTCTTGCCCGTCACAAAGGAGTAAGCCGTCCGGAGCGCGGCTTCCATCACGCCACCCGTCGCTCCAAAGATCGTCCCGGCGCCGCTATAGTCCCCCAGGATATGATCGCATTCTTCATCCGGCAGGTTCGCAAAATCAATACCCGCCTGTTTGATCATACGGGCCAATTCGCGGGTCGTAAGCACCACATCGACATCCTGGAATCCGGAAGCGGACATCTCGGTGCTCCTCGAGATCTCGAATTTCTTGGCCGTACACGGCATCACGGAGATCACCTTGAGCTTCGACGCATCGATCTTGTTCTTCTCCGCATAATAAGTCTTCACGAGCACCCCTAGCATTTCGTGCGGGGATTTCGCCGAAGAAAAATGAGGGATCATATCGCTATGGAATTTCTCCATAAAATCCACCCAGGACGGACAGCAGGTCGTGATCAAGGGCAACACGCCCTTTTTATTCACAAAACGTTCAATGAATTCGCTCGCCTCTTCCATGATCGTAACGTCGGCGGCAAAATTCGTGTCAAAGACCGCCTTGAAACCCATGCGCCGGAGCGCCGTGTACATCTTCTTGGTAACATTGGCACCGATCGGAAAACCGAACGCCTCGCCGAGCGCCACACGCACCGCGGGAGCGATCTGGACCACACAGTATTGCTCGGGATCGCGAAGCGCCTTCCAGGCAAGCATCGTGTCGTCTTTTTCAAAGATCGCGCCCGTCGGGCAATGGGCAGCGCACTGGCCGCAACGGACACAGGGCGACTCCGCGAGACTGATGTCCCCCGCGGGAGCCATTCTTGTATTGAACCCACGCTGAAGGAATGTGAGCGCCCAAACGTCCTGCACGTTCTGGCAGACATCCACACAGCGTCCGCAATTGATGCATTTCCGGGGCTCGAGCACGATATTCCCGGTCGAATCATCCTTGGGAATGTCGCGGACGATCTTTTCATAGAATTCTTCCCGGATCCCGAAATCCGCCACGAGGGACTGGAGTTCACAATTATTGTTCCGGCCGCAAGTCAGACATTCGTTCGGATGATTGGAAAGGAAAAGTTCGACCACGGTCCGGCGTATGGAAACGATCTCCGGATCGTGCGTAATGATGTCCATGCCTTCTTCCAGAGGGGTCGAGCAAGCGCGAAGCATTTTCCGGTTCCCTTTGACCCTTACAAGACAGATGCCGCAGGCCGCCGAGGCGTGAAGATAGGCGTCCGGATGCTTGCAAAGCGTGGGGATCTTGATCTGTGCTTTCCGTGCCGCGTCCAGGATCGTGGTGTTCTCCGGCACCTCGACCTTGATTCCATTGATCAATGCTTTAACCATAACGATTTTTCTCCAGGATAAAAACTTATGTTGTATTAACTGCGACTGATGGCGCGCGGCTTGCAAACCTCAAAACATTGGCCACAGCGGGTGCATTTGGTCTGATCGATCAGATAGCCGCTTTCGCGGTTCCCGGAAATGGCGCCCACGGGACATGCCTTGAAACACATACCGCACTTCACGCACTTTTCGCTCAGGATCATGAACCGGATCAGTTTTTCGCACTTGCAGGCCGGGCATTTCTTTTTATTCACATGAGCGTCATATTCCGCGCGGTAATAATGCAGCGTCGAAAGCACCGGGTTGGGCGCCGTTTGCCCGAGACCGCAGAGGGATGCCTTTTGCATGGCCACCGAGATCTGCTCCAGCTGTTCCAGGTCCTTTTGCGTCCCGGTCCCGTCCGTGACCTTTTTGAGAAGTCTCAACATTTGCGTCCCGCCGATACGGCAAGGCGCGCATTTACCGCAAGATTCATCCACGCAGAACCCCAGGTAGAATTTCGCGATATCCGCCATGCAATCGTCCTCGTCCATCACGATCATGCCGCCGGAGCCCATAATGGAACCCATCTTCTGCAAACTTTCATAATCCACTTTGGTCTGAAAAAATTCTTTCGGGATCACGCCGCCGGAAGGACCGCCGGTCTGGATCGCCTTGACGTTTTTCCCGCTAAGAGCCCCGCCGCAGATCCCGTAAACGATATCCTCGATCGCAGTACCCATGGGCACTTCAACCAGTCCGGAATTCTTCACCTTCCCGGTCACGGCAAATACTTTAGTTCCCTTGGAACTTTCGGTCCCGATCCCCGCGAACCAGGCGCCGCCTTTCAAGAAAATGACGGGAACATTGGCCAGCGTCTCCACGTTATTGATACAGGTCGGTTTGCCCCAAAGTCCTTTGATCGACGGGAAAGGAGGCCGCGGACTCGGATAGCCGCGTTTACCTTCGATCGAAGCGATCAGAGCGGTTTCTTCTCCGCACACAAAAGCTCCGGCGCCCAAACGGATCTCAAGATCCAAATTGAAGGACGAGCCGAGGATCTTTTCACCGAGGATCCCCCGATCGCGGCACTGCTGAATGGCTTTTTCGATCCTTTCGATCGCGAGAGGATATTCCGCGCGAATATAAAAATAACCCTTGGAAGCGCCGATCGCGTAAGCGCCGATGATCATCCCCTCGATCACGGAATGCGGGTCACCTTCGAGGACACTGCGATCCATGTAAGCTCCAGGATCGCCTTCATCGCCGTTACAGATGATGTATTTCTGGTCACCCTGAGCTTTACGCGTGATATCCCATTTCAACCCCGTGGGAAATCCCGCGCCGCCGCGACCGCGAAGCCCGGCCGTTTTCATCTCCTGCGCCACTTTTTCGGGCGTGTATTCGCCGAGAACCTTCGCCAAAGCCTGATACCCGTCGCGGGCGATATAATCTTCAATGCTTTCCGGATCGATCACCCCGCAATTACGAAGCACGATACGAAGCTGTCTGGAGGGTTCCGTATTCGCCTTCCCCTCCACGGCCTTCCCACCGATCACGCTCGTCTGAACGATCTCAGAGATATCCTGGTCCTGAACATTCGTATAAAGGAAATTCTCCGGGAGAACACGAACCGCCATCCCTTGGCCGTAGATACCAATATCCGCCACGCGGACTAGCTGGACTTCGTTCTCTAGCCCCTTTTCCCTTATAATCCCGAGAAAAAGCCCGTAGAAATCCCGCGTCCTGTCTTTTCCCGTGATCGCTGTATCCTTGATAAAAACCGTCTTGCCCATATTTTCTCCGCTTCCTTGAATTAATTAAGCTTCATGTCATAAATGCGGTCGTTCACAAGCATCTTGCCGCACACGTGTTTTTCCATGATCTTCGTCGCGACGTCCTTATCGACCTTGCCGTAGAACACCGTCGGCATGTTCTTGATATGGACTTCCACGAGAGGCTCCGCCGAGCACATCCCCACGCACCCGCACTTCTTGATCTCCACATCGGCGTTGTGCTTGCGGCTCTCTTCAAGGAGAGTCTCGTAGACTTCCTTGGCTCCGGCCGCGATCCCGCAGGTGCTGAACCCCACCTTGATCCAATTCCGGTCCGCTTCCGCGTGGCTTTTCTTGATCGAATCCAAACCCTGTTTATTCAATTTAGTCATAAAGGTCTCTCTCCCGTCATCCCGCCACGGGGGCTTCAGCTTCTTCTGAATAATGAGCGATGATGTCGCCCATGTCTTTTTTCTTCACGCCGCCATAGATCTTCTCGCCGATCTTCACCACCGGAGCCAACCCGCAACAACCCAGGCACCGCACCATTTCCAGATGGAACTGGCCGTCCTTGGTCGTCTCCCCGGGTTTCACGCAAAGAAGATGCTCCAGTTCCCCCAGGATCTCGGCGCCGCCTTTTAGATAGCACGCGGTCCCCATACAAACGGAGATCGTGTGTTTCCCGGGCGGGGTCAGACGGAAAAAATGATAGAACGTGATAACTTCATAGATCCGCGCAAGAGGCACATCCAGGATCTCGGAAAGCACGAGCGAAACATCGCGCGGCACATACCCGTAACGATTCTGGATCTGGTGCAGCACCATGATGAGATTCCCTTCCTTGCCCTTCCAGGAATCCGCGATCTCTTTGACTTCTTTTACCAAAACAGCTTTTTCCATGAAAAAACTCCTCTTCCCCGGTATCTTTTCTATGACTTCTTCATTTGATCAATGGCTTTATCCACAAGCGTTACATAGGTCATGGCGCTGGAACCGCCCACGAGAACGGCCACCATGCAAGACTCCAGCATTTCTTCTTTCGTCCATCCCGCATCCAGACAATGCTGGACCGCGCGCGGGATACACACCGGGCACTTCTGGGTCACACTGGCCACGAGAAGCAGCAACCATTTGGTCTTCTCGGGAACCTTCCCGGACTTTATAAGAATTTCTTTTTCCTTCACGAACGCATCATACTGCGAAGGCAGGGTCTTGCGGATGTCGACCATGGCTTCGTTGAACTGTTTCAAAAGTTTCAGCGCATCGTATTCCATCGTAACCCCCTCAGGACCTTTTGAAGCGTTCACTTCGGAGAATCACAAAAAAGCGATAAAAACTCGATCGTAAAATCCATGTTCCGGACCTGAACTTTGGCCGGCACGCTGATCGACGCCGGCGCGAAATTAACGATCCGCGTCAACCCCGAGAGCACCATATAATCCGCGACTTCCTGACAATGTTCTTTCGGCACCGCGATGATCCCGATATGCGCATGGAGCCGTTTGATGATCTCAGGCGCCCTCTCCACCGGATAGATCCGGACCCCGTCGATCCTCTTCCCAACCTTCTGGTCAGAGACGTCAAAGGCCGCGACTAGCTTCACTTTATCCCGGTGGTAACCCGGATATCTCAAAATAGCGGAACCGAGATTCCCGACCCCAAAAAGCACCAGGTGCACGACGTTTTTCTGAAGAAGAAAATCTTCGAGCGTTTTCTTCAACTCCACCGTCCTGTAACCGATCCTCGGTTTCCCGATCTTTTTGAAATTCGAGATATCTTTGCGGATCTTGACGTCCGAAAGACCCGTAATCTCTGAAAGCTGTTTCGAAGAAACCAGATAGCGTTTCTCCTTCAGCAGGCTTTCCAGGGTCCTGATGTAAAGAAGAACCCGGGTGATCGTTTTGCGGGGGATTTTTTTCATGTCAAATCGTGAAATTCCGAACGATTGAATTTTACCAATTTTTTAAAAACAGCGCAAGAAAAAAATGCGCTCAGGTTTTGGGGCGTTCGTGGTAATGCGTGTGAAGCAGATGGTGTGATTTTTCGCCGAGCGGCTTTTTCAGGAAATCGTCATAAAGCTTTTTGACCTGGGGATTGGTGTGGGACTTCCGGAGTTTCTTCCCGGCATCCTCTTTATAGATGGCGCCAATACGCGCGAGTCGAACGGAATCGTCGGTATAGCGAGGCTGTCCGCCCCCGCCGATACAACCGCCGGGGCACGTCATGACCTCAATGAAATGATAGTGCGCTTTACCTTCTTTGATCTGATCCAGCAAATGCGCCGCGTTCGCCAGACCATGCGCGACCGCTACTTTGACTTCCACATTCTCCAAGAAGGACCATTCCGGGACGGTCCCCTTGATCACAAGCGAGGCTTCCTTGATCCCTTGCAATCCTTCCACCGGCGCAAGACGAAGGTCCGCAGCCGGAAATTCGCGACCGGTGACGATTTCATAAACTGTTCTCAGCGCCGCTTCCATCACACCGCCGGTATTGGCAAAGATATCCGCGGCCCCGGTCGAGATCCCGAGAGGAGAATCCATCGTCCCGTCCTCCAAGCTCCTAAAATCGATACCGGCCGATTCGATCATGAATCCAAGCTCACGCGTGGTGAGAACATAATCAACATCCTGAAAACCGCTCGAGTTCATTTCAGGACGTTGGGCCTCGAATTTTTTTGCTGTGCAAGGCATGATCGAGACAACGATCATGTCCTTAGGATCGACGCCCTTTTGGGTCGCATAATAAGTTTTCGCGAGCGCGCCAAACATCTGCTGAGGCGATTTGCAGGAGGAGAGGTTCGGCAGGAATTCCGGATAATAGTATTCAGAGAACTTGATCCAACCCGGCGAACAGCTCGTGAACATCGGAAGCGACACAGGCTTCTTCTCGACCAAGGCCTGTTTGAGCCGTGTGAGAAGTTCCGTCCCCTCTTCGATGATGGTCAGATCGGCCGTGAAATTCTTATCGAAGACCGAATGAAAACCGACCCGCCGGAGGGCCGTCACCATCTTGCCGGTCACCAGGGTCCCCGGAGGATAACCAAAACATTCGCCAAGCGCGGCGCGGATCGCCGGAGCCGTTTGCACGACCACGTGCTTCGTTTTGTCTTCGAGCGCCGCCCACACTTTATCGATATCATTTTTTTCCTGGATCGCACCCACCGGACAGATGGCCGCGCATTGGCCGCACTGAACGCAAGCGACGCTGTTCAGATCCATCGCAAAAGCCGGACCGATCACGGTTTTGTAGCCGCGATTTTGCGGAAAAAGTGAGCCGACACCCTGCACTTCCCGGCAGACCGTCACGCATCGGCGGCATTTGATGCATTTTCCGGAATCCCGCACAAGCGCCGGAGTACTGGTGTCGATCTGAGCCACCGGTTTCTCGCCCTTGTAGTGGATGTCTTCGATCCCCAGATGCGACGCGATCTCTTTGAGTTCACAATCCTCACTACGCGTGCAGTACTGACAGCTTCCTTCATGTTCGCTCAGGAGCAGTTCCACCACCGTCCGCCGCGCTTCCCGCACTCTGTTATTGTTGGTGTGCACCCGCATACCGTCCACCGCAGGCGTGGAGCAGGAAGCCACAAGCGTCTTCGCGCCTTCCACTTCCACAAGACAAACACGGCAAGCCCCGATCGGCATCTTTCCCTCGAGGTAGCAGAGGGTCGGTATCTTGATCCCCAAAGCCTTGGCCGCGTCATAAAGGGTCGCGCCCGCCTTGACCTCCACTTCCTGATGATTCACGAAAAGTTTTGGCATTATTTATTCCCTCTCCGGGTCACCGTCTTGCCGTAATCGCAGCGAAGACAGCGCTTGGCCTGACGCTGAGCCACGTTCTCGTTCCATGAGAGCTCAACTTCATCAAAATTGTGTTTCCGTTTCTCGACCGGGATCGACCGCACCGCCTCACGCGGGTACGGTACGGGATCCACATCGGGATCAAAATCCGTATCCACTTCCTTTTCCTCGCGCCAGAAAGCATGATCTTCGCCCGTCAAAAACTGGTCGATCCCGACGGCCGCTCTTTCGCCGGCGCCGATCGCCGCGACCACGGACCACGGTCCTGAGGCCGCGTCCCCGCCCGCAAAGATCCCCGGGACCGAAGTCTTTCCCGTCACAGAATCCGCGTGAACGAATTTATTCTGCGTCATCTTGATCTCAGCATCCTTCAATTCAAAAAGTCTTCCAGCCTGAAGGGTCTGACCGATCGCACCGATCACCTGGTCCGCTTCCAGCGTAAATTGATCCGCCCCGTCCGCGGTCGGAGAACGCCGGCCGCTACGATCATAGTCCCCGAGCTTCATGGTCATGCATTTCACGCCGCTGACCTTCCCCTGAGAGTTCTTCAATATTTCCACGGGATGCGTGAGCGGCATCAGCTTGATCCCTTCATAGATCGATTCGCGCACCTCTTCGGCATAAGCCGGCATTTCTTCCTGGCTCCGGCGGTAAAGCACGGTCACAGACTCTGCTCCCAGGCGGAGCGCGGTCCGGGCGGCATCGATCGCCGCGTTCCCGCCGCCCACCACGACCACTTTTTTGCCTACCGGCACGGATCCCCGGATGTTGTATTCCCTTAGGAACGGAAGGGCCATCACGACCCCGTCCGCGTCTTCGCCCATGATCCCGAGCCCGAAAGATTCCGGCGCCCCGATCCCGATAAAGATCGCGTCATATTTCTTGTCGCGCAGTTCCTGCAACGTAAAATCCTTCCCAAGCCGTTTGTTCGTCTCGATCGTGACTCCCAGTTGTTCGATCATGCGTATCTCCCGCGCGAGAGTTTCACGCGGCAACCGGTAAGCCGGGATGGTTTGCACCAGCATCCCGCCCGGTCGCGGTTCCGCTTCAAGCACCGTGGGCCGGTAGCCGAGCCTTGCCAGGAAATAAGCGCAGGAAAGCCCCGCGGGCCCCGCTCCCACAATGACGATCCTCTTCGCGGCATTCTGTTCATTATGGCGGACCTCAGGAACCTGGATCACCACTTCCTGATCGACCATAAAACGTTTGACGCCGCGGATCGAAACCGAATCATCAAGGGTCGCCCGACGGCATTTATCTTCACAAGTATGAAAGCAAACACGAGCGCAAACCGCGGCGAAAGGATTCCGTTCCCGGTGGAGCTTGAGCGCCTCCGCGTAACGTTTCTCCCCCACGAGCGACACAAAACCCGGGACATCGACCCCTGCGGGACACGCAGTTTGACACGAGGCCCGGACCAACGACGGACAAACACCGGCTTCGCAATGCCGCTCGCGGATATGCTGATCGTATTCTTTCCGGAAATGACGGATCGTTGAGAGCACAGGATTCGGCGCCGTTTGACCGAGGCCGCAAAGAGAAGTCTCTTTGATCTGCAATCCCAGCCGGATCAATTTTTCGACATCACCTTCCACACCTTGGCCCGCGCAGATGCGCTCCAGGATCTCGAGCATGCGCTTCGTCCCCACGCGACACGGAACGCATTTACCGCAGGACTCGTCCTGCACAAAATCCAGAAAGAACCTCGCGACGTCCACCATGCAGGAATCTTCGTCCATGACAATGAGGCCGCCAGAGCCCATGATCGCGCCGAGCTCTTCCAACGTCTTATAGTCGAGCGCGACATTCAAAAATTCCTTGGGGATACATCCTCCCGAGGGACCGCCGATCTGAGCCGCCTTGTATTTCTTGCCGCCTTTGATCCCGCCGCCGATATCATAAATAAGTTCTCCAAGCGGCGTCCCGATCGGAACTTCCACAAGGCCCGTATTCTTGATGGCTCCCGCTAGCGCAAAAACCTTGGTTCCCTTACTCGGCGCTGTCCCCATGGTCGCGTACCATTCCGCTCCCTTGGTGAGGATGACAGGAATATTCGCGTAGGTCTCGACATTATTGAGAAGACTGGGTTTACCCCAGAGCCCGCTCTGCGCCGGGAAAGGCGGACGAGGACGCGGTTCTCCGCGCTTGCCTTCGATAGAGTTCATCAGCGCTGTTTCTTCCCCGCATACAAAAGCGCCGGATCCCATCCGGATCTCAAGATCAAAGCTGAATCCAGTCCCGAGAATGTTCTCTCCCAAAAGCCCGGCTTCCTTGGCATGTTCGATCGCTTTGGTAAGTCGTGCGACCGCAAGCGGATACTCCGCGCGCACGTACACAAATCCACGAGACGAACCCACGGCATAAGCCGCGACGACCATCCCCTCGATCACACTGTGCGGATCGCCTTCGAGAACGCTCCGGTCCATGAACGCGCCCGGATCGCCTTCGTCGGCGTTACAGATCACATACTTCACGTCGCCTTGGGCTTTGCGCGTAAATTCCCATTTCATCCCGGTCGAAAATCCCGCGCCGCCACGACCGCGCAGTCCGGACTTTTTCACCTGATCGATCACCTCTTCCGGCTTCATGGACGTCAGGATCTTCGCAAGGGCCTGATATCCGTCCCGGGCGATATAATCCCCGATCTTGAGAGGATCGATCGCGCCGCAATTCCGCAGGACGATCTTCGTCTGCTTCTGGAAAAAATCCATCTGAGCCTGTTTCGGGACCGGCTTATTGCTCTTGGCATCCCGGGGCATCAACCGCTCGACCGGCTTCCCCTTCCGGAGATGTTCATTCACAATGTCCGCGGCATCTTCAGGCTTGAGATCTTCATAGAAGGTCTGGTCAGGGTCCACCACGATCACGGGGCCCTGCGCGCAGGGGCCCAGGCACCCGGTTTCGACGACCTCGACATCAAGTTTCTCTTCCCGGATCTTGTCTTCCAGGGCCTTTTTGAGCCGGAGCGACCCGGAAGCGATACATCCGGCGCCGGCGCAAAGAAGGATCTTCTTTTTAGAGGCGTTCTTCTTTTTTTCGGCGAGGACGTCTTTTCTGAAGTTTTCGAGATCCTTGGCGGACCCGAACTTGCAGGGAGACCCGGTCATGACTTGGCCTCCTTCACATCTTCGCCTTCATTTTGGTACTGACTGATGATGTCGCGGATCCTGGCGGACTTCACGCGTTGGTGCACATCGTCATTGACCATGGCGACAGGCGCCAGGCCGCACGCGCCAAAGCACCGCCCCACTTCAAGAGAAAACATCCGGTCCGGTGTCGTTTCTCCCACATTGATCTTGAGATTCTTTTTGAAAGCTTCGAGGACTTCCTTGCCGCCTCGAACATAGCAGGCCGTTCCAAGACACACGCGCACAATGTTTTTGCCGCGGGGCACGGTTGAGAAAAAAGAATAGAAAGACACCACCCCGGTCACTTCGCTGTAAGGGATCTTGAGCCGGAGACTGATGTGCTTGAGAACACAGGAAGGAAGATAACCGAAAAGATTCTGGGCTGTCTGCAGGATCGGGATCAGCGCGCCATCGGTCTTGGCAAAACCGTCGATCACCGCGTCAAGACTGCGGAGCATTTCCTCATCGGTCGGCTGACAACTGCATCCCGTGGAAGGCTGCTTCGGATCCTGGGTTTTCGTTTCTGGATTATTCAACAATTCGCCTGTCAAAATATAAAATTGTGAAATAAAGAACGATTGGGAGGATATCCTAATGTTTTTTTTGAGAATGTCAATTCTTCCGGCACATTTTTTTTACAAAAATACAAAAATGTAGTGTTTATTTCTTCAGCTGAAGGGCTTCATGGATCGCGTGAGCCGCTTTCTTCCCCGCACCCATGGCAAGAATGACCGTGGCCGCGCCGGTGACAATGTCGCCACCGGCATACACGCCATCTTTTGAGGTCTTCATGGTCGCTTCATCCACGATGATCCCTCCCCATTTCTGGACTTCAAGACCCGGCGTGGTCTGGCGGATCAAGGGATTCGGAGTTCCACCAATAGCGATGATGACCGTTTCAACAGGAAATTGGAAATTGCTTCCTTTTTTCACGACGGGCCTGCGGCGACCGGACTCATCCGGCTCCCCAAGCTCCATCTCCACACATTCCATCCCCGTGACCCAACCATCCTTACCCAGGATCTTGACCGGATTGCGAAGGAGCTGAAAAATGATCCCCTCTTCCTTCGCGTGATGGATTTCCTCCGCGCGAGCCGGAAGCTCGGCTTCACTCCGCCGATAGACAATGTAAACCTCTTCAGCCCCGAGACGCTTGGCGGTCCGCGCAGCATCCATCGCCACATTGCCGCCACCGACCACCGCGACCCGCTTCCCGATCTTGACCGGTGTGGGAACATTCGGAAAATCATAAGCCTTCATAAGATTCGCGCGCGTCAGAAATTCGTTCGCAGAATAAACGCCGTTTAAATTCTCGCCTTCGATCTTCATAAAGGAAGGTAGCCCAGCCCCGCATCCGATAAACACGGCCTTGAATCCTTCCTGGAAAAGCTCATCCACCGTGATCGACTTCCCAATGATCACGTTCTTCTCGATCTTGACGCCGAGGTTCAGCGCATTCTCTATTTCTTTCGCCACAAGCTTTTTGGGCAACCGGAACTCCGGGATCCCGTACATCAAAACACCCCCGAGAGCGTGAAGCGCCTCAAAGATCGTCACTTCATAACCCATCCGCGCGAGTTCTCCGGCGCAGGTCAGTCCAGCCGGCCCGCCTCCCGCAATCGCGACCTTGATCCCGTTCTTTTGGATCACAGGGATCTCCGGCGCCATATGCTCCATCGCATGGTCCGCCGCAAAACGTTCCAGGCGACCGATCGCCACCGGCTCCCCCTTTTTGCCGCGCACGCAAAGGGCTTCGCACTGCGTTTCCTGAGGACACACACGCCCGCAAACCGCCGGCAGACAATTCTCGCTAGCAAGAACCCGGAAAGCCTCGTCCAGATCATCCTCGGCTATTTTCTTGATAAACTCGGGGATCTTCACATTGACGGGACAACCGGCCACACAGGGACGCGTTTTACATTGAAGACAGCGAAGGGCTTCTTCTTTGGCTTGTTCCAACGTATACCCGAGCGCAACTTCCCTGAAATTCCTGATCCGTTCTTCAGGCTTCTGCTCCGGGATCGGAACTTTTTTGGGACTCATGTTAGGCGCCATGATTCTCCTTAAGTAAAAATTTACTTGCTCCAGTTACCTCCCCCTTTAGTAAAGGGGGACTGAGGGGGATTTAAAAATCTCCCCTTGCCCCTCTTTTCCAAAGATGGGAATACTCCTAAACGCTCTTCAGCCCGATCTTGCAGGAATGGGCTTCTTCGGTTTTATACATGCTTTGCCGGCGCATCAACTCGTCATAGTCCACCTGATGGCCGTCAAAATCCGGACCGTCGACGCAGGCGAACTTGGTCTGTCCGCCAACCGTCACGCGGCAACCTCCGCACATGCCGGTCCCGTCGACCATAATGGGATTAAGGGAGACATTGGTCTTGAGGCCCCACGGCTTGGTGAGAAGGCTCACGAACTTCATCATGATCACGGGCCCGATGGCGATGACCTCGTCATATTTTTCGCCCTGTTCCACAAGCTGCTTGAGTTTCTCTGTCACAAGGCCTTTGACTCCGGCGCTTCCGTCGTCAGTCGTCACGTAAACGTTCTTGCAGAATTGGGAGAATTTCTCTTCGAGGATAATGAGGTCTTTGTTCCGGGCGCCGAGGATCACATCGACCGAGGTCCCCATGTCGTGCAATTTCTTGAGCTGGGGGAAAAGAGGCGCCGCGCCTACGCCACCACCGATCCCGATCACACGCTTGACGGGATGAAGCACGGTGGGTTGACCGAGCGGCCCCACAAAATCCGAAAGACCTTCGCCCACTTTTTTTTCGCTGAGCTTTTGCGTCGTGAAACCCGCCACCTGAAAAATAATGGAGACCGTCCCACGCGCGCGGTCATATTCCGCGATCGTAAGAGGAATACGCTCTCCTTCTTCATCCACACGCAGAATAATGAACTGGCCCGGTTCGCAGTGCCGCGCGACATACGGCGCCAGAACCACCATTTCTTCCACGTTATTGTTCAGCTTTTTCTTTTCAAGAATGGGATACACAACCACTTCCTTTCCCTGAACAGAGTGCCTGAGCGACGAAGAACGGAGTATATAGGAATGACAACGCCTTGAAAATTGTTTTTGAGAAATCCTTCGCTACATCAATATAACTTCATCCTCCGAACTCCAGGCAGGATCGACGATGCAGAAGAACACCAGATCGGTCTTGCCGGCGCTTTCGATCCACTGCACCGCCTTAGGCGGAATATCGATCACATCGCCGGGCCCGACCTCCGCGGTCTCCTGATCGATATGCATGAGCCCCTTCCCTTCGAGAATGTAATAAACTTCGGAGGTTTTGAGCGAGTGAGGCTTGGTCTTCGTACCGGATTTCACGACGGCATGCGCGAGGCTGTAGCGGTAGGCGCGTTTGTCAGTCCTGGCGTTCAAAAGTTCACGTAAATGGCAGGCATCCCCCGCGATAAATTCCGGGCAATCTTTCAATTGGCGAATGAACATAGAAATACGCACTCCTTATTTTAGGTTGAAACCGCACCGGGGAACGGCCGGAATTATACCACGGCAGGCTGAGAATCGGACGAGGCCGGAGCTAAAGGCTTTTCGCCATCGCTCCCATCCGATTCTTTTTCTTTTTCAGGATCTTCATCAACACTCACTTCAAAGGTCGTCCCACGAACGCCTGTGTAAGAGGTCGGCGTCTTCACCTCGAATTTTGAATTCCCCTTGAGCTTCTCCACTTTTACAAGGATTTTCCCGAGCGCGAGATCGATCAAGGTCGTCCTGTCCCCGGTCTTGGGGTCCACATCAGCCTTATTGATCCTGAAGAGGGTCCCTTCCCTGACCTCGATCTGACCGATCTTTCCGTCATCGAGCAATACTTCCGCTGAACTTCCCTTCAAGGTCTTCACTTCATCCCCGGGCAGGATCACCATTCCATCCTGTGCCGACACCCATTTCCCGCTCCGGCTCTTTACAAAAACTTCCTTTCCGGGATTCCTGAGCGTTCCATACCACTGACCTTCTTTCGTCTGGCTCATCACGACTGGAGAAACAACTTTCTTTTCCCGCATCGCAGGAGCAGGCGTCGCCTCCGGCTCAACAGTCTCGCTTGCGCCACGGCATGAGCTCCGGGTATCCCCCTCGCGACAAGGACCTGTGTCTTCCTGAGTTTTGATCGCGGGTTTCTTCCGTTGGTAAGGCACTCTGACAAAATTCCCGATCTCTAAAAGAGAGATCCTGTTAGCGCCATCCACGACGTACACCGCGCCCTCGATCACCCGGACATTCGTTCGCAAACGACCGGCGGTGTTGGGATCAAAATAAATATTGAACGCCTCGTTCCACGACCCGCTCGTGCCGGAGCCCTGCTCGTCACCCGCTGCTCCGCCTGTCGACTCGCCGGTTGTTGTCTCACCTTCCGTTGACGACGGACTCGTGGACGAAGAAGCCGGAGAAGATTCAGGAGAAGATTCAGATGTTGAAGCCGGCGTTTCAGAAGGCTGTGTCGTCGGCCCGGGGATCGTGATCGTTTCTCCAAGATCCGAAGGCAACGTCGGCATCGTCATATCTCCGATCCCGGGGTCTTGGGTCGTAAAAGGATTAATGTTGAGTTGATTCAGGTCCTGCTCCGTAACATTGGGAGTCTCGGGTGCAGAAGGCGGCAGTTCGGTCGAGGTGATGACGCCTGTGTTATTGACCACATACGTGTAGCTGTAATTATTCCCGCTATTCCCATCGGTCGCAACGCCAGAAGGCGTCAGCGTCTTTCCCGTTCCGACGGCGGCAGTATCAAAAGTCTGCGACCAGGTCGCGGTGTCTAAACCCTGGAGCGCGCCACTCGTCAGAGTCGGCACGCCTGCGGAGCTTGTCGAAGCATCATAAGGCTTCGTATCGGTCACGGCGGTCACCGTAAGAGGGCGAGCGGTGATATCCGCAGTAGCGGATGCCGTGGTCACTCCATTCAGCGTGAACTTGGCCGCGTCGGCACCCGTGAGCGAAATGCCAGTCACGCTGATAGCCTTCCCCGTCCCGACATTCTTGCCGGCATCAAACGTGGCGGTGTAACTCCCAGAAAGCGAAACCGTATAAGCGGTAAAGATATTCTGGATCGAAAGATTGACTGTCGCAGCGTCGGTCGCATCATAGACTTTGTTGTTCCCCGTCGCGCTCGCCGTCAGCAACACCTGAGCCGTGCCGCTGATCGTTCCGGTGTTCGCGATCGTTGTCGTGGCAGGGTTCACAGTCTTGATGCCGTTATTACTCACCGTGAGGTTGTAATAATTGAGAGCCGCGACGGTCTGCGCGCCACTGCCGTTGTAATTAACTGTCGTGGAGTTTGATGTCGCGTCCACCGTCAATCCGCCTGTCGTAAACGTGTTCGCCACTCCCGTCGTCCCCGCTGCCAGCGTCTTTGTCCCCGAGCCCGAGAATGTTAAGTTGTAGTAACTGACCGCAGCAATCGTCTGGCTTGCGCCGTTGAAGATTACAGAGGAGAAACCACAATAAAATTGAGTAGCCCTCAACCAGTTGCCAGCAATGTAGATAGTGGGTGTACCGGTGGCATCTAAAATACCACCATCCACGGAAGCATAAGTTAAACCGCCCGTTCCGATCGTAAGTGCGTTGTCGTGCGTGGTCAACCTTCCAAATGGTGTGATGCTCAACCCATCGCAGGTAAGCGCTGAAAGCATATTCAGATTGGATGAAGAAACTACTGCGGTGCCGATATTCTGGATGCCTGCCGTTGAGTCGGTGTAATTCTGTGTCGCACCCCCGTCAAAGGTGATTGTCCCGCCCTTGGTGTAGGTCGTGCCGGCGTCTAGCTGAAAGTTGCCCGCGTAGTTCTGATTCAAAGAGTTGGCGTTGAAACTGCCCGATTGCAGTCTGAAATTGCCGTTCACATCAAGGTTATTTGTTAAGAGACTGATCGAACCGGTGATCGTTAGATTATTGAGGGCCTGGCTGGCATTGAGAGTCTTAGCAGCTCCTGACATCGTCAGTGTGGAGCCGGTGTTCGTCCATGCGCTTGTGATCACGACATTGCCTGAGGCATTGATACTCGGAGTCCCGGAGCAAGTGAACGTGCCGCCGGTGTGCGAGAAGTCCCGGGTATTCAGCGTCCCAGCCAAAGTGTGCGTCCCCAAAGAATGCGCGTAATCCTGTACTGTGATAGTGCCTGAACCATGCGTGACGGTCATATCGGCATCATTCAGGGTCATGTTGTAACCTGCCCCGCTTAACGTACCGCCGTTGATATTCAAAACTGCCGCAGATGTCGGCGCCGGCGAAAAGTCAGCCCCCAACGTCCAGGTCTTGCCATTCAGATCCAATGTTCCAGCCGTAAAGCTGAGAACTCCGCCCGCCGACTGAGTAACGTTATTTGATAGTTGCACTGAGGTCCCCGTATTATTAATGGTCGCATTGTAAAAATCGCCTCCGCGGGTATAGATTGTTTGCGTGCCTGTGGCGCCATTAAAGATCACTGTAGAGGAACCACAGGTAAAAGCGAACGTCGTCCAATTACCCGCGACAAATATAGAGGGTGTGCCGGTGGCATTCAGGTTGGAGTTGTTCGTTTCGTTTTTAAAAACAGCCACACCGCCTGTTCCAATCGTAAGTGTGTTGTCGTGGGTAGTGAGCACACCATCATTTAAAATGACTAGGCCATCGCAGGTAAGTGCGGTTAGCATGTTTAGATTGGTAGAAGTTCCTGTGACATTGACTGTTCCAATATTCTGAATGCCGGCGGTTGAGTCGGTGTAATTCTGAGTTGCTCCCCCATCAAAGGTGATCGTCCCGCCCTTGGTGTAGGTCGTGCCCGCATCCAATTGAAAGTTGTCGGCGTAATTCTGATTCAGAGAGTTGGCGTTGAAACTGCCCGACTGCAACCGGAAGTTGCCGTTCACATCGAGATTATTCGTCAAGAGACTGACCGAGCCAGTGATCGTTAGATGGTTCAGGGACTGGCTGGCATTGAGAGTCTTCGCGGTTCCGGACATCGTCAATGTGGAACCGGTATTCGTCCAGGCGCTCGTGATCACCACATTCCCCGAGGCGTTGATTGCTGGCGTGCCGGAGCAGGTAAACGTACCGCCCGTGTGTGAGAAGTCACGGGTATTCAGCGTCCCTGCCAAGGTGTGTGTCCCCAAAGAGTGCGAATAATCCTGCACTGTGATAGTGCCTGAGCTCTGGGTGACTGTCATATCAGCATCATTCAAAGTCATGTTGTAACCGGCGCCGCTTAAAGTCCCGCCGTTGATATTCAGTGTCGCCGAAGACGCCGGCGCCGGCGTAAAGTCCGCTCCCAACGTCCAGGTCCTGCCATTCAAATCCAGTGTCCCCGCAGTAAAACTGAGCACGCCGCCCGCCGACTGAGTAACGTTATTGGTAATTAACTGGACTGAGGTTCCGGTATTGTTAAGGGTCACGTTGTAAAAGTTATTCGAACCAGCATTGACTGTCTGAGTACCTGAGGCGCCATTAAAGATCACCGTGGAGTTACCGCACAAAAACCATCCCCCCGTCCAGTTGCCCGCAATGTACATAGTGGATGTGCCAGCATCCAGGAGTCCAGTCTGGAAATCCAAGCCACCCTCTCCAATAGTGAGTGTATTGTCGTGGGTGGTGAGCCCGCCTTCGACTTGTATCGTCAAACCATCGCAGGTAAGGGCTGAAAACATATTAAGATTCGTAGGATAGCCCGTCACGACCAAGGTGCCGATATTCTGGATGCCTGCCGTCGAGTCGGTGTAGTTTTGAACTGCTCCCCCGTCAAAGGTGATCGTTCCGCCCTTGGTGTAAGTCGTGCCCGCATCCAATTGAAAGTTGCCGGCGTAATTCTGATTCTTGGAGTTGGCGTTGAAGCTGCCCGATTGCAGTCTGAAATTGCCATTCACATCCAGGTTATTCGTTAAAAGACTGACTGAACCTGTAATCGTCAAATGGTTAAGCGATTGGGAAGCATTGAGAGTCTTCGCAGCTCCTGACATCGTCAGCGTGGAGCCGGTGTTGGTCCACGCGCTCGTGATCACGACATTCCCCGAAGCATTGATACTCGGAGTCCCGGAGCAAGTGAACGTACCGCCCGTGTGTGAGAAGTCACGGGTATTCAGCGTCCCTGCCAAGGTGTGTGTCCCCAAAGAGTGCGAATAATCCTGCGCTGTGATAGTTCCGGTTGTTTGAGTAACGGTCATGTCTGCATCGTTCAGCGTCATGTTGTAACCGGCGCCGCTTAAAGTCCCGCCGTTGATATTCAAAACAGCTGCAGATGTCGGTGCGGGCGAAAAATCAGCTCCCAACGTCCAGGTCTGACCATTCAGATCTAGAGTGCCGGCAGTGAAGCTGAGTACGCCGCCTGCCCCCTGGGGAACATTACTAAGTAACTGCACTGAAGTTCCGGTATTGTTAAGAGTCACGTTATAAAAACCACTTGGATTATTAACCGTCTGAGTACCTGAGGCGCCGTTAAAGATCACGGTGGAGGAGCCACGAATAAAATGGGAACCCGTCCAGTTGCCCGCAACAAATATGGATGATGTGCCGGCGACATACAGGTAGCCACCTTGTTCTCCTTCAGTGATTGTTATACCGCCCGTTCCGACAGTAAGCGTATTGCTGTTGGTGTGGAGCTCACCTTGGTTTTGAATTGTTAAGCTGTCACAAGTAAGCGCTGAGAGCATATTTAAAATACTAAAATGCCCCGTGACGACAACAATGCCGATGTTCTGGATCCCTGCCGTCGAGTCGGTATAGTTCTGAGTCGCTCCCCCGTCAAAGGTGATCGTCCCGCCCTTGGTGTAGGTCGTGCCCGCGTCCAACTGAAAGTTGCCGGCGTAATTCTGATTCAAAGAGTTGGCGTTAAAACTTCCCGACTGCAAACGGAAGTTGCCGTTCACATCCAGATTATTGGTCAAGAGACTGATCGAGCCGGTGATCGTCAGATTATTCAGAGACTGGCTGGCATTGAGAGTCTTCGCAGCTCCTGACATCGTCAGTGTGGAGCCGGTGTTGGTCCAGGCGCTCGTGATCACGACATTCCCCGAAGCATTGATGCTAGGCGTTCCTAAGCAAGTGAACGTACCGCCTGTGTGCGAGAAATCCCGGGTATTCAGTGTGTCTGCCAAGGTGTGAGTGCCCAAGGAGTGCGAATAATCCTGCACCGTGATAGTGCCTGAACTCTGAGTGACGGTCATATCAGCATCATTCAAAGTCATGTTGTAAGAAGCACTACTCAAGGTACCGAAATTGATATTCAAAACAGCCGCAGATGTCGGCGCCGGCGTAAAGTCAGCCCCCAGCGTCCAAGTATTCCCGCTCAAGTTCAGAGTGCCCGCGATAAAACTGAGGACACCGCCTGGAGTCTGAGTAAGAGACGAGGCGAGCAATCGCACTGTGCCTCCGGTATTATTAATAGTCACGTTGTAGAAGTTATCCCCTCCGGAGACTACTGTCTGGGTGCCAGAACCATTAAAGACCACGGTTGAGGAGCCAGCTAAAAAAACACCGGCGTTGACCCAATCGCCTGCAACGAATATGGAGGGTGTACCAGTAGCATCCAGGGTGCCTTCATCTCCAGGTGAGCTCCCAGACGCAAGAGTTAAGCCTCCAGTTCCAATAGTGAGCGTGTTGTTATTGGTGACGATCTTACTAAGAGTTTGAATTATCAAACTGTCACAGGTAAGCGCTGACAACATATTCAAATTGGTAGAAGCCCCTGTGACATCTACGGTACCGATATTCTGGATGCCTGCCGTCGAGTCGGTGTAGTTTTGAACTGCTCCCCCGTCAAAGGTGATCGTCCCGCCCTTGGTGTAAGTGGTGCCTGAATCCAATTGAAAGTTACCGGCGTAATTCTGATTCAGAGAGTTGGCGTTAAAGCTACCCGACTGCAAACGGAAGTTGCCGTTCACATCAAGGTTATTTGTTAAGAGACTGATCGAACCGGTGATCGTTAGATTATTGAGGGCCTGACTTGCATTGAGAGTCTTTGCGGCTCCCGACATCGTCAGTGTGGAACCGCCGTTGTTCCAGGCACTTGTGATCACGACATTGCCGGAGGCATTGATGCTGGCAGTTCCGGGGCAGGTGAATGTGCCGCCGGTATGCGAGAAATCCCGGGTATTCAGTGTTCCTGCTAAGGCGTGTACGCCCAAGGACTGCGAATAATCCTGCACTGTGATCGTGCCCGAGCCGTGAATGACGGTCATATTGGCGTTATTCAGCGTCATGTTGTAACCTGCCCCGCTTAACGTACCGCCACTGATATTCAGTCTCGCCGAAGACGTCGGCGCCGGTGCAAAGTTCGCTCCCAGTGTCCAGGTCTTACCATTCAAATCTAGCGTACCGGCGGTAAAACTGAGCACTCCGCCTGCAGACTGAGTAAGATTACTGGTCATCAACTGTACCGAAGTCCCGGTATTGTTAATGGTCACGTTGTAGAAATTACTCGAACCCGCATCAACCGTCTGAGTGCCTGAGGTACCGTTGAAGATCACTGTCGAGGAGCCCGCAGTAAAGGTGCCGGAGTTCGACCAGTTGCCACCGACGCTTAAGGTCGGGGTCTTCAAAACAAGATCCACTGAAGCGGATTTAACATCATAAGGATTCGAGGTGCCGCTAGTCCAGGTCAGGACGAGTTTGTTGCCATTGATCAATGCGGGGGCTGAAAGATTCGTGTTCGTGCCTGCGTAATAAAGAGCGGTGGGGGCGGCATCCCAACTCACATCGGAGCCCGAGATCAAACCGCTCTTGCCATAGATCGTATTGGAAGCGATCCAGGTGGCATAAAGACTATTGGCGGAGCCGTACAATGAAATATTGGGAGCTGAGACCGCGGAACTTGAAAGAGTGACCGCGCTTCCCCATGTCGACGAACCGGCATCAAAACGCTTGTAGATCAGCTGGCTCGTCGCATTCGTGTAGGTCAGGTAGATATTCGCCGCCGAGTCATTCACCACGGAAAACTGCGAAGAAGCGCCTGTGTCGGCTGCAACCGTTTTACTGTAATAAGCTAAATAGCTGGCAGAGATATTGTTTTCAGCGGCAAGGAAAGCTCCTCCCACGTAAGCGCTTTCTCCGTTCAAGGCCAACGCGTAAACGGTATTATTCACCCCGTAATTACCGCCGTTGCCGGCCCCGAGGTAATTAAAACTGTTCCCCGCAATGTTGTAGCGGATCACTCTCCCACAATTCGTCTTGTTCACCGTGTCGTAGGCCGTGGTGAAACTACCTCCGATATAAACATCCGTACTGTTCAGGACAATGGCCCAAACTGCGCTATCCACCCCGTAATTACCTCCGTTTCCGGCCCCCAGATAATGAAAGCTGTTCCCCGCAATGTTGTAGCGGATCACTCTGCCGCAGTTCGTCTTATTCACCGTGTCGTAGGCTGTGGCGAGACCACCTCCAAGATATACATCCGTACTGTTCAGGGCGATGGCATAGACACCGCCATCCACCCCGTAATTGCCGCCATTACCCGCCCCGAGATAATGAAAGCTGTTTCCCGCGATGTTGTAGCGGATCACATTCCCGCAGTTCGTCTTATTCACCGTATCGTAGGCTGTGGAAAACATTCCTCCGATATATACATCCGTGCTGTTCAGGGCAATGGCATTAACCCAGTTATTCACCCCGTAATTCCCGCCATTACCCGCCCCGAGATAATTAAAACTGTTCCCCGCAATGTTGTAGCGGATCACAGAGCCGCAATTTGTCTTATTCACCGTATCGTAGGCCGTGGTGAAACCACCTCCGATATAAACATCCGTGCCATCCAAGGCAATGGCGAGAACGGTGCTATTCACCCCATAAGCACCGCCATTGCCGTGGCCCAGATAATTGAAGCTGTTCCCGGCGATGTTGTAGCGAATGACTCGGCCGCAGTTGGTCTTGTTCGAGGTGTCATAGGCCGTGGTAAAGTAGCCTCCGATATAAACGTCCGTGCCGTTCAGAGCGAGGGCGTTCACCGCGCCATCCACTCCGTAATTGCCTCCGTTACCGGCACCGAGATAATGAAAGCTGTTGCCGGCGATGTTGTAGCGGATCACATACCCGCAGTTCGGCTTATTCACCGTGGCATAGGCCGTGGTAAAATCGCCTCCAAGATAAACATCCGTGTTGTTCAAGGCGATAGCGAGAACCAGGCCGTCCACCCCAAAATTCCCCACACTACCGGCCCCGAGATAGTTAAAACTGTTCCCGGAGATGTTATATCTCGTCACATAGCCGAAATTGATCTTATCCGTGGTGTCATAGACGGAGAGAAGATAGCCTCCCACATAAACATCCGTGCTGTTCAGGGCAAGAGCGTTAATGGCGGCATTCGCTCCGTAAATCCCCCCGCTACCGGACCCAAGGTAGCTAAAACTGTTTCCGGCAATGTTGTAGCGGATCACATAGCCACAGCTCGTCTTATTCACCGTGTCGTAGGCGATGGTAAAGTTACCTCCGATATAAACATCCGTGCCGTTAAGAGCAAGGGCGAGAACCGTGCCGTTCACTCCGTAATTACCGCCATTGCCGGCCCCCAGATAATTAAAGCTGTTCCCGGCAATGTTGTAACGGATCACTCGCCCGCAGGTGGTCTTGTTCACCGTGTCGTAAGCAGTAGTAAACAATCCCCCGATATAAACATCCGTGCTGTTCAAGGCCAGGGCGTAAACGATGCTATTCACCCCGTAATTGCCGCCGTTACCGGCCCCGAGGTAGTTAAAGCTGTTCCCGGCGATGTTGTAACGGATGACTCGGCCGCAGTTGGTCTTGTTCACCGTGTCATAGGCCGTCCAAAAGTCGCCTCCGATATAAACATCCGTGCTATTCAAAGCAATGGCACGAACCACCGTATTCACTCCGTAGCTCCCTCCATTGCCGGCCCCGACATAATTAAAGCTGTTGCCGGCGATGTTATAGCGGATCACATAGCCGCAGGTGGTCTTATTTGCCGTGTCATAGGCCGTCGTAAAATCGCCTCCGGCATAAACGTCTGTGCTGTTAAGAGCGATCGCGCGAACCAAACCATTCACCCCGTAATTACCGCCATTCCCGGCCCCAAGGTAATTAAAGCTGTTCCCCGCGATGTTGTAGCGGATCACGTAGCCGCAGTTGGTCTTGTTCGCCGTGTCATAAGCCGTAGTAAAATCACCTCCGATATAAACGTCCGTGCCATTCAAGGCGATGGCATAAACCGCACCATTGACCCCATAATTCCCACCGTTACCGGCCCCGAGGTAGGAAAAAGCGCCTGAAGTGATGTCGTATTTCACAACATAGCCCACGTTCCCCAAGTAATTTGAGGCATTGGCCGCGGTAAAATTTCCGCCAAAATAAATGGTCGTATCGTTCACGGCTATGGCATTCACGATGCCATTAAACGTATTGCCGCTCACGTGGAATCCAAACCAGCCATACTCCCCACCCGCGGTGGCCGTGTCCCAAGTTGTGCCGTTGTAGCTGTAAGCCATCAGGTTATTGGAGTCATTGCCGCAGAAAAGCATCACATTCGAGCCGGTGATAGCCGAGTGGCTGAAGCAGAATCTGGTATATTCACCGCCGCTTCACAACTACCTCTGGGGATATGGGATGTTGCTACCGCTGTGGCTTTTAGGGGTAGTGCAAATATGGCGCACAAAGCGCGACAATTCATTGTGGATGTTGCTGCTCATATGGTCAGTCGTTGTTTGGGTGCTTTTGTATTTGC
>JAZDJU010000087.1:0-2597 GCA_043803685.1 Candidatus Omnitrophota bacterium
GGCCAAGCGAAGGGCCAAAAAATACTACATGGACCGCTACAAAAAGACCGGCGTCATTCCAAAGCCCCTCCTTCTCGCCGGCGAAGGGATCATGGAGGGGCGAAAGGCCAGCGGACGCAAACGGGTCCTTGGCGAGCAGGTCAAAAGACGATTCAGGCAAATACTGAAGGCCTCCAGCGATCCGGATGATCCGGACTTTATCTTCATCACCCAAAGGGCGCGCAAGATCAAGACTTATCATCACTTTCTGGAAGAGGAGTTCCGAAAGAGGATTTCGCTTAGCGCCTTGAGACGCCTGGTCAAGGAAGAAAACTTAAGGATCTATCTCGACAAGCCTGATTTCGAAGAGCCCTTGGTCTTGCCGTCTGCCTTCAAGGACGTGGCGGTGTTCGACCTGATTCAAATGGACGGCTGCGTCCTTTGTTACCTCAAAATCCTCAATGACGCGGCTCTTTTTGAAAAGCCGCGCTTGATAGAGACCTATGACACCGGTTCGCGGAACATGTTCGCACTCGACGCCTATTTCCCCGAAAGCAGCGAAAACGCCGTCGACGTCATGCGCAAGTTTTTAGTGAGTACGCCCTTTCCACAAAAGAAGATCCGCTTGCGGCCGGATCAAGCGGGCGGATTTTTGAACCTCCAGCGGGTAATCCGCGCGATCAATATCGCACATTCGGTCCCGGACGGGTTTCATCTCGAGGCTGATTTTGCACGGGCGGGCTCCGCCAAAGACAAGGCCCACCTCGAGTCCTCCCACCGCAGTCTGCATAATTTCGAGATTCGAATCATCAAGGCCTTCGAAAACAGAATCGTAGCCATTACGCCCGGATTTCTTTTCAAAAACGGCAAAAAGATCAAAATCACGGTCACGCATCTTGCTATCACCCTTGGCGAGCTAAGGCAGAGCGGCCTGATCGAGGAGTACCGGCGGGAGCATAACGAGTCAAAACATTCCTTCAGCGTCGATGGCGCCATCCTGTCCTGGATCCCAGCACAGCGGCTTGAGGCGTATCTTGCCGGAGCCAGAACCATCTCGTTCTCACCGGAGCATGTGAAAGACCTCGTCCAATACGGTTTTGAAAAGATAAATGCCACGGTATCGCTCAATGGAACCCTCACCTTCGGCAAGCGGAAATACGTCGTGGTGGTGGGCGCCGAGAAATTCAGCCGCACCCAGAGTACGAAGGTATCCGTGTCCCATGTTGATGACAAATTGTTGATCTTCGAACATCGCTCCGACGGCATGCTCCTGGGTGAGGCCATTGCCCAGCAGCCATACGAAAGAAAGACGGCAGATGATGCACCGAAGCTCAAGGAAAATGAGGTGGAGTTGATCTGCCGGTTTCTTACGGAAAAGGCCATGGTGGTGGACCGGAGCTGGCTGATCGAAAGCCATCGCCGGGGGCTTTCCTTTGCCGCGGCAAAGGCGGTGTATGCCCGGAACAAGGAAAGATACGACAATTATGCCCGCAAGCTAATCCAACCGGCACAGATTACGGGCACGGCCCTGTTTAACGCGTTTATGCTCGACTGCGAAAAGCATCAGCGAAAGGCGGTGTATCAAGCGCCATGAAACGAAAAGAGAGCTTCATCAACGACAAGCGCCGCGTATCGTACCTCTCCGCGGCTTATTACCGGATCAATCATGGCAAAAGCGTTCTGATCGAAGGCGGCTATGGGGCGGGAAAGACCCGATTCCTGGAGTTGATAAAACCCAAAAAACTTCGTGGCGTATGGGTGGAATCGCTGAATAATGTTCATGAAATATTGGCCTCCATCCTACGAGAGCTTGATTATGAGGCAAGTGCCAGTTACAGAAACTCGCCCCATTACCTCAAAATGATATGCGGCCTGCCCGGCTATTTTCTTCTCATCGACGAGGCCAACGATCTGGATCGCCGGGTTTGGCCGTACCTGAAACGGATCATCGATGCGGGTATTCCCATTGTCCTCGCGGGGCTGCCCAAGGTCAGGACCTTCCTCACCACTGAGCACCCGGACATCCTGAGCCGTTTGAAGCCCCTGTTCCTTTATCCTATAGAGGTGGAGGACTTCATCCTGGAATATAAGGACTTCGAACCAGAGGGCATCGAGCAGATCTATGCCTTCGTAAAAGGGGATATGCGCAAATTCGATGAAATTTTAACGGATTGCCGGGAAAGGGCAAAGGAACTCAAGCATAGCTTTGTGGGTGTCAACCTGGTGCTTTCCTTGTTATCCGAATTGCAGCATCCATAGCATCTCTCCTCTTCTTACATCCCCCCTCATACCATTGCTGTTCCACCCCAGTTCTCGTATTCGTCGCGCTATCCTGAAGGGCTTTCTTAAGGAAAAAGCTATCTTTTGAGGATTCATGCGCTTAAGTCCGTCTCCATTTCATGCGGCAGCGCCGAAAACCGGTATCCAGCGAAAACGTTACATTATTTTGTAACTTTTATTAATCAGGATGCTTCACTAATACTCTGTTTTTATAAACATTACAGTTGTGTTGGGACGTTTTTTGGCATGAAAAAGCGTTACACTATTTTGATCTTATCACCCGCTCCCCCGTTTTAACCAGGACATCCACCACCAGTTCCTGCATGGGACAGGTGAGC
>JAZDJU010000088.1:0-9145 GCA_043803685.1 Candidatus Omnitrophota bacterium
GGATACTCACCAGATCCCTCAAACCGTTCGTCGCCATTTCTTTAGCCATCATCCTCGTTCTTTCAGGAATGACTTACGCGCGTAATGAAATATGGAAAACCGCCTTCTCGCTTTTTCAGGATGCCATCAAAAAAGCGCCGCGCCTGGGGATCTGTTATGCGGGCTTAGCCGATGCTTACAGCAACGAATGGGGGGATTTCAGATCTGCTGCGTTCTATTATGAAGAAGCCAAAAAACGGGGTTTTATCACTCCTTCACTTTTTCACTATCTATCCTTTGTTTATTCCAAGATAGGCGACCAGGAGAAAAGCCGCTACTATCAGAAACTGATCGCCTCCGTCCAAAAACAGGAAAGAAATCTTCTCTTCGAAGACCTCCGCGCGAACGAGCTGTCCGAAAAAGGCCGTTACTCGGAAGTGGTCGATCTCCTTCAAAAGAGCATTAGCTCGAACCCCTACAATCCCTTGCTCCGTTTACAGCTCGCGGAGACTTTTCTTAAAATGCACCGGGAAGAGGATGCGATCCTCGCCTTTCGAAAAGCGATCGATGCGGACCGGCTTTACTTGGGAAGCTACAACGGCCTGGCCTATTATTACAAAAAAAAAGGAGACGAGGAGAAAGCTCTTGATGTCCTCGTGCAGTATTTTAAATGCCGAAGGATACACCAACCTTTATTCGGAAGTATCGACCTGGAAAGACGAACAAACAGGTAGTGAGCAATTCTTAGCGTCCGCTTTTTCGGTTTTTGCTTTTTGATTTTCTCTTCTACGTTACAAGAAAGACTTCCTTCAGAGGGATTGGAAGCCCGCGACAGAACGCCTGTCGAATGAAATGAGACCTCCTATTTCGTTCCTGCCAATTTTTCCCGTTCCACGCGTTTGATCAAAACAATTCGCCTTGGGTAGCAACCGGAAGTTCGTCTTTGCTTTTCAACCCGCTGATCCCGAGCCCCAGCAACCGGATGGGTTTTCGTCCGGCGAGGGTCTTCTTCTTCAGAAGGTCGCAGGCGATCTCGTAAAGAACGGGCCAATCCCCCGGCGGCGCGGCAAGCGTCCTGGAGCGCGTGATCTGCTCAAAATCGTGATACTTCACCTTGAGTACCACGGTCCTTCCAAAGAGTCCTTCCTCTTTCAGATCGCAAAAGACACGCTCGGCGAGTTGCGCCAGTTTTTGCTTGAGCCGTGCGACGTCGGTGATGTCCTTCGAAAAGGTCTCTTCCGTACTGAGCTGCGTCCGCTCCCAATGAGGATTCACTTCCCGGCTTTCTTCCCCTCTTGCCTTATGGAAAAGCTCGAGCCCCCACTTCCCCAGTTTCGCAGTAAGATCCTGCGGTTTCACGCCCCAGATATCCCCGCATGTTTCAAGCGTCATCCCGTGAAGGATCTCCTCGGTCCTGGGCCCCACTCCCGGGATCTTTCGTACCGGAAGATCTTTCAAAAATTCCAGGACCCTGTCCGGAGCGACCACGGTGAGACCGTCCGGCTTTTGCATATCCGAGGCGATCTTCGCAAGGAACATGGCCGGTGCCACACCCGCGGAGGCCGTGAGCTTTGTCACGGCAAAGATATGCTGCTTGATCAACGCCCCAAGCTTCACCGGGTCCTCGAGCTTGAGCTTGTTCTCGGAAACATCGAGATAGGCTTCGTCGAGCGACAACTGTTCCACAAGAGGCGTGTAGCTATGAAGGATCGCCATGACAGACTGGGAGGCAGCGTTGTATTTTTCAAAGTCGGGATAGAGGAAAACACCCTGGGGACAAAGGCGTTTGGCTTGCGCGGTCGGCATCGCGGAATGGACACCGAATTTCCGCGCTTCATAAGAACAGGTGCTAACGACGCTCCGGCTTTGCGGGTTCCCGCCCACGATCACGGGCTTCCCTTTAAGTTCCGGGCGATCGCGCTGTTCGACCGCCGCGAAGAACGCGTCCATGTCGATGTGGATGAATTTACGAGGCCAGTGCATAAAGTGTCAGAGTATCAGAGTGTCAAATCCTTGATACTTTGATACATTGACACTTTGATACTTATCGGTTGAAACGAGAAACGATGGTATCGACGGGCACAAGCTCGGCTTGGCCAGTCCTTCGATCCTTGACCTCGACCTTGCCTTCCTTGAGACTGCGCTCGCCAATGACGATCTGGGTAGGAATGCCGACCAGATCCGCGTCGTTGAATTTCACACCGGCGCGTTCGTCCCGGTCGTCAAAGAGAACGTCCTTCCCGGCTTTCGTGAGTTCTTCATAGATCTTCTCGGCGGCCGCGCGGACTTTTTCATCGGAGTGGTTCACGGTAATGATCACTACTGCGTAGGGTGCAATGGCCTCGGGCCACTGAATGCCCTTCAGATCGTGATGCTGTTCAATGGTGGCCGCGAGGATCCGGTTCACGCCGATCCCGTAGCAACCCATGATCGCGGGCTTGCGCTCGCCTTTTTCATCCAGGAAATGAGCCCCGATGGACTCTGAATACCGCGTCCCGAGCTTGAAGATGTGCCCGATCTCCATACTGGTCGTGAGAGAGAGTTTGCTCTTCCCGTCCGGCGCGAGATCGCCGTCTTTCACAAAACGGATGTCGCCTGTGGCCACCGGCGTGAAGTCGCGACCGATCGTCACGCCCTTCATGTGTTTGTCCTTCTGATTTCCGCCCGTCACCGCGTCCGCGAGACCTAGAATGTCCCAATCGGCATAAACGGGGATCTTGAGGCCCACGGGGCCCGCGAACCCGACCGGAGCGCCGGTCGCTTCGAGAATTTCATGTCCATCGGCCTGGCGAAGGTCTTTGGCCCCGATCAGTTTCCGGAGCTTGCCTTCGTTCACTTCGCTATCTCCCAAGACAAGCGCCGCGACCGCTTTCCCGTCCGCCATAAAAATGAGCGTCTTGATCATGTGTGAGGCCTGGACCTTGTAACGATGACAAATTTCTTCAATGGTGCGGAGGTTCGGCGTATCGAAAAGCTCAGGTTTTCCGGATTTGAGATTTGAAATTTCAAATTCGGGTTTCCCCCGCTCCGCGATGTCCTGACTCGCGAGATAGCCGTCCTCCGAGCTTGCGACGCGATCTTCCCCATACGGACAGATCACCATGAACTCCTGGCTCATCTTGCCGCCCATCATCCCCGTGTCCGCGTTCACGACCTGGAACTTGAGACCACAGCGGGTGAAGATCCGGTGATACGCCTCGAACATCTTCTGATAGTTCACATCCAGTCCCTTTTCGTCGACATCGAAACTGTACGCGTCTTTCATGATGAATTCTTTGGTACGGATGACGCCAAACCGCGGGCGCGCTTCGTCCCGGAACTTATTCTGGATCTGAAAAAGATTGAGCGGAAGATCGCGGAAAGATTTGATGTTGGTGCCCACGAGGTCGGTGATGATCTCTTCATGCGTCGGCCCGAGCACGAATTCGTGCCCCGCGCGGTTCTTGAAAGCAAGCTTATCGTCCCCGAGCGTCTCGTAGCGACCGGACTTTTTCCAGATCTCGGCCGGATGAAGCGCGGGCATCAGCACCTCCGAAGCCCCGGCCCGGTTCATTTCTTCACGGATGATCCCGATGATCTTGAGAAGCACGCGAAAACCGAGAGGCAGGTAACTATAAACTCCCGAGGAAAGCTGACGAATAAGACCGGCCCGGAGCGCCAATTGATGACTGATGGCTTCGGCGTCCTTGGGAACATTTCGAAGACTGGGGATCAGAGTTTGTGTCCAACGCATGTTTTTGGGCCTCGCTTGATAAAGGGGACAGGCTACTTTTTTATTTCAAATGGAAAAGATTTTTCAGTTTGTCGAGGATCGAAAGATTGATGACATCATTATAAAGCACGAACACCATAAGCACCATCAGCAGGTAAAAACCGACCGTCGAGATCCGTTCCTGCCACACCTGACTAATGCGCTTACGCGTCACGAGCTCGATCAAAAGAAATACGAGATGTCCTCCGTCCAGCGCCGGCAACGGCAGGAGATTGATCACCGCGAGCGATACGCTCAAGATCGCCAGGAGCTGCAAAAGCGTCGAGATCCCCGCTTTGGCGGCCTGTCCGCTCATCTGGATGATGCCGATCGGTCCCATCAGATTCTTCGGGGAGAGTTGTCCCGTCATCAGATAAAAAAGAGCTTTGTGCGTCAGCACCACCTGCGAGACCTCGACCTCCCAGGCCTTCGCGAACGCCGCGAATATCCCATAACGTTCCGAGATATACGCCGCGGGATCAGGCGTGATCCCGACGCGTTTCATTCGCGCGGCCTTTCCGAACACATCGCGCGCGTCCTCGATCTTGGGACTGATCGGGACCGTCAAGCGTTCCGGTGGGGCGCCTTCCTGCGTCCGTTCAACCTCCAACGTGATCACGTTCCCCTGGGACTCGTCGAAACGGACGAGCATGTCCTGCCATTTTGTCACCGCTTTGCCATCGACCGTAAGGATCTTGTCGTTCACTTTAAGAAGACTGGCCTCGGCAGGATAACCTTTCACAAAACCGCCGACCACGGTCCCCGGCACCGGACGCCCGATCATAAAAACCATCCAGAAGATCACGAAAGCCAACAAATAATTCATCACCACGCCGGAAATCACAATGAAGATCCGTGACAGAGTGGACGCCGCGAGAAAATCCCCCGGCTTCGGCCCCTCGGGCCCGACTTTGGAGGCTTCTTCACCGGCAGGGCTTACGAACCCCCCCAGAGGAAAAAGGGAAATGGAGAACCGCGTCTCTCCGGACTGCCAGTGAAGGAGTTCCGGCCCGAACCCGATCGAGAATTTCTCAACCCGGACCTTGGAAAGACGGCACGCGATGAAATGCCCGAACTCGTGGACAATAATAAGCACGCCAAAAACGATCAAAGCCGGCAAAAGCGACATTAATGAATTCATAAAAGCTCCTCAGCAGTTTCTCTTGCCCAGGCATCCGCCGCGAAGACATCGGCCAGGACGGGTTTATAAACAATGCGATGCGCGCGCAGGGTCTTTTCGATCGTCTTCGGGATCCCGAGAAAACCAATCCTCCCGGCAAGAAATGCTTCCACAGCCACTTCGTTGGCCGCGTTGAGCACTGCCGGCATCGTCCCTCCGATCTTGCTCGCGGTGTAGCCGAGTTCGAGACACGGGAAACGCTTGCGATCCGGTTTTTCAAAATGGAGCGCCGCGAGTTGCGTCAGGTCCAGACGCGGCAAATGGTCCTCAAGACGTTCAGGGTAACTTAAGGCATACTGGATCGGAAGACGCATGTCCGTGACGCCAAGATGCGCGAGGTGCGAACCGTCCACGAATTCCACGAGCGCGTGCACGATCGCTTCGGGATGGACCAGCACGCCGATCTTCGAGGCCGGCACGCGGAAAAGGTTCGCGGCTTCGATCACCTCCAGCCCCTTGTTCATCATGGTCGCCGAATCGATCGTGATCTTCGGGCCCATTTTCCATTTGGGATGGTTCAAGGCCTGCGCCGGCGTGATCTTCGCGAGCGATCCTTTTTGATTCCGGAAAGGCCCGCCGGAAGAAGTGATGATCAGTCTTTTTATGGAAACCGGGTCGTGATGTTCAAGGCACTGCCACAGCGCGGAGTGTTCACTATCGATCGGAAGAACCGCCACTCCCGCTTTTTCCGCCGTATCCAGGAGAAGCTTCCCGGCCATCACGAGCGGTTCCTTGTTCGCGACCGCCACGTCAATTTTCGCGCGCACGGCGGCAAAAATAGGCTTGAGCCCGACGGCCCCCACCATGGCGCAGATCACTTGGCGAACCCCGGCAAGCGTCGCGACCTCCTCAAGCCCCTCGTCTCCCGTGACGACACGGATCCCGAGACGTTTGAATTTTGAAGCGGCCTCAAGGGCCTTTTCGGAATCATAGACGCAAACGACTTTAGGACGGAATTCCACGGACTGGTCGTAAAGCTTCTCAATGTTCTTTTTGACCGCGAGGGCCTTCACGGAAAATCGTTCGGGATGGATCCGGACGACGCGAAGGGTGTTCTCGCCCACGGAGCCCGTGGAGCCAAGGATTGAAAGCTGCTTCATAGCCTTTCGAGACCCAGGATCATGGTCAGATAGAAATAAACCACGGGGATCGTGAATAGCAGACTGTCCATAACATCCAGCATGCCACCAAGCCCCGGGATCGCCCCGGAATCCTTGACCCCCGCGTCACGCTTGATGAGACTCTCCGCGAGATCCCCCAAGAGCGCCAACGCCCCGACCGCGGCTCCCAGAATGAACAGATGGAGCGTGGAGACGTGAAGGTAAAATACAGAACCGACCGAAAGAGCGATCGTCGCGAACATCTGGCCGATGGCGCCTTCGATAGATTTCTTGGGGCTGACATGCTCGAGGAGCTTGGTCTTTCCGATTTTCTTGCCGACAAAATAAGCGGCCATATCCCCGCCCTTCACGGTCAGGATCGTGTAGGCTACCCACTCCGAGCCATCGGGCAGAAGCTTGATCTTGATGAGATAAGAAAAGAACCACGCCACATAAATGATCCCGAAGACGCTCACGGAAACGCTTGTGATGGTCTTGTCCGGGGAACGGCGATTGAAAAGAAAGATAAAAAGCGCCACACAGACCATGAGGAGATTTGTAGGCTGGAGCGAGAAATAGGCCGACACCGGCAGAAGCGCGCCAAAGACCAGGCCGAACCCGCGATGGACGAGCAGACCCTTTCGCTCCGCGAGAGAGAAGAATTCATACAGTCCCACGAGGATGAACGCTTCCGTGACCAGAAAAAAACACCAGTGCGGCAGAAAAAAGATCACGGCGACCGCCAGCGGAATAAGAACCGCCGAGGTGAGCACCCGTTTCAGCAGCTGGTTCATGCCTTCACCCCTTTCGCAGCACATGTATCGCCAAAACGACGTTCGCGTTTGGTGTATTCGTCGATCGCTTTCTCGAACTCATCACGAGTAAATTCCGGCCAGAACCTCTGCGTCACATAAAGCTCGGCGTAGGAGATCTGCCACAAAAGAAAATTGCTGATCCTCATCTCCCCGCTCGTACGGATCAAAAGCTCCGGGTCCGGCATGGCCGCGGTGTAGAGATTCCGGGAAATAGCTTCCTCAGTGATCTCAGAAGGCTGGATCTCACCCCGAACCGCCTGCTCCGCGATCTTCTGACAAGCCTTGAGGATCTCGCGTCGGCTGGAATAGCTGAGAGCGAAGGTCACGACAAGACCGGTATTATGTTTGGAGGATTCCATGGCCTGCGTGAGTTTTTTTTGCAAGGTGGGAGCAAGGTCCCCGATCTCGCCGATCACGTTAAAAATGCAGTTGTTCTTGATCATGGCGCTGATCTTTTTATCGAGATACGAGGAGAGAAGCCCCATCAGGAATTCCACTTCTTCCTTGGGACGGCGCCAATTCTCTTTGGAAAAGGCGTACAGGGTTAAAAAACGGACCCCCTTATCTTTCGCGGCCTGGATGATCTCCTCGACGCGCTGAACGCCGACCTCGTGTCCCTGAATGCGCAGAAGGCCTTGCTTCTTGGCCCAGCGTCCGTTGCCATCCATGATGATCGCAACATGCTGAGGGATCGGGTTGGGCATGTCCTGGCCTCAATAGTTTTTTAAAAAAAGGCTGCCAGGACTCGTCCAATCAACCTTTGAATTTTCTGGCAATGGGAGATTGGGCATGAGAGGTCCTAAAGAATGATGGTCTGATTTCGCTTACTGCCGACCGAGACGATCTTGATCGGGGTTTCCATCAATTCTTCCATCCGTTTGAGATAACGGCGGGCATTGACGGGCAGATCGTTCCAGCGCCGCGCGTGGGTGATATCTTCCTGCCAGCCCTTCCAGGTTTCGTAGACCGGCTGGGCCTTGGAAAATTCAAAAATGGCGTTGGGGTAATCTTTCGTGAGCTTGCCGTTGACCCGGTAAGCCGTCGCGATCTTCAGCTCCGGAAGTCCGGACAGAATGTCGAGCTTCATGATCGCGAGCTCGTCGAGTCCGTTGATGCGGACCGCGTGACGGCCGATCACGGCGTCGAACCATCCACACCGACGGGGACGGCCTGTCGTGGCGCCGAACTCTTCGCCCTTGGTCTGGACCAGCTTCATAAGCTTGGGAGGAAATTGTGTGGGAAAAGGCCCTTCCCCGACACGCGTCGTATAAGCCTTCGTCACACCGATCACGCGATCAATAAAAGTCGGACTGATACCGGATCCGGTGATCGCGCCGCCCACGGTCGCATTCGACGAGGTCACGAAAGGATAAGTCCCGTGGTCCACATCCAGAAGCGTGCCCTGCGCGCCTTCAAAAAGAATGTCCTTCCCGGCCTTCGTCGCGTCATAAAGATACTTGGGCGTATTCAGGGAGAAATCGAGAAGCCGCACGCGGTATTTCATGTAATGATCAAAGATCTTCTTGAAAGAAAGCGGCTTGGCATGATGGATCTTCACGAGAAAATCGTTCCGTTCCTTGAGAACGTAGGTGAGCCTGTCCTTGAAGTACGGAATAGATTTCAGATCTCCCACGCGGATCCCGACGCGCGCCATCTTGTCGGCATAGCAGGGCCCGATCCCTTTTTTGGTCGTGCCGATCGCCTTGCCTTTTTTCGAAGACTCTTCCTTAAGCTGATCCATCAGCTTGTGATACGGAAAGATCAGATGCGCCTGGTCCGAAACGAAAAGCCGTCCGCGGACTTTGATGCCTGCTTTTTCAAGAAGTTCGACCTCTTCAAAAAGCGCCGCGGGATCGATCACGACCCCGTTCCCGATCACGCAGATCTTCCCGGGATGAAGAATGCCGGAAGGGATCAGATGAAGCACGAATTTCTCGTCGTTGAATTTGATCGTGTGACCCGCGTTGTTGCCGCCCTGATAACGGACGATCACATCACTTTTCCGGGCAAGAAGATCAATGACCTTCCCTTTGCCTTCATCTCCCCACTGGGCTCCGATCAGAATACGGTTCATTTCCCCCTCTTTCTCATTTTCTACTGCTCTGTCATCGCGAGGCCGCCGCAGGCGAGCCGTGGCGATCTTGCTTTTAAAACAGATTGCCGCGTCGCCCTTCGGGCTCCTCGCAATGCGCATAATGGTCAAAAAGTGTTGCTCGCTAATTTCGTAACTATCTTATTTCCAGTATGATAGCGCTATTTTGAACTGAGTTTATTGAAACCGTTCAATAAAGGGCCCTTAAGAATGCTCAAAAAAGCACTG
>JAZDJU010000089.1:0-4814 GCA_043803685.1 Candidatus Omnitrophota bacterium
CCTCTTGGGAAGACGGCGATAAAGAGGATTCTGTCCGCCTTCAAACCCCGGATTCAAAGTAAAGCCCGAACGGGCCCTCTGTCCTTTGTGCCCCTTGGTCGAGGTTTTCCCATGCCCGGAACCGATCCCGCATCCTAAACGTTTTTTACGCTTTTTATAAGGAGTCTTGTGTCTCATGAGACTTTTTCACCTTCTAAGTCATAACGAACCTTGCGGTCCACAAGCGCGGTCAGCCCGTCAATCGTGGCTTTCAAAACATTAATGGAATTATCGCTGCCAAGGCTCTTCGTTAAAATATCCTTAATCCCGCAGGCCTCGCACGCCGCACGCACCGAACCACCAGCGATGATCCCCGTACCGGGAGAGGCAGGCTTCAAAAGAACTTTCGCCGCACCGTAGCGCCCGATCACCTCGTGAGGGATCGTTGTTCCTTTGAGCGTGACCTTAATGATGTTCTTGCGGGCCGCGACAAGCGCCTTGCGGATCGCATCCGCGACCTCGTTGGCCTTGCCCTGAGAATACCCCAGCTGAGCGGTGCCGTTACCCACCACCACCAACGCGCTGAATGAAAAACGTTTTCCGCCTTTCACGACCTTGGCACAGCGGTTCACCTGAATGACCTTTTCGTAGGTCGTCGAACCATCCGCCGATAGGGTGGGAGTTCGGGAAGACCGCGAGGGGGATTGAGGAGCCCTCGGACCCGCTTTATGCTGTGTTTTCGGCGCTGCAGCTGTTTTTTCCATGCTGAGTGGATTTCCTTTCGGTTTACCTCGTTTTACGAGGTGAACCCCGTTCTACGGGGCAAGCTCTTTAAAATTGAATGCCGTTCTTACGGATCGCTTCAGCTAAGGCCTTCACACGACCATGGTAAAGATACCCGCCGCGATCAAACGATATTTTCCCCACACCTTTTTTCTTAAGCTCCTCGGCGAAAAGTTGCCCCCAACTGTTCGGAGATGTGGATCTTTCCCTTCTTGGTGGTTGCTTTCACAATTTTTTTATCCAAAGAAGATAGCGAGGCAAGCGTTTTCTGGGAAATATCATCAATGGCTTGCACGAAAATATTTTTCAGGGAGCGATGTACGACCACCCGCGGCCTCTCGGCCGACCCGATGACCTTTTTTCGGACCCGGCGATGCCTTTGGATCCTTCCCCATTCTTTTTCCTGGACCATAAATTCTAAACTCCCCTAACTGACCGTTTTACCCTGTTTGCGACGCACATGCTCGTCAAGGTAGCGGATACCCTTCCCCTTGTACGGTTCGGGCTTCATAAAACTGCGGATCTCGGCGGCCGTCTGCCCAACACGTTGCTTGTCGGCCCCTGCAATGATGATCGAGGTCGGCTTCGGACATTTAATCTCCACATCCTTACCAAACGGATAATCGATCGGGTGCGTGAATCCGAGTGACAGAGTCAACACGCTATCCTTCACGGAAGCCTTCATGCCAACACCCACGATCTCGAGCTCCTTTGCATAGCCTTGCGTCACACCCGTCACCATATTCTGGATCAAACTGCGCGTCAGACCATGGAGCGCACGATCCGTACGGATATCCGTGGGACGGGTAACCTTGACCTCCGCCCCTTCGACCTTGACCGTGATACGAGGATGAACGCTCAAAGTAAGTTCACCCTTAGGCCCTTGGACTTTCAAGACCGTACCCTGGACCGCAACTTTCACTTTTTCAGGGATCGTAACTGGCTTTCTTCCAATGCGTGACATAATTCCCTTTGATTATCCGCTTAATGGATTATTACCAAACCGTGCAAAGAATTTCACCGCCGGCCTTGGCCTCACGGGCCTGCCGTCCGGTTAAAACGCCCTTGGGAGTTGAAAGGATCGCTACTCCGAATCCCCCGAGAACCTTGGGGATCTCCTGATATCCGACATAGCGGCGTAACCCCGGCGTGGAGACGCGCTTCAGCCCCTGGATCGCCGCTTTCTTGCCCCCAGAGAGATATTTCAGATGGATGCGCACAAAATTTTTGTTCCCATCATTGAACGGTTTTACGTTCTCGATGAAACCCTCTTTCTTCAAAAGTTCCGCGATCCGTACCGTGATCACAGAAGCCGGGGCGGTCAATTTCTCCTTATGCGCCTTCGAGGCATTCCGAATCGACGTTAAAAAATCTCCGATAAAATCATAGCGCGACATGAAAACATTTCCTCCTGATTACCAGCTGGATTTGACCACGCCCGGAAGCATGCCCGTGTTGGCCAACTCCCGGAAACAGATGCGGCAGATAGAGAATTTCCGGATATAGCCGCGCGGACGTCCGCACCGCTGGCAGCGGTTGTATTTTCTGACCTTGAATTTCGGTTCCAATCTCTGCTTAACGATCAAACAAGTTTTTGCCATTTGAAATCCCTTATTTCCTGAAAGGAAAGCCCAAAAGCTCCAGGAGCCGCTTTCCCTCTTTGCTGTTCTCGGCCGTGGTCACAAACGTGATGTCCATGCCTTGGGTCTTTTTCATCTTATCAAATTCCACTTCCGCGAAGATCGTCTGCTCGGTGAGCCCAATCGTGAAATTCCCGCGTTGGTCGAAGCTTTTATCCAAAAATCCGCGGAAGTCACGGATACGCGGCATGGCAAAGTTAAAAAGACGGTCCATGAATTCGTACATGCGGCTCTTCCGGAGCGTCACTTTCAATCCGATCGGCGACCCTTGGCGAAGTTTAAAAGCCGAAATGGACTTCTTCGCGCGCGTCACCACCGGTCTTTGTCCGACGATACGCGAAAGCTCGATCGCGAGCTGATCCAAGATCTTAATATCCTCCTGGCCTTCTTTCACGCCCATATTGACCACGATCTTCTCCACCCGCGGCGCCTGCATGGGGTTCTTATAGCCGAACTCCTCGAGAAGTGTCGGCACGACCTCCGTGCGGTATTTCTCAAGTAGTCTTGGGGCTACGGTGACTTTTTGATTCATGATATTTATAAAACCTCGCCTGATGCTTTAACCATACGGTGCTTGGTCCCATCCGCGAGGATGGAATACCCCACGCGGGAAGGCTTGCCGCTACGCGGACAAATAAGCTTGACGTTCGAAACATGGAGCTTCCCTTCCATCTTCGTGATCCCACCCTTCGGATTTTCCTGGCTCTTGCGTAGATAGCACGTCCGATAATTGATCTTTTCGATCAAAAGCTTCCCCTCTTTCGGGAATGCGCGCATCACGCGCCCTTTTTTCCCGCTGTCTTTCCCCTTGGTCACCATCACTTCATCGCCTTTACGTATCTTCATAACTTAAACGACCTCCGGCGCGAGCGAGATGATCTTGGAGAAATCACAATCACGGAGCTCACGGGCCACGGGGCCAAAAATGCGCGTCCCGCGCGGGTTCTTCTGATTATCGATCAACACAATGGCATTTGACGAAAATTTCACGGAAGAGCCGTCCTTGCGCCGGATCGGGGATTTTGTCCTCACGACCACCGCCCTCACGACCTCTCCTTTTTTGACCGCCCCGCTCGGAAGCGCTTCCTTCACGGACGCGGTAATAATATCTCCCACTTCAGCGGAACGCTTGCTGTGACGGCCGATCACACCAATCATGGCCGCTTTTTTTGCGCCGCTATTATCGGCGATCTCGAGAACGCTTCGCATCTGGATCATGACGGCAGCACCTTCACGAGACGCCAACGTTTGGTCTTGGAAAGCGGCCGGGTCTCGACGATCTGGACGCGGCTCCCTTCTTTGGCCTCGTTCTTCTCATCATGCGCGAAATATTTGACGTGCCGCTTGATGATCTTCTTGAATTTAGAATGCTTTAACAGGCGGGTGACAAGCACCGTGATGGTCTTGTTCATCTTTGAACTGACGACCACGCCCTCACGAACTCGCTTACTTTGAGCTTCAGGCCCGTTCTCGGTCATGACTTTTTCTCGCCTTTCTTCTTTTCGGTGATCACGGTCTTGACGCGTGCGATGTCGCGCTTGGCTTCCTTCAGCGCGGACTGTCGTTCGAGCTTGCCGGTCTTATGCTGGAACCGGAGCTGCATCAAACCCTTTTTCAAAACGTTGACCTTCTCGTTTAATTCCTCAATGCTGAGTTCTTTTAATTCCGTGACTTTCAACATATTAAGTTGCTGCCTCGCGTTTCACGAATTTGGTACGGAACGGGATCTTATGGGCGCAAAGCCTCATGGCTGAACGAGCCATCTCTTCCGGAACACCCCCCATTTCAAAAAGGATCTTGCCGGGCTTAATGACCGCAACGTAATGCGAAGGAGCAGCTTTTCCTTTGCCCATGCGGGTCTCGGCAGGCTTCTTGGAGACCGATTTGTCCGGGAAAACGCGCAACCAGATCTTGCCGCCGCGTTTGACGTGACGCGTCAGAGCTACACGGGCCGCTTCGATCTGGACTCCTGTCAGCCAATGGCAGGCAAGGGCTTTCAGGCCGAACTCTCCGAACGACAAATTACTGCCTCGCGTGGCGATCCCGCGCATCCAACCGCGCTGCTGCTTGCGAAATTTAACCCTCTTAGGCTGTAGGGGCATCGCTCTTATTCTCCTGTGTCCCGCTATGCTGGGACGCTTCCGAAGCAGGCTTGGCCGCTTCTACAATTTCTGTTTTTGGGGTCTCTTCTTCCGCGACCTTGAATTTCTTCTCGAGCTCGAGCTTCTGGGCTTCCTGCTCTTTTTTCACGAGCACATCCCCCTTGTAGATCCAGGTCTTGCAACCAATGGTTCCATAGGTGGTAAAGGCTTCGGCAAAACCGTAATCGATCTCCGCGCGGAAAGTGCTGAGCGGAACTTTTCCTTCATGATATTTTTCTTCGCGAGCGATCTCCGCGCCGCCGAGACGGCC
>JAZDJU010000090.1:0-13384 GCA_043803685.1 Candidatus Omnitrophota bacterium
GGATCAAGATTGAGGTGGCCATGCCGTTCCATTGCATCAACAAGGTCAGGCAGTACCGCTTTTAACCGTTTACCGCAGATTCGATCCGCCGCCTCCCACATTACAATGAGAGCTTCCTTCACGGCCTCATCGTAGATGCGATCCCTGATCATATTCATAGGCTGAGATCCATTGATAACTGATTTTCGGAATAATCGAATTGCGTGTTTACGATGATGACCTGATAGCACCGTAAATTCGTTTAGGATGTTCGATTTCTCGCTTTTTGAAGATCGGTTATATCTGTCGCGAATTGCAACCACCAGTTCTTTTTGAGCCAGCTTGTTGACCGTTTTTGTCCCCATTTTTTACCTCCAGTTTTTGGTAACATTCTAATGAGGCAACAGGTCGCGGTAAGTAACAAAAATGGTGAGTCAATGCGGTCGGGAATTCTAATTGTCGCCCATCACTTGGACTAGGATTGATTGTTTGGCTTGCCCTATAGCGTCTGTAATCGCCTTGGTACAGCCACCTTTGGGAGAGAAATAGACGTGAGAAGTGGTAAGAAGAGGATCAGCAAGTAGGCAGGGGCTTACAAGCAGAAGAAAAGCAAAAAGGGACGATATGGTCTTTTTCAAATAACCCCCATAATTAAGGGGTAGTATAAACCTGATCAATTTGACTGGCTAGGCGAGTTTCAAAGAGAAATGCTCGTGCGCACGCATCCTAGTGGGGTAATTCACCGATGAGAAATTCGGGCTTTGCCTAGAATTTATCTAGTTTGGTATCCAATGTCATTAAATGGGCTCAAGACGACAAAGGGGCTACAGCAATTTGCCGCAACCCCTTTTGCGAATTAGCGCCAAACCCCATACGCCGTTTTCCGCGACGAATGGCGCTATAAAACGAAGCGGCCTTAAGAAAGGTGCTTGCTGACGAGCTTGGTCATCTCAAACATATTGACGACCTTCTTGCCACCGAACACGACCTTGAGCTCGGCATCCGCGTTGATGTTGCGCCTGTTCTTATCATCCTGGAGCTTGTTCTTCTTGATGTAGACCCAAAGCTTTTTTACGACTTCGCTACGGGGCATCGGCCCTTTGCCGACTACTGCCGCTAGCGCTTCGCTGATCTTCATCGGCTTCATAAACGCTGAATTTGCTTTTGCCTTCACCTTCGCCATGATGCTCTCTCCTTTTGATTTGAACCGAGTTCCCGCGTCCGGACTTCCCGAACCCACGCCAATGGTTTTTACTGGGGCCATATCATACATTACAGCTTCAAAAACAATCGAAAAGATTTTATTTTTTGTCGAACGGGAATATCACGTTCTAAATTGACTGTGACATGCGAAATACACCTCAAGCCGTGGATCCCCTTGTTTTTCAGAAAAAGTCAATCCCCCATCCCTTTCTGTGACTTACGCTTCAGGATGTCTCTAATGCGCGATAACACGCATTACGACTTACCAGGTGAGGGATTTTAAAGCAAAGCCGGATGCACTCACAAAAAAACCCCACCTTTTGAGCGGGGCTTTTTGAAGACCCGATTCGATAAACGTAATGCCTATTGCTTGGAAAGCGAGATGTCGTCGATGAGAATGGAACCTTTCTTTGGGCTCGAATTGATATCGTCGAACACTATGACGAACTCATTGAGAGAAGTCCAGTTCTCGATCTTGCGGAACTTCTCGAACGGGATAGAAATCTTCTGCCACTTATCCGTGACACCGCCCACGATGTAAGCTGAAGGCTTATTGGTCATATCCTTCAGCTCGATCTTGAAACGTTTGGTGTAACCAACCTTAACATCCCCTTTGACGTAAAAGTTTAGGGTGTTATAAGGAGTCCCATCCGCGCCATTGAACTTCATCCAAAAACCATTGTATGCGGGATTTGGAGAATCGACGCTATAGTCCAACCTGATTGAATAACCTCCGGTCTCCCCTTTCGCATCATCTTGATCAAAGGACATTTTACATCCTTGAGTTGAATCGTTCGGGTCTTTGTCCCATGCGCCGAAATCACCACCGATATTGTTGGGTTTGTCTCCAGTATTAAAATCCGCAATCATCAGCTCATTCCCCGCAGGCTTTTTATCAGCGGCGAACGCGGAACGAGTCACGATTCCGAAACCCAATACCATCAACGCAACCAAAATCACAGTTACGCCTAATTTCAGCTTCTTCATTTTGGTGTTGCTCCTTTCTTGGAATATGTTTTCTGGTGGGAGTCATCAGAAGTATATACTTTAAAAGCTCAATGGGCCCGTACTTTCCTTGAACTTGCCAGTCTTCCGAGGTAGATTACTCTTGAGAGGAAAAAATGATACTCGTCATAGATGGCTACAATATTATTCATGCGATCAAGAAATTAGAGATTGCGCTCGATCGCAGCCTCAAAGAAGCCCGAGCCTCACTCATTTCTTTTTGCAACCAGTTATTCAGCGTCAGATGCGACATTGAAAAAATTTACATCGTATTTGACGGAACTTCTGATTTGTACTGCTCTGAAGAGAGTCCTCACCCAAAAATCAGGATTCTTTATACCCCAACGGGAGAAGACGCAGATGACAGGATCATCGAAATCCTCAGAACCTATACCGGCAAAAGCCAAGTCACGGTGGTAACCAACGACAACTATGTGGCTAATAATGCCCGCTCCTTAAGAGCCAAGATACTTTCCGCTTCCGAATTCGAGCGATATTCAACACCCCGAAAATTCCAAAATCAAAAAACCTCAGAAATTTCCCAAGGCTTTCCAGAAGTTTCAGCAAACACAGCAAAAGACATCACGGAAGAATACAAAAAGTTTCTTGGCATTAGATAAAAGACATACCCTAATATCAATCCGCCAAGAAACACCAGATTTTCCAAATTTATTTTTTACCGGGATAAAGATCCCACTTATTTTCTGCTACGTTTTTGCTACGAAAATCTTAAAAACAGGCCCTTCATGAAGTCGTGTTGAGTCGAAATAGGTCGAATTAAGTCGGAATGGAACCTGAGATTCTGAAAAGAGTTACGGATGCTTTTACGTAACTCTCTGCGCTGCTTGATATTAGGGAAAAGAGGATGGAGCGGGATACGGGATTCGAAACCATGGCTTCTATAACTGCAATTATACCAATATATTGCTCTAAATCAAAAAAATTGCGGGTATGAAGCTTGACGGCTCCCTTGTTCTTTCGGAAATGCGCCCACGGGAATAACGCAAGACGCAGATCGATCGTCGTGGTATCGAGCGCGTAAACGATTTGCGCTAATTCGACGCCGAAAGGTTCTTTGAGATACAGGGTCCTGGCCGTATGGATTAATACTTGGGCGAAGTCGGCATAGATATGCCAATCGCGATTCTCGTTGGCATCGGACAGGGTGCTTTTTGAAATCCTGCCACGGATGCCCCTATGGTAAAGCTTGCGATGCATTGACCTGAGGCATGATTCGATATCGCGAAGACTTTCCCTGAAGGTCAGCTGAGCGAAGGCCATGCACAGGAATTGATCCATACAAGAAAAACTCTGGACCTTGTAATTGCCTTGGTAACGACGCACGCATTTTTGAAATTCGTAGACGGGCAGGAAGTCCATGACTTGTTAGAAAACGGTTTTGCCGGTGTTCATGAGTCGCTCCTTTGGTGGGAGCGCCAAAATAACACGCGAGAGGATTCAAATCGCTTAAAACCATTTCCATGGTTAACATATTGAAAACCCTTAAGTTACGTCAACTGATTCATCAAACAACCGGACAGTAGTGTCCCCAATTATATCATGGGCAGCAGGGCGGCTCCTTGCTCTCACCCCCCACCCTCACGGGTGGGGAACTCCCGCGGGATTAGATGAAACGGGTTGCGGCTGGTTTGACGTAACTTATTGGTGGGATTGAGATTTCAAAAAAAGAGGGGAACGGGATACGGGCCCTTATCAAACGGTTTTATGCTTCTGAGAGCTCACTATAAATGCGCAGTAATCGCCCAAATGGCGTAAGGAGAACATCAAAGATTATTATCCCCTGCTTGCCGTCGTCATCTGTGAAACACACCATCGATGTTCCTCGAACAGTGCGTAAGAAAATTTTCAGGCCACGGGGTTGTAGAACCGGCGCAACTCTGCGATCACATGGGCACTGTCAGTGGCAGGGATCCCGAGGTTCTTGAGATCCACAGGTTCATCAGCCATGGCATCAAGAAAAGCCGCAACATCCCTGCGGATCGCAATAGGAACATTGATGGTCTGCCCAGGATCGATGACGCGATAGAGACGAAAAATATCATTCTTGTGTTTTACGATTGACTTACTATCGACCTGTTCGCCCTTTTTCCTGCGTTCCGTCAAGTCAAGCCAAGCGAGGGCCTTAAGCGGAATCAGATATTCCGCCCCAACCAAGGAGACCCCCTGGAGCATCTTCTTTCCCAAATGAAGGAAATGATAATAATCATCATTGAGAAGAATGGCCGACAAGCTGTCAATATCCTCGCCCACAGGGATCGGCGTCAGATGGCTTCCTGCAAGCAGAGGGAAAGCCTCGGGTTTTCTGGAGAACAGTTCGAGCATCCAAGGATAGTCATCTTCCCCGGGCTCCATAAAACGGTAGTAACGCTTCTCGCCTGATGAGTGCTGCTGAACCTTGTACTTCCCGGCACGAATAAACTCCCAGAACGTCTCTCCAAAAGCCTTGTCGAGTACTTCAACGCAAAGAACAATATCAAGATCCTTTGTACCGCGGAACGGCAAGGCCGCCTCCTGCATGATCAGGTCGCAGGCCGCGCCTCCGATCAACACATATTGATGGACATGGTCTTTGAAATGCTCTTGGAACCGCTGTATCCCTCTTACCATTTGAAGCTCCTTAACAGATCATCTAGCGCAGACTGCACACGCTCATCGTGGCTGTCCTTCAGAGACAGGTACACCGAGATCTTGTCAGCGCATCCATCGTGCGAAAAATGGTTCGGCGGATACTTCCAGACTTCGACCTCAACAGCCCCGCGATCATGGGCCGGGATAACACTAACACGATCTTCCCCGACCAGATCCTTCCAATCATTGTACGATACGGCCACGGTCCTATTCTCCGGCTCATTGATCATAGACCAATGCGCCAGCGCCGTGTATCCGGCCGATAAAGACGTCTTGAAATTCAAGCCTGTCACATACACGCGCTTCTTGATCGGGGTTTTAAGGTACGGGCGGATCTGTTCCCAAAGCTCTCCGCGGTTCACGGCAAAACGCAGACAGCGGTTCTTCCCCGCCACCGTATGTTCGCCAATCCCTAGCGCCGCCAGCTCATCGAAAGCACGGGTCATTGTCATAGCAGAAACCTCAAGGGTCGAAGCAACCTCGGCCGGCGTAAACGTCAATTTCTTACCCTGATAGAGCGCATAAAGGACCAGTAGCTGAGTGGCCGGACGCAAGGCTGGTCTTTTGATGGAACGGGTCTTCAGGAGCTCCCTAAGGTCAATGGCCATGAACGGCAGATACATCTGGTTCCCAGGCAGGACAAAGGGCACCTTGTGTTCAATGAGACGCTTGCGATCATACGAGCTAATAGCATCCGTAACATAGACAACTTCCATGCCGCACCTACCGCACACCTGCTCAAGATGCTTGCTAATAACGGCCGGCGTGAACACGGCATCCTTTTCACCTGCCATAAGCAGGCATGTCCCCTGCAGCCATTTCAAGCTAAAGAAACGATACCCGTCCCTCAAATAAGCCGGATAATTGGCCGCACCAGGAAAAGGGCGAACCTCGGCCTCTATCCCGAGGTTCGCAAGCAAGTATCTTTTGAGCTCTTCAACCAGTTTATCCACAATAACTCCTTAACATCATAATGGAACAATAACATATTCTGTGATATTGTGCAAGTATAATGTTAGATTTTGTTTTATTGCGAATCCAAGGCCATACGCCGGGAGTTGGAAGATCTGGACGTCCATCCCCTAATGAATCTTATTCAACAGGATTTTTTTTGTAAGTCTAAGTGTGGAAACGTAAATCGTGAAATTTTAATAGGTTGTGAAAACGGGCGTTTTTTCTCCGTTGGCAGAAAGCGAATAATTCGACTTCAGCTTGGTGCCCATATGGTGCCTACTCTGATATGAAATCACATTGATTTGAACGTGCGGATAAGAACGGATATGAAAGCGCTAACTTCAGTAGGAGAAATGATTTGCTAATGTTTTGAAGGGGTTACAGAAAATGGTCCAGCCGGATTACGAAACCGTTGCTCTACCAACTGAGCTACACCAGCACATTTCTCTTGGATACTTTTGCGGGCGGGAATTATACCAGAAGAGTCAAAAAAACAGAAACTCAGACTTTTGAAAGATAAAAATAGCCGATCAGGGTCTTTCCGTCGACGATCTCACTCTGGCGGATCTTGCTTCCAATCTCGGAGAGGCTGAACGTTCCCAGCTCGAAATCCTCATCCTCGTCCTTTTGCGCCACCGCGGGGCTCAGTCCGGTGGCCAAAAAAACATGCATTTTCTCCCCGGAGACACCAGGCGTTGGATAGAACTCTAAAAGTTTTTTGAGCTTCCCGGGTTTCATCCCGATCTCTTCCATCAGTTCACGCCGCGCAGCCTGAGGAAATCCCTCGCCAGGTTCTCTCCCCCCCGCCGGAAATTCCCAAAGATATTTTTCAAGGGGAAAGCGGTATTGCTTCACGAGGATATATTTCCCCGATGCCGTCCTCGGAATAATGACCACGCAACCCGGATGCTCCAAAACTTGCCGCGAAAGCACTTTCCCCTGCGGCGTCCTGACTTTGCAATCAACAAGCCGGATTGGCCCCTTGGCGAAGATCAGTTTCTTTTCAAAAACACGATATTTTTTCTTTGTCATAGAAAAAAAGCCCGCCTCTGCGGCGAGCCTCACTTATTTCAAAAAAATGGAGCGGGATACGGGAATCGAACCCGTCTCAACAGCTTGGGAAGCTGCCACATTACCACTATGCTAATCCCGCGCGATCTGTTTCGAATGCTCTAAATTTTACAGATTTTTTTTAAAACTTCCAGGCGTTTGTCAAAATGCTCGCGCTTCACTTCACGGAGACGCTCAAGCCCGAATTTTTCGACCGTGAACGATGCCACGATCGTTCCGTAGGCTATCGCAGTTTTCATGGTCTTGAGATTCACCGTCCGCGCCGCGGCGAGATACCCCATCACGCCCCCCGCGAAGCTATCCCCTGCCCCGGTGGGATCATAGACGCTTTCAAGAGGATACGCCGGGTAAATAAAAACACCTTCATGGCTATAAAGCAACGCCCCGTGCTCTCCTTTTTTGATAATCACGTATTCCGGCCCCATATTGTGGATCATCTGTGCGGCCTTGATCAGATTGACCTCACCGGTGAGCTGACGCGCTTCGCCGTCGTTCATGAAGACCGCGTGAACACGCCTGAGAACTTTTTCCACTGACGCGCGCTTGCTCTGGATCCAGAAATTCATCGTGTCACAGGCCACGAATTTAAGCGAAGATCCGTGCACCTGATCGAGTACGCTCAGTTGGAGATCGGGATCAACGTTCGCCAGAAAAACATACTGCGGCGTGGCGGCATACTTGAGCTGTGGTTTAAAATCCAGAAGAACATTGAGGTCGGTCTGAAGGGTGATGGCGGAATTCATATCCGCCTCGTACTTGCCCTTCCAATGAAAGGTCTTCCCAGGGAGCGTCGCCAAATGGCTTAGATCGACGTTTTTCTCCTCAAGAACCTTGCGATATTCCTCCGGAAAATCCTTCCCCACCACCGCCACAACACCCACCTGGGTGAAGAAACTAGCGGCATACGAAAAATAAGATGCCGACCCGCCGAAAACCGTCTGCTGGGCGCCAAAAGGGGTCGAAAGTTCATCAATGGCAACCGTACCAATCACGATCAAATTAGGAGTTTTTGACATTTCAGATTCCTTCCTATAGCCGTCTACAGTTCAATGAAATAGACCCACAGCGTAACTGATATTGAAGTTCCCTCGCCGCACGTTCCGGATCCTTCGCGGCGAAGATCGCACGAACCAACGCAACCCTTGACGCTCCCGCTGCGACCACATCCCGGATGGTCCCAAGATCGATCCCGCCGATCGCAACCCACGGGATCCGAACCGTCGCGGCAGCCTGTTTCACGAACCGTAATCCAACAGACCTTGCGTTCGGTTTCGTGGGCGTCGCGAACACCGGACCGACGCCGATATAATCTGCCCCCTCTTTCACCGCTGCCAAAGCCTGCTTCAAGGTATGCGTCGATTTGCCGACCCAAATCCTTCGCCCGAGCCGCTTTGCTAGCTTCCGCGCCTGGCGAACTGGCACATCCTCTTGTCCCAGATGTACACCGTCAGCACCAGTCAACAAAGCGATATCGACACGATCATTAATAAAAAAAAGTTTTCGCGACTTTTCAGCGATCTTCTTGATCTTGAGCCCGAGCCGAACAAGCGCCGCACCCGGCAACACTTTGGAGCGAAGTTGAACGATATCAGTTCCACCCCGGAAGGCAGCTTCGATCTTTCGAAGCGTGTCGGAAGATTCCTCTTTGAGATCGGTCACCGCATAAAGACGAAACCCCTCAAAAACTCTTTTCTTCCAATCCATCAGCTCATGCCAGCTTCAGGGCTTTGATAACGCGCGTCGAAGACCGCCCTTTGACAAGCGGGATGCGTTTAACTTTTCCGCCCCAGGAAAGCACTTCCCGGGCTCCCACAATATCCTTGATCGCCCAGTCCGCGCCCTTCACAAGCACGTCCGGCTTGACCTTCTGGATCAATTTGAGCGGAGTCGGATCGTTAAAAAGAATGGCATAGTCGACACACGAAAGCGCCGTAAGAACCTTAATGCGATCCTGTTCGGGATTCACCGGACGGCTGGGATCTTTATAGGTCTTCACCGAACGGTCTGTATTCACGCCGACGATCAGCACATCGGCGGAGGCCCGGGCCTTTTGAAGATAAGTCACATGCCCAAGATGCAAGATGTCAAAGGTGCCGTTCGTAAAGGCGATGCGTTTGCCCTGAGACCTCAGGCGACGAAACACCCCGGACAACTTTTTTTCGGTCAGAATCTTGGGAACCATGATCAAAAAAGGACCTCGGATTATCACCGTTCTTCGTTCATTTTTACGGGTAAACGGTACAATACCTCATACCTATGTTTTTTATGGCACGCGGTTTTAGCCGAAAAGGATCGTTTCTACGACCTCGCAGATCGCGTGAAGCGCTGTCATATGCGCTTCCTGGATATACGTGGTCTTATGCGCTTTGGCAATAAAGCAGATATCCACAGCGTCTTTTAAAATCCCCCCGTCCTTGCCCGTAAAACCAAGCGTGAGGATCCCCTGCTGCTTGGCCTGCGTGATCGCATCAAGAATGTTCGGCGAACGACCGCTCGTGGAGAGCACGACAAGAATATCGCCCTTTTTCCCAAGGCCTTCGATCTGGCGGGAAAAAACCTTCTCGAAGCCAAAATCATTGCCAATCGCCGTGAGCGCCGCGATATCGGCCGTAAGCGCGATGGCGGGCAAGCTCATGCGGTTTTTTTCGAAACGTCCGACGAACTCCGCGGCAATATGCTGCGAATCGGAAGCCGATCCGCCGTTCCCGCACAAAAGCACTTTATTCCCGGCCTTGAGCGCATGAATGATGGCGTGGGCCATCTTATCCAGCACTTCATACTGAGCCGGACCGAACGTTTTTTGAAAAGTATCCTGATGCCCTTGAACGATCGTTTCGAAGGAGGTCTTCATGGGCTTAACCGAAAAAGATCTTGGCCAGCTCGTACATATCCGCAGGCACTGTTTTCAGTTCACCCACCGCTTCCTGAAGCGGCACAGCCACGATATCGCGACCGCAGAGACTCACCATGTGACCGAACTTGCCTTCTTTGACAAGCTGGACGGCTTTCACGCCGAACCGGGTCCCGAGGATCCTGTCAAAGGCCGTCGGCGTACCGCCGCGTTGAATATGCCCGAGTACGGTCGAACGAGTCTCATAGCCCGTTTTCTTTTCGATGAGTTTCGCAAGACGGTCCCCGACTCCGCCGAGCAAAACGTGACCGAACGCATCGAGCTCTTTTTTCGTCGTGATAAGCTCTTCGCCTTTGATCGCGAACCCTTCAGAAACGGCGACCACGCTGAAATTCTTGCCGCGCGCGCGCTGTTTCGTGATGTACCCACAGATATCATCTACCGTTAGAGAGACTTCCGGAATAAGCACGACGTCCGCGCTCCCGGCGATCCCGGACTCGAGCGCGATCCAACCAGCATGCCGTCCCATGATCTCGACCACCATGACGCGATCATGAGATTCTGCCGTCGTACGGATACGATCGAGACATTCGGTCGCGATGTTCAAAGCCGTATCGTATCCGAACGTATAATCGGTCGCACTCAGGTCGTTATCGATCGTTTTGGGAACTCCAATGATCGGCATCCCGTCCTTGGAAAGCTTATTGCCAGCGCCGAGCGTATCCTCTCCGCCAATCGCGATCACGGCATCCAACTGATTGGCCTTAATCGTTTGACGCACTTTTTCCGCATCCCCTTCTTTTTTATAGGGATTCGTGCGGGAGGTCCCGAGGATCGTTCCGCCGCGAGGGAGTATCTCCGCAACCGCCTTTTCGTCCAATTCCATAAAGTTATTCTCAATAATACCTCTCCAGCCCTGCTTGAACCCGATCACGTGCCAACCCTCGGCCTTTGCCGTCCGCACAACTCCGCGGATCACCGCGTTAAGTCCTGGACAATCACCGCCCCCTGTAAGCATTCCAATACGTTTCATGTGTTAACTCCTTTAATGTTAGATTGACGCTTTCAGCCGCCAGGCCAAAGCCAGAATTAAAAGTCTAACCTATTTGCGCAATTCCCCGGAATCCGTTCCGGCATCATCGATTCCCTTCACATCACAAACGACACTCAACAAATTTTCAGGCCCAAGCAACCGCTTCACCCGCTGCTGAACTTCCTGCTGCAGTTCCGACAGAATCGCCGGCACATGCCCCCCTGACCAAAGCACCAACCGAAGCCGGATCTCGACATTTTTCCCTGTGATCAACACCTTCGCCTTCGCGCTTTTGACGAATGGAAAATGTTTGATCGCCTTGACTGCCGAATTTCCAAGTGTGCCGACCGAAACAACCATCGGGCCGATCTCACTATGAAAGAAAACGGCCTCGTTGGGACGCCCCGCTTTGACAAGCATCTTCGCGAACGCCAACCCGAGCACGATAAGCACCAACCCTACCAACCCGACCTGGGCAGAACGCCAAGGGCTTTGATAGATCTCCTGGACTTTCAGGATCGCATCATCGAATGCCAGAAGATGGAGGGAGACAATGATCATCAAACTTCCCAGAGTCAAGAGCGCGAGTATCGCGAAGATCTGGGCAAAAGCGTGGGAGACCTTCATCTCTTGTCTTTGCTGGATTCCGTTTCGTCCGCCTTCCCCGAGCCAAAGAGCGTTGTTTCAATGAATTTCGTGTTCACGGAACCTTGACGGAACCGCGGGTGGCTCAGGATCCGGATCTGGAGAGGAACGGTCGTTTTGATCGGCTTCACCTCGATCTCCCGAAGCGCCCGGAGCATGACCGTGATCGCATCCTGACGCGTCTTGCCGTAAGCGATCAGCTTCGCGATCATGGAATCGTAAAAAGGAGGGATCGAATATCCCGTATAAACATGGCTATCGAGACGCACACCCGGACCGCCCGGCATACGCCAGACATCGATCTTTCCGGGAGACGGCATAAAATTATTGTCCGGATCCTCAGCATTAATGCGGCACTCGATCGCGTGTCCCGTGAACTCCACCTGTTCCTGCGAAAAACTGATCTTCTCCCCCGCCGCGACACGCAATTGCTCTTTCACAAGATCAAGCCCCGTCACCATCTCTGTCACTGGATGCTCGACCTGAAGTCGGGTATTCATCTCCATGAAATAGAAATCATCGTTCTTATCGAGCAAAAACTCGATCGTTCCGGCGTTCTCATACTTAAACGCCTTGGCCGCCCGAATAGCCGTTTCGCCGATCTTCTTCCGGAGCTTTGCCGAAAGTCCCGGCGCGGGAGATTCTTCAATGAGTTTCTGGTGACGACGCTGGACCGAACAATCGCGTTCGCCAAGATGCACCACCGTGCCGAAACTGTCCGCGATGATCTGCACTTCAATGTGGCGCGGTTCCTCGATGTATTTTTCAATATAGACTTCCCCGTTACCAAAGGCGGCTTCCGCCTCGGTCTGGGCCGTTAGGAAAGCACTAATAAGTTTTCCGTCATTATGCGCGATCTTGATGCCTTTGCCGCCGCCGCCCGCGGATGCTTTGACGATGACGGGATAGCCGAGTTTTTTCGCGAGGTGCAGGGCCTCTTCCTGGTTCTTGACCGTGCCCTTGCTCCCGGGAATGATCGGGATCCCGGCCTTTTTCATTTCAAGCCTTGCTACCGACTTGTCACCCGCCATCCGGATACTTTCCGGCCGGGGCCCAATGAACTTGATCTGACAGGACTCGCAGATCTCCGCAAAGTGCGCATTCTCGGCCAGAAATCCGTATCCGGGGTGAATAGCCTCGACGTCCGCGATCTCGGCCGCCGAAATCAGGGCGGGAATATTGAGATAACTTTCAGAACTCGGGGCCTCGCCAATGCAAATGGCTTCATCGGCCAATTTGACATGCAGAGATTCCCGGTCCGCTTTGGAAAAAACGGCCACGGTTTGAATGCCCATTTCACGACAGGCGCGGATAATGCGCACTGCGATCTCACCACGATTTGCGATCAGGATCTTTGAGAACATGATTATTCCCCGTTTGAAGGATAAGGGTTGGAGAAAGTTTCGGGATCAGACCTTTTTGATCTTGAGGATCGGCTGATCATACTCCACGGTCTGTCCGTTCTGCACCAGGATCTCGACCACCGTTCCGCCAATTTCCGACTTGATCTCGTTCATGAGTTTCATGGCTTCAATGATGCAAAGCACATCACCGTCCTTGACCACCTTCCCGACGCTCACGTAAGCAGGCTGGTCAGGGGCCGGAGCCGCGTAAAAGGTTCCGACCATCGGCGAACGCACGATCGTTACGCCTTCTTCCTCAGCCGCCGGAGCTGCAACAGCCGGAGCATGAGCATGGATCTGGGCCACAGCCGGTATCTGCGCCATCATCTGCGGCGCGCTCTGCATCACGATCCCGCCACTAGCCATTTTCCGGAGCTTGATCTTCGCGTTATCTTTCTCGATTTCGATCTCACCGACGCCATGTTCAGCCATCAATTCCAAAAGTTCCTTGATTTCCTTAATATTCATTTTCTTTTCCTCGCAACAAGTGCTTTGTTCACGGTTTTTTTGGGTGGCAAGGCAATCTGTGGCAACCGTACCTCCTGGGTGATTTCATGCGCAAACCCGACAAGCTGGGCTACGCGGCCTGGC
>JAZDJU010000091.1:0-30171 GCA_043803685.1 Candidatus Omnitrophota bacterium
CCTGTAATGAGAATAACCTTATCCTTCAAAGAGGCTTCCAAGGATTTATGTCTCTCCGTTATTTCTTTCGAGGATCAACGGTATGGCGCTAACCGTTCACATCTTCACGGGTTATGCCGAGTCAGCAGCTCTTGCTGCATTCAGCCAAAGGTTTATCGCACGCATCCTGCTTCTCCGTGGAAAAACCGGAACGTCGAAGCATGTCGAGGTCTTCCCTCAGGGGGTTCCCCGCGGTGGTGAGATAGCCGCCAACGACAAACCCATTCACGCCTCCGCGGAGAGCTTTTTCCTGAAAATAAACGCCGAGGTTCATTTCCCGTCCGCCGGCGAGTTTGATATTGGCCTTCGGATGGATAAATCGGTAGATAGCGATGGTTTTGATGACCTCCCGAGGCGAGACAGCTTCTTGTTTTTCAAGGGGTGTCCCGGGCCTCGGATTCAGAACGTTTATCGGCAAACAATGAAGGTCGTAAGGTTTGAGTTCGAACGCAAGACGGATCCTGTCCTCTCCGGTCTCTCCCATTCCAAAAATACCGCCCGAGCATACTTCCACTCCGTTTTTCCCGAGAACCTTGAGCGTCTCCATTCGTTCATCATAAGTATGCGTGGAAACGATCCTAGGATAGAACTCTCGCGAACATTGGAGGTTGTGGTTGAATCGCCTCATCCCAGCTTCCCGAAGCTTCCGGATCTGCCCGGCCGTCAGATTCCCAAGCGATCCGTCAAGGCGAAGCTGTGTTTTCTCGCTTAACAAACGAAACGTCTCAAGCGTTTGTTCAAACTCAGCATCATTTAAAGTTTCCCCGCTTGTCACTACGCAAAAGCTCGCAATGCCGGCGGCTTCACATTTCTGAGCTTCTTTCAGAACTGCCTCTGGGCTCATAAGCGGATAGCGCTTCACGTCCGTTTTGTAATGGGCGGATTGAGAGCAAAAGCCGCAGTCTTCGGAACAGAGATAGCTTTTGGCGTTCACAAGCGAACAGAGGTCCGGCTGGGAAGATCTAAACTTCAGCGTGATCTCGTGAGCGGCCTGTAAAAGAAGATCGATTGCGGCGGCGTCTTCCAGGGAATTAAGGCGAAGGGCTTCGTCCTGAGTGATTTCCCCACCCGCAAGGACTCGGGACTTGAGCTCCTGAATAAAGGCTTTCATTCCAAAACCAGAAATTAAGAACGCCTAGGCCTGGGCGAAAACTTCGCGGGCCACAATGCCGACCACGCCAAGCGCCACGGCATTTTCGCCGAAAGCGGACGGAATGATCTTGACCTGCGTCGCGGCCTCTTCCACGGACCATTCCTTGACCGTGTTCTTGATCGCATCGAGAAGGACCGCGCCACAATCCTCGATCCCGCCGCCGATCACAACAACTTCGGGATTGAGAAGATTCACGATGAACGCTATCTTTTTGCCGAGATCCTGCCCCGCCTGTTCCGCCACCTTGATCGCGAGCGCGTCTTTTTCCCGAACAGCTTTGACGATCTCTTTAAAGGTTATCTTCGAAAGATCTCCTTTGACAAGGTCTTTCAAAGAGGACGGCTCTCCTTTTTCGATCCTTTCGCGGGCATGACGGACCATGCCAATATCCATCTCCCACCGGCCCAGCTGGGTCGCGATCTTGAAGGAATAATCTTTGCTCGCATGCGCGCTCGTGATCCCAAGCTCGCCCGCGGCGCCGTTCGCCCCGCGATAGATCTCTTCATTGACGAGAATGCCGCAGCCAACGCCCGAGAACATATAAACCATGTTCCTTACGTCGCGATCCAGCCCGAGCCATTTTTCTCCGAGCACCGCCGCGTTCGCATCGTTCTCGACGATCGTAGGGATGTTGAGCCTTTTTTCGAAAGTGTCCTTGATCGAAGAGCAAACAGAAACGTCCTTATCGCCAAGGCTCTGCGGCCAGCGAATGGTCCGTCCCCGTTCATCGATGATCCCGGGAATGCCGACGCCCACGCCCACGATCTTGGTCTTGTCGACCTCGGCTTTTTCGATGATCTCCGCCGCGAGGTCCACCATCTGGAGAATGATCTTTTCGGAGTTCTCCGGGGCTCTTTCACGTTTGATCTCACTAATCACGTTGATCTCAAGGTCCACGAGTACGGCCACCATGCTCATCATATTAAGCCCAACGCCCACGATATAGCCCGCCTTGGGATTAAGCTCCACAAGGACAGGTTTACGCCCCCCCGTCGACTCGTCCAGCTCTCCCTCGATCACAAGGCCTTTCTTGATGTAATGACCGACATAGTTGGAGACCGTGACGATGTTAAGTTCGGTGAGCTTGGAAATGTCCGTCCTTGAGATCGGCCCGTTCTTGCGGATCACTTCGAGAATGCCGAGATTTTTTCTCTCTTTGTCGGTCAGCGTTCGATCTTTGAGCATCTGTTTAATGACCATGGGGTGGGAGCTCCTTTTCAAAAACAGCTTTTTTCATAACTTGTTCTACAACTGCTATATAAGTGCCACATGCGGCACTCATTTTAACTCCACGATATGCTTTTTCAAAGCATTAATTGAGCAAATCTCCGCGGCCAGATCGCCCTTCTGGCCGGAAAGGCCACTAAAACGTTATTCTTTGAAAAAATCTTCCTGCCCCAGGAATTCTTTGGCTTTTTGCCCCACCGGGTCCTTGTGGAAATACTTCTGAATCACGCCCTTTTTAAGATAGTTTGCGATCGGGATAAGGACCATACCCTGATCCAGGGCCAGATATTGCGTGTTCACTCTCTCGCTCGGAAAAGTGATCGAGTCGTAGAACCCGTATTCTCCATAAAGGTTGAACGTAAGCAGCTTCCGGATGTTCCTGATCGCGTCCTTAGGAAGCGAGTCTAGCGCCAGAAAACTGACGTGGGGAGTGATCACGCCGCGATCAGAATACCCTTTTGCGCCTAGCGCCTTGATCCCGAATTCCCCGTATTTCCATCGTCTTCCGTCAGCGGTCGCAGAGGGCGAGATCCCCCAAGCGGGATACTTTTTTTCTTTCAATGCGTAATCCCGATGAAGCTCGGTCACGATCCTGTTGTTCAATCCCAGCCCGCGGGGAGCGAGTTTTTGTTCGGAAAGCACCATCGTCGGCATGAGAAATTCGAAAAGCGACCCTCCCCAGCTAGGAACGAACTTCTGCTTTCCTTCCTTATAGTATCCCTGAAAATAACTGACCTTGTCGTGTTCGACCATTTTCCCGTGAGGCTTCTGAGTTTGCCAGTCCCAGGCTTCCGGCGCCGTGCGATAAAGGTACCACCAATGATCGGGAGGAATATCCCCCTTACCTATCGCGTAGAGACTCATGGCGCGCGCTTCGGTCACGAGCATTCCGTAATCGTACGGGACGACGCTTTGGCGCTCCATATCATAGCCGATCGAGAGATGGTTGTTGCTGGGCTCCAGGAATTCCTGAAAGTGAAACCGGTCCAGGATCGCGGTGGCCTCTTGCGCGATCTCCCCCGGAAAGGCTTGCCGGACAACAACGAGCGCGATCGCGAGCCATCCATTATCGATGCTCGAAATAAATCTCCGGCTTATCCCAAGCTCTGTCGTTTCATAAAAATTATAGAAGAAGCCTTTCCACGCCTCAAGCTTGTTAAGGGTCTTCAAATATCTCTGGATCCGTTTGGCCGCTTGTGCCTCGGAGATGATCCCGAGCTCTTTGGCGGCAACGGTCCCCATAAGGTCCATGCCGATATTGGTCGGCGAGGTGTAAGTCGCTGCGAGGGGAAAGTCTCCTGCCTTAAAATGGTCCGAGACGAGATGGTTTTTTTTGTCGATCGCGTTCTCGAAATATTTCCACGTGTCGCGGGCGATCTCCAAAAGCAAGGCCTCATCGTCCTTCATCGCCAAAAGCTCTTTGCGTCTTCGTTCCGCGGCAACCACGCGCGGGAAGCCAACGAAGTTATCCTCCACGCTTTCGAACCCGAGCTCTGGATAGCCCACAAAAGCGATCTCGTCCAACCCGATCTTCCCCGCAAGATTCTTGTCTTTGGCGAACGCGCTAAAGGAGAGATGCTTCAGCTGATCGAAGTCGATCCCCATAAAGACGTTCGCAGGCAAAACAACATCGTTCCACTCTTTGTTTTCAAGGCAAGCGTCTGTGATATCCCGTTCTACGGTCCGGTCCGCCCAGTCCGTCAAGGCAACGCGCAAACGCCCCTTGAACGGGACCGTCGCGTCCGTTCTGCACTTTAAGACAAGATAGAGCGCCGCGCTCATGTCCAGTCTTTCGAGCGAAGTCCGGAAGGTGGCTTTTTCTTTTTTCTTGAGATTGATCCTCGCCCACAAGGACTCCCCTGTTTTTGCGGCGCGGGCATCGTCCTTTTTCAGCTCCAGTCGGACCCTTTTCTCTTCCCCCGCGTCCACGGTCCAGGCTCCGCCCAGGCTGTTCTTGAGTTCCCTCGTATTAAAATCGTCGATGACCTTGAATTGCGTAGAGGTCCGAAGCGGCTTTCCGGTGGGAACGATCTTATAAACATTTCCGATGTCCAGCGGCGCCTCTGCGGTCACGGGACCGATCTGCTGGACAAAGGTTTCCTTGGTTTTTTGTGGCTCATTTTTAGCTGAGCTAATTTCTGGGACGGCGCTTTTTCTGATCTTATTTTTTTGGGTTTTAGAGGCGGCCAAACTCGCCGGCGGAAGGGTTGCCAAAAAAAATACGGCCATAAAAAACAGAAAAGCATTCCCCGAGAACAAGCCTTTTCTCGAGGAATGCTTCTGCTGCGAGTTCATTTTTCCGTTTATCCGAGAACGACTTCGACCCGGTGGGTTCTTCCGTCCCGGAGATCCGGAATGAGATTTTCTTTCTGCTTTTTTCCGTCCACGACGACGGACTGCACGCCTTGTCCCGTTTGACCGGGATTTTTTACTTCGATCAGGTAAGTACTGCCGCGGAAAAGCCGCTTCATCTTGAATCCCGGCCACTTCTTTGGGATCACAGGGTCCACGATCAGCCCCTTCGCGGTGGGACGAATCCCGAGGATCCAATTCATTGCCACCACTTCATACCATGCCGCAGAACCCGTGTACCAGGTCCACCCTCCGCGGCCGTTGTTGGGCGAGTCGGGTCCATCTACGTTCCCCGGAGTCACATAGGGTTCGCTGTAGTAGATATCCGGCTCTAAGCCTCGGATCGCAGGGTTGAAGCTCTTGTAGACCTGGTGGGCCTGTTCTCCATCGCGCATCATCGCTTCTGCCTGTACGGCCCAGGTGCCGGCATGCGTGTAAAGCCCGCCATTCTCGCGAACGGATGGCGCGTAACGCGTGATATAGCCGATCGTTGCGTCGGTCACGTTGTAGCCAGGCGTCAAAAGAAGCGGCCCGTATTTTTTGTAAAGCCATTTCGCTGTCGAGTCCATCGCCACGCGCGCTCGTTTCGCGTCGGCCACGCCGTTTATGACAGCCCAGGTCTGACAGTTCAGAAAGATCTTTCCTGTCTCGCATTTTTTACTGCCGAGCGGTCTCCCGTCATCGCGGGTAGCGCCCAGGTACCATTCTCCATCCCATCCGTCGGTGTTAAGCGCTTTTTTCATCGCTTCCGCGCGGCGAAGATATTCGGCGGCTTTTTCCTTGCCCCCTCGCTTTTCCATGATCGGCGCGATGCGATTCAGAATGCCGTAGAGAAAATGCCCGAGCCAGATCGACTCGCCTTTCCACTTGGTCCCGACGTGACTCAGCCCATCGTTCCAATCGCACTCCCCGATCAGAGGAAGACCGCGAGGCGAGAACCGTGTAAGAGCCTTGTCGATCGCGCGAAGCAAATGGTCGTAAAGCGTCCCCGAAGTCACTTCTTTTGTCTTCGGATCAGGAAGGAATTTCACGACCGTGTCCAGGATCGCGTCGTCGGCGGTTTCATCCAGATAATTCAAGGTGATGAAATCCAGCCACAACAGGTCGTCCGAACAATGCGTGATGGCGCCAATGTTCGTTCCGTGGTGCCACCAATGATAGACAGTTCCGTCCGGAAACTGCTGCTCCGCATGGAGAAGGATCTGTTTTTTCGCAAGCTCGGGCCTCGTCGCAAAAAAGATCTGGCAATCCTGTAACTGGTCCCGGAAGCCATACCCCCCGCTGGATTGATAGTAGGCGCACTTGGCCCAAATGCGCGCCGAGATCGCCTGATATTTCATCCAGGTATTTGTCATGAAGTTGAGTGCCTCGTCCGGCGTCTCGACCTCGGATGCGTGGATGAACGAGTCCCAAAGAGCTTTGACCTTGTGGAGCTCTTGTTCCGACGCCTTGGGGCTCGCATATTTCTGGATGATCCGTTCGGCTTCTTCGCGGGTACGCGTGGAGCCTAATGTGAAGATGACCGTTTTGGACTCTTTCGGCCCGAGATCGACGTCGACCTGCAGGCTCGCTGATGCGTCTCCCCACTTGCCTTCCGAACCGCGGCATTTCCCTTCCACCACCGCCGCCGGCGCATGGATCTCTCCGTAGCGCCCGAGAAAAGATTCTTTGTCGCCGTCATAGGCCACGGGCTTCGGATAAGACGCGTGAAACCCTTGGAGCGGCTTCTCGGTCATGCCCGTCGAAATAAATCCCGGCACAAGCGGCGCGCGCTTGACCCCATGAATACAGCCGTACTTTTTGTCGATCCAGGTTTCAATGAATGTCTTGTGGAATTCGCGGTGCGTATCCGACCAGTTCCCGAGACACCAGTCAAAATAAGTGAAAAGGCTCAGGCGGCGTTTTTTTCCAGACTCATTCGTGAGAACGACTTTCCAAACCTCGACCGGATCTTCCACATCCACAAAGATCGTTTTTTCAAGGCGGATCCCGTTTATCTTGCTGGTCAGAACCGAGTACCCCTGTCCATGACGCACTTCGAAGAAATCATATTTCGGCATGCACGGCTTCCAGGTTCCGGACCAATAGTCCCCATTGTCTCGGTCGCGAACATAGAGATATTTTCCCCAATTATCGCGAATGAGATCCTGGTCCCAACGCGTGACGCGCGACAGATTCGAGTTGTCCCGCCACGAGAATCCGGAACCGGTCTGCGTTTCGATGACGCCGTAATCCCCGTTGGAGATCACGTTAACCCACGGTCGCGGCGTGTCAGGACGCGTGATCACGAATTCGCGCCCGTCCGGTGTGAAATATCCATATTTTGAAGCGAATTTTTTCTCGCCCCCCGTTTCCTTCAAAAGCATTTTCGCTTCCGCTTTTTTTCTCTCTTTCGATTTTCTGGGCATGATTATAAAAACTCCTTGGATTTTTGTTTTGAAAATGGACCGGTTTATTCGGCTTGTTGGAGTTGGGCGTTCACTTCGGGGGCCAGCTCTTTGGCGGCCTCCGCGGCAGTTTTCTTTCCGTTAAAAACAAGGTCCAACTTGGGGCGAATGTATTTTTCTTCGATTTCGCGCCATTTCGGATGAAAGGGGCTGAAAACCGCGTACTGCACCGCCTCGTTCAACATTTTCTTGTTCTTGGGAATGGAATCGCTTCCGGCAAACGCGGCACTGTTCGCGACTGAGATGCGCGCCGGTTGGGCAAGCCCCTTCTCGGCAAATCTCTTCTGCCCTTCGGGTCCGGTCAGGGCCTTCACCACTTCCCATGCTGCCTTTTTGTGTTTCGAGGATTTCAGGATCGAATATCCCGTTCCGCCGGTACCGAAAGCGCGAACGCCTTTGTCATTCTTCGGGAACATGACCACATCCCACTCGAAGTTGTAATTCCGGAATTGCGGAGTTTCCCAGATCCCGGAAAGGAACATCGCAATGCGTCCGCTAGCGAACATCCTGTCCACGCCCATGCCGAAATTCGTGAATGCGGTGGGTGTCGGCATGGTTTCATAAAGATTGCTTAGGTCCGCGTAAAACTGAAGTCCCATAATAGAGCTGTCGCTGTCTAGCAGCGTCTTGGTCGGATGTTTCACATTATCCACGAGACCGCCGCCGTTCCCGTAAATGAAATTTTGCCAGGCCCAGGTATAAAATCCGTACTGGGAGATCCGCCCCGTGCTGTCTTTTTTGGTAAGTTCGCGAGCGAGGCGTAGCATGTCGCTCCAGTTCCAGTCGTCGGTGGGATACGGGATCTTCGCTTCGTCAAAAACCTTCTTGTTATAGAACACGCAAGCGAAAGGCGCGATATCCCGAGGCGCCGCGAGGAGTTTCCCGTTGTAAGTAAACCGGTCGATGATCTGAGGGAAAAAATCTTTTCTGTCGAAACCTATCGGGTCGGTGGCTTCGTACGGCGTCAAATCCTCCAGAACCCCTTTGGTCGCAAATGTCACGAAATAGTCAACCTCGGTCGCAATAATGTCTGGGGCTGCGCCTCCCGCGATCCGAGTGAGAACTTTGCTGATATAGCCTGTGTAAGGGGTGTGCTCGAAAACGATCTTAATTTCGGGGTGTTTTGCCTGCCAAGGAGCGAGAGCCTCGGTGATAATGCTAATCTCCTCGGGCGTTCCCCAAAAGCTCACCTTCACTTCCGTGGCTCCGCGAGACCCCGGTTCGACCGGAGAACCGCATCCCGTCAAAACAAAGATTGTTAAAAGAGTGGGAAAAACCCTTCAACCAAAACTTTTTCGGCATGCGGAAGTCCCTTTGTTAGAAAGGTCTCTATCGGTTTTGAGAGGAATTGCTTTTTCTGATGCTACGCTACTATGGCAAAAACGACAAAGCGGCGAAATTATAGCACAGGGCCTAGCCTGTCTGTAAAGGCTCTTTTCTCTTGGTTTGCCCATAAGCGGGCTTTCGGGAGATCAGCCGCGCGGCAAGCCTATCTTCTGAAGGACTCGGTCAAGATCATCGAGCGAAAAATATTGGATCTCCACCCGCCCCTCCTTCTGATTCTTTCGCGGATAGATCTTGGTTTGCGTCCCGAGAAAATGGGTCAGCCGCGTTTCAAGATCCACGATCTCGGCGCTAAGATGCCGGGCAGATTTTGCTTTTCGTTTATGCGCATTGCTCCGATTGACGATGGCTTCGACCTGCCGCACCGACAAATTCTCTTCGACGATCCTTTTGGCCATTTGCCGTTGATGCTCCGGGGTCAGAAGCCCAAGCAGCGCGCGGGCGTGTCCCGCCGAGAGCCTCCCCTCCGCCAAATATTGTTTTACCTCTTGCGGCAAGCGCAAAAGCCTTAGGGTGTTCGTGATGGTAACGCGGTTCTTCCCAACGCGTTTCGCGACGTCTTCCTGGGAAATCCGCCTTTCTTCAACAAGACGTTGATAGGCTTCGGCTTCCTCGATTGGATTTAGATCTTCTCTCTGGATATTCTCGATCAGTGCCCATTCAAGAAAATCCTCATCGGCAACATCTTTGATAATGACCGGGACCTCTGCCAAGCCGCAAAGCGTCGCGGCGCGAAACCGGCGTTCCCCGCACACGATCTCGAAGTTTCCGCCGCCTTTCTTTTTTACAATCATGGGCTGCAAAACGCCCTTTTCCCGAATAGAGGCGGCAAGCTCTTCGATGGTCTCCGGATTAAATGTTTTCCGCGGTTGGTCAGAGTTCGGTACGATCCTGGCGATGGGAACCAGTTGGAACGCTTCTTCTCTCGCCGGAAGAATAGCGGCCGGGATTTCAGCCTCCGGAGCCATGGTGAGCGTGGCGGTTGACGTGAGAGTCTCTTTGGTTATTTCCGCAACGTGTTCCTTATAGCTGTCCGGTATCAGGGCGCTTAATCCTTTGCCAAGTGCTTTTTTCATTTTTGTAACTCCTTATTTATAAGCGTGTTGTGTTTCTTTATGAAATCACAGTCGTGGGCTGCGCCTGCTTTTCTGTCGCTTCGTCGCCGGAATCCGCTGTTTTAGTCGCGGTAACCACTTTATCGCTTGCGGTCGTGCTTGCCTCAAGCATTCTTCGGTCATCGTCGGTGCCAAAGCGGGCCAAAAATTCTTTGCCAAGCTCTGTGTAGGCAACGGAACCTCGGTTGTGCGGGTCATAAAGAACGGCGGGTTTTCCAAAACTCGGCGCTTCGGAAACCTTTACCGATCTCGGTATCACGGACTGAAATGCTTTTTCTTTAAAATAATTACGGACCTCTTCTATGACCTGTTGCGTCAAGTTGGTCCTGATATCCGCCATTGTAAGAATGACGCCCCCCAACTCGATATCAGCGCTAAGATTCTTTTTAACTAGCTGGTAAGTGTTCAATAGCTGGCCAAGGCCTTCAAGGGCGTAGTATTCGCACTGGAGAGGTATAATAATGTAACCGCTAGCAGTCAAAGCATTTATGCTTATAAGCCCGAGCGATGGCGGGCAGTCGAGAAATATAAAATCGTATTCGCTAGACACCTTCGACAATTGCTCCTTCAGGATAAACTCTCGCTTCTCTTGACTGATAAGGTGCATTTCTGCTCCGGCAAGATGGGCGTTTGAAGGGATGATCCACAGGTTTTCTATGGGTGTTGTTTTGATGCTAGCTCTCGGATCAACGTTTTCCACAAGAAGTTGATAAGCTGTTGATTCATTTTCATTCTTTTCTATCCCAACCCCACTTGTAGCATTGCCTTGTGAGTCCAAATCAATTAATAGAACTTTCTTTCCAAGGCCGGCCAATACGGTTGCCATATTGATTACAGATGTCGTTTTTCCAACGCCGCCTTTTTGATTAAAAAAAGAAAATATTTTCCCCATAGACCCTCCGGATGTTTCACGTGAAACGTTGCTTGGCTTTCGCCAAAGAACATGGCTTTTATCTAGCTTTTTTGGAACGGTATGCATAAATACTACATCCTAAAATGTAAATAGCAAATGAATTTTTACGGTATCGCCTTGCGGTCACTTTTTTTTCGGAAACCATAAAACTTTGCATCGGGATCCTGCGGTTCTATTTTCAGCTTTGAATTAGACGAAATGGCCTGATGGACTGCAGGACGATAAAGGCGAAAATTTTTCATTAAACGTCGGGTTGTTTCACGTGAAACATGCTTTGTTTTTCTGTTCGATTGTTTTTGCAAATCAACTTAGCTGCTAATCGTAACGCAATCTCTATGTTCGAACGAGGTCGTCCACACAGCTCGTTCTAAGACGTTTTTTTACGTTTAAAAACATGACCTCACGCGATGCCTAAAGCATACTGTAGAGGAGAACATCAAAAGCGAAGGAGCGTCTGACTCGCTGCGCTAGAGGTAATCGATCGAGGTGTTCTTGTGGTTCGTTTCTGCTGCGGTATTGCTTTTACTGTTTAAGATGACTCTTTGATGCCTTTTCCAGGAAGACCGCGAGAATGGAAAGATCGCAGGACGAGATCCCCGGAATGCGTGCGGCTTGTCCTATGGACTCCGGACGAATCTTTTTCATTTTTTCTTTTGCTTCTCGCCCGATCCCAGGGACTTCGTCATAATTAAAATTTCCTGGTATTTTTCTTTTCTCGAGCTTTGAAAATTTCTGAACCTCTCTTTTTTGTTGGGCGATATATCCTTCGTATTTAATTTCGGCCTCGATAAATTGCCGCTCATAAACTGATAAATCGCATGAGTGTAACCCATTTACCATAATGTTATTATAGCTCTCATTTGGATTTTTTAATCGTTGATAAATCGTCTCGCCATTGATCCTTTTTGTCTTAAGTTCCTGCGTCTCATGACGAATGCGATCCATGCTTTGATTAAACTCCTCGTACGTCTTGTCCGAAATCAATCCGAACTGATATCCATAGAACATGAGCCTTTCGTTCGCGTTGTCTTGACGGAGCAACAATCGAAACTCCGCTCGCGACGTAAACATCCGGTAAGGTTCGTTTGTTCCACAGGTCACGAGATCGTCGATCATGACCGCGAGGTACGCTTCGGTCCGGTCTAAAATAAACTCACTCCCACCGCAAAGCCTTCGAATGACGTTAAGGCCCGCCATGAGACCCTGTCCCGCGGCTTCCTCGTACCCCGAAGTGCAGTTGATCTGCCCCGCAAAAAAAAGATTCTTTATCTTCTTGGACTCTAAGGAGTGCCTGAGCTGGGTCGGGGGAGCCGCGTCATATTCGATCGCGTAACCATATTTCAGAATCTCCGCGTCCTCAAGACCCCGGATCTTGCGGATTGCGGCTTCCTGTACGTCCTTGGGAAGCGAGGTCGAAAAACCGTTTACGTAGATCTCCGGCGTATCCCGGCCCTCGGGCTCGAGGTAGATCTGATGGCTTTTCTTGTCGGGAAATTTTACGACCTTGTCTTCCACCGAAGGACAATACCGTGGCCCGATCCCTGCGATCTTCCCGGCATAAAGAGGCGAGCGGCTCAGGTTTTCGCGAATGATCTCGTGGACTTTCTCGTTCGTGTGCGTCAGATAGCAGGGGAGTTGTTCGACAACAAGCTTTTGGGTTTGGTAAGAAAAAGGCTGAGGCGGTTCATCGCCGCGCTGTTCCTCTGTCATCTCCCAACAAATGCTTTTCTGATGAAGGCGGGGCGGCGTCCCCGTTTTGAAACGGACCAACTCAATCCCGTGGTCTCGCAACGAAGCGGAAAGGCCCACGGCTGCCGGCTCGTCGCGGCGCCCGCCTGGATATTTTTCTTCTCCCACATGGATCAACCCTTGCAAAAAAGTTCCCGTGGTCAAGATCACATGTTCGCCGAAAAAGGCCTCTCCCTCTTGAGTACGAACGCCGTAACACGCGCCGTCTTTCACAAGAAGTTCCACAACCTGTCCTTGAAGGAGGACGAGGTTTTTTTCTGCCTCGAGGACGCGCTTCATATAAAGCTCGTACTCTTTCTTATCGGCCTGCGCGCGCGGCGCCCAAACGGCCGGTCCTTTGGATTTATTAAGCATGCGGAATTGAATTCCCGTCGCGTCTGTCGCAAGGCCCATTTCTCCACCGAGGGCATCGATCTCGCGGACAATGTGTCCTTTAGCGAGACCGCCGATCGCGGGATTGCAGGACATTCGCGCGATGGCGTTCGTGTCCATGGTGATCACAAGAACGGGGAAGCCGCACCGGGCGATGGCGAGGGAAGCTTCGACGCCGGCGTGTCCGGCTCCGACAACAATGGCGGCAAACTTCTGTGTGGAGGTCATATTTGTAAGGCGCGCGGGCAAGGACTGCGGCGAAATTTTTTCTTCCCCGAACGCGAAGCTCCGTACGCCGTACTATTTTTACTGGTCTTCGTGGTGCAGAACGATCACGATGCGATTGATAAAGGTCTGCTGGATGATCGAAAAAACGTTCTGCAGGGTCCAGTAAAGCGTGAGTCCCGAAGGCATGTTGTAACAAATAAAACCAAAAAAGATCGGCATAAGATTCATGATCTTTTGTTGTTCGGGGCTAGATCCCGGCTGCGCGGGCATCAGCTTCTGGTACCAGATCTGCGACGCCGCCATCAGGATCGGCAGAATGTTCAGCGTGTTCCACCCTAGAAAGGGAACCGTGAAAGGAAGCGTCAGGAAATGGTCCGGAGCGGAAAGATCCTTGATCCATCCGATGAACGGCGCGCCATGCAACTCGATCGCTTCGGGAAGAAGCTTGAACATTGCGATAAAAACCGGGATCTGAATGAGCATGGGGAGGCAGCCCATCATGGGGTTCACTTTGTTGCGCCGGTAAAGGGCCATCACCTCTTGTTGGGATTTTGCCGGATCTTTTTTGTGGTGCTCTTGGATCGCTTTCATTTTCGGCGCCAGAGCCTGCATTTTCTTCATGCTCGAATAGCTCAGGTGCGTGAGCGGCGCGAAAAGAAGCTTGATCAGAAAGGTCAGGATCACGAGCGCCCAACCGAAGTTGTGCGTGTATTGATTAAAAAATTTCAGAGAGGCGAGAATCCCCATTTTAAAAAGACCGAAAAAGCCGCGAGAAAAAACCTCCTCGAACCCCGCCCCAAGATCTTTCAAGTCCTCATATCTTTGCGGCCCGGCATAGATCAAAAAGCTTCTCTCTCCCTCGCCGCCCGCGGGGATCGTTAAAGGCTCGAGCGTTATTTTCTCCCAAAGGTTCTTTTCATCGGCTCTTGCGGTCCCATCGATGATCTTACCGCTCGGCTTCACGATCAGGGCAAAATATTTTTTGATGCTCCCCGCCCACGCGGCCGGCGCGGGGAAGGCGTATCCTTTTTTCCGGATCCCCGACAGATCCTTCGACTGAAGCTTCCCGTCGTAGGCCACGGCATCGTAGTAGCCGTAATCTTTTTGATAATCTTTTTGATGGCTTATCCCGTAACTGAGCGTGATCGGGAAATGTTTTTCCGCGCCGGAAAGATTTCTGACCCTGACGGCGAGATCGATCACGGGCTTGTCCTTGCGAAACGAGTAGGTCTTAATGATCTGGTACTCCCCGGGAAATTCATAAGAAAATTCCACGGCTTCGTCTTTGCGGGTCATTTTGAAGATCGTCTCCGCGAGATTCGCCTCAGCCTGCGAAACTCCCGTGCCGAAAATACCGGACTCCCGAGGATCGCCCGAAAAGAAATCTGTTTTGGTAAATGCTTCCCGGTTCTTTTCGCCTAGAAAGGAAAGCGCCGTGATCGTTCCTCCTAGGGTGGAAAACTCCGCTCTGTAAAGCGGGGTTTCATAAAGGGTGACTGCGGGCGACGCTCCTTTTTCCAGGCTCGTCCCTTGGGGAATTGCCGCGGAAAGAACTGTGTCGGCTGGCAGGGCGGCGCTTTGCGCTACGACCGCTTTCGTTCGCGGCGGTTGATTCGCCGCGGGATAAATTTTTTTGATCAGCATGGGGTAAAGCAACATGACGAGCATTGCGAGAACGAGCGCTTTAACGGTATTCTTATCCATGTATTCTTCCTTACGTTACGGGGTCAAATCCGCCGGGGTGAAAAGGATGGCACTTACAAAGTCTCTGTATCGCGAGGCTCGCTCCGCGCATCGCTCCCTTTTTGTTGATAGCTTCTTCCGCGTACACGGAACAGCTTGGAGTAAATCGACAGCCGGGCCCAAAAAAAGGCGCCACGCAAGCGCGATAAAAACGGATCGCAAGGACTAAGAGTTGTTTCATGCCCAAACTCCCGCTTTCTTAAAAAGCTTCACGAGCTCTTCCTCGACATCCAAAAAGGATGGCTTTTTTTGCGTGTGCCGGACTTTCACCAAACACTTCGCCCAGGGATGAAGTTGCGATTGATGTTCGCGGAAAATTTCCCGGACGCGTCGCTTCCAGCGATTTCGCCCGACGGCGGTGGGGTCTGTTTTCCGACTCACCACGATCCCGACCATGGGCTTTTCTCTGGGATCCGGTTTTTCCCGACATTCTTTTTTTTCAACCCACAAATAACAAAGCTCTCCTCGAACAAACTGTCCCTGTTCGACGAGGCGTTTGAAGGTTGCTTGTCGGCGGATCCGCTGTCCCGGGCCGAGCCGTTTTTTTGGCTCCAACGCTTAGACTTGCGTCAGCTTTCTCCGTCCCTTTTTCCGGCGGCTTGCGAGGACTTTCCGTCCTCCAGCTGTCCGTGTTCGGGCAAGAAAGCCGTGCTTGTTACGACGTTTTCTTTTGGAAGGTTGGTATGTTCTTTTCATGAGGCGGGGATTATAGTGAAGTTCGCGCGCAATATCCAGCGTTTTGTTTTGCTTTCAAGAAAACTTTTTCTTTTCTCTACCCTCAAAGCTTTCCTTCTAAAAAAGTTTTCTTACTCGTGGACAAAATGTTTTTTTCTCGTAGAATACCTCTTGATTGCTGTTGCGTTCGTTCCCAATACCGGAACGAACGTTTCTTTTGCCTTTTTCCTCGCTGTTGAAAACATGTTTACAAGCTATTAATTGATTTTTAGTAATTTTTCCGTATGCGAATACGATATTAAAAATAATAAATATTATCTTCTTAATAACCTGTGCATAACTTCGAGAGGCCTTGAGCCCGAGTGAGTCAGCCCCCTTCGTCTCTTCCCGACATCTCTCCCGCAGAGCTTTGGAAGAAGGTTTGCTCCCTTCTCTCGCGCGAGCTAAGTGAGAGGTCTTTCAAAACATGGCTTGAGCCTCTTTCTCCTCTAGAGGTGACTGAAGACTCTCTGGTTTTAAGCGTTCCTGACTCGTATTATGGAAAATGGCTCGAGGATCATTACCAGAATCTCATTCTTTCTTCGGTCGAAGAGGTCGCCGGCCGCCCCATGAAGGTCTCCTATCGGGTGGTCGCTCCTCCGCAAGCGCCTCCTTCTCTCCCGGTTTCGCCTCTCGTGAAGGGAAAGGAAGAGGCCTCTTCCAGCCTAAACCAGCGCTACACCTTCGATGATTTTGTGATCGGGCCAGGAAACCGTTTCGCTCATGCCGCTTCGGTGGCTGTCAGCGAATCGCCTGCTAAGCAATACAATCCTCTCTTTATATATGGGCCCACGGGTCTTGGGAAAACCCACCTCCTTCATTCCATCGCGCATGAGCTTAGCAAGCGAAATCCGGGGTTTAAGATCTTGTATCTCTCCAGCGAAAAGTTCACCAATCAATTGATCACGGCCATTCAAACAAAAACAACGCCGCAATTTAGAGCAAAATATCGCTCCTTAGACCTTTTGTTGATCGATGACGTCCATTTCATTGCCGAAAAAAATTCGACTCAGGAGGAATTTTTTAATACGTTTAACACCCTTTACGATGCCCATAAGCAGATCGTTGTCACTAGCGATCGCCCACCCAGAGAGATCCCTGGGCTGGAAGAACGTCTTGTTTCTCGCTTCGGTTGGGGTCTTGTCACGGACATCCAGCCCCCGGACTTTGAAACGCGGGTGGCTATTTTGAAGAAGAAGATGGAGCGGGAAACTGTTGTGGTGCCTGATGATGTGGCTTATTTCATCGCGGAAAAAATTAAATCGAATATCCGTGAGCTTGAGGGCGCCCTGATCCGCGTGGTCGCCTATTGTTCTCTCACCGACTCCAAGGTGGACGTCCGTCTTGCCCAGGAGATATTGAAGGATTCTTTCAAAGAAGAGGCCCAAAAATTTACGATCGAGGGCATCCAAAAAGTCGTTGCTGATTATTTTAATGTGAAAGTTTCGGATCTTCGGGCAAAAAAACGCACCGTTTCTATCGTTCGCCCGCGGCAGATCGCTATGTTTCTTATTCGCGAGCTAACCTCCCACTCTCTTCCTGAGATCGGAGAGTTTTTTGGAGGGAAAGACCACACCACCGTATTGCACTCATGTAATAAGATCGCCGCGGAAAAGGAAAAGGATGTTTCTGTCCGGGGCTTGTTGGAGAAATTGACCGGACTGTTGAAAAGATAGAGACTTTTCCACAAAAAAGCTTTTTCACATCTCTTTCTTTATTATATAGTTATGTGGGTTGTCCACAAATTCACAGGTGTTGTTACTAAGATTGCTTTCTTTAATATAGAATAATAAAAGAAGGAGCGTTTATGGAAATAAAAGTTCAAAAAGGGGATTTGTTAAAAAAACTTTCTTTGGGGGTGAATATCGCGGCCTCAAAGCCAAACACTCTCCCCATACTAAACAATCTTCTTTTAGAGACTCAGAAAAATGGAAAAGTTAAAATTATTGCGACAGATATGGACCTTGGGATTTCCACTCTTTTACCCGCGGAGATCATCCAACCCGGGAGCGTCACAATACCCGCGAGAAAGTTTTTTGATATTATCAAGGAACTCCCAGAGGGAATTATTGAAATTAGTGTTAGTAAAAACAATACCGTTAATATTAAAGCAGGAAAAGCGAACTTTAAAATATTAGGGCTTGATAAAGAGGAGTATCCCAAACTCCCCGAGTTTTCCCTCGATGAAGCGATAGAGATCGAACAAGGGATTATGAAGGAAAGCCTTTCTTTGACCGCTTTTGCCATTTCGCATGATGAGACACGCTATGTTTTAAATGGGGTTCTTTTCGGGATTCAAGGAAGTCAGATCAGGTTTGTCGCGACAGATGGAAGAAGAATGGCTTTTTATAAAAAAGAGACAAAACAAAAAAACAATAAAAGCGCCGAGATGATTGTTCCCGCTAAAACCATTCACGAACTTTTAAAGCTTTTAGAATGGGAAGGAACTGTTAAGATCGTTAGTACTCAAAATAAAGTTATTTTTTGTTTCGAGGACACCTATCTCACCTCAAGTTTAATAGAAGGAAATTTTCCAAATTACGATCAGGTGATTCCCAAAGAAGAAAAAACGATAGTTCAAACAAACCGGGAGGAGTTTCTTCAAGCTGTGAAACGAGTGTCCTTGTTAACCTCCCCCGAAGCGCCGGCGCTTAAATTTGATTTTGTAAAAAATAAAATCATTGTTTCCGCAAAAACCCCGAATATGGGAGAGGCGAAAGAAGAGATATCCGCGGACGTTAAAGGGGGGGAGATCACCATCGGCTTTAACCCGGGATATTTTCTAGATGTGTTGAAAAATCTTTCTGACGAGAACATCGGGATCTCGCTCACAAGCCCCGACAAGCCCGGGGTGATCAAGGGGCGCGAAGGATATCTTTACGTGATCATGCCGATGCAGCTCAACTAGTCCGGAAAAAGGACGATAATAGAACGGTTCTTCATGGACGACATTCGCTCGATCCTGCCGAAGGTCATCAAAGGATTTGAAGATCCTGAAAAACAAAAACGGAGTTTACTGACAGATTCCTGGCCGAGCATCGCCGGGGAAAAACTTACAAAACAGACCCGGCCGCAACTTTCCTCGAAGGGGATCCTTTACGTTCATGTGAGCGATTCCGTTCTCGCGTTCGAGATCAGCCAGAGATACCGGCAATCGCTCTTGAAGCGGGCGCAAGCGGTGCTCGGGGAAGACGCGGTGAAAGAAGTTCGGGTCCTGGTCGGGAAATAATGTTCTTATAAAAAGGAAAGCCATGAGCGAAAAAGAAAAGAAACTGAAGGGCGAAGAAAGTTCCGCGAAATACGACGCAACCAAGATCCAGGTGCTTGAGGGGGTGGAGGCGGTTCGCAAACGCCCCGGAATGTATATCGGAGACACAACGCTTCGCGGGCTTCACCATCTTGTGTATGAGGTCGTGGACAACTCCATCGATGAAGCGCTCGCGGGGCACGCGACGCGTGTGGATGTGGCCATCGCCCAGGACGGCAGCGTTTCGGTCGCCGACGATGGACGAGGCATCCCCGTTGATCTGCATCAAGGACAGAAAAAATCCGCGCTTGAAGTTGTAATGACGACGCTCCACGCGGGCGGAAAATTCGACAACAAAGCCTATCGTGTTTCGGGCGGGCTTCACGGCGTCGGCGTTTCAGTTACCAACGCGCTTTCGGCGTGGTGCGAAGTGGAAGTCCGGCGCGACGGCAAAGTCTGGCACCAACGGTACGAAAAAGGACATCCCGTCACCAAGGTCACCGAAAAAGGAAAAACCAAGGAACGCGGCACGACCGTGTTCTTCATGGCGGACAAGACGATCTTTGAAAGTGTGGAGTTCAGCTTTGACACTCTTTCTAACCGGTTGCGCGAGCTAGCGTATCTGAACAAAGGCGTGCGCATCACGATCCGTGATGAGCGCGTCAAAAAAGAGATCAAGGAGCACGTCTTTCTTTTTAAGGGCGGTATCTCCGAGTTCATCCAGTATCTCAATCGCAACAAAAACCCAATCCACAAGAAAATCTTTTATGTGGATAACACAAAAGACGACGTTGAAGTCGAGGCAGCGTTCCAATACAACGACAGCTACGGCGAAGACGTGTTCTCGTTCGCGAACAACATCAACACCGTCGAGGGCGGAACGCATATGAGCGGGTTCAAAACCGCCATGACGCGCGCCACCAATCAGTACGCAAAAAGCAAAAATCTTCTGAAGGACATCGAAAGCGGCTTGAGCGGCACGGACCTTAACGAGGGTCTCGCGGCCGTGATCAGCGTCAAGGTGCCGCGGCCGCAGTTTGAAGGCCAAACCAAGACCAAGCTCGGGAACGGAGAAGTCGAGGGCATTGTTTATTCCGTGATCTACGAGGGCTTAAGCGCGTTCTTCGAAGAGAATCCGCCGATCGCCAACAAGATCGTGGAAAAAGCGGCGCTGGCCTATCGCGCGCGAGAAGCGGCACGAAAAGCGCGGGAATTGACGCGGCGCAAAGGAGCTTTAGAATCAGCTTCTTTACCCGGGAAGCTTGCGGACTGTTCCGATGAAGACCCCGCTAACACCGAAATGTATCTCGTCGAGGGAGATTCTGCCGGAGGCTCGGCCAAACAGGGCCGCGACCGGCGGTTTCAGGCCATTCTTCCGCTGAAGGGAAAGATCCTCAACGTGGAAAAAGCCCGGATCGACAAAATCCTCTCCAACGAAGAGATTCGGACCATTATCACGGCGATCGGGGCCGGCATCGATGAAGAGTTCAACATCGAAAAACTCCGCTATCACAAAATTATTCTCATGTGCGACGCCGACGTCGACGGAAGCCACATCCGCACGCTGATCCTCACGTTTTTCTACCGCAAGATGAAAAAGCTGCTCGAGAACGGACACATTTACATTGCCCAGCCGCCGCTTTTTAAAATGAAGCGCGGCAAGGAAGAGCAATACGTCCAGACCGAAGAGCAGATGAACAGCATGTTGCTAGATTTCGGGCTCCAAGGGGTATCTCTTAAAAAGAACGGAGCGAAAGGAAAGATCGAAGGCAGAGAGCTCCGGGAGCTGATGGAGCTGGTCCAGGCCATGGAAGACCTCGAGCGATCCCTTGCGCGGAAAGGCATTTTGTGGCACCGGTTCCTGGAGGCCCAGGACAAGAAAAAAGGGTTCCCGCAATATCTCGTACGGCTTCTCGCCAAGAACGAAGAGGCGTTCCTTTATTCGGAAAAAGAGGTCGAGGACCACGTGAAAGAGCTCGAAAAGAAAAGAGCGCTTGAAATACAAGCGGAGGAAAAAGCAGAGCTCGCGGAAGCGAAAGAGAAGGGCGAGAAAAAGAAGGAAGAAAAGAAGCCCGCTAAAAAAGGAAAAGCGCTTGAAGAGGAGGTTCCGGAGGAGCCGGTAGTCCTGCCGCCCCTGCACGAGCTCATCGAGATCTTCGAAGCGAAAGAGTTCGAAAAAGCAAAGAAGCGGCTCGAGAAATACGATCTGGACTTCGAAGACTTCGAATCCAAAGAAGACGTTCGCTTCGAGCTTTCCCTGGAAAAGGAAAAGAGAGAAGCTAAGGCTCTACGCGACGTTCTGGCAAACATCAAAGCCAACGGGAAAGACGGCATGACGCTCCAGCGGTATAAGGGTCTTGGGGAAATGAATCCGGAGCAGCTATGGGACACCACGATGAACCCCGAGACCCGGACCGTCCTCAAGGTCACGCTGGATGACGCCGTCGAAGCCGACGAGATTTTTTCGGTCCTGATGGGCGACGCCGTAGAGCCGCGGCGCGCTTTTATCGAGCGGCACGCGAAAGCCGTGCGCAACCTTGACGTTTAATAAAGGATAAAAGGAAAGCAATCATGGCAGACGAAAAAAACTTATACGCAATGAATGAAAAGATTATCCTCCGGCCCATTGAAGAGGAAATGAAAGATTCTTACATCGATTACGCGATGTCGGTCATTGTCGGGCGCGCGCTCCCGGACGTTCGCGATGGGTTGAAGCCGGTGCACCGGCGCATTTTGTACGCCATGAACGATCTTGGGCTCACGCACAGCAAGGCATACAAGAAATCCGCCCGCATCGTCGGAGAAGTGCTCGGGAAGTACCATCCGCACGGGGACACGGCGGTCTATGACTCGATGGTCCGCATGGCGCAGGATTTCTCGCTCCGTTATCCGCTCGTGGAGGGGCAGGGAAACTTTGGCTCGATCGATGGCGACAGCGCGGCGGCCATGCGTTATACCGAGGCCCGGCTTTCAAGCATCAGCAACGAGCTTTTAACCGACATCGACAAAGACACGGTCGATTTCGTTCCCAACTTTGACGAATCTCTTGTCGAGCCGTCGCTCCTTCCGTCCAAGCTGCCCACGCTGTTGGTGAATGGCTCCACCGGCATTGCGGTCGGCATGGCGACCAACATTCCACCGCACAATTTGACCGAGATCTCGAAAGCGATCCTTGCGACGATCGATAACCCCGATGTGACCGCTAAAGAACTTTCAAAAATTGTGACGGGACCGGACTTTCCTACCGCGGGGCTTATTGTCGGACGCGAAGGGATCAAGAGGGCTTATGAAACCGGACGCGGACAGATCGTCATGCGCGCCAAAGCGGCGATCGAAACCGGGCGAAGCAAAAAAGACGCGATCATCATCACAGAGATCCCGTATCAGGTCAACAAGACGAACCTGATCGAGTCCATTGTACGACTCGTGGAAGACAAGAAGATCGAGGGCGTTTCCGACCTCCGCGACGAATCGGACCGCGACGGAATGCGTGTCGTGATCGAGCTTAAGAAAGACGCCATCCCCCAGGTGATCTTGAATAATCTTTATAAGCACACCCAATTGCAGTCCTCTTTCGGCGTCATCATGCTTGCCCTCGTGGACGGGCAGCCGCGCGTTCTCACCCTGAAACAGATGCTGGAACATTTTATTGATTTTCGCGTTACGGTCATTATGCGCCGGACAAGGTTTGAGCTGGATAAGGCGGAAAGACGCGCGCACATCTTGGAGGGCTACAAAAAAGCGATCGCCAATCTCGACAAGGTCATCAAGATCATCCGCACATCGAAGAGCCCGGAGCTTGCCAAAGAAGGACTGATGAAGGCCCTGGCGCTTACCGAGATCCAGGCCAAGGCGATTCTCGAACTCCAGCTACAGAGACTCACTCAGCTTGAACGGCTGAAGATCGACGAAGAATATCTCGAACTGATCAAAAAGATCGAATATTACAAGTCGGTCCTCAAGAGTCGTCGCAAGGTTCTTGATATCATCAAGGAAGAAACGAACGAGATCCTGAAAAAATACGGCGACGAACGACGGACGCAGATCGTGGCCGCCGAAGGCGATATCGATATTGAAGATCTGATCGCTCAGGAAGACGTCCTGATCACGATCTCACACGCGGGCTACATCAAACGGATCCCGGTCACCATGTATCGTAGGCAGAATCGCGGCGGGAGCGGCGTGTCCGGAGCGGGCGTCCGCGACGACGAGGATTTTATCGAGCACATGTTCCTCGCGTCGACGCACGACTTCATCTTGTTTTTCACAAACCAGGGGCGCGTGTATTGGCGTAAAGCCTACGATATTCCGCAGGCTTCCCGCCAGGCGAAGGGGAAAGCGATCGTCAATTTTCTTTCACTTACGCAGAATGAACAGGTCTCCGGGTTTTTACAGGTCAAGGAATTCGATGACAAGCGATACGTGCTTATGGTTACAGCCAAAGGCGTGATCAAAAAAACGAACCTGATCGAATATTCGAGGCCTCGTTCCAGCGGCATCAATGCCATCACTCTGCGCGACAAGGACGAGCTGGTGGCCTGCAAGATCACTTCCGGCAGGGACGAGATCTTTATCGCGACACGCGACGGTAAAGCCATCCGCTTTCAGGAGAGCAATGTTCGCGAAATGGGGCGGAGCGCGACCGGCGTGCGGGGCGTCAACCTGGCCAAAGGTGATGAGGTGATCGCAGCCGAGATCGTGAACCCGAAAGCGACAGCGCTCACGATCACACAGAACGGCTTCGGCAAGAAAACGCTTTTTGCCCAATACCGGATCCAGTCCCGCGGCGGAAAAGGCATCATCAATATCAAGGTGTCCGAAAAGAACGGCAAGGTTGTGAATGTTCTGACCGTTGCCGAAGAGGACGAGATCATCATCGTGACCACGAGCGGCATGGTCGTGCGCTGTCCCGTTAGCCAGATCCGCACCTCCGGCCGCAACGCCGTGGGCGTTCATGTGATGCGCCTCAAAGACAAGGACAAGATCGCTTCCGCGACGCGTGTGGTCGCCAAGGAAGAAGAATCTGATGCGGGCCAACTCGAGCTTTTGGAAGAAAAAGCCCCGACGAAGAATAGTTCTAAATAGGAGCCTTCGCACTGTGCTCGATCTTAAGTTCATCCGCGAAAACCCCGACCAGGTTGCTCGCGCCATCGAATCCAAGGGCGCCTCTGCTGACATTCAAACCCTCTTAGACCTTGACCAGGAAAAACGCGCCCTTTTGACACAAAGCGAGGAGCTCAAAGCCAGGCGAAATGTTGTGAGCGAAGAGATCGCAAAGCTCAAAAGGCAGGGCGGTCCAGTGGAAGCCATTATATCTGAAATGAGAGTAGCGTCCCAAAAAATAGCAGAATTTGATGCTAAAGTGGGAGAAATTTCAGAAAAAATAGAAAAAATAGAGCTTTCAATCCCTAATATGCCGTTATCTGATGTTCCTGTCTGCCGTGGCGCCGAAGGGAACAAAATAGTTCGAACCTGGGGCGAACCCAGGAAGCTTGGATTCAAAGCCAAGGACCATCTCGAGTTGGCTTCCGAGCTCGGGCTTTTCTCCATGGAAAAGGGGAGCAAGATCACAGGGGCTGGTTTTCCCGTCTATTTTGGGGCTGGTGCCAAGCTCGAACGGTCGCTGATCAGCCTCATGTTAGACCTTCACGTAAAAAAACACGGCTACACCGAAGTTTGGGCGCCGACCATTGTAAATCGAGCCTCTATGCGAGGCACCGGACAGATCCCGAAGATGGAAGAGGATATGTACGCGCTTGCAGCGGGCGAAGGCGAAGAAAAGGGCTCCTTCTTTCTGATCCCCACCGCGGAAGTTCCCATTACGAATCTTTTGCGCGATGAAACGATCGAGGAAAAAGATCTTCCCGTTAAATACACGGGTTACACGCCCTGCTTTCGCAAAGAAGCGGGCTCCTATGGAAAAGACACGCGCGGGCTTTCCCGCGTCCATCAGTTTGACAAGATCGAGATGGTGAAATTTGTGAAGCCGGAAGGCTCTCTGCAGGAACTGGAAGCTCTTGTGAAGGATGCGGAAGACGTTCTTCAGGCGCTGGAACTTCCTTATCGCGTCGTCCTGCTTGGGAGCGGGGACATGAGCTTCGCGGCGGCAAAGTGTTACGATCTGGAAGTTTGGGCGCCGGCGACGCAAAAATGGTTTGAAGTTTCAAGCTGTAGTTTGTTCACGGATTTTCAGGCGCGGAGAATGAATATCCGCTACAGGAATGCCGCGACCAAAAAGCTCGAATTTGTCCACACGCTCAATGGTTCCGGGGTGGCGTTGGCCCGGATCGTGCTTTGCCTCCTCGAAAACTTTCAGGGGACGGACGGAAAGATCGTTTTCCCGAAGGCGCTGCAGGTGTACCTGGACTAAGTTTTTCGGCTTTCGCCCCTTGATTATTCCTTCCGGAAAACATAGACTCTAGCGCAATTTGCGCTCGGGGAACGATGAGCGGGAAACGGCGAACGGAAAACGTTACCCGTTTCCCGAGAAACGTTCCCCCGTAATTTATAAGGAGAGATGCCGGAGCGGTTGAACGGGCGCGCCTGGAAAGTGCGTAGGCCTCGAAAGGGGTCTCCAGGGTTCGAATCCCTGTCTCTCCGTTTTACTCGTGTAAAACGACGGCATCGTCGAGACGTAAGGAAGTCTCGAACGATGACCGCCGCAGGATTCGAGAAAGGATGAGAAGAGTCCTGAAGCGAAGGGCGTTTTATTCGGGCGCTCAGAGGCATTTCCTCCTTTTCCAAAGAACGGCCGCTTCTATGAACAATAAGAAACGAAGCATAGCGCTCGCCGTTGCGTTGTTGGTTGTGCTTGGGTTTTCCGCAAGGGCGCTTCTGACGCGGCAAACCGAAAGCCCCTTCAAGAAAAAGATCGTGGTCCTCGGCATGGACGCGCTTGACCCCGCGATCGTCGAACGCTTGATCCAGGCAGGAAAACTCCCGCGCTTTGCCCGCCTGAAAGGGACGGGTTCCTATAGCCGCCTCTCCACGACCAACCCGCCACAATCTCCGGTCGCCTGGGCCGCTTTCGCTACGGGGAAAAACCCAGGACGGAATGGGGTTTTTGATTTTATTAAGCGAGACCCCAAAACCTACGGGCTGGAACTTGTTTTTTCCGGGAAGAACGGAAAACCTCCCGCAAGGATCTTGAAAGAAAAAGGCTTTTGGAATTACGCCTCCGAAAAGAAAGTCCCTGTCGTGGCGTTGTCTTGCCCCGACACTTTCCCTCCGGACAAGGTTTACGGCAAAATGCTTTCAGGGATGGGAGTGCCGGACATTTTGGGGACGCAAGGAACGTTTGTTTTTTATACCTCGGAACCGAGCCGTAAGGACAAAAGCGTTGGCGGCAAAGTGATTCAGATCCCAAAAACGCCGGTCGTGGAATCAGAGCTTGTGGGTCCCCGAAAAGCCAGGACGGGCGGCAAGGCCCAAAACGTTCGCGTTCCGTTCCGCCTGGTTCTTCTGGACAAAGAACACGCCCGGGTTGAATATCAAGGACGGAAAACAGAACTGGCAGTTGGCCAGTGGAGCGACTGGAGAAAGGTCGATTTCAGCCTCGGTTTTTTCCGAAAGGCCCGGGGGATCTTTAAGTTTTACCTTGTCTCAACCGAGCCAGAAATACGGCTCTACGTTAGCCCTATTAACTTTGACCCAAGACACCCCTTTTTTCCGATTTCTTATCCCAAAAACTATGCGGGCCAACTAGCCAAAGAGATCGGACTTTATTACACCCAGGGCATGCCGATGGACACCTGGGCGCTGAACGAAAACCGCCTTTCGGAGGACGCTTTTTTGCATCAGTCCGAGGCAGTATTCAAAGAACGGCGTGAGATGTTCGATCTGGAGCTTGGGCGGTTCAAGGGCGGGATCCTGTTCTGTTATTTCGAGAGTATCGACATCATTCAGCACATGTTTTGGCGATATATGGACCCGGAACATCCTTCGTATAAGAAAGGGGCGGAGCAAAGAGATGAGATCGATAGGTGGTATGTGAAAATGGACGAGGTTCTGGGAGACGCTTTTGCCAAACTGGGTCCGGAAGACACCTTGATCGTTCTCTCCGACCACGGCTTCGGAAGCTTTCGAAGGGCGGTGCATTTGAACAGTTGGCTTAGAGAAATGGGCCATCTTTCGCTGAAGAAAGAAATAAAAAACGCAACAGACCGGGAACTCTTCGAAGCGGTCGATTGGGAAAAGACCCAGGCCTATGCTCTGGGGTTCGGTGGCATTTATATCAATCAGAGGGGAAGGGAATCCCGCGGGACGGTAGATCCCGGCGAGGAAACGGAAACCCTGAAAAACAAGATCGCCGAAGAACTAGAAGCCTGGACCGACGAACCATCCGAAGAGCCGATCGTCCGGAAAGTTTACAAAAGGGAAGAGATCTTTCACGGGCCTTATGCCGAGGAAGCCCCCGATCTCTATGTCGGATTCAACCCCGGATACCGGGCATCGTGGCAAACTGCGATCGGGGGAGCTCCCGCGAAACGGGTGGAGAACAATCTCAAAAAGTGGTCCGGAGACCATTTATTTGATCCCACAACGGTCCCTGGGGTGATCTTTTCGAATCGGAAAATCCTTCGAAGGGATCCAACGATCTACGATGTGGCGCCGAGCATTTTAAAAGAGGCGGGCTTTACCGACGAGGAGATCCAGCAAAAGGACTTCGATGGGAAACCACTCTTTTGAACGAAAAACGCCGGAAGGACTTGGCTTGGGCGGGATGAAAAAATGAACTTTAAAAAAAAGATCGCCTCAAAGAAGATCTGGGTTTTATGCGCGGCTTTCCTGGCCGCTTCGGGCGGAGCTCTCCTTTGGGGGGCTCAAAAGGACAAAGGCAACGTTATTTTCATTACCCTGGACGCGCTCAGAGCGGACCATATGAGTTGTTATGGATATCCAAGAAATACAACCCCTCACATGGATAAACTCGCTCGAGAGGGGGCGCTTTTCACACAAGCGATCTCAGTCTCTTCCCTCACGATTTCCTCTGTGCCCTCCATCATGACTTCCACATATCCGGACGCGCACAGGATACGCGAGTTTGGAGATCTTTTGGACCCTTCGATCATTTCTTTGGGGGGAGCGCTGAAAGAGAACGGTTTTTTTACGGGCGCCATTACAGCACAACTATTTCCTCACTTGCTTTTTAGAGGAGACTTTCTTTCAACGAAGGTGCAGCTGGACGCGAAAGCCGATCAAATGACAGATTGGGCCATCGAGTGGCTCGAGCGCCATAAAAATAAAAGGTTCTTTCTTTGGATGCATTACTTCGATCCTCACGGCCCGTACACGCCACCCGCGCCCTATGACACAATGTATTTAGAAGATAAATTTTACAAAAAAGGGGAGGAAGTCCCCTTGCTGGATCGAAAACGGGGAGGTTTTGGCGGCATTCCGGGCTATCAGGCGCAACGCGCAAGCAAAGACAAAAATTTCTATATTGCTCAATATGATGGCGAAATACGATTTGCCGATGAGCAGATCGGCAGACTTGTTAAAGCGCTAGAAGCAAAAGGATTGTCGCGCAAAACCACGATCATCATAAGCGCAGATCACGGCGAAAGCATGGGCGAGCACGGGTACTACTTTGACCATGGAGCTTCTCTGTATGACGCCTTGGTCCGAGTCCCGCTCATCATTTATCATCCCGCGATGAAACCTTTGAAGCGGGTCATTCACCAACAAGTCTCTCTCGTGGATATCATGCCGACGATCCTGGGCATTACGAAAGCAAAACCTCCCCGGCAGGCTAGGATGGAAGGCGCGGACCTTATGCCTTTGATCACCCATGGAAAGACCTACGAAAACGCCTATGTGTTTGGCGAATATTTCGATGGAGAAGCTCAGCAGTACGCTTTGCGCAGCAACGAATGGAAGCTTATCTATGAAAAAAAACTCGGCCATTACGAACTGTATGACTTAAGAAAAGATCCCGGAGAAGAAAAAAACGTTTTTGGGGAGGATCCGGAGCATTCGAAGATGTTGGCGAGGCAGCTTAATGCTTTCATCGAGCGCCCCATGGAAAAAACAGACGGGAAACGCACAGAGCTCAGCGAAGAAAACCAAGAAAAACTAAGATCCTTGGGCTATCTTAATTAAAGAACGCTCGGCTAAAAGACGGCAGCTTGGTTTTGGCGCTACCAAAGATGATGGGGCGGAACAGGAATTGTGGCGATAAGACAGAATGAACCGCCAAAAAAATTACATTTTTTAATCTGTGTTTTGATATAGTATGGCTCAATTTTCGACTAGCGAGAGACGGGCAATTTTTTCGTTCGAAGGCTATGGTCTTTTGTTTGGGGCCTGATCTTTGGAGGGGTCGCATAGCCCGGCTTAGTGCGTCGGTTTGCTAAACCGATGTGGCGCGAAAGCGTCACCGGGGGTTCAAATCCCCCCCCCTCCGTTTTTTAAATAAATAAAGGCAATAGCTATAGGTTGCGGGAGGGTTTATGGCGAAAAAGGTTAAGACGGCCCAAAAAACTGCGACGAAAGATCAACTGCCAGACTTGGTGAGCGGCATGACCCGCCTTGTCGAGCGGCTCGAAGCTCTGGAAAGAAAAACAGAACAGGTCCTGAGCCGCGTCGGGTTGCTTCCGAACGAACTCCGGCGTGCGATCCAGGAACTTTCTCGCCCGCAGGCGGCCCATTACTCCCAGCCAACCCCGCGCCCGGATCAATCCTTTCAGCAGAATCAGGGGCCGCGCGAAAGGATTCTTTATCAGGCGGTCTGTGCCGATTGCCAGAAACGCTGCGAAGTTCCTTTTAAACCGAGCGGAGACAGGCCGGTCTATTGCCCGGAGTGTTTCGCGATCCGGAAGGCCGGGCACGCCCCCAAAGACCTGACCTCTCATGTGGTCGTGCCGCAACACCTGAAAATAATAAAACCCGTTTCTCTCGCAGAGATGAAGCCGGCCTTGGCCCCCAAGGGGAAACAAGCTAAGCCCGCCATGAAAACCAAGAAAGTCGCCTCCAAAGGCAGCGTCAAAAAGAAGAAGTAATTGCGCCGGGAATGTCGCGAACGAGAGTGAAGAATAAAGGCTCTCATAAACGCTGGCGCGGCACTCCAAGGACGCTCAGCGGAAGCTTGCTTTAAAAGGAGGTTGCGATGAAAAAACGGTTTTTGTTGGCGATCATTCTTATTCCAGCAGCGGTTTTTGCGGCGGGGCTCAGGATCGACCTCCAGGTCCTGGGAGAGAAGCTTCAGAAGAAGCCCGATCACAACGTCGAAACCCTTGCGAAAATGGGGATCGACCCCGGCCAGATCGATTTTAAAGGGAAGCCCTGGTGGACGTTTAAAGACGAAGACAGCCTTTTTAAACGACTCTTTGGATGGAACCCAGTGAAGCAGATGAGCGACGAGTCCTGGGAAGCTTCCCAGACGATAAAAAAGAGCCTAGGCGGGGGATTTGCCGAAGGGCTCCAGGCGCAGGCGGACGCCGCGGCAACCCAGGCCCGTCTTAATCAGCAAAGGATCCAGCAGCAGGTGCGGGAGATGGAACGGTAACCGCAAAAAAAAGAGAACCCCA
>JAZDJU010000092.1:0-18984 GCA_043803685.1 Candidatus Omnitrophota bacterium
GATCCGGGCGATCTCTTCGACAAGATCGATCGGGCGAGTGATATCAGAACGAAAGGATGGCACGCCTACGGTCCAGACCCCTTCCGAATGTTGTTTCACATGAAAACCAAGACGCCCGAGGATCAGAACGATCTGACTGGTTTTGATCTCCACGCCTAACACAGATCTCACTTCGTCAGCCCTGAGATTCACAGTCTTAACGGCCAACTGTGGCTTTTCACCGGCCTTGATCACGGCGCTGATATGACGCGGCTTGGCATATTTCTGGATTAGCGCAAGCGCGCGGCCCCGTCCGAGATCGACACCTTCCGGGTCCACGCGTCGCTCAAAACGGTAGGACGAATCAGTTCCCAGCTGATGGTTAAAAGAAGTTTTCCTGATGCGCCCCGGATGAAAGAACGCGGACTCGAGGAAAACGTTGCGCGTCTTGTCGCTGATCTCGGAATCTTTCCCTCCCATCACGCCGGCCAGGGCCACGGCCCGCTCACTATCAGCGATCAAAAGATCTTCGGGTTTGAGTTCGATCACGGTGCCGTTAATGATCGTAAACTTTTCGTCTTTCTTGGGCTTACGGACCATGATCTCTTTGCCGCGAATGAGGTCTGCGTCAAACGCGTGGAGCGGCTGTCCGACTTCCAGGAGGACATAATTCGTGATATCCACGATCAGATTGATGCTCCGGATCCCGCACGCAAGAAGTCGATTCACAATAAATTCAGGAGTCTTCGTTTCTGTGATCCCCTCGATCAGAACACCCGAGTAATAGGGACAGCCCTCCACGTCCTTAAGTTGGATCTTCCAACCTGGGGGGGGCGTCTTTCCAGCTTCAGTATCCACTGTGGGATTTTTCAGCGAAAGATTTTCAACGGCCGCGATCTCTCGAGCCACGCCCCAATGCGACAACCAATCCGGACGGTTGGACGTGATCTCGATCTCAAAAAGCGTGTCGACAGGATGAGTTAGAGTCTCGCATTTCTTGACCTCAAGACCGGCTAGAGTGAGGCGCTCCGCGACCCGCGAAAGAGGCGGCGCTAGCTCCACAAAATCCTTCAACCAGTTCGTGCTGACTTTCATTAGAATTGCCTCAGGAAACGAAGATCGTTCTCATAAAAATGACGGATATCCTGGATCCCGTGGCGAAGCATCGCGATACGCTCCACACCAAGCCCGAAAGCGAATCCCCTCACCACAGTTTTGTCATATCCCACTTCTTCAAAAACATTCGGGTCCACACTCCCCGCGCCAAGGATCTCGAGCCAGCCCTTACCCCATTGGATATCGATCTCGACACTGGGCTCAGTAAAAGGAAAAAAATGAGGACGGAAACGGACCTTGGTTTGAGAGCCGAACAATTCGCGCAAGAAAAGATGAAGAACACCTTTAAGATCGCTGAAGGTCACGCGGTCATCCACCATCAGACCTTCGAGCTGATGGAACATGAACGAATGGCTCGCATCCACGGTATCCGGACGGTAGACACGGCCCGGGGCAATGATCTTGAGCGGCGGCTTGCGCTCTTTCATCACGCGGATCTGGACTGTCGACGTCTGGGATCGCAACAACTGACCGCGCGTTGTGTAAAACGTGTCAAACGCATCACGCGAGGGATGGTCGAGCGGAATGTTGAGCGCCGTGAAGTTATGAAATTCGGTCTCGATCTCCGGACCCTCCACCGCTTCGAAGCCCATGCGGTTAAAGATCCCCGAGATCTCCTGGATGGTTTGCTGAAGAAGATGCACACTTCCCTGGGAGGGACGCACGCCAGGAAGTGTTCCGTCGAATGTTTCAGTACCCGCGCCGGCTTTGGGGGCCTTCTGCCGGGATTCGTCGATCGCAAGCTCCAACCACTGCTTGACCCGGTTGAGCTCCGCACCGACAGCCTTTTTCTCATCCGCCGGGACTTGGCCAAGCTGCTTGAAGAGCTCCGTCAGCTTGCCTTTTTTCCCAAGATATGCAACGCGAAAAAGCTCAACTTTTTCCGAAGAATCGGCTCGGGAAAGGTCTTCGCGGGCTTCCTGTTCGATGCGGCTGATCTGATCTTTCATCGGGGTACCATCACTGGACTTGGCATGTTTCTATGTAAGGATCTCTGTTTTCCCCTCTCCCTCGGGGAGAGGGTTGGGTGAGGGCTTTTTTACACCCTCATCCCTGCCTTCTCCCTCAAAAAGGGAGAAGGAGGAGTGAAGGAAACTAAGCTTTCGCGACAGTCTTGACGAGTTTTACGATCTCTTGAAATGTCTTCTCGTCACGGGCTGCGATCTCCGCAAGCGACTTCCGGTTCAAACGCACCTTGGCTTTGCTGAGAGCATTGATGAAACGGGAATAGGACATCCCGTTCGCCCGGCACGCCGCATTGATACGAGCGGTCCAAAGACACCGAAAATGGCGCTTGCGCTGTTTGCGGTCACGGGTTGCGAACGCCATCGCGCGAGCAACGGTCTCCTTCGCGGTCCTGAGCAATGTTCCGCGTCCGCCAATAAAACCCTTGGCGCGCTTGAAAATTTTCTTCTTCCGTTTTTTTGAAGCTACTGCGTATGTAGACCTTGGCATACAGACTCCCTTTTAGGCCGATACCGCCTGAATACAACCTTCGTCGCTTAGCGGCACGGCACTGTTAACTCCACTCGACGAAATCAAAAACGATGTTTCTGAAAGATCAATTGTCGTACGGCATGGAAAACTTGATCGCACGGACATGCATTTTCTCGACCTTCAACTTGCCCCGGGACTGACGCTTGGATTTCGGGCTACGGTCGGTCATCATATGCCGGCGCTTGGTTTTATTGGCCATGACCTTCCCGGTTTTGGTGATGCGATAACGCTTCTTCATGGCTTTCTTCGTTTTGATCTTTGGCATAACGTTTCCTTTATCCTTTTATTCTGTTCAAGCCTTTGTTTCTATTCATGAATGGTGACCTGGACCGCACTGCCCCAACCCTCCCATTAATTTCAATGGTCGGCTGGGACTGTCCTCGTTTTCAATAAAAAATCAAACGAGAACAAGGACTGATTTTTGATCATTTTTTAAAGAGCTTCAGGTGCTGTCTTCGCCGGTGGAGCGCTAGGCGTCGCCGGAACCGCTGATGAAGCGGGTACGGCTTCTTTTTTCTTCACGGGCGCGGTCTTTGTCAAATAAAGCATGATCGCTTTTCCTTCGAGCCCGTCATTACGCTCAACCATCGCGATATCCGCGAGGTCCTGAACGAACCGAGCCACGAGCTTGCGTCCCTTGTCCACATACACGATCTCACGACCGCGAAAGAATACCACGAGCTTAACCTTATCGCCACGTTCGATGAACCGGCGCGCATTGCGAAGCTTGGTCTGATAGTCGTTCTCGTCGATCTTCGTGGTCATCTTGACTTCTTTAATGTCGATCGTCTTTTGCTTCTTCCGGGACTCTTTTTCCTTCTTACCGAGAGTGTAAAGATACTTCCCGAGATCCATAATGCGACATACCGGAGGCACCGTCGTTCCCGCGACCTCGACAAGATCCAATCCCGCATCCTGAGCCTTCTGCAAACCGTCCTGAGGCGTCACGATCCCGAATTGTTCTCCCGCGGCTCCGATCAACCGGATCTGCGGCGAGCGGATACGCTCATTGGCCCGTACTTTTTGTGGACTGAGTGACAATGCTCCTCCTTATGGGTTTAAGATTACTTCTTTTGCGCGATCTCTTGCGTGATCCGCTCGACCGCCGCATTCACCGCCAGAACCCCAAGGTCCTGGCGTCCGCGCATACGAACTGCGACCTGTCCCGCTTCCACTTCCTTGTCCCCCACGACAAAAACATAGGGGATCTTCATCATTTCCGCTTCCCGGATCTTGTAGCCGATCTTTTCGGTCCGAAGATCCGGCTCGACGCGAAATCCGTCTTTCCTGAGGCTATCAACCAACTTCTGTGCATATTCGTTATGCCGCTCCGCGATCGTCAAAACCCGGATCTGCACCGGTGAAATCCAAACGGGAAAAGCCCCGGCATAATGCTCGATCAAAATTCCGATGAAACGCTCAAGGCTTCCCAAGATGGCCCGGTGCAGCATAATCACGCGATGATCCTGACCATCCGCGCCGACGTAGTTGAGATCGAAACGTTCCGGCAAACTCATATCCAGTTGGATCGTACCACACTGAAGCGTCCGCCCGATGGCGTCCTTCAAATGAAAATCGATCTTCGGCCCATAAAAAGCCCCGTCGGCCTCATTGACCTTGTAGGGCATTTTGAGCTCTTCGAGAGCATTCCGGAGCCCCGTCGTCGCGATCTCCCACTGTTCATCCGTTCCAGTCGACTTGGGTGGCCGCGTCGAAAGCTCTACATGATAATCAAAATTAAAGGTTTTGTATACCTCATCCGTCAAATGGATCGCTTCCACTACACTCGCCTGCAGGGCCTCGGGAGAAGTAAAAATATGCGCATCATCCTGCGTAAACCCCCGAACACGAAAAAGCCCCGCCAGCACGCCAGAACGCTCATAACGATGAACCTTACCAAATTCCGCCACTTTGAGCGGCAATTCCCTATAGGAGTGCTTCTCTTCCTTATACATCAACATCCCGCCGGGACAGTTCATGGGCTTCAGCGCGTAGACCTCTTCGTCCCGCTCCAGGAAGAACATATTCTCGCGGTAATTATCCCAATGCCCCGAAGTGCGCCAAAGCTTATCTCTCAGGATCGTCGGGGTCTCGATCTCCGTGTACCCATACGTGGCAAGTTTTTCGCGCATGAACGCGATCAAAAGATTCTTAAGAATCAGCCCCTTCGGTTTCCAGAACGGCAACCCCGGGCCCTCCTCGTGAAAACTGAAAAGACCAAGTTGTTTCCCAACCTTGCGGTGGTCACGCTTCTGGGCTTCTTCCCTCTGAGTCGTATACGCATCCAATTCTTTCTGGGTCAAGAAAGCGGTCCCATAGATGCGCTGCAACATGGGATTTTTCTCATTGCCACGCCAGTAGGCTCCAGCCACTGATAGGAGCTTAAAAACCTTGAGCTCATCGGTGTTCATCACATGCCCGCCCTCACAAAGATCCGTGAAAGGCCCATTCTGAACGAAATTGACCGTATCTCCCGGAATACCCTCAATGATCTCGGCCTTATAAACTTCCTGTTTATCCCCGAAGATCTTTAGAGCCTCATCCTTTGTGACGCTCCATTGTTTGAACACCTGCCGTTCATTCACGATCTCGCGCATCCGTTTTTCGATCTTCGGAAGGTCCTCATCCTGGAAAGCCACCTTCGAATCGAAGTCGTAGTAAAACCCATCGTCAATGACGGGACCTATCGCGAGTTTCGTTCCGGGGTAGAGGTCGAGAACAGCTTGGGCAAGGACATGCGACGCGGAATGCCGCAGCCGGTAAAGCGGTTCGTAGTTCTTATCGTCTGACATGCTGATTCATGATGCTTCGGTCTAACTCCTCACTCTCACGCAAATTACGATCTTGTTTGCTTCCGATGCCATTTTTTATAAAAAAAATGGCGGGGCCGACGGGGCTCGAACCCGCAACCTCCGGATCGACAGTCCGGAGCTCTAACCAATTGAGCTACAGCCCCATAATATGGGGGATAAAAACTATGCCGCGCGGAAGCTTCCTCTCCACGAAGAGGCGGTATTCTATAAGGAGAAGCGAACTATCTCAAGTAAAAACTCAGAATATCTGGGCGATGAGGGATTCGAACCCCCGACCCTCTCCGTGTAAAGGAGATGCTCTAACCAGCTGAGCTAATCGCCCAAAAGGACGGTAACTTCATTAGAAATACATAAGCGCACGATTTTTAAGGAGGCTGGATATTCCCTAGGCCGCAAATGAATTGATCCGCAGGATCAGCTTATGAAGATTGGCGAAAATATCCTTCTTGAAGTAAAAGGCCAGCCGCGTCAAATGGAACGTGAAGGGAACATTGCGTTCTTCTTCATAGGGCTTGAGCGACTGGGTGAATTTCCCTTTTTTGAGCATATGCTTGAACTCCTGATTCAGCAGATCGACTTGTTCCTCACTAAGAGGTTTTTCGATACGCAAAACCAACAGGTCCCGGATATAGCGCATCGAATGATACATCTTGTAAAAGTCCGTAACATACGTCGCGGCGTCAACAGGATCGTGGGTCACATACATCAGATCGATATCTTCCTCGTGGATCATGCCTTGCTTAAGAAGTTGTTTTTTAAAAAAAATCAGGAGATCACTCCAATACTCTGAACCCGGCGCATCCAGGCAGACGATCGGGCGTGGATCCATCTTGCCTGTCTGGACCAAGGTAAGCGTTTCAAATCCTTCATCATGGGTCCCGAACCCCCCAGGGCAAAGAATGGTCGCATGGGATTCCCGAAGAAACATTAATTTACGGGTAAAAAAATATTTGAAGGTCATGAGCTTCGGATCCAGAAGCATCACGGGATTAGCCTCCTGCTCAAACGGGAGCTGGATGTTCATCCCAAAACTTTTTTTGTGACCCGCGCCCTCATTCCCCGCCTGCATGATCCCCGACGCAGCGCCCGTGATCACCATCCATCCCTTTTGCACGATCGCCTTGGCAAACTTCTCAGCTACCTTATAGTCCGACGCATCTCTGGGGGTCCTGGCAGAACCAAAGATCGCAACTTTGCGAATGGCGCGATAGGGTTCAAAGATCTTCAAACTGTGACGAAGTTCTTTGAGAGAAGTGTTCAAAATTTTCATGTCCCCACGATCCAACTTATCCATGTGGACCTTCAGAGCTGTTACGATCAGTTCTTCGGCAAGATCCGCATTCGCCCCGGGGCCGGCCTGATGGATCAATTCATGGATAAGCTGATCTAGCTTGAGATTGCCTGTCTGATAGGGCTGGGAATGCTTAAAGGAATCTTCCATTACTCACCAAACCGGATCTGCAGGATCAGGTCTCCAGGATGATGGCAGGTGGGGCAATCCCGCCCCTGTCGGGACAAACGAAGTTTTTGCCCTTCACGGGTATTCGCCGGGATCTTCACCGAGATCGTCTGTCCTTCGGGGGTCTGAAACATCACACTCCCTCCCTCTTTGGCCTTTTTCTTTGAAATCTTCAAGTTCACAACCACATCCGCGGACTCCTGAGGCGCCTGCACCCGTCCACATTCATCATCATCCTGACAGCAACCATGATGGGGTGATCCGGAAGAATAGACGCGAAACGGCCCTTCCGATCCGCCTCCGGCTCCTGAGAATAGATCCCCGAAAATATCTGAAAACGCGGAATATCGCCCGCCCCCGCGTGCGCGTCCACCGGACGAATACTGCCTGAGAAGATCTTCGAAGTTAAATCCCTGTGCGCCCGCGAAATTTCCGGGATTTCCGCCTCCAAACTTTCGCATCTGATCGTACTGGGCACGACGCTTCTCATCGCTCAGGACGTAATAAGCTTCGGAAATCTCCTTAAATTTCGCCTCTGACTGCTTGGCATTCCCGGGATTCTTGTCCGGATGGTACTTCACGGCAAGCTTCCGATAGATCTTCTTAAGTTCTTCCACCGATACAGACTCGGGAACCCCTAACGCTTTGTAATAATCTTTTTGTTGAGCAGACATTGCAGGAATCTTTCTTATAGTCTAAAGGATCTCTGAGGGAAGGAGCCGCAAGATCAAGAGGATCCTTGCATTCCACGGAGCGCGGTTTTATTTTTGGGATTGATCTGAAGAGAACGAGCGAAAAAGCTTCCAGCCCTCAAATGATTCTTCCGTTTGAGTTCCAACCAGCCCATTTCCGCAAGAGCCTCGTCATTCTTGGGATTCAGACGAACCACATACGCAAGCAACCCTTCTGCGTCCACCAATTTCCCCTGCTTCACATAGATAGACGCCAAAGCGACCGAGGCAACCTGATCCCGAGGGTTCAGAAGAAGTTTCTTTTTCAGCTCATCAGCCAAAGAAGACAGCTGGGACGGTTGTTGAGAAGGCTGTTTGGACAGCTGAAGTGAAGGCTGTTTTGACGGCTGGGGTGAAAGCTGTTTGGACGGCTGAGGTGAAGGCTCCCGAGAAATCGGCTTGGAGCTCACGGCCTTCTTGTTCTCTGAAATGAGCTCGGAAGCTTTCTGGGTGTACACCTGAGCGTTGATGGCATCTCCTCGCCCTTGATAAAAAGACCCAAACTCGGCAAAGACTCTTTCATTCTTAGGCGACAACTCAACGGCTTTGCGAAAAGCTTGCTCGGCTTTTTCTTCATGACCTTGGGCCAAGTCAAGCCTCGCCCGCCACAAATAAGCTTCGCCATTTTGGGAATTCAGATGGAGAGCTTTACTCAAAAGCTCATCTGCTTTGACATAATTTTTTTCTGAAAGATAAAACGAAACAGCCTTAAGAAGATAATCAGCTCTCTGAGGATTCAGGGACAGCAACGCTTCGATCATTGCAACGGATTCCAGGGCCTTCCCCTGAGAAGCATAGACCTTGGCCAGAACCCCGTAGCCCCCCCCCTTATCCGGATTGATCTCGAGCGCTTGCTTTGCTGCTTTTTCAGCAAAAGCCTGTGCTCCCTGGGCCTCATGCAATTCCGCCAAAATCCGATAGGCATCACTCCTGCGAGGGCTGATCTCCAAGGCCTCATCCAACAGCTTCTTCGCCTCGGCATATTCACCCCGCCTCATGTAAATACTAGCCATACTCGCGCGAGCCCCATACAACTTCGGATCCAAGACCAAAGCTTTAGCATAAAGCCCTATCGCCTTCTCATTTAAAGAATCATCGTAGGTGGCCGCCCCCAGAATCTCGAAACAAGAGATTGCCGATTGATAGACATCCGCATCAGAAGGATTCTCTTCAAGCGCTTTCGTAATCAGCTCCAAAATGGTTTTCTTTTGAGAATAATCGGCCGTAGCGCGGCCTTTCTCGGCAACCACTTCTGCCCCATGAGCTAAAGCCCGCCCATTTTTCGGATTTATTTCGATTGCCCGTGAGCCAAGCTGGCTAGCCTTATCAAAAGAAGCAAAGGTATCATCCTTCCGCAGAGAGATCACCCCCAGACCGTCAAAAGCCCTGTCCTCAGAGGGATTAACACCCAATACATTCTTGAAAGCCTCCTCGGCCTTTAAAAATTCATCCCTGTCTAAATAGAACTTTGCAAGGGCAAGATGCCCGTTTATCGAATCGGGCTCTTTCTTTGTCTCTTCTAATAATTGACTCTCCATCGAAGTATCCTCAACCCCCGCGCAGTAAGTCGAGAGATTCGAGGTAAAGATAAGAAATAAGACCTGAAACACCGCTACGATTAAAAAGCGAACCCGAAAGGTCCGACCTACGAGCGCAAATATCCCCATTTTTACCTCCGACTATTCATTTTCCAGAATGAACCGCACAGGAAAAATATTTCCAAAAACTGACTCACTCAAAAACACCAGAAAAATCCGACTACGGCTCCTCTGTAAGAACCTGCTATGTCTAACAGCAAACATTACACACAATATCAACTTCAACAAAACCAAAATTATCACCCGGGTCCTGATTGCACTCTCGCAGCATCCGCATCAAGCTTTTACGATCGGTAACTCGCTAAAACGCTGGATATAGCCGAGCTCCTTCGCTTTCGCCTCACACAAAGCAGCTCTTTCGGATTGACCCAAAGCTTGGAATGCAAACCCGAGATAGTGACAGATTAACCCCATGCTAGATGGATCGTATTTTTCTAGGGCCTCTTGGCACACAGAGACCGCTTTTGGGTACTCACCGGCAAACACATAAGCATAAGCCATGTTTTCGTAAAAATAAGGCGGCAGATTTGCGCCAGGCGGTATCGGAGAAAAGAGTGCTTTTTCAAGATAAGGTACCGCGCCCTTCCAGTCCCCAAAGTCCCCATAAGTGATTCCAATATCAAAAACATTATGGGACGCTAGAACTTTTTGAATTTCTGGGGGCTGCAAACTATGAGCCTTTTCATAGGCCTCCAGAGTTGCCTTTTTATCTTTGACAGTATGGCGAAGTGAGTGCCCGAATCTATGCCAATGCAGCCAATCGCCGGGTTCTTTTTCGAGCGCCTTCTGGAGGTAGGGAAGCGCCTTCTCATACCGATCTGTTCCATCTAAAACTTCAGCATAATCAGCTGCAATATCTAAATTGGAAGGAAGCGCCAGTTCTTCTAATTGATCCAGAATGGGTAAAGCTTCGGAGTATTTTGCACTAACCGTGTATTCGTGAGCGAGCTTTGCCATGTCCGATAGCTTGGTCCTGCTCACATCGACAATGCCATTGATGCTCTGGATATTCTTAAGGTCATAAACCAACTCAACGCCCCCAAGATCCATCTTGACATTTGTGTCGTTCAATTCAATGACGTTGCCTTTCCCGGAATTTCCGTTCTTTAAGAGGATCTCTGCCGCAAAAGCTTGCGCTCCCCCAAATAGAAGCACTCCCACGATAGCAACTATGGAAAGCGGAATCGTACGATTCATAGCATTCCTCCCAGGATTGGTTAACGCAAGAGATTTTCTTCGACAACATTTTACAGTTCCCCACAGAAGAGAACAAGATAAAACACATATCCTCTGAGAGCGCTGTGACGCATATGGAATGGTTTACTGGCAGCGGCTATAAAAAATTTTCGATTTTCAAAAATTCGACTCGATGTCCCCAATCGCCTAAAAGCCCCCAGAGAGACACCCACCTCTCTGGGGCATTGTTTCCGCCTAAAACTAGCTCGCCGCCTTGATAGCGGTATGTTTCAACTTCTGTTTCTTCGAGACAGTTTACTATTGAAGTGGTGGAGGTGGAGGGAATTGCACCCTCGTCCAAAGGATTCGTCATTAAGGGGTCTCCATGCTCAGTTCGCAATGGATTTAATCCCCCAAGCCTCTGCGAACGAGATCCTGAAGGACGATCCGCCTAAATCTTATTCCTGGACACGGCGACGAGGCCCAAGAAGCAACCTGCTTTTTCGTCAGCAGAACTCAGCAGGTATCGGCTCTGTGACGTTCGCTAGCAGTTAAGCAGCGAAAGGAAGAGCGAAAGGCATTGGAACCGTTACCGGTCCAACAGCTCTTTCGTTCCAGCTGGTTTTTTCAGCATTTGTGTTTTGCCACGTTTTTTTGAGAGGCACCTGACGAACCTCTGCATGCTCCCTTAAGTGCAGTACCCCCTGTCGAACCTATTCACCCCCAGGAACGACGATGTTAAAGATCAGAATTACACCGGAAGTATAACACGTTGAAGGGTGCCGCTCAATGAAGAGCGCAGAAAAAAAAGAATGGATTTTGGGGCTGGGAGAATGCTGGGAGGCTAACGTCGTGTGGCTTTTTTGATGGCTGACTGTGTCTCGCGGGTATGGATGCGCTGTTTGATAGTTTCTCGTTTGTCGTACTGTTTTTTACCTTCGCCAAGCGCGATCTCGATCTTTACGAATCCTTTTTTGATATACATCCGAAGCGGAACGATCGTGACTCCTTTGCGCCCCGCCTGCCCCATCAATCGATTGATCTCACCGCGTTTGAGGAGCAACTTCCGGGTCCTGATCGGATCCAGTTCCTCATGCCCCTGGATCTTTGAATAGGGGGAAATATGACAATTCAGAAGGAAGGCTTCTTCTTTCATGATGCGCACATAGCTGTCCTTCAAGTTCACGCGCCGCTCGCGAATGGACTTGACCTCGTGCCCCATCAAACTTACCCCCGCCTCATATCGGTCGTGAATAAAGTAGTCATAATGGGCCTTCCGATTCTCAGCTATGGCCTCGATTGAAGATTTCGCGGGCTTAGGCGAAGGCGTCGACGTCGAATCTTTTTTCTTTTTCATAGATGAGAAATGCTTTCGTAGGAGCAAATACCGAAGTTGCAGTATAAACACCCGTTAGTTTTGGCGAAGTCAACGGATTGTCCACAATTTCTTCTCAAAATACGCACCAACCCGATCACGAGAGATCAAAGACATCCCCGCCAAACCTAAAATCAGCAATAAAGAGTGAGCACCGCACTTTTCACAATCGAAGCCCATTCGGCCACATATCATCAGGGATTTTTTCACCGGCGGACGTGCGTTTAAATCTTTCGCAAGCTTCAAACTTGTCCTTGCAAAAAATTCTCTTCAAAGCTTCGCCCGAAGACGGCATTGTAAGCCTGGAGAAAAATGGACAACATTTGAGCTTGGAACATTCGCGTTCAGACATATTCGATGCCTTTCTCGGTAAACTCTTCTACGACGATCGGGGTTTTGAGCTAATCGAGCGCGGCCACCGTGAAGTGCTCGTGTTAAATTCTTACGGCGCCGTACTTGTTCAAAAAATCAAGTGCTGAGGGGGGGAATTGAACCCCCAAGGGATCGCTCCCACAGGCTTCTGAGACCTGCGTGTCTGCCAGTTCCACCACCCCAGCATGAATGTAAAGAATGAAAAATATAGAGGCATATGCAGGTGCCGTCAACCGCAAAGATAGAAAAAGAGAATCCTCTACTGCAGAGAAACTTCTTTGGGAATAGTGGCGGTGTTACTTGTGGCAGGCGGAGGAGGCTGCGTTTGGGCCACGACAGGGGTCGGCATGGTCTGATCCGCAGCAACCTGTGCTGAAAGCGCCGCCACCTGAGCCGCATCTTGAGCAGAGGAAGGCTCCGTCACCGGACGAGAGATCAAATTGATATTACGAAATTGAAGAATCCCCTTTTTGGCCTCTCCAACGCGGGCATTTGTAAACACAAAAACCATCTCATTCACAAGAAGAGGTTTCTGGGCGTGAAAATCAAACTGCACGAGCTGCCAGTCCTTTCCGAAATTTCTTGGAGCGAACCGACGAACCACATTCCCCTTGGACTTCATCTCGATGAAAAAGCTATCCGGGGCACCCTCTTCAGCTTTTCCACGGATCTCAAAGAAAAAACCGGAATACTTAGAAAGATCCAAACCCCGCGTCTTGATATACACACCACAGAACGAACCCACCGGAAAAACGTCATATTCGGCTTCTAGCAACACCTGTCCCGAATCCGGATCCTTAAAAAATTCCCTACCGGCATATCCAACCTTGGGCGTAAAAAAGGTCCCGTGATCGAAAACAACATCTTTAAAGAAACTTCCGGCAAACTTGGAAAGATTAACCTGTTCGGCCTCTTTCGCAGCAGACTTCGTGAGAAGTTCGTATGATTCTTTCATCGCTTGCCATTCCTGCGTATTCACCCGCTTCGGAATTAAGGTCACCCCATCGCCCAACGTCGCTGTTTGAAGCCCCCGGATACGCACGCCCTCTTTGGGGAAAAATATAAACGCCGGCGACACTTCCACAGAACCACTCAACACCCCCACCACATCCTTCTCAGGGCTACGTGCTGCCAGGATGCGGAAAACGGCACCGCTCGGCGTCACAACACCATGGGGCGTCATAACTACAAAAGACATTGTTTTATCAACGTTCATGCGCCGTTCAAATTCCTTCGTCGTCGCGCCCAACAACGCTCCCTTCTCGAGCAGTAACTTATAGATATCCTTCTTTGCCTGAGTTTTACATTCTTTATTCGTAAGCTCGGCATTCTCTTTCAACCGAAGCATGATCCTATTTTCAACTTGGAGGTTAATGATCCCATCCGCTCCAGTCTTGATCGTTTGATTTGCAGAGAATTCTTCGCCGCGTTTGGGCACGTGCCAAGAATGGTTCTTAGGATCGGAGATCTTAACGTCCCCTTCAAATCCAAGAACTTCAAATGCCAGGGGAACGTAAGGCTGAGGAGCCAACCGAACCCAGAGGACAATTCCTGCGGCAATCACCAGGACAGCAAGGATAAGTTTCCAGAAACCCTTCTTCCCTTTAGGTTTATCAATGGCTATATTATTCATGGGGGTTAGTCTATCTCACGTTTACTAATTTGTCCACTTTCCGCAAAGATTTTTCGGGTAAATACTGGAAAATCTGGCCGATCCCAATACTTTTCATCCCGCCGACGACGTGATGAGGCCGTCCAAGCGACCCTTCATGAAAAGAATAAAAAAACTTGGGCGGTACAGGATTCGGCGCCTTCCGCTCGCCTCGTTACGCGAGGCACGCTTCAGGTCGGCCATCCGCCCCGCAAACATGACATCAGTCATATTTGCTAACAGGGCTCCTTTCGAATCCTCTTATTAAAAACTTGGGCGGTACAGGATTCGAACCTGTGACCCCTACCGTGTGAAGGTAATGCTCTAAACCAGCTGAGCTAACCGCCCTTGAAATTTTATGCCCGTCCGACGTACTCGCCCGTTTCCGTATTAACCTTGATTTCGGTTCCCTCGTCAATAAAGAGAGGAACATTCACTTTGAGACCCGTCTCGCACACAGCAATTTTGACCGTGTTGGACACAGAGTCCCCGCGGACGCCCGGAGGAGCTTCCGTGATCTTGAGCGTCACGATACCGGGAACCTCGGGAAAAATGGGCTTTTCTTCGTAAAAATCGATTTTGATCTCCATCCCCTCTTTCAGGTAATACTTTTTATCTCCCAGAATCTCTTCAGATAGAGTGAACGAATTATAATTCTCCATATCCATGAAGTGATAGCCCTGAACGTCCTTATACAGAAATTGGCATTGTTTGGGATCAAGGGTGATCCTCTCCAGCGGCTCGTCCGGAGCAAAGCGGGTCTGCACAATCCGGCCATTTTTAAGGTTTTTCAAAGTGATCTGGAAAAAAGCTCTCAAATTTCCAGGTGTCCTATGGGTGGCCTCGGTCACCATATGCATTTCATTTTGATGAAGAACGATGGCGCCTTTTTTTGCGTCTCTAGCTTGCATTATATTTCCTCTCGTTAGAATCGTCGAAAATCTCCTGTCAAGGAGGCGACATTATACATGAAGCTCACTTTCGGGCAAACCTGATTCTCCTTAAAAAAACGGGGTATCAGGCTCGCCCAAGTCACCCCTCATTTTATAAAGGGCGTAGGCGAATCCCATTAAACCTCAAACAATACTGATCACCGACAGGATCCGCTCCTGGGTCTGGGCTTCAAGGCGGTAGGAAAAGAACTTCTTGTTCTCACAAACGGTGCAAAGCCCCGAATCATGAATGTTCGCTTCCAACACTCCCCGTTTCACAAGACGGCTCTTGATCACACCCACAAGGTCCAGATGGCCCTTCCCCGGATCCTTGCCGCGATAAAATCCCGGAAAATGTCCAAGAAACTCCTTACCCACCTCATAACAGCATTTACGTATCGAAGGACCGATCGCCACATGAAGTTTTCCCATGTCCGATCCGCATTTTTTCTCAAAGATCTTGAGCATTTGAGCGATGATCCCGTCCTTCACACCCTTCCATCCACCATGCGCGATCCCTGCGATCTTCTGCACGGGATCCCAGAAAAAAACAGGCACACAATCCGCGGTTCGTACGCCAAGCACGAGCCCCGGGACCTTGGTGATCAAACCGTCCGCAGGCATTTCGAGCATCTCAGGGTCCGGGTGTTCGGCCACCACGACCGTACTCCCGTGGACCTGCTTGACCATGACCAGATTTTCAGAGAACAGCCCCAACCCTTGCAGAAATTCTGAGCGCCTCCTCTGATCAAAAACACGAGTGTGGAAACCGGCAATAACGCCTTTTCCAAACGAGTCGAAACGGTAAATGCCCGGAGGATCTTCTTTGCAGATCATGTCTTTCCATTCGCGAGAGCGCTCGAGGAGGCTTCATCATGAAACTTCTCGGCAGTTAAAAGTTTTTCGGTTTTCTTGATTTCGGGATCCGCGTGGAACCGTTCACGAAGGGCGCCAGGATTCAGGTAATTATTGATCGCAAGCAGGATCATGCCCTGGTCAAGCGCCAGATACTTGCGCGCGACCTTTCCGGACTCCACAGTTACAGAATCGTAAAAGCCGTACTCACCGTAGATGTCATAGAGTTCGATCAATTTCCGGAGATTGGCGACCACTTGCTCCGGCGCATATTCCAAAGCCAAAGCGCTCGCGTGCGGCGTCACAACGCCGGATTTATACCCCTTCACCCCCATCGCCTTCACACCGTACTCCGAATAACCGCCTTCCGGCACCGAACAAGGACTCATACCCCAAACCGGCATCTTGAGCTCTTCAAGCGCGTAGCGGATCTGGCCCTGGACATGGACGGCGTTGTTCTTCCCAAGTCCCTCAGGCGCGAGCTCTTTCTCCTTAAGAACGATCGCCGGCATGAGAGCCTCGAACGCTGACCCACCCCAACTGGGAACATAGCTAAGACCGTTCCACTCATAATGCCCACCGATATATTTGTATCCTTCTAAAGTTGTTTCAGTACGATCCTTGGGAGCCTGCGACTGCCAGGCATAGGAAGCCGGAAAAGTGCGAACCATCCCTTCGAACCAATGAGCCTCCGGCACATCTCCGCGAGCAACGGCAATGTAACTTGCCGCACGAGGTTCCGTGTAAAAAACGCCATAATGATAGTCCGAGTAGACATTCAAGTTGTCATAAAAACCATGGAACATTTGTTTCACTAAGGGATCGTAAAAAAACTTGAAATTCCCGCGTTGCAAAAGCCTCGTCGCCTGGGTCGCCACCTCCTCCGGAAAAGCGTTTTTCACGACATAAAGCCCGAGCATCAGCCATCCACTGTCCACGAAGGAAACAAAATAGCTCGTCCGTTCCAGCGTGGTCGTGTCGTAATAATTGTAAGGAAAACCGCTTGAGTGATACTCGAGCTTTTCGACTGTTGACAGCGTTTTTTGGATTCTTTGAATGGCATCATCCCGCGGGATAAACCCCAGATCATAAGCGCTGACGATCGCCATGAGGTAGACGCCGACATTGGTGACGCTCGTGTAATCCCCGACCCATGTCGTCGCTTCCAGCGGCTCTTTTTCTCCAAAAAGAACGGTGTCGAGTGGGAGCCCATGCTCCGCGTCCAGAATCTTGTCAAAAAATTCCCAGGTGTCCCTGGCAACTTCCTTCAAAAAAGCCTTGTCGTCTTTTGGAAATTCTTTCCGAACGCTTAAGATCTTTGGAAATCCGCGAAGACGGCTCACGAGCAACTTCTCAAATTCTAAGGGCTCCAGCTTCTGCGAGGTCTTTTCGATCTTCCGAGGAGGAAAATCCACAGCGCTCGGCCCGGGTTCTCCGGTCCGCACGAAACGGATATTATCGAGATAGATCTTGCCTTGTTTTTTTGTGACAAATCCATCACTGAAGATGATCACAAGCTCATCCAAAGGCTTATAGCTCGAGCGCGGCGCTTTCCAGGCCTCAGGACTTGAGAAATCGATCAGTCCCGTCATCGCGTTCAAGGGAATGCTCACGGTCTTCCACTCGCCCGTCACCGGAACGATCGCCGAACCGCTGACTTTTTCGATGCACTGAGGATCCAGGCATTTTTTCATCTCGAGCCGGAATCGCTCAGTGAATCCGGCCTTGGAATCTCCTTTGATCTCAAACTCCAGATGATCGTAAGAACTCGCGTCAAAACCGGCCAACTTTGTCCAAAACCCATTCTGAGCCGGAAGATCAGAGTCAACGCTATAGTCGAGACTCAGGACTTTACTCACCTTACCGTCTTTTCCCTCCAGAGTCAGCACCCGGGGGTCGGTATACGAATTATTGATGTCCGCAAGATTCATGTTCCAATCGCCACTCTCGGCCCCGAGATTGTTCATGATCTTAACGCCTTCCACCTCAAAATCCGCGAGCATGACGACCTTGGAGCTGTCGGTCCCGAAAGCAGACGGCGTTTTCTCCGGAACCGCGGCCGGCGCCTGAACTCTAGCCGTCTGTTCTGAAAATCCCTGAGAACAGCCCGCCTGAAGAAGCACAAGCCCTAGCGACAGATACCACGCGATCTCTTTCATAGATAGCCCTTAAGTTTTTTCCAAGTGGCCGGCCCCACCGATCCCGTCACTGGAAGCCCGCTGGATTTTTGAAAATTTCGAACCGCAGCCCGGGTCCTCTTGCCAAAGAAACCGGTCGGTTTCCCTTTGAAATATTTTGCATTCCGCAACGCTTTTTGGATCTTTATGACTTCTTTGCGAGTCGGCATAGCCGGAGCCGAAACGATCGCTTTAGGCGACTTTCCGGTAGGAACCGAAGCAACCCTCCGCAGATCGGTCCAGAGATACTGCCGCCGCGAACTTCCCATCAATCCGACAAAGATCACCTTGCCGTTCGCCTGGACACGACCGGCAAAACAATGACGCGCCGACCTAGTCCATCCTGTCTTACCGATCACGCCGCTCGTCCGCCAGAGCATCTTGTTGCAGTTATTCAAAGGAATCCTGCGGCCACCACGACTGTAGATGACGGCACCTCTGACTTTCAAGGTGTTCACAATAAACGGATATTTCGAGGCCGCCATCATGATCCGCGCAAGATCATAGGCCGTGGAATACTGCCCCGAGGCAGGAAGACCCGAAGCATTCACAAAATGGGAATTACCGCCCCCAATATTTTGGATTTTCCGGTTCATGAGCTTGGCAAACGCGGGACGCGAGCCCGCCGTCAAGATCGCGAGAGCTTCCGCGGCATCATTCGCGGACTTGATCAGCGCCGCTTTCACAAGATCCCGCACATAGTAGCGCTCGCCTGCATACAAACCGATCTTGGAAGGCTGGATATGCGACAACCCCGGCGGAATCTGAACGATCGTGTCTGGCGAAAGATGATCCAGAGCCACCATCACCGTCAAAAGTTTAGTGGTACTGGCCGGCGCGCGCTTGGCGTGAGGCGCCCGGGCATAGAGGATCTGCTGAGTACGGCCATCAAGGAGTACCGCAGAAGGAGCAAGCAACGCTATCGTCCCCGCTTCCGCAGTTCGAGGCGGGGCGATCAGGAACCCTGCGATGAGACTCACGATCAATCCGCAGTGGATCACTTTTCTCATGCAGACCCGCGGGACTTTGTTTTTCAACACTTTTTGCCCCGCAGAATGAAGGTGCATCCAAATCACCATGAGTTATTGGGATATAAAGACCTGCGCGGTCCCAATACTTATCAATTTTCACGATGTGGAAATTGGGGCTGCACAGGTCAACCATTTAAGAAATAAATATGAGACCTGCGCGGTAGAGGACTCGAACCTCTGACCTCTTCCATGTCAAGGAAGCGTTCTAACCAACTGAACTAA
>JAZDJU010000093.1:0-9186 GCA_043803685.1 Candidatus Omnitrophota bacterium
CACCTGCCTTATGGGAACGCTCATTATCCTATAGGCTCTTGTATACAAACCTAATTCCGTCGCATTGGTTAATCGGCCTAACCAAAAATAATCAACATTAGCAGCAAAGTGGTTAAATATTTGCTGTAGGCTTACGCCAAAGCCTACGGAAAATAGTTTGCCAAATGATCGAGAGTTGGATGCCTGTGGAGCTACTGGCAATTTAAAATTACCATAGCGAAGACATATCAAAACACGCACCATGGCCTCGGCCAGATACCCAAAAACCAAACTCATTGCTCCGAATTTTAAGATGATAAATAGAATCGAAACAACTCCATTGGCGAAAACCGAGGCCATAAGGGATATCCCAAGCTCTTTAAACTTCGTTTCACGTAAAAGTTTAACCGTAGATACCACTTCAAATGCCATGACAAATAAAGCGCAAACCTGCCATCTCAATAATGATGGCAATAACGGCATGTGAAAAAAATCGCCTAGAGCGTTGGCGCTGATACACACCACGAAAATCAGAAGAATACTAATTACTAGATTTATCGCGAAAGCTATTTTGAAATGTTTGTCTGTTACCTCCTTTGCCTGTATTAATGCGGTGGAGAATCCTTTTAGCGTAAAAAGCAGACTTGTCTCGATAATAAGCAAGGATATGCCGTAGACGCCAAAATCGTTTGGGATTAGCAATCTTGCAAGCACAATCCCGAAGCAAAATTGAAGAATTTGCGCTAAGACGTTGAATGACGTATTTGTTATGATTTTTTTCTTCAACATATATTGTTAGCTGATTTAGCTGTTAACCGGTCGGCGGCGGAAGCTTGATACTACCACCCGATGGGAGACATTGATTCGCCCGCACACAATCTCACTCATCAAACCTGTTTGTAAACCTTACTCCAATAGTCGCGGAGGTATTTCACTTTAAGTTCGAGCCAGGCGCTGTTGTCTTGATACCAGCGCACGGTTTCGGCCAAGCCTTTTTCGAAGTTATACTGAGGCTCCCAGCCGAGCTCCCGGCGGGCCTTGGCGCAGCTGATGCTGTAGCGGAAATCATGGCCGGGACGGTCCTTCACGAACTCGATCAGGCTCTCGGGACGGCCCAGGGCCCTCAGGATGGCCTTCACGACGTCAATGTTCCGGCGGTGGATCCCCGACGATATGTTATAAACCTCGCCAAGCTTCCCTTTCTCAGTGACCGCCAGCACTCCCCGCGCGCAATCCGCGACATACAGCCATTCGCGGACGTTCAAACCTTTCGCGTAGACGGGGATCTTTTCATGATTCAGGGCCTTATAAATGACCACGGGGATCAGTTTCTCCGGATACTGCCAGGGACCGTAGTTGTTCGACGCGCGCACGATATTGACCGGGAGTTTGTAGGTCCGGGCGTAGGCGCTCACGAGCATATCCGCGCTTGCCTTGCTTACCGAATAGGGCGAGTTGGGGCGAAAAGAAGACGACTCGACGGAACTTCCGCGCTCCACATCGCCGTAAACCTCATCGGTTGAAATATGAACGAACTTGCGGATCGCCTGAGCGCGGGCGGCCTCCAGGAGCACCTGGGTGCCAAGGATATTGGTCTTGAGGAACACCTGTCCTTCAAGGATGCTCCTGTCCACATGGGTTTCGGCCGCGAAGTGAACGATGATCCCGGGCTTCTCCTTCTTCATGATCGCGCTCACGGCCTTCGCGTTCGTGATGTCCGCCTTGTAAAAAGTAACGCGCTTTCCCGCATCGCTGAGGCGTTTTTGATCGCCGGCGTAAGTGATCGAGTCCAACACCGCGAGCTTATAGCCCCGCTTCACGGTCTGGCGGACGAACTCACTTCCGATGAACCCGGCCCCGCCGGTCACTAAGATCTTTTTCATAACTCCCCTTTTTTATGCGAACTTGTTCTCGGCGACGGCTCTCAAATAATCCCCATAGGATGTTTTGATCCCGGCCGCTTGTTTCAGCAGAGATTCCTTTGAGATCCACCCCAAATGGAAGGCGATCTCCTCAATACATCCGATCTTCATCCCCTGGCGATCCTCAATGGTCTTGATGAACATCGAGGCATCGATCAGAGAGTCATACGTCCCGGTATCCAGCCACGCATTGCCCCTGCCAAAGCGAACCACCGAGAGCTGAGCTTGCTTCATGTAAGCGTTCAGGACATCGGCGATCTCTATTTCTCCTCTCGCCGAGGGTTTCACCGCCTTGGCGATCCGGACGACCTGATTATCAAAAAAATAAAGACCGGTCACGGCCCAATGCGACCTGGGTTGTTTGGGTTTTTCCTCGATCGTCAAGGCTTTGCCCTGGTCATCGAATTCGACCACGCCATAGCGCTCGGGGTCCTTCACGCTATAGGCGAACACCGTCGCTCCTTCGCGTACGGCGGCGGCCTGATGCAAGATCCCGGAGAATCCTTCTCCGAAAAAGATGTTGTCCCCCAGGATCAGCGCGACACTGTCCCGGCCGATGAAGGACTCGCCCACAATGAACGCGTCCGCCAGGCCGCGCGGCTGCGCTTGTTCCGCGTAGCTGAGCGAGATCCCCAGCGCGGCGCCATCCCCCAAAAGCGACTTGAATTGCGGTAGTGCCTGTGGTGTCGAGATAATGAGGATCTCTTTGATCCCCGCTAACATCAACACCGACAGTGGATAATAGATCATGGGTTTATCGTAGATCGGCAAGAGCTGCTTGCAGACCGCCTTGGTAATGGGAAAAAGCCTCGTCGCCGTCCCGCCCGCTAAAATGATGCCTTTCATGCTCTTCCTTTCTTCTTAAGACGCCTGTAACCGGACGAACCTGGTCCAAACACGTCCGGCAACTATACCCTATGGAATGCCATCTGACAAACGCGCGGGCTATAAATTTCAACACCGTAACTTGTTCGATGGTAATGGGTTGCGACACGAGCTCATAGACTCTAGCCGATAGCTCATAGCTAAGTCCGAAGCTCATAGACTCTAGCTCGTAGCTTATAGCTAAGTCCGAAGCTCATAGACTCTAGCCTATAGCTTCGAGCGCTAAAAGCTAAGGGCTATCGGCTATTAGCTATCAGCTATTCCGTGTTGCTTATAGGTTACAACCCGCTTCTCGAACCACGCTCCGCGAGCCAAGGGCCACGAACCGCTCCCGATTCCATGCTCTTGGTTATTTCTTCTCCGCAAGCTTGAGTATCTTCTGAATGAATAACAGATAGTCCCGGGATTCTTTTTCGGTGATCATCGTTCCCGCTCCATAGAGGTCCTGGTTCCGTTTCATCCGCATCGCGTTCCCGATCGTCAGGATATCGGGGTCTTTTAGCATCGCGCTCATACTTTCTAGAATCTTGATGTGGTGTCCGGGAATGCTGCGAACTTTCAGACCTTCCGCTGCAAGCAGGGCGATGCCTAACTTGATCAGCGCCTGATACGCATAACTAATACTGTTCTCCATTTGATTTTAAGGGTTAACAGTATTGTACCGCATTCCCCTAATTTCGAATGTTATGCGGCACTAAAACGAACCTCCGGGAAGGCGTCTTTCTCGGCGATCATCAGGTCCCTTCGGGCGTTCTCGAAGCGAGCCCGAACCTCTCCTGCCGCGAATTCGAACTTCTGGAAGGATCCCATTTCCTCCGGGGTCACAGGATCTGGACCCTTTTCTTTTTCGCGAGAGACTTCAGGAACGGGTCTCTTTTAAGTTTTTCCTTATATTCTTGCGGTCCCATGCTGATCACATTGATCTCGCGATCCATCGCCTTCTGAAGCAACGCCACCGCCTTTTGCAGCGCAAGCGTGTCATGACTGCCCATGACCAGGACATCGATATCGCTCGCGGCGTCCATGGTTCCTTCGGCATAGGACCCAAAAATGAACGCTTGCTCGATCCCGGGAATGCCGGCAAGGGCCTCACGAAGCTTTTGTTCCAGTCCGATCGTCTTGAGGAAGATCCCTTTGTATTCCTGGAGCAGCGGGTAGTCGCGGTTCAAGGAGTAATAACAGGAGCTCCCCCGTTCACGGCACTTCAGGATCCCTTCCTTTTCGAGTTCTTTGAGTTTGCGCGAGAGGTTCCCGTCATCGAGGGAAAATTTCCGGGCCATTTCGTTGACATAAAGCTCTGCGTCTTCGTGGAGAAACATGTGCCCCAGGATCGCTTTTGTATTCTTAGACCTTAAACTGATCATTTTTTCTCCTCACCCGCTGCAAACTGTATTGTTTTACAGTGATTACTGTAGCTTCTAACAACACTTTTGTCAACCCCAACAAAAGTGAAGGCGTCAAACTCCTGAATAGACATCATGTAAAGCCATTCAATGTAATGCATATCATTCTATTAACACATCGAACAAAAGGTACGTTTTTCAATTTCGGGGATGCCAAGGACTCGATCTCTTGCGTCATGTTGTAACTATATGAGATTGTATTCGATTACATTCGAATCCCCCCCCCATAAACCCTGGCATATCCCGGTTTTGGCAGTATTTTTTCAGTGTCATTCCGGACGAAGCGAAGCTGAGAGCCGGAATCCATAGAGACCCTGGATGCCGGGTCAAGCCCGGCATGACAGAATGCGTCACTTCATACTCCATCCAACCTCTCGGGTTGGATGGTCGTCCCAACTCCTGTTTAGGATGACTATTTCGGAACATACTCCCGATGGGTTCGACTATTCAGGAATATCACACATAGGCGCAGGCAGGAAATTGATTCGAAGTTTTTCGCGGACCCAACAGGAAGAAACCATCCTTAGAGATATTTAAAAACGAATCTTTGTTTCCCTATATCCTTCTTTTATGGAGTTAGCAACTCCAAAAACACGCCACGACATGATCGCTTAATGTCCCCGTTTGTAATCATCCTCAAGGCGCTCGATATCGTCTTCGCCGAAGTATTCGCCGGTCTGGATCTCGATAAAGACGAGTTCGCCTTTGCCGGTGTTCTCGATCCGGTGGACGCTCCCGCGCGGGATATCGATATATTGGCCAACGGTGAGCTTGTGGGACGATCGATCGATCGTCACGAGGGCCTCGCCCCGGTGAATGAACCAATGCTCTTCACGCTTCTTGTGGCGCTGGAGGCTCAGGCGCTGGCCGGGGTTCACGGTGATCTCTTTCACCTTGTGGTCGGCTTCGTTCAGGAGAACCATGTACTTCCCCCACGGCCGCTCACCAACCGAAACTTGATATTCTTTCTGGTATTCTTCCATGCTTCCTCCAAATATGCTCATAGACTATAGCCCAAAATCTTGGCCTATAGACCCTAGCCCATAGCTTACAGCTAAGACCGAAGCCCATAGACTCTAGCTCATAGCGGACAGCTAAGACTGTCATTCCCGCGAAAGCGGGAATCCATGGATCCCCGATAAAAGATTTCGGGGATGACAGCGCTCTCTGCAGTCCCCGTGGGACAAACTCAAAACAGCCTCTAAAAACCAGAGCTTTTGCTATGGGCCATAAGCTATCGGCTATTTGCTATCAGCTATATTCCGTTGCCACTTCCAGCTGCTCGCGAGGGCGTCTTCGAGGGAAAGCTTCGAGGTCCAGCGGAGCTCTTTTTTCGCTTTCGCGGCGGAGGCGTAGATCTTCTCAATGTCGCCGGCGCGGCGGGGCGCGATGCGGTACGGGACTTTGACTCCGGTCACTTTCTCAAAGGTCCGGAGGATCCCGAGGACGCTCTGGCCGCGACCGGTGCCGATATTGAAAACGTCGTAAAAGGTCCTGCCGCGTTTTTTCGCGAGAAAAGCTAGTGCCCGGACATGGGCGGCGGCGAGGTCCAGCACGTGGATATAATCGCGGATGCAGGTCCCGTCGGGCGTCGGATAATCATCGCCGTAAACGTTGAGGACCTTGCGGAGGCCAGCGGCGGTCTGAGTCACGAACGGCACGAGGTTCTTCGGAACTCCGAGCGGCAGTTCGCCGATCAGGGCCGAGGGATGCGCGCCGATGGGATTGAAATAGCGAAGCGAAACGGCTTTCAGGGACGCGCCGCTTTGAATAAAGGTCTCGAGCATGCGCTCGGCGATCTTCTTGGTGTCGCCGTAGGGCGAGGTCGCGTCCTTGACGGGCGCGTCTTCGCGAACGGGCAGCGTGTCCGGTTCTCCGTAGACGGTGCAGGAGGATGAGAAAACAAAATGGGGCACGCGGTAGTGCTGGGCGGCCTCGAGCATGGTGAGCATACTGCCCAGGTTATTGCGATAATACCGGAGCGGCTGGGCGACGGATTCCCCCACGGCCTTCAAGGCCGCGAAATGGATGATGCCGTGGAAACGTCCTTCTTTTTTAAAGACCCGCGCCACGTCCGCAGCAATGGCGCAGTCGCCGGTATAAAGCGGCACGTTCCGGCCTGTGATCTTTCGCACCCGCGCGACCATGTACTTCTCGGAATTCGAGAAGTTATCCAGGATCACGGGCGCAAAGCCCGCGCGAACGAGTTCCACACAGGTGTGGGAGCCGATATAGCCTGCGCCGCCTGTCACTAATATCTTCTTCATCGCTACACTCGCTCATACAAAAATTTAGGGATCGCGAAGGTGCGGTCGTTCAGGATCGCGCCCAAGAGGTTCGCCTTCCGCTCACGGAGGGGCTGGAGCCCTGCCTTGGCCACGGCCCGGCGCGTCTTCCCTTCGGTCACGATGAGGACGGTGCCATCCACGAACGCGGAAAGGGTTTCGCTGTCCTTGTGCGGCATAAGGGGCGATCCGTGGATAAAGATCATATCGAATTTCTCTTTGACCGTTGTGATGAGGCTGTGCATCGCGCCGGAGTCGATCAGGGTCACGGGATTGAGCTCGGTCCTTCCGGCCAGGAGGACTGACAGGTCCTTTCCGGACTTCTTGACGCTCGTCTCAAATGCCGATTTCCCTTCCAGGATCTCGGCGAGGCCGGAGCCGACCGGGAGCTGGAGCAAGGCATGGACCTTGGGATGGCGGAGGTCCGCGTCGATCAGGAGCACTTTCCGGGACGCTTTCGCGGCCAGTTCCTGCGCCAGGCTCAAGGCAATCTTCGCGGAGGCCCCGGTCTTGCACGCCTCCGCGATCATGACGCATTTCAGGTTCTTGTCTTTCATGAGGAGGTACATCTGGTCCGCCAGGGTTTGAATGGCGTGGGCCCTCGGCGCCTGTTTCCGGGGCAAAGACCCGAGGAGCTGGAGTCCGAGCTCGGTCTCGATCTCCCGGGACGTTTTGAACGTGTGGTCCATGTAATCAAAGACAAAGGCGAGCATCACCCCGAGGAAAATGCTCATGACAAAACCCAGGAGAAAGGACAGGGTCTTGTTGATCCCCACAGGTTGAATGGGCATGTTCGCCTGTTCGACCACTTTCGAGCTCGCGGTCCCTAAAGCGTTGGCGGTGGACACGGGTTGGCCGTGCAGAGTCTCGGCCAGCACCGCGATGTTGTCCATAAGCTGCATCACGGTCGGATGCTTGTCGCCGTACTTCAACTGGATCTCGGCGAGTTGCTGCTGGGAGGTCATAGATCAGGAACGCGCGGCTCAGGGTATTGGTGATGGTCGCGGCGCCGACGGGGTCAAAATCCCGGACACTGATCGTGAAAGTGTTGGTGTCCCGGATCGGTTCCACTTTGATCTTGCTTTTCAGGTCCTCGACCGCCATCCGGAAAAGGTAGGAATCCCTCATCTCCGCGGGAAAACGCTCGAGCGATTTCGTCTGCCGGCCGGCCATGAATTCCACGAGCGGCCTTTTCCAGGGAGAGCAGTATTTCACTTCATAATCAAAAGGGCGTTTGTAAAGCGCGAGGGCCTTCACCGTTTGTTCGATCACGGGCGAGGACTTGACGATCTCGCCCTGCGTGATCGTGACCTCGGTGTTCCGCGAGCTGATCAGGTCCCGGTAATAAGGAGACTCGACCTGTTTTTCCGCGGACACGAGCACCTTGACCTGGCCTTCATAGACGGGGGTCTTGAATTTCAGGCCGATAAAAACCGTGATCGTGACGGTCAGGATCGCGGTCAGAACCACGGCCTTTTGCCGGAACAGAACGCGTAAATAATCCCGAAGAGTCATATTCGAAAATTCTGATTCCATGTTGAGCTCCTTTTAGTCGCCTGCTTTTAGCCTATCGCTTATAGCCTAAGAACCAGCGGCTTGTGTTTTGGCTATGGGCTATCGCCTATAAGCTATGGACTGCATTAAAAAATACCTTCCGAAACGACGACCACGTCACCGGACATCAGAAGAACATCCGCGTCACTCTTGCCGTTCATGATCGCCTTGATATCGACTTTGACCGATTCATAGCCCGGTCCCTGGGTCTTGGGCTTCAGGATCTTCACTTTGCTCGAATCACCGAACTTCGTGAAGCCGCCGGCGACGGCGAGCGCGCGAAAAACCGTCATATTCTCTTCCATGGGATAGGCGCCGGGACGGATGACTTCGCCATAAATGAAAAATTTCCGGGAGCGCGATTCCCTCAGCGCCAAGGTCACCACGGGATATTTCATGTATCCGTCGCCGAGCTTGGCGGCGATCTCTTTCTGGAGCGCGGCGAGGGTCTTCCCTTTCGCGCGAATATTTCCGATATAAGGCAGGGAGATCGAACCGTCCGCCGCGACGGTCACCAAATTCACGATCACTTCAGGCCTCAGGACATTGAACTCCAGGATGTCTTCGGGACCGACGGTGTATTCCTCCCCTGCGTTCTCGACTACGGGCTGGGCCGGAACACTTTCCAGGGCCGGCGGGGTGTCCGCCATGGCTTCCGCCGCAATGGCTGGGCTGACATGGAAACTATAGATCAAAAGCAGTAGAACGAACGGCGAAAAACGAGAGACGGTTATTTTCATTTGATTCTCCTAAAAGTTAAAAACGGCCCGGAGGGACGCGACGGTCTTGTTGTAATCATTCGAACTGGGTTTTGAATGTTGCATGGTATACGTATAATTTGCCGCGATCTTGAAATGTTCGCTGATCTCATAGGCCAGGCCGCCGTTCGTTCCGAGATAATCGTCCTGGGTCCCCCGGGACTTGTATTTCCCCTGCCCGTAAAAAGCCGAACCGTTAGCGCTCAACCGGTCCGTGAGCTGGCGCGTCAACACGATGGACGTGCGCCACTGATCGAACACGCTCTCCGAGTACGAAGTGGTTTCACTCCGTTGCGAATAAAGGATCTTCACCGTCGTTTTTTTATACAGCTGACCATTGAGCGACGTCTGGGGGTACGGGCGGACCCGGACCACGGGAGAAAAAATGTACACCATCTGC
>JAZDJU010000094.1:0-2096 GCA_043803685.1 Candidatus Omnitrophota bacterium
CTTACAAGGGGCACGAAGAATCATCGTCCAAGATCCTTACATCCGGCTTTTCTTTCAGGTCCGCAACCTGATGGAATTTCTACAAATGGTCCATGAACTGGTGCCGGAAGGGGATGAGATGGAGGTTCATCTGGTAACACAGTCCGATCCCGGCACATGTGAAAAGCAAGAGGAGTTTCTCAGCCAGATCGCGGAATCCTTCACCGGTTCCCGTGTGAGTTTCTCCTGGGAACTGAGCCACAGTCCAAACTTTCATGCCCGCAGTGTGGAAACCGACACAGGCTGGCGGATCTCCCTGGATCGCGGTCTCGACATGTTCCAGAAGTTTGAAAGCGGTGCGTTCTCCCTCGAAGCCGGTGTCCAGGAAGCCCGGCTGATGCGGGGGTCCGAGATCACATACCTGAAGCAATGATTAGCTGGTTCAAGCCGTTATAGGAGAAACTTATGAATGACAAATCCGTTTACTGGCGAAGCGACGATGGTGTGCTTAAATTATTTAAAGGTTATATTTTTGCCGACCGCTTTCGGCTGTTGGAACATCTTGGACGAGGCGGATTTGGTCAAGTTTGGCGAGTGCGTGATTTGTTACTAAAGCAAGAGGTTGCCCTAAAAATCAGTGTGGGAGACCTGACCAAAGAGACTCTTATTCTTCGTCGGTTGTCAAAAGATCAATATGTATCAATCTTTGATTACGTCAAAGACAAAAACCTTGTAGCTTCTGCCTATTCGATGGAGATTCTTGAAAAGCCGTGGATCACTCTGGATGCTTACCAACAGGAATATCTTAGTAAACAGTTTGACAATCCTGCAAAGAGAATAAGTGCAATAAAAATGGTCATTTATATTGGCATCGATCTTCTTCTGTCTTTAACTGAGCTTCATGGAAAGAAATTTGCAAAGAAAAATCGATGGTGTCACGCGGACATCAAGCCGCAGAATATCTATATCCACATTAAGCGCGCCAAACTGGTACGAGAAATTCAATGGGAAGAAGCAATAATTCCTTTTTTAAAAATTGGTGATTTAGGACTTGCACATCCAGCAGGATCAGTTCTGGACGCAGGTACACCAGCGTATATGGCCCCTGAACAAAATGGTTTGAAATGCGTTTCTGTGGCAACAGATATTTTTTCCGTTGGGCAAACACTTGCCGCAATGATAGCAGGATACCCCTTTGGCGATGAGTTGAAAAGTTTCGTACGGATGAAAAAAATGTTGGCTCCTCAGATTCAAAGTGCATATATCCTTGAAAAGATAACTAAATTACTACGGAGAATGACGGTCGCAACACCCACTCTCCGTGTAAACGGAAAGGACTCAATTCGGCTACTTCGCAGTGTAATGGCTTCAGAGGAAGACTGGAAAATTCTGGATGTATTCATGCTGCCTGAGTTTGACCAAGGCATCAGTTTGGCAGATGCCGCAGATATTCTTTTTGATGAATTTGCATTATCACGGGGATGGCGAAATCGAACAAACGAGCGGATTGCTGAATTAAAATCTATCGTAAAATCAATGTACAATAGAGGCATTTTATCTCTAATTGGGCACAAATACTCCGTACGTACTTAACGTACTTAACGCCGCAATTCTCTGGATGAGAGAGATGAAGATAGCGGTATTGGACAAGGATGGTCGATAAAGAAAAGGAGTTAGCCGGGGTCTCCCAGCCCCCACACCTCCCGGCATGTGGGTCCGCACCAAGCGGGTAACGAAGAAAACAAACCTGTAAGGATCGGGTGGAACCGGTCTAATCGACTCAGTCGACCAACCATGCGTAATGCATTTGAATTACTGGATAACTGAGGATGCATTTGAAAGAAAGAAGGGAGAAAACCATGAAAAACAGGAAGCCTCAATTGTTTATGGTTTTTGGGATGCTGCTTGCGGTTCTTATACTATTCGGACTTCCCGCGGTCGTCTTGGCAGCCGACGCATACCCGAGTAAGCCGGTGCGGATCATTGTTCCTCAAGGACCGGGCGCGGCACACGAAATCATCGCGCGGATAATAGCCACCAGACTGTCCGAACGCCTCGGCAAGCAGGTGATCGTGGAATGCCATGGCGGGGGAGGAGGCATAATCGGCATGGAACTG
>JAZDJU010000095.1:0-4561 GCA_043803685.1 Candidatus Omnitrophota bacterium
CTGGGGTTCAAGGATTTAATAAGTAAGAATAGTGCCGACAAAATTGCAGAAAAATATTCTCGTGTAATAGATATAGCAAATTCTTTTAACAGGGACTTGTTGCCTAATTCAAAAGAACCAAGTTTATTTACTTCTAAATCAAAAGACGAACGTTGGTGCATAAGTAAAATTTTTTCCGATTCAATTATCTTAGTAGCTCATGATGGCAAAGAAGAAGCATGCTTACGCCTTTTAATTTATGTATGGAGATTATTGCAAGCGTGTTTGTCGGCGCAAATGCCTTTTCGTGGAGGAGTTGCTTATGATGAAATTTTTGTTGATGAAATTAAAGAGATTTTTTTAGGAAGGGCATTAACTAAAGCCTATGAATTGGAAGGATCTCAGGAATGGATCGGTACTGCTATACACGAGGATTTTAAAAAAACCTATCCGAATATCTTCAATGATGCTACCAGACCATATCTTAAAAATATTTTCCTTAAATATCCTGTCCCTTTTAAGGGCGGTGGCATAAAAATGCTTCATACCATTAATTGGCGTTTTAATCTCATCGTTGAAGAAGGGACTCGCTCATTGATGCCATACTCCCTAGATAGAAATGTTATCAATAAAGTTCAAAACACATTGAAATATTCCGAAAAAATAGTTCAATCAGGTGAGATCTACATATCAGACCAAAGCAAAGCGCCTATAGAGGTGCGATCCTTCTATTGCGGGAGTAAGTTCCCTCCTTTCCCGCATGGAGATGATCTTTAAAACATAACAATCTCTTCCAGCGGATCGCAAAAAGCCGCGCCCGCTGAAGAGTGCGTTAGCTCCATGAAAAGTTATGGATTACGAATTGATGGATAAACAAGTTGTCTCAAAGAAGAGAGTCGCTGATCATGGCGAGGTGTACACCGGCAAGCGGGAAGTTAATGCCATGCTTGATCTGGTGAAACAGGAAACAGAGAGAATCGAGTCCCGGTTTCTGGAACCCGCCTGCGGCAAGGGTAATTTTCTGACGGAAGTTCTGGAACGGAAGCTATACGTCGTTGAAACCCGTTATAAAAAAAGCAAATTAGAATACGAGCGAAATGCCGTTCTTGCCGTTTCCTCCATCTATGGCATCGACATTCTTGAAGATAATGTCGTGGAATGTCGTAAGCGGCTTTTTCAAATCTTCGACCATAAATACAGCAACCTCTTCAAAAAAAGAGTAAAGGAAGAATGCCGCAACGCGGTCAGCTTCATCCTTTCAAAAAACATCATCCACGGTGATGCGTTAGCACTCAAAACCGTTGGCCTACGACCCCAGCCGATCGTCTTCTCCGAATGGTCGTCTGTCAACGGCAGTATGCTAAAGCGGCGCGACTATATGCTTTCTTTTTTGGTTGAAAAGCAGCATCAACTTTTATTGTTCAGCGATGAAAACAATGCGGCTTATATAAATGAGCCTGTGAAAGAATATCCGCCGATTCATTTTTTGAGGGTTGCCGATGTTGAATAGAAATGATTACAATCCCGATGTGCTGACGTGTCTGGCCAATCTGAGCAGCGACGAGGTCTTCACCCCGCCGCAAATGGTCAATCAGATACTGGATTTGTTGCCCAGGGAAATCTGGAGCGATAAGAATGCCAAATTCCTTGATCCAGTCTGCAAGTCCGGCGTGTTTTTGCGGGAGATTGCCAAGCGTTTGGATGCGGGACTGGCAATGCAAATCCCTGACAAGCAGTCAAGGATTAACTATATTTTTAATAATCAGCTTTTCGGCATTGCCATCACGGATTTGACAGTATTGCTTTCTCGAAGAAGCGTGTACTGCTCCAAGTCGGCCAACGGGAAATACTCTGTCTGCGAGTCCTTTACCGATCACCAGGGCAATATCCGTTTTGAGCGGATTGATCATACTTGGGAAAACGGAAGATGCATTTTCTGCGGAGCAAACCAGGCAGCCTATGCACGCGGTGAAGAACTGGAAACCCATGCCTATCAGTTTATCCACACCGAAAATTATAAGGAGTTGTTCAACATGAAATTTGATGTGATTGTGGGAAACCCTCCGTACCAGCTAAGCGATGGGGGGTTTGGGAGAAGTGCTTCTCCTATCTATCATAAGTTTGTACATCAAGCAAAGAAGCTTGGACCAAGGTATTTGACCATGATCATACCATCGCGGTGGTTCGCGGGGGGAAAGGGGCTGGACGATTTTCGTACGGAAATGTTGAACGATGATCGAATACGAAAAATCGTGGATTTTGAGGATGCTTCGGAATGTTTTCCTGGAGTAGATATAGCTGGCGGCATCTGCTATTTCTTATGGGAAAGGGATTCGTCCGGTCCTTGCGAAGTTGTGAATATTCATAACGGTATCCAGGTTGTCTCGACACGGGCCTTGAACGAGTTCAGAAAATTCATACGGCACAGCCAGGCGGTGCCCATCATTCGGAAAGTCTTAGCGAAAAAAGAGAAAAACATGAGCGAACAGGTTTCAGCGAGTAAACCATTTGGATTACGTACTTTTGTGAGGCCCCAAAAAACTGGCGATATTACACTCCGTTGGCAAAAGGGCGATGGGCCATACAATCGGAAAGATGTTAATTCTGGCGTTGAAATGATTGACGAGTGGAAGGTTATCACATCCTATGTGGGTTATGATCACGCGGGTAACCCTGGCAAGGATGGCAAAAGAAGGGTGTTTTCAAAAATTGATATACTCCCGCCTGGAACGATTTGCACGGAAACATACCTTGTAATCGGCAGTTATAAGAAGGAAACACATGCAAAGAATCTTGTCGGCTATATGAAAACACGTTTTTTCCGTTTCCTTGTAGCTCAATTCATGTATTCGCATCACATCACGAAAGATTCCTACTCTTTCGTTCCGCTTCTGGGCATGTCCACCAAATGGACCGACGAACTGCTGTATAAACGCTACGCGCTCACGGATGAAGAAATAGCTTTCATCGAATCCAAGATCCGCCCCATGGAGATGGACAATGAGCCCAGAGAGTAAGGAATTCTTTCCCCCACGACCTGAAAATAGACCGATGATCTACGCCTATGAAGACACAAATCCTCAATATCGGGGTTTACTGAAAATAGGTTATACCACAGTGGATGTTAAAGCGCGTGTTGCTCAACAGTATCCGACGCTGAGACCCGGCAAACCGCCGTACCGGATTGTTCTCGAAGAGTCCGCCATGCGCAATGACGGCACGGTCTTCATCGATTATGATGTTCACCGCTATTTAAGAATTGTCGGTGTAAAAAATCCTGAGGGCGAATGGTTCAAGTGTTCGGTTGACGAGGTCAAGGCAGCTGTCATTGCTGTTAAAACCAGTCAAATGAACGAAGAAAGCCGTTCACTTGATTTCAAGATGCGGCCCGAACAGACGGCAGCTGTGGATAAAACCGTCTTCTATTTCAAGAGCATCAGGAAGGAAAATTCTGACAAGCCACCGCACTTCCTGTGGAATGCGAAAATGCGGTTCGGCAAGACCTTTGCCGCTTATCAGCTTGCCAAGAGAATGGGATGGTTCAAAGTGCTGGTGCTGACTTTCAAGCCAGCGGTGCAGAGCGCCTGGGAACAAGATTTGAAATGCCATATTGATTTCAAGGGCTGGCAATTTATTTCCCCGGGCGGGCTGACATATGAAGCCGCAGACAAGGGAAAGCCATTCGTTTGCTTCGGGTCTTTTCAGGATTATCTGGGCAAAAACAGAAGTACGGGTGGGATTAAGACAAAGAACGAATGGGTTCATACAACCAACTGGGATTGTGTGATCTTCGACGAGTATCACTATGGGGCCTGGCGCGAAAACGCCAAGGAGCTTTTTGAAGCGGAAGACGAGAAGGAAATCGAGTTCGCAGAGGGCCAAGGCATTGAGGATTTTGATGAAGAGATTATGCCGATCACGACGGACGGCTATCTCTATCTTTCCGGCACACCGTTTCGGGCTATCGCATCAGGCGAGTTTATCGAGGAGCAGATATTTAACTGGACCTATTCGGATGAACAGCGGGCCAAACAGGAGTGGGAAGGCGAAGATAATCCGTATGCATCGCTTCCCCGCATGGTTCTCTTAACCTATCAACTACCTGATTCGATCCGCGAAATCGCCATGCAGGGCGAGTACAATGAGTTCGATCTGAATATTTTCTTTTCTGCTGAAGGGAGAGGCGTAAAGGCGAAATTCACCTATCAGGATGATGTGCAGAAGTGGCTGAATCTAATCCGGGGTGCATTTCTGGAAACCACCATAGACAATCTGAAACTGGGCGCTAAAAAGCCACCTATGCCTTATTCGGATGTCCGCCTTTTGAATGTTCTATCGCACACATTCTGGTTTCTCCCGAGTATCGCGTCCTGTCATGCTATGAAGAATCTTCTCAAAAAAAGACAAAACAAGTTTTATCACGATTACCATGTGATTGTGGCTGCTGGAAGCGGTGCCGGGATAGGTGTTGCAGCACTGCCACCTGTACAGGAGGCAATGGACGATCCCCTAAAAACCAAGACAATCACCCTTTCCTGCGGAAAATTGACCACCGGGGTTACGGTTAAACCATGGACAGGTA
>JAZDJU010000096.1:0-3185 GCA_043803685.1 Candidatus Omnitrophota bacterium
TGAATCCTGCTTAAGGTACTGCCGCGCCCATTTGTCCTTGAAGATCCCTTGCAAGGTCGGCACTCCAAAATCAGACGAAGCTCCAGCCCCGAGAATGACAACCGCTTTACTCATATCCTCCTCAACGGGTGTTAGCCAAACTTCAGTAAGGAACCGAGCTTGTATTTCAGGATAAGCGGACGAAGAGCGGGATCTTTGGCATATTGGCGGAGAATATCCTTCGTGACAGCCCGGAGCGCCTCTTCGGTGCCGGGAGGCGGGTTTCTGGGCGGGTTAGCCCCGGAGACACCCGTAATGCTTCTGGTGTAAATATGTTCGCCCAATCCATCGAACACTCTTAATTGCAGCGTCAGCCGAATCCCAGAGGGTGGGTCAGCGATACCGATCTCCTTGATCCGCACCACGAGTAATCCGCCCGACTTCTCAGGAGCCGCAAAAACATACGGCGATTCCCCTTCTTCCGCCATTATTCCGGCGATCTTGAGCCCGGCATTTTCCTCGAGGTTCTCCGCGATGCACTTCATCACGATCCCAAGATGGTCAGGCGGAGCCTGAGCAACGGATTTAACATGTTCGTCGCGAGCATCGCCCGATAAGACCGGAAGAGGCACCGGTGCTGTTCCGCAGCCGTTCAGCACCGCAAGAATAGCGAGTAAAATAAGCGCTTTAACGGATCGGCGCACGGGAAACATGTTTCGTAGCTTTTTCATAAGATTCCTTACTACCAATGTCAAACCATGCCCCTTCGAAAACCACCCCGAAAACAGGTTCCTTGCCACTCAACCAGGCAAAGAAATCTCCGATGCGGTCTGGGTTCCGTTTTTCGATATCGAGGTATTCATATAGTCTGAGGCGTGCTTCCGGGGACATGTAATAAACGCCCACACTCACCTTCGTGGAGGCCGGAGCGGCCGGTTTCTCGTTAAAGCGGACGATCTTTCCGGTCTCCTCCATTTCAACAACACCGTACTGGGACGCTAAGGCCTTCTCCCGAACATCATAAAGGCCTATGAACGTGCACCGGGAATGCCCCAGACACGGCAGCAGAAAATACCCGATCGGGAAATCAAAATAGTTATCCCCGCAGAAAACAAGAAAGTTCTCCGGAGTTCCCCGGGAAGGCCTAAGAGACAACTCCAGATCCCGCACAGCTCCCGGGCGTTTCTCAGGATCATTGACCCCGTTATGGATGATGCGGATCGGCTTTTGATAGAAGGCTTCCTTCTTCCATCTCTTGAAATTCTGGTAGAAGCGTTTACTGCTAACGATGACGATCTCATCAATGATCGGAAAACGATCAAGCTTCCCGACCAGATGATCAAGCAGAGTCTTATTCCCAAGCTTTAAAAGCGCTTTGGGGATATTCCGCGTAAGAGGATAGAGTCTTGTTCCAAAACCGGCGGCGAGAATGATGGCTTTCATAGAGTGAAAGATTCCTCCTGGGGTTCGAATTGGATTGGCAGACACCAGCACATGCTTTCCTTGACTGAATTCAAAGACACTCTCAAATCCTGTATCCGCCGCCCATCGCTGACCTTGTGAAAGAGCATCGCAAGCTCGCTTTCAAACGACCGGTCGTTCTCCTCATGGAGTTCCTCGGGATTCATTTCCGCCACCCGTCCTTCGCGGGCGATATCTCCGCCTCCGCCCGCATCCCGTATTTAATGTCAGGAGGCATTTCCTTAAGACGGATCGCGCAGGCAACGACATGCTTTACTTTAAAGACCTTTTCGACTTCGTCCCTTGCCCGGGGAGCAATACGAATCACTTCGCCCGAAAAGATTTTTCCGCGGAACGCGTTGAATTTCGCTTTTACCGGATCCTCGAGCGAAACTTTCGGGATCATGTTCTCAAGGATCAGCATCTCAAGGAAATACGTGTCCGGATCCGCGAACTCGAGCACGAATTCGCCTTCCTTAAGCGGGCTTCCGATCTGCTCGCTCGGGTCCGTAAGCAGAATCCCGTCAAACGGCGCTTTGAGCTCCAACGCTTCCACTTGCATCTTGAGAAATCCGATCTCGGCCTCGACCGATTCCATCTCTTTCGCCTTAATCGAAACCATCTGCTCCAACTCCTCAAGTCCATAAACGGTACGTTCATGTTCCGTCTGTCCGATCACTCCGTTCTCAAAGAGGATGTTGCTGCGGTCCTTCTCCTGAGTCAGAAACCCCGCCTTCTTTGTAAGCCGGTCCTTATCCAGCTTTAAGATCTCAAGAGCGAGTTTCTTCTCCTCCAAACGCTGCTTGATCTCCAGATTCTCGAACCGGGCGATCACTCCCCCTTTCTTCACCCGGTCACCTTTCTGATGAAGTAGTTCTCTGAGCACTCCGGGGCCAGAAAGTCCAATCCTCGCGAACTGCTCCGCGTGCAGGATGGCGTCACCTTTAATAACCGGCTTCGGCCAGAAGAAAGCCCCTAAAAGAACGGCCAGAACCAAAACAAAGATCTTCACCCTCCCCTTTTTAGGAGGTTCTTTTTTTTCTTCAAAAAGAGCGGGTTCTTTTTCCTGAGCGTGAATTTCTTTCTGCGTCATATTCTTAATCTCTCCTTATTTGAATTAGATCCATGCCTTGCACCGTTCCGGAACCAGCCTCGCGGTCCAGTACGCAACGGGAATGGAAAGGATCAGGCTTGTCAAAAGGGGCGTTGCCTGCCAGATGAAGTAAGGCGTTAGAAACAAACAGAAATAAAGACCCGAGAGGCCCGCGGCGGTCCCCGGCCAAAGAACCTTCGCGGTATTTTGAAAGCTCACTTTGGCGAAAGGATCTTTCGCCATGGGCTTCCAGTGAAGTTTCCCGAGCGGGATGCTTGCGATGTCCAGAGGCGTGTAGAAAACATTGTTTAGGGTGAGGAACGTCGAAACAACCAGTTCGTAGAGAAAATCCTTCAGGTCCTTCAGATTTTTCAGCAGAGTGAGCTTGTGCAAATAGACCACGGCAATGCTGAAAAGAAGCGTCCACTTGAGTTTGCTGTTCGTGCAGGCGCCGAGCCAGATGGAATCGACCTCGAAATGGATAAGCTCGCCCGCAAGACAGGAATGGGCGAGAAGACCGAAGATGAGCCAAAAGAAGAACACGACATCCGCCGCATAAAGATAGATCCCAAAGAACGCGAGAAACCTTGAAGCAAGGCTGATCTTCGGCATAAAAATAAGCGGGATACCCTGCAGCGTCCCTCGGGCCCAC
>JAZDJU010000097.1:0-11887 GCA_043803685.1 Candidatus Omnitrophota bacterium
CCGATCAGGAATTCCAGAGAGAGATAATAAACACGTTTGAGGTTCTTCTCGTGGTAGCGTTGTTGGGTCTGGATCCAGCGTTCCACGAGGCGGTCGCGGAGCGACATTCCGAGGGCCATAAAATTGTCGCGAGAGGTCGCGGTGAACCGGTCCTTGGCAAGACCATACTGAAGGCTCGAGCTGAAAGATTCCTTCAGCCCGTCTTTGGTCATGTCCTTGTGCTCCGGACGCCAAAGCTCGCGGCCTTCCTCTTTTCTTTGTTCCTTCTTTTTCGCGCTTCGCATTTCAGCTCCTAAGCAATCCAGCAAAAATCTTTATGCTGCGCATCATTTCATAACCAAAAAATAATTCCGGCCCCGTTTTCTCAGTACCGCAGCTGTCACTCAGATCAAGTAGCGAATGATCACGACTCCCGAACCGCCTGTTCCGCCATAGGAGCCACTTCTTTCTCCACCACCACCGCCGCCACCAGTGTTCGCGGCTCCATTCGTCCCATTAGCGTACGATCCGGCTCCTCCTCCCCCTTTTCCTCCGGCTCCTGGTGTATAACCTGAGGTGTATATGCAACCGCCACCACCGCCAAACCAACCCACATCGCCTACACTGGTTCCAAATACACCACCATAATCTACACCAACCCCACCGCTACCGCCCACATAGGCGGTGCCAACACCACCAACACCACCTGCTCCACCGCCTCCACCTCCACCATAATAAGCGCCGGAAAAACCGGCTCCTCCTGAAAAACCCTGGCCAACAGTTCCTACCCCTGGAACCATAAAGGTGTTGGCTGCTCCGCCCCCACCTGAGCCACCATTTTTTCCATTCCCGGAAGAATAATTCCCTCCCCCACCGCCGCCAAGCGCTGTAATGGTCGAAAAAACAGAATTCCCCCCATTAGTCCCTTGAAGAGTACCAGAGCCTCCTGCGCCGCCAGATCCAACAGTCACAGAATAGGATTGTGCCGTAACTGTAAAACCCGAACTGTACACCACTCCCCCGGCGCCGCCCCCTCCTCCAAAATAAGTTGTCCCGCCACCACCGCCGCCGCCTGCGACGACAAGAACGTCAACCGTCCCAGAACCAGTGACAATAAACGAGTCGGAAGTTGTAAATTTATGGAAACGATAACCTCCGCCCTCGGTTACGGTTCCACCCGTGGCGCTAAAATCACTACTTGTGATATTCCAGGGAGTTTTCCATTCGGTACCGTTATAGAATTCAATTTTGGATAACGTGGTATTGTAGCGAAAGAGACCTGTCACAGGCGAAACGGGCCTTTGGGCGGTGGTGCCCATAGGCAAAATAATTCCGTCCGTTTTAGAGCCCAAGTCCAGTGAAGCGTTTGGACTCGTCGTTCCGATGCCAACATTCCCGGACTCCGTGGCAAGAGAAGTATTACTCGTGGTTTTCACTTCCTGATACTCGCCGTACGGAGCGGGATAGAAAGTGGTCAATTCCGTTTTGCCGGCATGAGCAACGGATGCAAACACAACCATTGAAAGAAACACCATGCCTGGAATATACTTTCGAAGCATTATTCACCTCCTCCATGCAAGTTAACGACATCGCCTGGAAATGAAAAAGTCCATTTAAAAGGATCCGCTACACCATCGAATTATGACCAGGGCTGAATCCTGTGTCAACGACATATCAGTTGATATCAGTTAAAACTGGATTTCAATTCCCCTTCGCGTTTAATTTATAGCCCTCTCGGGTCCCTGTCATTGCGGGGATCCTGTAACATGGTATGGACGCTTCAAGTTTTTCAGGCTTTAAAATCGAACAGGTGGGCCTGCCAGGGTTGGAGGTCCACGTACAATCCCTTTTTGAAGAGCTCCTCCCCGGTCCGGTCGTAGGGCTTGTCGGTCAACGCGTCCCGGAACTGAATGAAATATTTCCGTCCCAGAAATTCCGGAAGGTGAATGGACGCCTGCGCGCGGATCATGGAATAATTAATGACAATGAGTTTCCAATTCTGTCCGTGTCCCCAAAGCCAGGCCAGGATCGCCTGGTAGGTCTCGCTCTTTTCCCACGCAGCCCGGGTCGCGAGTAAGGTCCATTCCCCATCGTGGATCACGGGATCCTTGAGGTACTTTAAAAGCCGGCGATAGATCTCGACTGTTACCGGATCCGCGGGCTCGGAAGGCTCACGCCGTAAGTGGATGGGCGTGCGGATCCTTCGGCCTTCCGATTGTCCGTCATAAAAGAAGCGAAGACCCGGAACCGTGGCCGCAACGATCCCCGCGGCCCTGGATTTCTGTTTCCCGAAACTTACCGTCGCGCGTTCTTCATCATGATTCTCAATAAAACGAAGACATTTATCGCGATAGGCCGGCTCCGCGTTCAAGTGCTCGCCAACCGACACGGCTGAATCAAAGAACATCCGGTCGTAAAGACGTTTGTCATAAGTGAAATCAAAACCCATTTGCTGGAGCTGCCAGTCCATGTCCCAATAGACTTCCGCGATAAAGATGAAATGCGGCGCGGCCTTCTTTACTTCCGGGATCACTTCCTCCCAGAACTCCGTGTAGGGACGGCCCGTCGCAATGTGATCTCCCCAGATCTTCTGGAAAACATCGTTAAGCCCCAGCATCGCCATATCACAGCGAACTCCATCAGCAACCTGCGAGATCTTGAGGAGTTCCGCAAGCCAGGCTTCGCGCGCCTTCGGGGACCAGAAATTGATCTGCGCGGTGTCGATCCAGGGAGCAAAATAGGGGTCCCTTCCATGCGCGAGTTTTTTCCCTTCACTCGTGATAAAAGACCATTCCGGATGGGCGCGTAAAGTCGCAGGAAGGCAGGACACGAAAAGTTCGGGACGTTCCACGGTCCAGGGATGATCAAAAGCAAGATGGTTCGGCACAAAATCCAGCACCAGACCCATCCCCAACCCGTTCAACTTCATCTTGAGCTGAAGCAGTTCCTCCGGTTTCCCAAGATAAGGATCCAATTCATAATTGAAGATGGCGTACGGGGAACCCGTGACATCTTCACGCTTCCAACCGGGAAGGATCATATCGTAAGCGCGGCACAGGCCCGGCTCCTTGGCGGCATGAGCGGCCGACCCGGGGCTATGGGTCCAAACTCCCATGAGCCAAAGATAGTCGAACCCCTGTTCCGCGAAGGATTTCCATTCGTCAAGCGGAACCGTCGCCAGGGTCAGACGACGTCCGTATTTCCTGGACATCCTGGAGATATAAAAGAAAGCATTGAGTTCGAGCAATTGTGGATGTTTTTTCATAATCGTTTTCCGTCAGAGACCCCGTAGAGTGATTATCGGTCCCACGACAATTTTACTTTATGAAACGATTGCGAAGAAAAGCTCCGTGGCACTAATGAAAAGCGAGGGACGATGAGTATTCTGTTTGGAAAATTCGCACCGGAATTCCCCCTCTTTGTAAAGAGGAGCTAGGGGAGATTTTAAAAAATCCCCCTCGATCCCCCTTTGTGAAAGGGGGAGTTCATGGCAGGGTAATTCCAACAAGAATTTATCGGACAGCGTATTAGGCAAGGATCTTTTTGACAGTGTCACCCAAAAGAAAAGGAGCGACAGCATCGACAGGAAGGGGCTTGCTGAAAAGATACCCCTGAATGATGTCGCAATTCTGCGACTTCAGGATCTCGAGCTGTTCCTTCGTCTCGACCCCTTCGGCGACGACTTCCAGTTTTAAACTATGCGACATGGAAATGATGGCATGGGTGATCGCCTGGTCATCAACATCGGTGGTCACATGGTCCACGAAGGATTTGTCGATCTTGACGCAATCGATGGGAAACGTTTTCAGGTACATCAGCGAAGAATAACCGGTCCCGAAATCGTCGATCGAAATATGCGCCCCCATATTCTTGAGCCTCTTCAAGGTCAGCGTGGTTTCCTCCAAGCGCTCCATGATCGTACTTTCCGTCAATTCGAGATCGAGACCTTTCGGATCAATGCCGCTCTTCCGGATCGTGTCCCCCACCATATCCACCAGATTGGCATAGTGGAACTGCCGGCCGGAAAGATTGACCGACACCCGGAAATCCGGAAAACCCGTCTGTTCCCAAATTTTCTTTTGCGCGCAAGCTGTCTTCAAGACCCATTCCCCGATCGGATGGATCAGTCCCGTATCCTCCGCGATAGGAATGAACTCGATCGGAGGAATGAACCCCAGATCAGGGTGCTTCCAGCGGATCAACGCCTCGGCTCCGATCGCTTTCCCGGTGCGGAGGTCCACCTGAGGCTGGTAATAAAGCAGGAATTCATTACGCTCCAGAGCGCGGCGAAGACTATTCTCAAGGACCAGCCTTTCAAAACTGCTGTTGGCGATCGAAGACGAAAAAAGTTGATACCGGTCCTTACCCCGTTCCTTGGAAATATGCATGGCCGCGTCGGCATTCTTGATCAGGATGTCGCTCGTCTCGCCATCCCCGGGGAAGATCGTGATCCCGATACTGCAACTGGTAAAAAGCTCGTGTTCGTTGATAAGAAAAGGCCCTTTGAAGGCGGTGAGAAGCTTCGTAGCGACATTCTCGGCGTCTTCACTTTTCGTGATGCGGGGCAGGAGAATGATAAAAGCGCCTCCGCCGACGCGCGTGATGGTATCGGTGTCGAACAGCAGCTTCAAAAGCCTCACGGAAACCGCTTTGATCAGTTGATCTCCGATGGGGTGTCCCAACGTATCGTTGATGCGCTTGAAGTGATCCAGGTCCAACGCCAACACCGCCCCGCTCTCCTTCTTGCGGCGGGATTGCTGGATGGCCTGATCAAGACGGTCGACAAAAAGCTCCCGGTTCGGAAGATTCGTCAGGGCATCAAAATAGACGAGCTGATTGAAGCGTTCTTTTTCCCGGGTCCGTTCCGTGGTGTCCGAAATAATACCGTCGACACTCGTCACTCTCCTGGAAATGTCCCGGACGGCGCGCCCGTGGTCATTCACCCAACGGAAATCCCCGTTCGGCTGCCGGATGCGGTAGTCGACGCTGAACATAGATCCTTCCCGCACCGCTTTCTCGAACGCATCCCTCAAAAGCGGAAGGTCTTGCGGCAAAACCTTTTCAAAGTAGGAGGAAACATTCCCCCCCATAAGATCTTGGGCTGAGAGCCCTGAAATATCCTTGATGGCATCACTAATGAAATCGACTTTCCATTCCCGTGTCTCCGACAGAGTGAAACGATACACCGCACCAGGGATGTTCGACACAAGGCTCCGGAACCGTTCGTCCTGGTCCTGGAGGGCTCGCTTGGAGCGCTCGTTCTCCTGGAAATATTTTTGAAGTTCAGCCTGCCCCTGATGTCGACTGATGGCATAACAAATACTCTTCACCAGAAGCTGACGGTCAAAACTCCCCTTGGCGAGATAGTCCTGAGCGCCCATGGCAATGGCCTTTCCGGCGAGTTCCTCGTCATCGACCGAGGTCAGAATAATGATCGGCACCTCGGAAAACGACTTATGGACTGAAAGAAAACTGTTAAGCCCCTCGCTGTCGGGAAGCATGAGATCCAGCAGCACGACATCGATGTCGCCTTCGGCCAGGCGCTCGAGAGCGGACTGCATGTGTTTGCTACGAATAAGGTCAAAGGAAGGATTACGGTTCTGGGACAGACGCTCGTTTACAAGGGTGAAATAATTGGGGTCATCCTCAACGACTAAAACCTTGAACGCCTTTTTATCCATAAGCTAATCGCCTTTCGAATCCGTCTCTTTTGAGTCCATAGACTCAAAAGTTCTTAATTCACCGCCTACGACTCCAGTATAACACAATAATTAAGCAATTCAATAAGTTTGGATTATTTCATCACAATATCAATAATTTACTATTATATGCGCTCATATTGTCGTTAATAGGTTTATTATTGTTAGTTTTTGATAGATTTGATAGTTTTTGCTATGCATTTTAATCGTTTATTTTCCATAGTATTCTTTTTTTTTAAATAAGTATGTGCTATGGTTAAAAGCGTAGGGGAAATAAACACAAAAATGCGAGGGTGCCATGATAAAGCCATACGGAATGAAGTTTAAGCTAGAATCATCCACGAAAAGGTTCACAGGCCTGCTCCTCATGATCCCCCTAGGGCTCCTCCTTGGCATACCCTCGGCACCTGCCCAGGAGACCCAGGATCCAAAAACATTCCAGGAGAACCCCCAAGCCACTGTCGCGGCAACCCCGGTACCCGATTCTGAAAAAGCTTTGGCCCAGGCGTTAGACACCTTTGAAGCGAGTAACTCCGTCGACTTTTTGATGGAGAAACCTCCGATGACCCAAAGCACCTCCCCGAGCGCTGCTTCGCCGACCTTGGTGCCTCCGATGTCTCAACAGCTGAACCCTGGGACTGTCACACTTCAGGTTTTGCAAGGCCTCCCGTTCCAAAGAACGGATGAGGTAGCGATGCTGGTTTCAGAAAAGTGCTCCCAGACCGGTACCGCGACCGACGGAACGAACTCTTGTTCAAGAGTCTACTCGAATGGCCACCATGCCACCATTCTGACCCAGAATGCGAACGAAGGCGATGAATTAAAACAGCAGACGGTCATTGAAGAATTTGATAGCGACCAAACCCTCCTTTTCAGAAAGACCATTCGCCACCGCCTCGATTATAACTATTGGAATGACCAAAAGGCCAAAGAAAAGGAATTTTTTGACATCATCGATCAGCCGGCCGGCAAGAAAACCACCCGGGAGTTCATGGTCTACGAGTATTTCCTCGATACCGGGAAAACAAAATCTCTTTCCTGGACCCAGTACCAGCAGGTGGGGAACGAACCCAAAGCCGAGTTGACCTATCACGCCATGTTACGTTACGGCGATGACGGAAGCCCGGACCGAGGTATCGCGGAACAATGGGCCCAGGGGAAGAAGACCGAAACCTTCATGAACTGGAGCCGTCGATCCAAAGGTTTCGCAACGTTGGATGAAACGAATTGGGGACAATGGGAAAGCTGGATCCAGAACGTTTCCCTGCAAGCCTACCTTCCTTAAGGTTCAGCTTGATCCCATAAAAAAAACACCCGGTAATGCCCTAAGGCGCTACCGGGTGTTTTTACCACACCAAAAGCTTGCTTCTTCTTTACCTCGCCCTAGCCTCGGAACCCACACCGGCCGGCACAGCGGCTGAACCCGTTCCAGCATTCGCAGCTTCATTCTGCTCGATCGGTGACGGCATCGTCTGGACTTGCTGACGCACACTCTGTGAGATCGGGCTCACAGGGAATGGAGGGTTGTGATTCGCGCTAGAATCTTGAACAGGCGTTTGCGCGGAAACAGGCTCTAAAACCGAAGGAGCCGCGGCATCGCTCCCACGCCCCGGAGCCACATAAACCGGTCCTGGGACCTGTTCCTGAGGAGGCTGAACCGCCGGAGGCGTTGCGAGCCCCGGAAGGGGCGCTGTGAGAGGCGGACGCTCGGACTCGGGAACCGGGACAGGCGCCGGAGTGGGCAGCGGTAGCGGCGCCACAGGCGGCAATATCCCAAGGCCTTCGATCGGCAACACATCGATCCCCGCGGTATTGATACTCGTAACAGGCGCGAACGCGAAACGGTTCTGATCAAAGAACGCCGGGAAATCCGCCGCGTAACGGCCGTCAAAATACCCATACGCCGGCAAGCTGACCGGGTTCGGATTGTAGTAAAGACTTGAGACAGCGCTCTCAAAAAGAGGCGCGTCATCCCCGCCGAACACGATCCCGTTAAAAGAAACCAATCCCGGAGGCGTGTTCAGGAGCTGAACGCTGGCTCGTGTAAAGTTACCCCGGATGTTCGCGGACAAAACGCCCTGCTGTCCGTGAGCTTCGAGGAAAAGATTGCCCGCGTGGTTGAGCTGGGTCTGGATGTGGTTGGAAGCGGTCCCGATGACGCCCCCGGCGATCAGCCGGATCACGTCTTTGGCGATCACGCGTGTCGAACCGCCACCCTGTGAAAAGATCGAGCCTCCGGCCATCAAGCTATTCTGACCGTGCCCCGCGAAAGCGTGTCCGAGAAGGATATTCCCCGTGGATTCGAACTGGATCGACCCGTCCGTGGAATCCGCGTTGAGCAGGGCATCGCCCGTATTCACAATGTGGATGTCGGTGCCTGCAATTAAATTCTGGACCGGCGCGTTGGTCTCGATCGGATTGACACGAAGAAGTCCGATGTCTTTGCCGGCCGTACCGTTCCAGGTTGCGGCAAAGATATTATTCAGTTGCGGCACGGCTGTCGCAAGATCGGCATCCAGGGTCGAGCCATTCCGCGAAAAGGTCGTCACATCCCCGCGAACGCCGTCGGTGATATCCCCCTTACCGCTGCCACCATCCGCGTGCAAAAGCCCCACGGTAAAATCATTTTGCGCATCCGCCAGAATATCACCGTCTTCGGTTGCTACTGTGGAGGTCGCCGTCATCGTGAGATTCGCACCGGTGTCTCCCGCCGCTCCGCCCGGACCGACTAAAGTCGCCGCAGGCTCATTGGCCGCTTTGCCCGTCGCGTCATACCCGGCGCCCAGGATCACATTCCCTGTTCCTGAGACAACGCCATTCCCGGCCGTGCTCACGGTGATCGCCTTCCCCGTGGCCAGGCTGTCAAAGGTCATACTACTTCCGGAAACCATCCGGATATTCCCATTGCCGCCCTCGGTACGAACGTCATTATTGACCGCCATCGTATCCACACCTGCGATTGTTCCAAGCGCGTAGAGCGAAATATCTCCCCCCGCATAGTTCGTCACGGCACTGGAGATGGTCATGGGACTTGCGGATGTGATAAATACAAATCCCGCGGGATCAGTGGCGGCAGTATCCTGGATCGTCACCCCGGTCACGGTCCCCACCCCGGAGAATCCGAGCGAAGTCGTTAAGGTCGGATCCGTCAGCGTCGTGATATCAAGCGCCCCTGTATTAAAGATCTGAATATCCCCGGAATCGGTCTCTGCGGCTAGCTGTCCGCCCTTGGTTTCGATCCCCTGGTTCGCGGCAGGCGAAGCAAGCGTCGTGCTGCCGATCCCCGTTTTCGCGCTGATCAACATTCCACCAGCAGCTCCGGTTTCAATATTGTAAACATCGGTATCCCCCTGATCGATCAAAGCCCCATTCCGGCTCACGATCGTCACGGCATCGCTTCCGTTACTGGTGGTCTTGACCGCGGTAAGAAGAATGTCTCCGTCCGCGTCCAGGTCAATACGCCCGGTCCCCGCGTCCAGAACCGTACCGTCCGTGCCTGTATCGGTCATTTGAATGCCGTCCGTGGCGTCCACCGCAATGTCACCGCTCGCGCTGGTCACATCCCCCTTTTCGCTGAAACGGACATCATTTTCAGAATCAAGATTGATGGTTCCGGTCGTTGACGTCACCGTGTTATTGATCACCAGATGACTTGTCCCAACGAGTGACTGATCCTGAGCAAACAAACGAAGATTCCCGGAAGTCGCCGAAACTCCGCCGAGCGTCCCCGTCAAGAGCGCCGCCCCTAGCACCGTAAGCGTTCCGTCTCTCGTGAGGATATGAAGCGCTCCGGGCCCCGACTGAGTTGCCTGGATCACATCCAGATCGCCCCCGGCATTGGTTTCCCGGATCCTCACATCCCCGGAAGTCGTATTGGTGAGCTTCAGAGCCTTGATCTTGGTTTCGATGCCACCGACACTGCCGATACCCGTCACTGCCGTCAGAGTTGTTTGTCCGTTCTTGGCAGTGATATTGGGTCCCACTCCCGCATCGATCACGGCCCCACCGGCGTTGATATCCACCGCGTCAAAAGCATCCGAGCTGCTGAGAAGATTCGTGGAAAGCGAGCTTGTCGTAATGACTTTTCCAAGCGTCACATCCCCGGTGACGGCATCAATATCAATGCCGCCTTGAACTCCGCCTCCGTTAGCATCAAAAACCGTCCCGCTTGCCATCGTCACGTTCCGCTGAGCGCTCACTTCGATCTCCGCGCCGCCTGTAGCCGTCACGTCACCATCCGCGCTAAACACCGCATCTCGCGACGTGGAATCAAGATGGATCTTACCGGTCGTGCTGGTCACTGTATTATTTACGATCAGATCATCCGTTCCCGAGCCTCCGGCATCCTGCGCCGAAAGAGTCACGGCTCCGTTTTTGGCGGAAACACCGGATCCGCCCGAAAGACCCGCGACCACGGTAAGCATTCCGTCCAATGTCCGGATATCAAGATCCCCGGAACCCTGCTGATCCGCGCGCAAAAGATCCAAATTGCCCCCCGCCGCGACCTGATCAACCTCCAGATGCCGGGTATTGTGGTTCACAGCATCCAAAGTCTTCACCGCCACCTCAATGGCATCCTTGGTATTACTGCCATCCACCCCGATCCCTTTTTGAGCTTCCAGAACAAGATCATCCCCCGTGATGTTCAAAGTCGCCCCGTTATTGTCTTCGATGCGGCCTGTACGAGCATAAACTGTGACATCACCTTTGACACCCGAAGCGTTACTATCCGCGTTCACTTCACTGATTTTAATATTCCGGGCAGAATCGACGAGAATATCGCCGTCCTGACTCCGGACCGCGCTGCTGCTGTTCATCACGATATCGCCGTTCGCATTGCCGTTTTGATTCAGCATAGCGTCCGTATAATCTTCACCGGAAACCACCTTGACCGCGCCGCTCCCCGCAGCAGTGACCCTGGAATTGTTTTTGAGCGAAACGTCATTGCCCGCGACCACGAGAATATTCCCGTTGCCGCCCGTCGCATTCACCTGGACGGCATTATTAACCGTCAGATTGTCGGCCGTTGTTGTCCCAAGAGCCGCTAGCGTAATGTCACCGCCAAGGCTATCCACGATATTCGAAGCGATCGTCAGAGGGCTCCCGGAAAAGATCATGGTCCCTGCCTTGGAGTTCACACCAGCGATAAAACCACCGGCGAACCCGCCGATCGTGAGACCAAAGCCGGTCATAGCTTTATTCGCGAGAAAAACACCGCCTGTGCCGCCTTCAATGGCCGCCTTACCGTCCCCCGCGACCCCGCCATAATCGGAAAGACGGGTTTCGATCGCGTTCGTCGCGGTGCCAAAACCTGTTCCTGTTTTGACATTGAGACCCCCGGCCGTGATATTCCACGTCGCGCCGTTGAACTCCCCGAAAAGAGTATCGTTCGAATCCGTCAACTGACCGGAAGTGCTGAAATTAAAAGTCCCCGTCCCCACATCGACCTGACCGAGAGGACAATCCCCGATGCAGTTGACGAAAATGTCCCCGCCGTTGGGAACACTGGCGTTCCAGCTCCCGGTCGCGGTATTGGTGATCTGGAGATCCAGATAACTGGAACTCAGGCCCAGCGCGTCACTGGGCGAGGCAACATTGGAAGTCAGATAAATATTTTTACCGATCACATCCGCCACAGGCGCCGCGTCATCGGTCGGAGCACCTTCACGGATATATCCGGTCGCCGTAAGTCTCGCGTCACCGGCCCCCGCGTTCACAGCCTTGTCGAGCGTAAGATCTCCGCCGCTTGTGAGTGTAATATCGTTATTGGTCGAATTGATCCCATTCGTGCCGTTCACCGTGCCGACCGAAAGAGAATCCTGGTCCTTGAGAACGATAGCTCCATTCGAAGTCCCCGCCACCGTATCAAAATCATTGTTGGCCGAATCAAGGGTCACGGTCGTGCCTGCATTGAACTTCAATCCCGCCGCTGTCACGTTCCCGCTATCGGAGAGGGACGTCCCCGTGGTCACATCCAGATTTCCGGTCACGGTCGAAGCGCCAAGATCCAGCGCGTCCGTATCCTTCAGCACCACATTGTTCCCGCTCGTGATCGCCACCGTGCTGAAATTGTTATTATTATCGAGTGTGATGTCGTTGGCGGCTCCCGCGGCAAGTGTCGCCGTCCCCGTCACCGCAAGATTCCCGCTGTCCGTGATCGCGCCGTTCGCCGTCACACCCAGCGTCCCGCTCACCGTCGAAGCGCCAAG
>JAZDJU010000098.1:0-103846 GCA_043803685.1 Candidatus Omnitrophota bacterium
CCTTACAGGTGAAGCGCCTTTAAAGCCCCGCTCCGAAGCTCGCACAGTCGATGAAGCCGCTCGCGGAGAAATAACGCGTTCGGAAGTTCGGAAAGGGGAAGATGAATTTCTGTTTGATTTGTTGCGAAGTCCTCTGGCGCCTGATTTTCTGGATTCGATCTGGCATGGGACGACCTCGATGGCGCTTGGATCGATCTTGAAAGAAGGAGCCATCCTTTCCAAGTCTGCCATGCGCGAGAAGGACCTGGCATTCTGGACCGCGATGGAATCCACGGAATTGAGCAAAGATTCGGTTTCATTTGCGTATGACACAGATATCGAAAAGGCGTGGAAACAGTACGCTGGGCCTCGCAAGATGTGGGATCTGGAGACCGCCCAAGAAATGGTCCGAAAAGCGAAGCTGGATCCGGAGATTTTTAAGAATTTAATTCAGATCGAAGAAGAACGTATTAAAACCTGGAATGCCATGACGGAAGAGGAACGGGTAGATCTCAAAAAGAGATTTGAGGCTCAATATCCCGTGGTCCTGGGGGTTGTCTCGCCCGACGGAGTGAAGAGCCCTCTGAGATCCAGTGTGAAGGAATTCATATCCAAAGGGCCGGAATTCCATCTTTTCGATCCGGTGGGTAAGAATGGCGACCGTTTGACCTTTATTGCTGTTCCGTTTGCCAAGATCGAGGAAACCAAAAATATGATCCGGCAAAATCCTCCACAAAAGCTTACCGCGGAACAGCTGAATGATCTGCTAGATCGACGCGTGATCGCGATCGAGGCGCTCGAGGCTTTCAGCTATCCGTCTGCCCAGATCGATGGTTTTTTGACTGCCGAAGCGGCTTCAGCAAAACCAAGCTTTCGCGAAAGTTGGTTGCGTGAAAAGTGGAAGGGGCTCGAAGAAAAAGACCGCGGGCCTTTTCTTGAACGCTTGAAGGCGTACTTGGAGCCTGCTCAAGAAAAACCTGCCGAAGTCCGCCCCACCGATTCCAGACCCGGTTTGGAGCCAGGGGGAAGTGGGCGTTCCGAGGTCCGGCGGTCGCAAGCGCGGCAGGGGAGAACGTTTCCATCGCGGGCGCCGGCACTATTCCAGCGCTATCGGACATGGATCGTGGGATTTGTTTTGCTGGGGGTGCTGGGTCTGCATATCGGGATGCTTTCTCAGTACAGGTCCCAAAACGCACGTGTGTACGATCTCCAGAATTATCAGGAAAAGATTGCGGTTGGAAATGAAAATATTGCGGCTTTGCAGAAGGATGGCTGGATCTTCGCTTCGAACATGGGCCCCTGGTACGAGAAAAATAAAGAAGGCATGCTTTTGACGTTGTCCTCCGGAGGGTATCGCGTCGAGGGTTCCGAAATCCGGCAATTTTCAAAGCCGGACCCCTCAAAAAAAATATTCGATTCGGCTATGCTGAAGGGGGTCATGCTTTTTGGCAAGGATGGCGAGGCGCGTATCGTTCCGATCGAAAAATTCGAGGAGAAGGACTTTCTAGCCTCCGAATGGCCCAACGCATTTCAGGCCGGGCCCATGGCCATGACGAACGGGGTCATGAACTCCAAGATCAAGGATTGGCATTCGGGTTTCTGGAAAGGCCGGAAGGCCCTTATCGGGGTGGATGAAAGCGGTAAAGTGTACACGCTTGATCTTTATGGATGGGATATTTTGGGGGTGACGGGACCTACTTCGGAGCGTCTTATGTCAGCTGTCATAGAATGGGCAGCGGAAAATGATATTCAGGACGCTCTCTTTGTGGACGGCGGAACCACCAAACCTGGGTTTGGAGTTAAAAGTCCTCCTTTCGCTCTTATGATGAAAAAAGGGCCGCGAGCGTCTTCGTCGTTGGTTGGAGTGGAGACCGCGCCTGTTTCTCCGAAGATTCCTGCTACGATCGCATCCATTCCGATCGTTCCCAAAACTCCTACGGTGAAAAGCGTATCGGAAAAACCGAAACAAGTTTCGCCTGCGACGAGCGCGTCTGGAAATGTTCGGCAGGCTGTGCTAAAAGATCCTCCCACGACAAAGCGGTCGGCTTTTAAGAAGCCTGTGCCTCCTCCCACTCGCCAGAAGGTTCCGCCGAAGGTGCAGGCCTCGAGGCGTTCCGAGGTGAGAGAAAACGAGGCGGCGAAAGCTACGGCGCAGGAATTTGAAGCGGGGATCGCAAGTGTGCAGGGGGCGCTGAAGGGTATGACGTTCAGCGGTATTCGCAAGATCGTGCAGAACCTGGGGGATCGCGCGGCGCAACTTTCCGCCGAGATGCAAGTGACGGCGATCCTGACATGGGGACTTGTGCGGCAGGGCGATGTGAAGGCCGCGATCCGGATCTTGGGAGAATTTGCGGGGCTCGTCGATAGTACAGACCTTGTCAAGCAACTGCAGAAAGCGGTGCCTGAATCTATTCTGACGATCAGCGCTGAAGGCGGGAAAGCGGCGTGGATCCAGAGCGGGTTTGCTGACAAGGCATCGGCCGAGTCATATATCCGGAAACTCTTTTTCACGCATCTCTGGAATCCCGCGACTGATCTCAGATTGTTGGTGTTGGGCGGCACCGTGACGGCGGCGGAGATCAACGGAATGATCAAATCGGTCGCGTTGGAGTTCGGCAAACCAGAATTTGCGCGTCGATCCGAAGTTCGGGTGAGCCAGGCGAAGAGCATGAAAGAGAAAAGTGTGGCGGCGGCTTTCTTGAGCGGCTATCTCGTTTCGGGGACTGGGAGTGCGTTTGATGTTTTGGGGTTGGATCCCGACCGGATCAATTTCATACAGTTCTTTGAAGAAGATTCGGTGAACGGAGACCCGCGGGCCCTCAGCTCTCTTGTGAAAGCCTCGCAGAGAGTTTATGGGAAAGATTCATCGGAGGCCGTCAAGTTGCTTCGGGCGGCGGCAGAATCTCCTGACCAAAAGTCTGGCTTTGTTTACAAACAAAATCAATTCCGGATCACTCAAAACAGCCTTCTCAGCGCCTTCAAAGCTGTCGCGGATCTGTTCCGGGCCTTCCAGCAAATATCCAAAGCGGCGTAATCCTCGCATTGCTCATTTCCCCGCGTTTGTTCTCCCTTTTGTCCAGGTGCTCCTGTTTGTTGTTTTTGGAGTTTTTTTTATAAAAATTTAACGAGTTGCTTTGGTTTTAGTATGATTAAAAATGCTATATCCTGCTAGGGACGGGGGAGGCATTTTTCACGCAGTCGCAAAGAAGCATTTTGAACTGAAAAAACATTCCTTTTTTCTTGGGCTGTATTCTTGCTATTCCTCAATTCATCGGTTATATTTTCGCCGACTTTCTAAAGATGGCCAAAAAACATATGAAATCCGTTTTTTAATCAGCGCGACTAAAATCCATTCCGAAAAAGGCAGACCTTCTAAATGTATCTACGTAGGCCGTTCAGGATGCTCGTCGCTATTTGTACGAGTGTCACTTTTTTAGCCACGAGTGTTGGCGTGTCTCCAGGAGCTTTTGCCGCTCCCGCCATGCCGGAGGTCTCTCTTCCTTACCAGGCCGCGATCGATCGGGATCTGAGGCTTGCCATTCCTCATGAACTTGGCAAGCTGGAGCAATACCATGCGGGGGCAGGGGATCAGCCGGTTGTTTTCCACATCCAGACCGCGCACGGTCATTACGAAGCTCAGCAGCAAGTCCGCAAGATCCTCCACTATCTTGACAAGCAGTACGGAGTAAGAACGGTCCTCGTTGAAGGTAGCGCTTTCCAGCTTGATCCAAAACTCTTGAACTTTTTCCCAAAAGATGCAGCCCTGACGCAGAAGGTTAACGAGGAGTTGACGAAGCGCGCTCTCGTGAAAGGTCCGGAGCTTTATTTGCTCGATAAACTTCAGGAGGGCGGAGGGCGGAAGGCGGAGGGCGCAAAACAACAGGACATTGGAGGGCGGATAGCGGAAGGCGGAAAAGCGAAAACGCCATCCACCATCCTCCATCCGTTCCACGAGCCTGCCGTGCAGGCGCTTGGTATTGAAAGCCTCGAGGCCTACCGAGAGAACGGGCTTGCCTTTGTAAATGTCCTGGATCAGAAAGAGAAAACGGCCAAGTTTCTTGCTGATATGGATATGCAGATCGACCGCCTCGCGGGCCGGTTCCTCAACAAAGACCTTCGTGATTTCTTGAGGCGTGTCGAAGGTTTCGAAGCGAACAAGGTTCCACTTGATATCTGGCTCCAGGATCTGAAAAAGGAAGCGCAAAAGAGGCTCGAGATCGATCTCGCTTCGCCCGCGCAGCAACTCGACTGGCCCATGATGGTGCGCTTTTTCAAGATGCAGGAGCTTGCAGCGAAATTCGACAACCGGAAGTTTCCGGAGGAACGGAAAAACTTCCTGAATGCTTTGCGCCGCTTTCTTCCGGATGGCGAAAAACCAGAAACGCCATCCACCATCCACCATCCTATTTCGCTTTATGGCAACATCGAACGTTTTCTCACTTCCGAAGAGATGAGCCGCGATCTTCCGGATCCCGAGACGGAACAGCTCTTTGAAGACATGGTGAAGCAGCTTCCCGAAAATTTTAATTATGATGCTTTTCCCAACGTGCGCTTTTATATCGGAACCCTCCTCCTTCAAAGCGAACTCAAGGCCGACCGTCTGTTCTCCGAAACGAAGGCCCTTTCTGCTGTGATCTCGGGGAAGTTGACTCGTAATCAAGGGGAGAAGCAACTGGTCGCGCTACTCGCGGACCACCGGTTGTTGCAGAAACTTTTTGCATTGCAGCTCATGCCTGAGGATTATGAAGCAATTGTCGGAGGGCGGAAGGCGGAGGGCGGAGGGAGCTTAAAGCCCTCAGAGATCGTAAAGCGTTTTGAAAACGCCATCCTCCATCCGTCATCTCCGCCACAAATCGTTGGACGGATCCGTCCTTCGGCGGACTCCATCCGGAAGGTTAGATCCGTTCAGTTCTCCCACATCGAGGAACTCGACGCTCTTTTTGAAAAGGCGATGAAGTTCTACGCGGGCGTCAAAGAACGTGACGGCGCGATGGAGCAGAGGATCGAGGAGCGCCTTCGCGAGACCGGCGCGAGCAAAGTCGCGGTCATTACCGGTGGTTTTCACTCCCGGCCGTTCGCGGATTATTTTTCTTCCAAAAATCACACCTATGCTTTGATCTCGCCCAAATTGAATTCTTCAGATGATGCCGGGCATGCGGCGTATGAACAAAATATGATTCGTTTTTCGGGGAACGGGGAACGGGGAACGGGAGAAGCGCTATCGTGGAACGTGGAACGTGGAGCGTGGAGCGCAAAAGACGCGACTCGCGAATTCGAATTTCTGTCCGACCCCAAAGTGCTCGCGGGAGCTTATGCGATCAATGCCGCCGTCATGCGCTCCGAAGTCCGGAACGTTATTCAGGCGGTCGCCGGGTCCGCGGCTCTTGAGGTCATCAGCAGCCTTACCGAAACGCACTCAAATCTGGTTGGTCCCAGTACTTCTCGGCCGACGTCAGAGGAGATCCGTCGTTCCGAGGCGCGGGATCTGGCTCCTTTCATAGCCATGCCCGAATTCTTCAGGCTGGCGGTGAAAGCATCTGCTCATGGGGCTTTCTCTCTGTTAGCTCAAATAGCCAAGGACTTTGCTGGAAGTATTTATCGTTCTATGCATGGTTTTTTTGTGGTGAAGGCAAGATCTTCCAAGCCGGTTGTCCGCAGGATTGCCGCCGAAGTATTAAATGTGATGAAACAGCCAGACAGCCGTTCTAATGCGCCGGAGAGTTTTTTGTTGACGATGGGGAAGACCTATAAAGCGCGAAGCTTCAACGGATTTTGGGAGCTTGCGGAGGAAGTGGCGGCGGACCCGGGGCAGTTTGTCCGGGATCGTGCGATCTTCGGTTTGATCCATGGTTTTTTTGCGATAACAGCCACCGCTAACAACGCAGATGTCCAAAGCGCTTCGGATAAAGTATTGGCCTTGTTGAGAGAGGCTTCCGCGGAGAGTTCCTCTCAGCCGACGTCAGAGGAGATCCGTCGTTCCGAGATGCGCTTGGATCCGGATGAGCAAAGCGTTTCGCCGGAGCCAGTGAAAGGGGGAGTTCGTCGAGTCGGGATGCTGGAGTTTCCTCCTCCAAAAACGGTCGAGGGAATTTTTAAATGGGCTAAGGATGGGGATCGTGAGGCGCTAGTGATCCTTGCGCTCATAGCGAAACATTACAGTGGCAGCATCACGCCTGATATGAAGCAGTATTTTGTGGTGGCAACTTCAGCCACTGAAAAGAAAGCTCGCAATATTTTCAGGCAGTCGTTAAAAGCGCTAGGCATGTCGCGGAAGAATGACACGGTGACGGATGATTTTTTACAGCTCGTAGGGAAGATCTTTGAGGGCCGGACTTTTCATGGATTTTGGAGGCTCCGAAAAGAGGTCCTGGATAACCCCGAACGATTCGTTCAAGATCCTGCCGTTTATGAGCTGGTCCATCATTTTTTAACTTCGACCGTTTTGGATGAGAATACGGTTATTAGCGGGGTTTCTGCTGAGCTCCTGACGATATTGGAAGCTGCTGCGGAGCGTGCGGCACAAAAATCGACTGTCGAGGTTCGGTCAGAGACAAGAACAGCAGCGCGTTGGGTCCGGCGCGGAGTGGTATTCGTTGTCTTAGCGGCTTTGTTGGGTCTTGCCGCGTGTGCTCTTCCTCCGTCCCAAGCACCGCCGTCGGTCTATACGCCTCCTCGTGCGATAATATTGCCGACTCCCAAAATTGTAAAACCAAAAGATATCGATCCTCCGAAGTTTCAGGCCCCAGCGCCCAAGATCCCATTTACCGCACCGAAGATCCCTTCCTTCCCGCGCCGGTCCGAGATGCGTTTTGGGGTGAAAGCAGCCGACATCGTCTGGGGTGGAGTGATCACTCTGGTCACGGGGGTTTTGTTATTTTCATTGAATCCATTGGCCCAAAGCCCAAACCAGAATGTTTTAGGGAGTGATCGGACGAAGGCCGAAAAAATCCTTCAGGTGACTAAGAATGCCTCGGATGGACAACGGCATAAAGCCGCAATCGCCGCGTTAGAAGCCGGTAAAAAAGGTCAGCCGGTGACGGTTCTGTGGTCTCCGGACGGCGCTGTGATTTGGCGCGGTACACAACCGGCTAAACTCGAATCGGTGACGGGAACGGTTCAGGAATCGATGGGCAGGATCTTATTAACCACAACCGACGGAAGACATTTCACGATACCCCTCAGCTCTGTCTGGGCGATCTGGTTTCCGGAGCTTTCCTCAGCGAAGACGAAACGCTCGGAAGTGAGAGAAGCAACAACAGGGGAACGGGGAACGGGGAACGCAAACGTTAACCGTTCAGCGCGTGACGTTCCCCGCGGCGAAGCCGCAGAGTCTGCAGTCAGTCGTCAGTCGTCTGTCGTCCCGACCGAAGCCGCTCGTTCGGAAGTCCGCGACATGGGGGAGTGGATCACGAATGTATTCAAGGTTATTCGCGTGGTTGCGGTCTTGATAGCTTTGGCAGGATTTTTAGGCCCGATCATGGATAGGGACATGTTTGCCTGGATTTTTCCTTCGCTTGGCGACATGAACCCGATGACCGCGAGGAATGTTTTTGTTGCGAGCATTGCATTAAGTTTCGGCCTCGGAGCATGCTGGATCGTGGGAGCGATCAAAAAAGCACAGGAACGCGTGAAGCACGCGGCGATGGAGAAAGTTCTTGCGGACAACGAGGCCATGCACAGACAAAGAGCCGCCTTGTCTCCTGCTGGTATTTTCGAAATAGCCTTGTCCGGCGAGATTGAGTACGCCAATGACATGGCGCTCCGGATATTCGGTTATACCCAAGAGGATTATAACAAGCGGATGAATGTTCTTGAGTTGGTCGTGCCGGAAGACCGCGACAGGGCACAGCGTCGGCTGAAGGAGATCCTGGAGGACGGCGAAAATGGAGGAGCGCCGGCTGCCGGGGAATATACGGCCTTGCGTAAAGATGGGACCCGATTCCCTGTTTTGATCAAAACCAAAGTCAGGTTTAAAGGTGGCAAGCCGGTCGGTTTCAGTGGGGCGATCTCGGATATTACTGATCGTAAGAGGGTGGAGGAGGAACTTCGCAACAGTCAAAAACGACTGGAAAATGCTCTGAAATCAGCCGGGATGGGGACTTGGAACTGGAACATAAAAAAAGACAGGCGTCATTACCATCCTCAAACCTATCATTTGCTTGGGATCGATCCGAAGCAACCTGACGGCACCTCCGCTGAATCTTTTTTAAAAGTGGTGCATCCTGAGGATGTCGAGAAAGTAAGGGAAGCTTTTCGGAGGACTGCCCGTGAGAATGTCCCTTATGAGGTGGAGTTTCAGGTGATCTGGCCAGACAGCAGTATTCATCATCTTGCGGTTCGTGGCGATTTGATCCGTGATGCGCAGGGACAACCCGCGAGACTCGATGGCACTGTCTGGGATGTTACTCGGGAAAAGATCTTTGAAGAGGAACTTCAAAGAAGTCATGCCCGGCTTTCCGATTTTGAAAGGCACGCGCCCGGAGCTCTCTATCAGTTTCAAATGTCCCCGGACGGCCAGTTCAGTTTGCCTTATGGCGGTTCGAGTTTTGATCGCAGCTTTGGTATGGATCCGATGACTCTCGATGAAGATGCTTCGGCGCTTTTTGAGGCCATCCACCCGGAGGATCGTTCGTCGGTCATAGACTCTATCAAAGAATCCGCCAACAGCATGAGGTTATGGAGTCATGAATTCCGGGTTGTTTTGCCTAACGGAGAAGTTCAGTGGCGTCATGGTAGTTCTAGCCCCAGGAAATTACCCGATGGCAGCATTCTCTGGAATGGATTTGTTACAGATGTTACGGATCGAAAGCGGGCGGAGGAGGAACTGAAAGAGAATCAAAAACTTATGGCACATCAGGAACATTTGGCCGCCTTGGGGGAGCTTCTTGCCGCCGTGGCACACGAATTGAATAATCCGCTGGCGACCTTGGAGGGCCTAGGGGTGCGTGTTGCTCAATTCTTTGCCAAGGGGGATACCACTCATGCGGCGGAAAGTTTTTCTGCCATCCAGGACGTGATTCTGCATTTGAAGAAGACCCTTAAGGATTTTCTCCTTTCCGTGCGGGCGGAGAAGTCTTCTGAAGGAATGTCTGTTTTTCCGATCGCTCGTGCTATTGAAAAGGCGGTGGAGTTTAATTCACTGGCCATTACTAGCAGTCAAGTGGTTGCACATCAGCGAGTTGACGATTCTCTTCGCGTCTATGCGAATGAAAGTAAGATGATTCGAGTCTTTTCGAATTTGATCAAGAACGCGATTGATGCTCCTAATGGCATGGGGGATAAGCAGATCACGATCACAGCCGAAAAGAGTGCGGATCAGGTCGGCAAAAAGTTCATCAAGATCAAAGTCCGGGATAACGGGATCGGGGCTGAATCAAGCGAGGGGTGGTTTCTTCCTTTCAGAACGTCTAAGTCCGAACGAAATGGCAATGGGCTTGGTTTGACGATCGTAAAAACGCTTATCACGGAGATCGGGGGCTCTGTCACGGCCAGGACCGCAGTGGGGAAAGGGACCGTTATTGAAATAGTTGTTCCTCAGTTGACACAGTTAGAAATGGATTCTTTAGAGAAAAAAGAGGTTTCGACCCCGAAGACGATCACGGGTGGCGAGGTCCGGAACATACATAAGATCCTTGTTGCCGAAGACGACCGTTTGATTAGAGGACTCATTGAGGGATTTTTACGCGATGCTGGTTATGAAGTGTTTGTGGCCAAAAACGGTCAAGAGGCTCTGGATCTTCTCAGCGACGAAGCCCATCAGGCACAACGGTTCGATCTTATTTTGTCTGATTACGGCATGCCGGTGATGAACGGTGCCGCATTCGCGCGGGCTTTTCGTGTCTGGGAGCGCCAGAAAAGACCCAAAAGCGAAAAAATCCCTCTGATCCTTGTGACAAGCTATGGCACCGGCTCGCAATACGATGAGTCGCAGCAGTTGATATCTCAGGGGGTGATTGATCGGGTCGAGTTTAAGGAAGTGACTCCCGGATTTTTGAATAACCTTTTGGACCAGGCGAAACGGATGCCTTTGGCCGAGATCAGCGAAGATGTCTTTCGGGAGATCGAACAGTCCGGTGAAAAGGGTTCCTCCGGCGGAGCGGCATCAACGGGGAAAGATCCGGATCTCACCCAACACCCCATAGATCTTATGGGGCATGATTTGCGCCATGATGTTAATAACGCGCTCGCTGTGTTTGGATACTTATATGTGTTTGATTTTTCAGTCTTTGCGGAGGAACAGCGGCTTGTTGCTGGCTGGAGAGAGAAATTGAATAAAGCTGCCCAGGCTGGAAAAGATCTTTGCCTTGTTTCCCGCGATTCGGTGAGCTCTGAAAGCGCGGCTGATGTGTATTTGCCGCGGGTCATTGATCACTATGCTGGAATCTTGGCGCTCGCGCAAAATATTGTGGACACGTTGGGACCTCTTTCTGTGAACGATAAATCAAGGGGATACATCAAGGAGATGTCTGTCGCGAATGAGCGCTTAAAAAACATGCTCGAACCTTTCCTGTCGAGTGCGCGTGAACGCTATGCGGCGTGGACTGCATCTCAGTCTGCGGCTCCCGCTCTCGCTTCGGAATCCACCTCTTCGGTTATGGCGCCTGACTCAGCGAGCTCCGACGTGATCCGGATATTGTTTGCCGACAGGGATGACACGATCCGTTCGATGTTTGTGACGTTCATGGATATTGTCAATGGCGACAGTTCGTGGAAGTTGGAGATCGAAACCGTGGAGTCCGGTGAAAAAGCGCTTGAGGTGATCAAGGGCAAAGGCGTTGCTTACTATGATGGCGTTATTCTGGATGACAATGTTGCTGCTGAGGGACAGATTTCCGGTAGAGAAGCTGGAAATACTCTTAGCACCCAATGGGGTTACCAGGGATCGCTTATTCTCGCGTCCGGAAATAAGTATGGGCGCGGAGATCCGGTATTCTCCCGGGTGGTAGACAAGCCCTTTAGCCCCGACGAGCTCCGTCAGTGGATCCTCGATCCTCTTGTGGCGCAAAAAGAGCGCCAACTCGTCGCTGCACAGTCCCGCTCGGAGTCGCGTAGCAGACTCCGCACTGAGAGTGGCGAAGCCACCGTACGTGCCGAGGTTCGGCAAACGACGGGTCTTCGGATATGGGTACGACAGGTGGCCGCTCATGGATCCTGGTTCCTAGGGGGGCCTTTTCTCGCGATCCTGTTGAGGCTAGGGAGTCACGGAGTGCGGAATATCCTTCTTGAGATGACCTATAGTCCTAGCGCCTGGTTGAAACGGCGTGCCGCGAACGCGCTTTCTAGAAATCCTTCGAGTCTTATACCCCTGATTGATGAGCAGGGCACTGAGGACAGGATCTTCGATGCGGCCTCGTCGTTGATCCTTTCCGGAGACGTGTCGGGTAGCGCGGCTCTCATCCATGTTCTCAGCGCTCTCCGGTCCAGGGACGTGAGGTATCTGCCTCGGTTATCCGCGGTTCTTCCGAATGTTTGGTCCCGTGTTCCCGAAGCGAATGTTGATCTATGGACGCATGTTGTGGAAATGCTGTTGACGATCCAAAGGAATGAATTTACAACTCGGATGGATTTGGACAGCGTAGGGGCCAGAATAGCTTTGCTGGAGGATGCGGCCCAGCAATTATCGGATCGGGAAGCGCAGATCCAGCGTTCGGAAATGCGCAGTGATCCGACCGAAGACTTCAGACCGAAGCCCGCAGCAAAAGCCGAGGGGGCGAGCTCTGAGTCTGTAGTCAGCAGTCTGCCGTCTGTAGTCTCAGGCGAAGCCGCTCGGACTGCGGATTCGTTCACAGTCGCTTCCGCTGAAATTTCCCAACTTAAGGAAGTGCTTGCGCTTCATAACGAAAAATGGGCCGCCAATAAAAATAAATATATGGTCTTTTCCGAAAGGGTCATGCGGAACCTTATCCGGAAAGGACGAGTTTATCTTCTGCGCGACAAAGAAGGCGATCAGACGGTTCGGGGAGTATTGCTGATCCATCCGATGAAAACCGGGGGCGATCTCGAGGTGATCCGAAAGGTGCCTCTGTGGAAGAACATGATGGCGGGGCGGACTTCGGAAGGGCCGCAGGACACGGTATTCTTCTGGGGGATCAGCGTGGCGGATAGTCGGGCGGTCCCAGGGGTGAATGCGGGACAGATCTTTGCGAAGCTTGCAGTGCGGCATTTCTTGAAGGATTTCACCTACGTCCGGACTTTCAGCCCGATCTTGTGGAAAGAGTATGACTCGTTTGAAAAGAAATTGGTGGGTGAGGGATGGACTTCTGCCGCGATCAGGAAGTATGGTATTTATCTCTACCTGGCTTCGCCTCCGACGGAAGGGCCATCAACCTATGTCGATCACATTCAGCGGAACTCGTTTGTGACACCGGAAGTCTTCTTCAAGTCCACCGGCAGGAAATTCCGTGATCCGGCGCAGAATTTTCACGTTGGGAGGAATGGCGCGAAGATCATCGGAGTTCTGCCTCAAAAAAGAGGATTTGCGAGACCCGACGGTCCGTTCACCGCTATTTATGGCTACGGTCCCAGCGAGTCTGATGAAAATTTCAAACAATTGAGCGGCATTCCGTTGCCTGGTTCGATCTATCGTTCTTTGGAGAATGGCAACGGTTCGCGTTCCAGGAAAAAGACGATGATCCAGAAGATGCGGAAAGCTATTTTGCAGTTAAGTGCTTACGGAGTGGGGTACCTGGGATTGCATGGGCTCAGGATCTTGGGGGGATTTGGAGGAGAGCGAGCGCAGAGGAGGTTGCTTCAATGGACCTATAGTCCGAGCCCCTCGTTGAGCCGGCTTGCTGCGGATGCGCTTTCGGAGGACCCCGCGGGGCTTGCGGAGCTTCTAAGGAAGAAGGATTTAAAGGACAATCTCTTTGATGCGGCGGCGGCTTTAATCTTGTCCTGGGGCATATCGGATAGAACGATCATCGAACGAGTTCTCTTGGGGGTGAGTTCCAGAGATCTGACGAAATTGCCGCGACTGAATTCCGTTTTTCAAGATTTCTGGCGTCGTGTCCCTGAATCGGACTTCAGCTATTGGGAAAAGGTTCTTGGAGAGCGGCTTGCAGAAGAAAGATCAAAGTTAGTGCAGGCCGGAGCTGTGATGTGGCTTGCCTGGGGAGTTCATCAAAAAATGAAGCTTTTAGAGGAGGCGCTCAACCATGTGTCCATACGGGCTTCGGCGATCCAGCAGCGTCGTTCGGAAGTGAGGGGGCAATTATTGGATGACGGAAGGCGGATGGCGGATGGTGTAAAGCCTGCTTTGGCGTCATCCTCCATCCTCCATCCGCAATCCGCAGTCAAAGCCGCTCGTGCCGAAGCGAGGGAGGATCTGTTGCTGCCGGTGAAGGATGTGGTCCATATTGCGTTCGAATCGGCGGACTTTTTCGGAAAGGGCGGGCTCAAGGATGTGGTTCGAGATAAACCACCGGCGCTTCTGAAGCATATGGGTGCAGCCCAGACGGTGATCATGCCGGGCCATCCTTCGGTTTTCGAGCAAGGCAAGAATGCGCCGAAATACAAGGTTGAAAATGCCGGTTTTACGCTCGATTTTCCGATCGAAGGACGTATGGAGACTTTTGAAGTTTTCACGGCGAATGCAGACGGGGTGCGTTACTATTTCATCAAGAAAGACGGCTACTTCCTAAACGGGTACCGGAGTCCCAATAGCCCCGAAGCTCTCCGGGAGTATGCGGTCTTTTCCAGGGCGGCCGTTGAGCTTCTTCGTAAAAGATTTGCTGAGAAGAAACCCGACGACATCCACTTGCACGATGCTCATCCGGCTTTGGCGGCGCCTTTTATGAGAGCCGCGTTTCCTCAGGAATTCCAGACATCCGGGATTGTCACGACGATTCATAATGCGGATCCGGCGTACCAGCAAAGGTTTTCTCCAGAGCTTTTTCAATACGGCAAATCGCTCCTGATGTCCATGGGGATGCCGGAATGGGTCTTCGGCTGGCAGTACCTGGAATTTCACGGCGGACTCAATCTCATGAAAGCGGGATTGGTTTTTTCGGAAAAGTTCACGGCGGTGAGTCCCGGATACCGTCGGGAGCTTCTCGAGGATCCGGACACGGGACTGCGTGATATTTTCCGGCTCCGGCAGAATGATTTTGCGGGTATTTTAAACGGACTTTCTGGAGATATTTGGAATCCTGCGACGAGCAAGAACGTCTATGTTCAATATGACTCAGAAACCGTGGAGGATGGCAAACGTCAGAATAAGCTTCCGTTCCAGAAGGAAACCGGACTTGATCAAGATGAGGACGCCATTCTTGTGGTGGCCATCACAAGGCTTGCCGACCAAAAAGGTCCAGAGCTGATCCTTGAGGAAGCCCGTCGCCTTTTAAAACGGCATCCCAATGTCCAGTTCGCCATCATGGGAGAGGAGAACGAATATGCCAAGGGTTTTCGCGATCTTATGAAAAAATATCCCGGACGCGCGTATTTTACGGCAAGGTTCGGGGAAGCTTTTGCACAGAAGGTGTTGGCCGCGGGAGATCTCTTTCTCATGCCGTCAAAGTACGAGCCTTGCGGTTTGAGTCAGCTTCAGGCTCTTCGTTATGGAGTCGTTCCTATCGGGCACGGTGTGGGAGGGATCGATAGCACGATCATTGATCCCAGTGAGGATGCTGCCAAGGCTACCGGCTTCAAATTTTACTATCCCGGTTTAAAAAAGATAAAAAACCTGAAGCAGACACCCGACTTTAAAAAGGTTATGGCCCGTTTTGACAAGGCAGTCGAGCGTGCCATTTGGTTGAAGGAAGAAGATGCCAAAGCTTTTAACGCGATGCGCGTTCGTGGGATGGGGTCTGTGCGTGATTGGGATTCTTTCGTGCCGGATTACAGGGAGCTTTACAGCGCCGCGCGCGTCAACGCGTTTCGACTGAACCACATTCCCATTCTTGAGGCTGCTCGCTCGGAAGTGAGGGGGCAATTACCGGATGACGGAAGGCGGATGGCGGAAGGCGGGAAAATACAGGGTGTCGGAGGGTTGGCAGCGGATGGCGAAAAACCAGAAACGTCATCCTCCATCCTCCATCCTCCATCCGCGGCTAAAGCCGCTCGTGCCGAGGTGCGCGGGGCTCAGACCCAAGACTTCAGCCGCGAGACTGCAGTAAAAGCGGAAGGGGCGAGTTCTCGGTCTGCAGTCAGCAGTCTGCCGTCTGTTGTCTCGGGCGAAGCCGCTCGTGCCGAGGTGCACTCGAATCTTGTTGATTCCAGTATTACTCGGCCGGCGACAGAGGAAATTCGCCGTGCCGAATTGAGGACAATGCCTGCGGTCAAGGAGATCGATAGTGTGTCGGTGGTAAAGGTCACACGCTGGTTCCGAGCGGGGATCCTGCCGCTTAGAGTCGTGCTGTCTTTTTCTCGCGAGAAGGCGCTGGCCTTTCTGGCGCGTTTGGGGATTCGTCAGGAAGCCGCCGTGAAGCTTGCGGATCATTTGACGTCCGAGGATATGCGTTTGCTTGAAGAGGTAAGTGCTAGAAGTTTGGCGATCTCTCGTGACCGGAATGACAAAGTTATTTCGGGAGGCATTGTGTTCATGGACGTGGAAGAGCTGATGAGCTTTGCCAAAAATGATAGTCGGTATTTCGTTGACATGCTAACCCGATTTGTCGGAGAGCGATCGTCTGAGCGTCCCATCGTGACGGCGGGTGATGCCGGGATCTTGGGGCGAATTGCCCAGGTGTTGCTCAATAAGAATTCGGGTCTCACGGTGAATAAAGCGCAACTTTTGAAATTGCTGGATCAGGTCATCAAGGTCGAACCTCTGAGAGGGAGTCAGGCAGACACGATCAACGGGCTAGCGGAGGTAAGGCGTGGCGGGATGGTCACGATCCTTTCGTCTGAGGAAATGCTCACGGGGCTTCATGAAGGCGCGAATTTTGCTTTCAAAGATCGTCTGGCTAAGGACAATGTGAAGCTTGTCCTGCGAACGCTTTTTGGCCGGATGAGAGTGTTGGCCTCTCAACTTGATGGCGCTTCCGCGGTCGATCGCGTCAAACTTCTCGAGGAATTCAATGCCCGTCAGGTCGGGGGGCTCAAGAAGATCGCCGGGGGTTTCGTGTTCGATAACATCCTTGAGCTTGTTCAGAGTTTCCTCGTTCAAGAAAAGGCCACTTCGAAATCGGCATAATCTCGACAGGGCGCTTAATTTAGAGTTCATAACTCCTTACGTCGAAGCAACTTAGAGATTTATAGCCGCAAAAAAATGATTAAAGTTTTTTCATCCTGTGGGCTTGAAATTTCCAGGAAGCGTGTTATCTTTTGCAAGAGTTTTTAAAAATCCATCCTAACCGGAGGAGTTCCTGATGAATTTCCGTTCATTAAGAATAGCGTCGGGCTTGGTGTGTTTTATTTTCCTGGTGACGAGTATCAATCCTGTCGCCAACGCCATGACGCCTGCTACCGAAGTGTCTCCGATGCCGTTCAAGACGCTCGAGATCCCGGCCGAGTTCGGCCAGGTGACGGAAACGATCACGGGGGATGCGAAGGCTCCGGTCCTCATTCATATCCAGTCGGCCCACGGTAGTTACGAGGCTGAAAAAAATATCGAGAACCTTCTCGGCTACATCGAAAAGAATTCCAAGATCCGGACGATGTTCCTTGAAGGCGCCGCGAACAAGCTCCAGCCCGAACTCTTCCGCATTTTCCCCGATCATCCCGACTTCAATCGTCAGGTTACCGACAAGCTTATGCAGGAAGGGTATTTGACGGGGCCGGAGCGTTTTCTCATTGAAAATGCGAGCCAAGGGACACGGGCCAAGGGCCACAAAAATACGGGCCAAGAGCTACGAGCCAAGGGACACGAATCGTGGAACGCTCTCGGAATGGAAGACCTCGACGCTTACAAAAAAGATCGCGACGCGTTCATCAAAGTCGTGAAGGCTGACAAGGCCACCCAGACTTTCCTCAGACAGCTTCGCGCGGACCTTGAAAAGCGTTTCACGGCGACACTCAACAAGGACCTCCTCAATCTCGTTCGCCAGGAAGATTCACTCGATGCCGGGATGCTGTCCTTTGAAGGCTGGCTCAAGTCTCTCGGCGAAGCTAGCCAGAAACATCTGAAGCAAGATCTCTCCGACGCTTTCTATCAGAACCACTATCCTTTCCTCGTCCGCTATTTCCGTCTCCGCTCAATCGGGACCAAGATCGATCAAGAGAAGGCGATGAAGGAATCGGATGATTTTCTGAAAGAACTGGAAAAGCGTAAGATCGACAAGAATATCGTTGATAGTTTTCGAGCCACGAGCCAAGAGCCACGAGCTACGGAAAAAGATCGAGCCACGAGCCAAGACTCCAGAGTCACAAATCCTGCAGGGCAAAACGTGGCACGTGGCACGTGGAGCGTGGATCGTGCTGCAAGCGGCTATTCGCCGCTCCGTCGCGCATTCGATCTTTTGTTCAGCAAGCTTCCCAAGGATTTTTCCATGAAGGCGTGGCCGAACTGGACGCTTTATGCCCAGTACATGATCCTGATGCAGGAGATGGAAAGCAAAGGGCTTCATGAGGAGACTACGCAGCTCAAGAGCAAGATCCAGAATAGTCTGGCAAAAACCGCGGAAGAGAAAGAATATCTCGCCCAGGCGCGGCATCTTTCCCTGCTCCGAAAGCTCTTTTCGCTCGAACTGACGAGGAGGGAGTATGAAGAGGTGAATAATCGTGCCACGTACCACGAACCACGCACCACGAATTCCGTGGACCATGGCCCATGGCTCGTGGCTCCTGCGGCGCAAACTTTGTTTGCGACCGCAATGTCTTTCTACGACACTGCCGTTCTCCGCGAACAAAAGATGTTCACAAACGCCCTGAAAAAAATGGACGACGCCAAAGAACAGCGTGCCATCCTCGTGACCGGTGGTTTCCACGCCGAAGGCATCAAGAAGCTCGCCTCTGAAAAGAATTGCTCCTATCTCCAGATCACCCCGCGCATCCAGGAAGTCACCCAGCGCGATCATGAAATGTATCTCAGGTCCATGCTGGGGACTCGCGAATTCGAGACCTCCCAGATCGTGGCGGCGCTTGCCCTTATGAGCAGCGCCCAGCGTATCGCCGTGGCCGGACGTGAAAAGACCAGGGAATGGCTGACTTCCATCGGCGATACGATCCGTGAGATGATCAGCGTCCAGCTTTTATCGCTCCAGCCCGCGTACGTGAATGCTTATGCTGTATCTTCGCTAGGCCGCGCCGAAGTCCGCACTACCTCATCCCGCTCTGAGACAAGACTGGAACCGACGCAGGCCATGGTTCGGGAAACACTGAAGCAGGCGGAGCAGGGACAGTTGTCTGGAGATGAAGCCGTGGTAAAAGGCGCTGCGACTGCCCTAGGCGCATTGTTCGGTCAAACACGGCCATCGGTCGCGCGTTTATCTACTATCTACAGTCCTTCATTCGGAACTGTCACGAAGATCGTGACAAAGAATCTCGAATCAAAACAGCAAACTCCGAAAGCGTTGGAGGGTTTTGATGTTGTCATGACGCTTAAAGAAGGCGGTTCGACGATTACTGCCGCCAGTATAAAAGAAGCGGATGAGGTGTTGGCGCAACAGGGGAAAACCACCCTGGATCTCTCCAAGATCGAATTTGTCCACCGCTCGGAAATGAGGCTGCTGGCCAACAATGATCGTGAGCTGGGAAGAATCATAGAACAATCCGTTCCGGGCAGCATTTGGGATGGCTCCAAGATCGGACGGGCACTCGGACTTCTCTTGTCTCCTGATCATTTGGGCGCACTCGCAGTGGTTCACCGGCAGGTGCAGCTTGCCAAAGCCAAAGCGTTGCCGCCCGTGGTGAAGAAAGCGCCTATCCACACGTATCGCGGCCAGCACCGCGTCGCAAAGACTCCGTCGGTAAGACGTGATTCGTCTGCCAAAAGCCGCTCCGAAGTACGGGAACAGGTGACGATCTCTATTTCCGATAAAGCCCTTCGCACCGGAAAGGCGCAAGCTGTTGTTCAGGGGATTACCATTCGACTTGGAGGTAGTTACAGTAGCGAGTCACCAGTAGCAGCAGATTTGTTCGCAAAAATGGCGAAGGGCTTCACAAACGACATTCTTAGTATTTCCGCCTATTTCGAAGGATCCGGTGTGACGGAAGCGGGTCCCGTCTGGCTTGGTAAGGACAAAGCGACGCAGATCCCCGGAACGAATAAGTGGGTCAAATTGATCTCCGGGAAAGTGGGGGGGGCTGTCACGATCGAACTCGAATCCCGCTCGGAAGCGCGGGGGGAGCAGGAGGGGGTAATCAAAGCTCAAAACCGACGAGTTGCGGCGGCAAGAGGATTGACGGAAGCGGAAGTCCAGCGTCTTGAAACGGAAAAACCGAATTTTCAGGGATTTACAAAAAGTCTTACTCACTTGCCTGTACCGGTTCAAAATTTCCAAGAGTTCACAAAAAATCTCACTCATTTGCCTTTGTCGGTTCAAATAGCGCTTGGGAAACCACCCGTGGTTTCTTTTAGGCGGGGGTATTTACCGGATGCGACCATCCGACATCGAGAGACCCTGGAACTTTTGGAGAGAAATGGGGTGATCGTCCCCGTTGAAATGGGAGCTCAGTGGCCGTGGGAGGTATCAAACGATAGTGAAATGCCTGACATCCGCACTCCTTTCCTAGACCTTATCCGGAGCGTAGTAAATCCGAATGTGGTTGATCAGCTGGAAAAAAGCCCAACCCTCACCCTCGAAGAAATGCTTTCGCTGGCATTCGTCTTTGAGGACCAGAGGTATCATTTATATCCTGTTCAGAAGGAATATTTCCCGAATAGCACAGATGTGGGCTCTTCTTTGAGGTATAGGATCGTCCTTTTGATGGCCCGGTGCCTGGCTCAGATCGATCTAAAAAAAGATCCGAATCAAAAAGAGAACAGGAAGCGGATCATTCAGATTTTGCGTGGCGTCAAATCGCCTGTAACGTCAGGGCTTATGTCCGATGCGTTTGATAGCGGCGATGCCGATGCGGACCTGGCCCATTTTGTGGCGAATCTCTATGACTCGAGTTGGCTCAACCGTTTTCTGGATTCTGGTTCCTGGCGTGTCTGGTCCTTTGGCGAAGAACTATTATTGCGGGGAGATCAGCCGGAGTCTGTTCGGAATAACATAAGAAAGATTCAAGGGAACATTGAGAAATCGGCTTTCCATCTTGAAATTATGTTAATAAGCCTCAGGGCGGCGAACCGTCGTCATGCGCTCTCGGTATTGGCAGAGCGGAATGTGCTGACCCGCGAAATCTATGAATATGTATTTCGAGGGTTGACCGAAGAACGACGATTTAGAAACGATGAGGCAGCACTGATTGATGCTTTATGGATATTGGAACAATTGAAGCCTCTCCCGAAAGTGATTAAAATCTATGTGAAAGGTATCTTGCGGCAGTTTTTTTTACAGTCCGGAGCATCCTACGCGAAAGAAACGATGTCAGCTGTGTCGGATCGCTTATCACGTTTCGGACTTACATCCGGAACGAGCGAAAGAATGCGTGCCAGCGCGACAGACCGCTCCGAAATACGGGAGAAGGTCACGATCCCTTTTTCTGACAAGGATATCCAAGCCGGAAGGGCGAAAGCTGTTGTTCAGGGTATCGAAATTCGACTTGGGGATAGATTCTCTCACGAGTTACCCCTACCCGTATTCATGGGTAACGCCCATGTCGAGATTCGTAGTCTTCCCGCCTATTTCGAAGGACCGGGTGTGACAGCCGAAGGTCCCATTAGGATTGGGAAAAATGAGGCAGCGCCGATCCCCGGAACGAATAAGTGGGTCAAATTGATCTCCGGGAAAGTGGGGGGGTCTGTCACGATCGAACTCGAATCCCGCTCGGAGGCGCGAGGAATCACACAGCCGTTTTTGAAGTTTTTAGATGCTGTTGCGGGGGAGGACGAGCGCATTTTATTAGCCGGCGCCCGTATTTTGGTTGTAACGGTGGGTGGTTTCATTACTACCTTGGTGGAACAGAAATTTGGCGTGATCGGTCTCACTGTTTTGACCGCATCGGTTTTGGGGCTCTCGCTAGGCGTGTTTGTTTCTAAGGTTATTCTTCGCATGCTGCCGGAACGAAAAATAACGTTAAAGGCGGATCGACGCCATTTTTCGCTAGACGATAATGGATATTCCGAGCTTATGGTTTTTAGTATCAATCGCGGAGGCAGTTCGGCTCATATTGGAATTTCGGAATCATACGGACGTTCTACGCGTTGGTTTGACGCCAAGCTCAATGAGTCCTTCAAAATCCCGGGCAGTTGGAGCTCGGCCAAGGTTGTCGGGATCGATCGCGGCAAAGTGACTCTCAGGTTGTCCCGCTCGGAGGCTCGCCAAAGTCCGACCTTAGACGGCAGTCCCAATACCAATCAACCGCAACGAAGTGGAGATTGGGGCAACCCTGACTACCATTCTGCAAGAGAAAATAATAGTCAGGGCAGACAGCAGACGACAGCGAAAGATTCGAAACGTCGGTCTAAAAACATTTCCGCTGTGGCAGAAAAGGCTATTCGGGAACAGGTCATTACCCCCGGAGATTTTGCGAAGAATCTTCAGTCTCTGAAGCTGTTGAATGGATTGGTTGGCATGGCGGCTTCTCTGATCCCTCACGGAGCGCGGTGGAATAATATCCTGAAATGGGTCAACGCCCAGATCGGGGAATTAGCCGCGGCGGGCATTCTCGCTCTTACGGCTATACCCGGAAATCAGGAAAAGAATCGTCAGTCTCTGGAACTGTTGAACAAATTGGTCGAGGAAGCAAAGGAATGGCATACTGACAAGGCGCAGTGGTCTTCCCTTCAGGGCTTGGCCGACGCCAAAACCGGAGAGTTAGCCTCAGGTCTTCAGGCTGAAAGATTCCGTTCTGAATTGAGAACGATGCCTCGGATTTTAGCCAGAGCGGTCATGACAGCGCTGCTTTTTGGAGGGCTTGTTTCTATGGCGGGTTGTTTTGCAACGGCCAGGTCTCCAGAGGCGGGAATCGCAGAGGAATCTGTCTTTTTGAATTCTATGGCGCCGAGGGTCTATAACGGTGATGCGTTGCCTCTGGGAACGAAACAGATTTTCGACATTTCTCCCGCCGTCACTGCGAAAGTGCCCTTGCGTGTTCAAACTGAGGATCCCGATAACAGGGAAAGCCGGGAAGGAAAATTTCTTCTATTGACGGACGTACACGGAAACGCGATCGCGGTCCCGATGTCGGGGACATACGACTTTACCGGTCGATTCATCGTTTCCCATAGGCTGCTGAGAGGTATCGATCTTCGCGGTGTTAAAGGACTCGAGGTCGTGAACGATCTGGAGAAGCGTGTGCCGATCATGAACGGATCTCACTATGTTATTCCGCTGGGCACAGAACATCTTTACGACATTGCGGCGGTCCTAGAAGAGGATGGGGCTTTCCGCGTTCCGGTGGAAAATAATAAGCGAAATGGAAATGCCTTACAACTGACGGACATTGACGGACAAGTTGTCAAGCTCGATATGTCAGGGACCTATAGCATGGATGGGATGTTTACTGTCCCCGCAGAGCTTTTAAATGGGATTGGATCACAGATAGTAAGGATCGAGGTTGTACCAACTCGCTCGGAAGTGCGGTTGACGGCGGACGAGAAAATACTGTTTAAAAAGGCGCTGAAGGCCCTGGAGCCTCAGTGGGGGGATGGTGTGTTTGTTAAAAGCGCTGCGAAGCGCCGAATGACTGCTTTAAATGTGGCGGCCGATCTCTTGAATGTGACTGGAATGACTTGGCTCTTGTTCTGGAAGCTCATTCAAAAAATGGACAAGAAAATGCTTCGCCGATCGGATCTTTGGGCTGGCGATCGTCTTAAAGAGTTGTTGTCTGAGATTGATAGGATCACGAAGGCTGGGCAGGATTTCGAGGTTGTCTATACTCCTTACACTTATCCACGAGATCAGTACCCGGGATCAAAATACTTCGGGGCCGTGACTTCGCTAGGGGCTGGTTTTGTTGAGCCGGTGGCTCCACAGGGACTGATCTGGATCAGACCTGTAGAGAAGACGACCGGCGCCGCCAATCTCAAAAACCGCTCAGAGGCGCGCAGCAGACTCAGCACTATCCCTGACGGGATTGCAAAGAACGCTGAGAGTGGCGAAGCCACCGTACGTGCGGAAATTCGGGATGGGGAGAAGACGGCTTTGGAAGGGAAGGATCCGCGGTCGGAATATATCGCGTGGCTTGACCGCGCGGCGGAGCAGATGCGGCTTCGGAAGGTGCTAGAAGACATGCAGCTCCAGTGGTGGGATGATCTTTTTGTTCAAAATGCCGCAGAACGCCGATCGAAGGCTTTTATTGATGCGGCCGATCTGTTGAATGTGGTCGGCACCCGAAGGAATTTGTTATGGCCACTCGTTCAGAGGACGGACAAGAAAGCGTTTCGCGAACCAGAGCTTTGGACAGGAGCTCATGTTGCTTCGCTGTTGGCCCAGGTCGATGCCGTGGTGAAAACTGGCCAAGATTTCGAGGTCATTTACAGGAATGAAGCTCTGGAAGGGAGGTATCCGATACTGGGGATCTTCTCATTCGCAGATCCTATGGTGAACTTCCCTCATGGCCGATCGATCACGCAAGGATCGTTATTGATCAGAGCCATAAAGAAGACACCAGGCACCGCCAATCTCAAAAAACGTTCGGAAGTGCGGGATGGAGACTTATTCAATCAACGGTTCGAGGACATCGCAGGAAATATGCTTGATAAGGTCAAGATTGGGAGGCAATCGCTTCGGGATCTCTCCACCATTAAGAATCTCTTCGATACCTTTGTGATTCATATTCGTGTTGATAATATCAAGAGTGGGACTGCTGAGGCGCCAGCCTTTCAGAATATCGAAGAAGTGGGGCACGTGCTTTCCGTGATCCAGCTCCGCATGGCTCGTCTTTATCAATACAAGGGAGCACTCCGTGAGAAAATCGTCGCTCCCGAAGGAGATCGCTCCGGCGCTACGATCTTTTCCCTCGAATTTTTTAAATTTGACGGGATTCCGAAAATGCTTCCGGCGCCGCAACGGTCGGAAACGCGGGCCTCTGAAGAACCGACGGTGACGGGGCAGGAGTTCTATGAAGCGGTGGCCAAGATCGTTCCTGTGATCGAGTTTATCCAAAAATCTTATGGCAAGGAATTATCAAAAAAGAAAATTTTGAGTATCGCATCGGAGTTGGTTGAAAAGAACAGCGTCGTCGCGCCTGATGTTATTCGTCAGTCGGTGGGGGCATCAAAACATCCCCAGCTCGCGGATTATTTCCTCGATGCGTACGAGGCAGTAATTGATTCGAAAAGGGCTCCTGTGGCCAGCCGTTCGGAGACACGGGCCGCTGACAACGCGACAGTGGCGATCGCGGCGTTTTCTCAAGCGGTCTTAGCTCGGTTGGAAAAATCAGATCTCTCCGATATTGATCGATTAGACGCCAAGAGATTCAGCCGCGGTCTGTCGCCGAATGTTCCTGCAAACGCGACGATCACAAGGAAGGACCTTCGGAAATCCATCCAACGATCCAAAGACCTTCCGATCGAAGGTTTTTTATTGGAAGTTTTCGACGGTTTAGCCCAAGGCAAAGCCACCAGTCGTTCGGAGGCGCGTCAAAGTCCCATCGCCGCGACAGTAACGGTTCAAGAGCTCTACGACAGGGCGATGGCCGGGATCGAAAACTTGGCTCTGACGAAGGATTATCCTGAGTTGGAAGAGTTGTTGGAATCTATAGAGGAATTCGCGGAGCGTTTAGTGGAGGTTTATGGCCGAAAGAAAGCGATCAGCGAAAAGGATGTGCGCGCGCTTTCCAGAGATTTGGAGAAAGACTCGGAAACAGGGGAACTTTTTGCGCAGGCCTATGGCAGCGGGGGAGCGATCGACGAAGAGTCTGTGAATGCGTTTTTTGACAGTCTGGCAGAAGGCCTGAGAGTCGACGCGTCGGGAGAGAATGTGGCCGATTTTTTTGTAAGGATCCACAGGGAATTAGTTAAAGCCAAATCCGCCGCTCGCTCAGAGGCGCGAGCGTTATCGGTCGAGGAACAACAAGGTTTATTCCAGGCGATCAGCGCAGCGCAAAAAGTGCTTTTAGCGGAGCACCGTGCCTTGGCCTCGCAAGGGGAGCTGACACAAGATGAAATCGCGCTTGGCGGCGCGATGGATCGTTTTTACGGAGCCATCAATATCCGGGAAGCACAGGATGTGACGTTGGAAGTTGTTCGCGGGATCGAAAAGGCATGGCAAAACAAGGGCGAGCTCGGCCGGTATCTGTTTCTCGATAATGATTTTAGTCGTAAATTGAACGCATTAGCGGAACAAGTTGGAAAGGTTCTTGCGGCGCGCTCGGAAGTGAGGAGCGCTAAAGGACAGCGAGAATTTTATAAAAAACAGAAAAAGGCAGCGGACTCATGGCGTACGGACAAAGCAGTTAAAAGCCAGAAAGAGCGGCTTTACAGGCAATTCCAACCAGGAGACGTTCTTACGGATTATGCTCACGCTCATTTTTCCCCAAGATCTGTCGCTCCTCAGTGGGGACGTGATTATAACCGAGGGGGATTTCGAAGACAGTTGCGTCTTGGGCAAGATGAAAAATACCGTTTTTGGGCGGAGATTCTTGTAACGCGTGATCAGGCAGGGCTTCCCGTGATCGACCGTGAGTGGATCTTTATTGGCGAGAAAGATGCTTGGGCCAATACGAAGCGTGTCATGTTCGCAGCATTCGCCATTCTGAATGCGGAAAAACCGACTGCTTTCGACGATGCCCGTGGTTCCATGGAGCTCATGAAAGGTGCTGTCCTGCAAGCTCTCCGTTCGGAGACGAGGGATGCTGAGAATAAAACTGACGGAGAGAAAAGTTTGCGGTTGCAGTATGCCGAATGGCTGGAGCGTGCGGCGGAACGGGCACGGCAAGAACAAATTCAGTTACATAAATCGGCGGTTGGGAAGTCTTCCAGTGAGAGGGCTTCGATCTCGATCAATTCGATCTGGGATATTATGAACGGCAAGATAGAACCGCTTAGCGATATCCAACGAGTCCTACGTGATTGGGCCCAAAGGTTCAGAACGAAAATGAGTGATGATATGGTCACGGGGGAGTTAGCTCAGAAAATTATGTGGCGGATTCCTGAATCCGGCCTGGACGCGGCGGGCCTGGAATTGGCCCTGGATATTCTTTTTGAAGAAGAGCCTCCTCGAGCAGACCGTTCTGAGATGCGCGGCAGTACGCCGATGGAGCTTTTGGGGCGTTTGGCCGTAAGCTCCGCGGACATGATGTCTTTTCTGAAGATGTATGAAATGCAGATGAACTTGGGGCTTTTAAAGGATGGCCATTCGGAGGGTCATCAGTCGCTTCTTTCCTACGCGCCGAAGCCGACCGGAAAAGAAAAGGGACTTTATTGGGCCGTGGATTTTGGAGGCACTAATCTTCGTGTGATCGCAGTCCGTTTTGACGGGAAGGGTGGAAGCGAACAGGTCGGCGAGCCTTTGAAGGTTCGTCTGGATGAGTTGGATCCCGCGATCTTTACCGGAACCGCAGAAAATCTTTTCTCGCGATTCGCGGGACTGGTGAAACAGCACTTCTTGGCGCTGAAGGCGGCCGGACAGATCTCTACCGAGGAGCTCCAGGAAACCAAGATCGCATTTACTTATTCTTACCCCGCGAAGCTGAATGGCCGCGCAGATTCAGCTACGGCCGTGCAGTTGGTGAAAAATCTCAAGAACCCGGATCTGGTCGGACAGGATGTCGCGAGGCTTTTTAATGAAGCGCTCGCAAAAATATCCGATGCCCAGTTTCAGAACGCTCGTGTGCTTGCTGTGGTGAATGATGCTGTTGGGACGCTCGCGGCGGCTGTGGATCCGGAGGTGATCGCAGGGATCATTATGGGGTCGGGACATGGCGCGAGCTATGCGGAGTCCATTGCTAAGATCGTGAAGTTCGATGCCGCGAAACAAGGGTGGACTGCGCCCGATATGATGATCAATCTCGAATCCGCCGATGCGATCTTACCGGGAAATATGTCGTTTTTGACGGAGATCGATCGTGTGATGTTTGTCGAAGAAAATCCTCTCGGCCAGCGTCCCTATGAAAAATTAATCGGTGGCATGTATCTGCCGGAGCTTTTCCGGCGCTACCTGAAGCAATTCGTGGAGCAGGGCGAGCTTTTTAACGGGAAAATGCCCAAGGCCTTGCGCAGTTCCTGGCTCGATAGACGTTCTGTTAGTTTTTTGAAATGGAAGATCACCAGCTCTCTTTTTGTTGGAGCAGTTAAGATCCTTCAGGATGTTGCGAACGAATGTTTCAAAATACTTTATGCCGCAGTGAAGTGGGATCGGCTAAAAGCGATCCGTTTCAATTGGGTGGACAGTTCCTCCCAGTCGGTCGTGGATCCTGAGATATTGACACAAATGCAGGTAGGGGATGGCCGGGATGCGGCGCGGGAAACGGCACGGTTGCTCGGGATCCTTGGTCCTTCAAGCACGGATCTGGATATTATGATCGCGACGGTTCGATCGATCTATCAGCGCGCGGCATATTTAAGTGCTGTGGAACTTATGGCGCTTTCGCTCCGGGCTTCGCCTGAACTTGACCGGCACGTCAAGATCGCGATCGACGGCAGCTTGTTCGAACATTCGACTTCTTTCAGACAGTGGCTTGTCGAGGCTTTGGAGGTTCTTGCGGAAGCGCGTTTGGGTGACAGAACGAAGGCTAAGAATATCGAATTGAAATTGGTGAAGGACGGCTCCGGCCTTGGCGCCGCCATGATCGTCGCGACCCTGGATGCGTCAAGTCGTTCAGAGATGAGAGGAGCCATAACGGGGGAACGTGGAACGGGGAACGCAATCGTTAGCCGTTCATCGCGTGACGTTACCCGCGGCGAAGCCGCTCGTGCCGAAATTCGGACACAGATTTTCCATGTTTCTCTTGCGGATCAAAATCTATTCTCCAGAGATGTGCTCACGGCTCCAGGGGGGATCAGTTTCAAGCTCGCTCGAAAATTTCGCGGCAAGGCGGGCGCTCCAGTTGAGAAGCTCCAGCTGTTGCTTGTGCAAGGTTCCGGAAAGAAAGATATCCCTCTCGAATTGGTAAGAGCAAACCATAAACCGGTCAAGATCCCAGGGACCGATAGTTCGATAAAGCTGGTAACGGGGTATTGGGGCGACACTGCAAGCTTTAAGATCACTTCTCCCCGTGAATCGAGCAGCAGGCCCAGCGTTGTTCCTGGCGCGTCTGCAAAAAGTCCGGAGAGTCGCGAAGTTACCGTGCATGGTGGCAAAGGGATCCAAAAAAAATCCGCGGGTGATAGGTTGCAAGAAATATTGAAGGGGTATATCGAAACAGCCCAGCAGGTATTATTGAGTCAAGCAGAAGTAATTTTGAATATCGTAGAAGTGAATGATCCGGCGGAACTCCCGTATGTCCGCGCTATGATCCCGCATGAACTTGCGATGGTCTTTTCTTTGGATCCTTCCGACCCTGACATGGAGTTTCAACTGAGCGAATTTTCGCTCCGTAAGGTGAACCAAACCCTTGAGAAAGCCAGACAAATGGTAGAAGCCCAGCTCCCGGGTCATGTCGGGACGATCAACAGCCACGATGTTGGCGATCATACGGAAGTCGTTCTTACATTCTCGAAGCGTGAGGTGGAGGTCTCTCGTCCGGAAGTCCTTTCTGAAGTCTCGAAGTCTGAGGTCGTTGAAGAAGTTCTTCCTCTGGTCTTGAATCCTGAGGTTGAGGCGGAGAGCCCGGTAGTTCTTTCTGAAGTCTCGAAGTCTCAGGATGAGGCCGTGGGTTTCGAAGTCATTCCTGAGGTTAAGGTCGCGGACTCGGAAGCTCAGCCTAGCGTGCAAGCTGGGCAGATTTATGCGAGAGCTCTTTCTATGGCGGCTCAGGAACGTTCTTCGCGTTTTTTCGATAACATTGCGTTCGCTATGATGAGGCGCTTTGGCTTTAGAAACATGATCCGCGAAACAGATGTGAGAGCGTATATTGGAACTCTCGAAAAAACGCCGGATGAAAAGGCCGCGGCCGTTGACTTTTTTCTCAGAGTTTTTCAAGACATCGCAACGAAGGCGGGTCGCTCTGAGGTGCGGGAAAAGGTTTTGACGGCGGATGTGTTGAAGGAAACTTTTCAGGCCGAGCTAGATGAGATCAACCGGGCGATCTTTCTCGAAGGTCGGGGCAAATTCTGGGTCGCGGATTCTGAGCCTTTGCCGCATATTCGTGCCGGTTTTCTTCATGACTTGAAAGAAGGTTCGGAAACGTCTTCGGATCCTGCTCAGAGGAAACCGGAAGATTTCGTGATCCCCGGGCATATGCTTCTCCTGGTAACGGAGTATATGTGGTCGATCTTGACATTGGCTGAGCTTCTTTTTCCTGGGTACTCCGGAACGATCCAAAGGAAAGATGTTCCTTGGACGGTCAGCCCTGAAGGGAAGGGGCGAAGCGCTCATACGGTCTTTTCGCTTAAGTTTTCCGAGAGGGAAGCTCCTGCCAACAGGATTCCAGTTTCCCGCTCCGAGATGAGGGCGGCAGCGGAGTTGTTTTTAAATGTGGGAGGCGCGTTGGGAATTATTGCGATCGTGGCCGCGTTGTTGGTGGTTGTCGAATACAGGTCATGGATGCTGCGAAGAGATTTAAAACGTTTTGCCAAAGCACTCGATCTGATCCGGGAAGCTCTGGAAGAACATACGGTGGGGTCTGAAAGATGGACGGCGTCCTTGGCGCATGATGTGTCGAAATCCAAACTTTTTGCCATTCAGCAGATTCTGGATCGAGGAGATCAGCCAACGCTTCGAGTGGTAGATGTTGGTGATGAATTCAAGATCAGTTGGCGTTCTGCTTCTGGAAAAATAGAGCGTTGGCAGGGATCGATCGAAGTCGTTCCGCCCTCCGTCAACCGTTCCGAAACACGTTTGAAGTTCTCACGTCTCCAGTCTTGGCCACTTCGTTTCGAACTGCGGGATGTAACGGTGTCAGAGGGAATCAAGATTTTGTGGAACAAGGACCGCCTTTTCTTCATTATTATGCTTACGGCGACTTTGGTTCATATCCTGCTGGACAGCGGACCGGTGCTCCTGGAGGCAATCAAAATCTTTTGGAATAATCAGCCGCAGGGTTTAGTGGCGATTGGAGTTTCTGCGGTTGCACTCTCGACGGTGGCGATTTTGGATCATCGGTCATGGACGTCAAAGCCAAGTCGAACTCCTTTCTTCAATGCGGTCAAGCTGATCAAGAAAGCTCTGGAGCAACATGCCGGAGCTGAGCCGACCTCCTTTTCATTGAACATGTCAAAAGACAAGCTTTACGCCATTCAGCACATCCTGGATCGAGGTGAGATACCAGAACTTCGATTGATCGATGCCGGGAATGAGTTCGAGATGAGTTGGGAAGCGCCTTCTGGAAAGCAGATGACTCGGCAAGGTTCGATCGAACTGCCCGGCGCGCGTTCAGAAGTCCGAACGCCGTCAGATCTTGCTGGGGAAGCGGTTTTGGATAGTGCCGCGCTAACAAAGGTGTTGAGTCAGCCCTATTCGATCACGACGGCGAATGGCCCGATTACAAGAAAAGATGGCTTTTCCGGGGTGTATTCGAAGGCCAATGTCTACACGGCGAAGGATGGGACAGCCATTTATTACAGCGGTTCTTCGGAGGAGGTCGACTTGGATGCGGCACAAGTCCAACTGCTTTTGAAGAGCTCTTTCCCGGGTTATACCGTCAATGTTTCCATTCCAAACGGTTCCGAGATCTGGAGAACTATCACGATCACACAGAAATCCTTGCAACGTTCCGAGATGAGGTTGACGCAGTATCTGTCAAAGCCGGATGCTCAAGGAGTCTACACGGTTCCTTTTGAGGCTCTCGGAGTGGATCCCCGGATCAGCGAAAAGGATTTTGACCGCTTTGTCGTATTCCTTCAATCTTCGAGTGGTGAGACATTACGCCAAGCCTATGCCAATAAACTTCTTGAAGTGGCGGGCCAATTTGGAATAGCTAATGTTGAGTTGACGGTGGCTGTGGCTTTACTTGCATCGGAGGAAGGGCAGCCAGCTCGATTATCGGTGACGGTGAAAGACGACAGGAAAATTGCCGAAGCCGGTTGGATTTCTAATGTCGTTATGCGACTGCTGGAGGAGGTCGCCGTCTTCCTCGAAGAAAATATCAAGCCTGTGCTCCAGCCTTCGAAGTCTCCGGCTATGGAAGCGTTGGGCGGTCTGGTGAAGATGTATCTTAAGGTGTCGTTACCTGGGGGAGTCTCTCATATGGTTCCTGTCGAAGAAGTGATCGAGATCGTTGATGATTTAATTAACCGCTTGAAGAACCCAGAGTTCGAAACCTATGATGCATGGGAAGGCGATTCTCTGGTGCGTATGATCCCGTTGAGTCATGACTGGAATCCAAATCATCAATTAACTCCAGGTGAGATCATGGTTAGATGGATTTTGAGTTTCCTGACACAGCTGGAGTATTACAACGGGACGATCCCCGTAAGGCATGGAAGGCGTAATTTGTTTTCGGTTGTCGGGTTGGCGGTTGGAGAGCGTATCGCGTATGCACAATTAGAGAACGTCGGGGAAGCGCTGGAGAAATTTCGGGCGGATCTTTGGAGCCTGCTTTCTCCAACGGCTGCTTTCAAACCTGAAAATCCCGGTTCCGGAATACAAATATCCGCAGGTTCTGAAGTTACGAAAGGTAATGATGAAAAAGGGCGTTCGGAACTTCGTACGGCGGGGGCCATTGAGCTGGTGCCGCAAGTCGAGGTTGCAATGCCGGATTTTGTGAAGATGCTCAGGGGCCAGAAGCTGTCGTTGGCCGTGAAGCTCAGGACCGCAGCGGAAGTGACGGGCGGGATCCTCGAGCGGGCGGTTTCGGCGGCCAAAGGATCGTGGGACAAGATCGTTTCAATGCTTTTCCCGCAGCATCTCAGCGCGGTGCCGACAGGTTCTTTGGCGAACAAGACCCGTGAAAAGGCGATGGCGATCCTTGGGATTCGTACGGTTCCTGTGGCTTTGGATGTTTTTGTCCTTGGGCATGAGTTCTTCTCGCAGGATCATCGCGTAGCGGTCGGTGTGCGGCAGGTGTATTCCGCGACGCCGATCATCGCGATCGTCAAAACAGCGGGAGAGCGCGCTTTCTTGAAAGAGCTCAACCTTCGTCTCGCAAAGGAAAAATTGTTGCCGATCCTCGCGGCGGACTCTAAAGACCCCAGTGAACTCAAGGCGCATCTTGCCAGTGTCAAGGGAGGCGCTGTTCGCGCCACGGCACTGCTTTACGCCGCCGAGACGGTTCCTGTGGAATTGGTGGACCAGATACCCAATACGGAGACCGTGACGCCGAGAATGCTCAAGGGATTCCTGAACGCTGTGGATATGCTCGTGAGTGGTCTTGTGAGCGATCTTCGGGGCCAGTTCGCGGTGGCTCACAGCGCGTAATTGTTTTTCAAAAAGGGGGCAGGCTACTTTATGGAAAAGTAGCCTGTCCTCTTTTTGCATTAAATTGACGGCCTTTGCACGCCCTGTTAGAATGCTCCCCGTTCGCTAAACCTTTTCCAATTTGAGACTTAGAGGAAATGTTTCCATCCGTCAAGGAACAGCTAGAGGTCTTCAAAGATAATCTCGTCGAGCTCATCTCCGAGCGCGAGCTTGTGGCCAAGCTGGAAGCCTCTCTTAAAGATAAGCGTCCTCTTCGCATCAAATACGGGGCCGATCCCTCGGCGCCAGACCTTCATCTTGGTCATACCGTTCCGCTCCGCAAGCTGCGCGCGCTCCAGGACCTGGGACACACTGTTGTTTTCATCATTGGCGACTTCACAGCCCGCATCGGCGATCCTTCCGGAAGGTCCGAGACGCGACCTCAGCTCACCCAGGAACAGGTCGAGGCGAATGCCAAGACCTATCAGGAGCAGGTGTTCCGTATTCTCGATAAGAAAAGGACAGAGGTCCGTTACAATTCGGAGTGGCTGGGGGCTTTGCGGCCGGAGGATTTCCTCAAGCTTACCGCGCAATATACTGTGGCGCGCATTCTGGAACGGGACGATTTTTCGAAGCGTTACAAAGCGGGGGAACCGATCTCGATCGTGGAGCTTCTTTATCCTCTGATGCAGGGACATGATTCTGTGGAGATCGAGTCCGATATCGAGATCGGCGGGACGGACCAGAAGTTCAATCTGCTTGTGGGACGCGAACTCCAAAAGACAGACGGCCAGGAGCCTCAGGTCGTGATGACCTTGCCCCTGATCGAGGGGCTCGATGGCGTACAGAAGATGTCGAAAAGCCTCGGCAATCATATCGCGCTTAAGGACAACCCCCGGGAAATGTTCGGTAAAGTGATGTCGATCCCGGATGCGATGATGGAACGGTATTACCGGTACGCGGCGGCGCTTCCTTCCCAACAGGTTGCGGAGATCCTGGCACTGCTCAAAAGCGGCGCGCTTCATCCCCGTGACGCCAAGGCGCAGCTCGGGGAACGGATCGTCTCTCTTTTCCATTCCGAGGAGGAAGGAAAGAACGCGCGCGCGGAATTCGACGAGATCTTCAAGAACAAGGGAATACCGGACGAGATCCCGACTGTCAAGATCTCTCAGAAGACGATTGATATCGTGAGCCTTTTGGTCGAGGCGAGCCTTGTGACAAGTAAATCCGAAGCTCGCCGTCTCATGGAACAGGGCGGGGTCAAGATCGGTCATGAGAAGATCACGGATCCTAAGTCGATCATCACGATTGGAGAGCCTTTCGTCCTGCAGTGCGGCAAGCGGAAATTTTCCCGTATCGAACCCGCCTAATCCGATATCCATGAATGACACGGAACTCCCCAGCGCGATCAAGTTCGAGAACGTTTCCAAGAAATATGGTTCCTACCACGCGCTTCAGAACGTTTCTTTCGATGTCAAGGAAGGGGAGATCGTCGGATTTCTGGGCCCCAATGGCGCGGGCAAGACGACAGCCATGCGTATTCTTTCCGGTTTTTTCCCTCCGACGAGCGGCCACGTTTCGGTGTGTGGGGTCGATATGTTCAAGCATCCTAAAAAAGCGAAACAGGCCCTCGGCTATCTTCCGGAGACTGTGAGTCTTTATCCGGACATGCGGGTGATCGAATATCTCCGGTTCGTCGCGAAGCTCAAGGGAGTCCCAGCGCACGAAATGAAAGGACATCTCCGGAACAAAATGTCGTTTTGTGGTCTGATGGATTGCGGGCATCGTTTGATCGGGCGTCTTTCCAAAGGATACCGCCAGCGGGTCGGGTTGGCCCAGGCTCTGATCGCGGACCCGCGTGTCCTTGTCCTGGATGAACCGACGACGGGTCTGGATCCGACGCAGATCAAGGAGATCCGGGATCTGATCCATGCGCTCGGACAGAACCGTGCCGTGATTCTTTCGACCCATATACTGCCCGAGGTATCGTTGCTTTGTAATCGTGTCGTGATGATCAATCAGGGACAGATCCTGGCGAGCGGGACCGTCCCGGAACTCGCCTCATGCCTGCGGGACCGCGAAGCCGTTCACATCAAGCTCATGGACTCGAAGGATCAGGAGCGCGCGCTCAAAGTCCTGGGTTCGGTTCCGGGAGTCGAGGCTTTACAGGTCGTGGAGGAAACGAAAGGTGAGGCTCTCATTTCCCTCGAAACCCCTCCGGACCTGGACCTGAGGCCCCGGATCATGACGCTTTTCCTGGAGGCGAGGATCCCGTTGGCGGAGATTCGTCGCCATCATCTGACTCTGGAGGAAGTTTTTCTCGGGCTATTGAAAGACGGGAATTTGGGAAGGCGGTTCTCATGAGCAAAATCTTAACGATCGCGCGCAAGGAGGTCAGCGGCTGTTTCCATTCCTGGGTCGGCGTGTTGATGTCGGTGTTCTTCTTTCTGGCCTCGGGGATCTTCTTTGTGATCCTGGTGCTCAACTACGTGAAGATCTCCATGAATCCTCAACAGTTCGGGCTTTCGAATTTCTCTGGCATCAATCAGACGCAATACATCTTCGGGTCCTTTTTTTCCAATCTGAGCATTATGTTCCTTTTTCTGGTGCCGATCCTGACGATGCGTTCGTTCGCGGAGGAGCGGCGTCAGGAAACGCTCGAGATCCTTTTTACCTATCCCTTGTCGGACTTCGAGATCGTGGTTGGCAAGCAACTGGGGATCCTTGGTTTTTTCGCGACCTTGCTTCTGCCGCTTTTGGGTTATTTGGGGGTGTACCGCTGGATCGGAGGGGAATTCGAGTGGCCTCCGGTACTCCTCGGGTTTCTCGGGTTCTGGCTCCTGGGGTCCGCGTATCTTTCGGCGGGTGTTTTCATTTCAAGCCTGACCCGGAATTCGATGGTCAGCGCTCTCGGGACTTTTAGCGTGCTTCTGACGTTCTGGATCTTTGACTGGGTGGACGACGTCGCGACGGGGCCTTGGGCCCGTGTTTTCTCCGAGCTCTCGCCGCTTGCTCATTACAAGAATTTCACGCTCGGGATCCTGGACGTCCAGGACATAGTTTTCTTCGGGTTCTTTTTCTTTTATTTTCTGTTCCTGACGCTCCGTTCGATTGAAACTAGAAATTGGAAGAGTTGAAATGATCGCTAAAGGCTATTTGAGGCTCCGAACTATGAACTCACAACTTCGAACTCAAGACTCTGAACTCATAACTCTGAACTAAATATGAAACAATTTTTCCTGAAATCCCAACTCTTGTTCGAGGCCGCGATCCTTTTGGCGACGCTCACGCTAGTCTACGTCGTGATCCAGCCATTCCACGAACGGCGGGACATGACCCAGGACAAGATCTATTCGCTTCCGCCGGCAACGACGGAAGTCTTGCAGGATCTCAAGGATCGACGAGTCGATCTGTTGCTTTTCTTTTCACAGGAGGACCCGGCCCGTCAGGGGCTGGAGGTTTTTCTCAAGGAATGCGCCGAGCATCATCCGCATTTCCGCTATGATTTTTATGACCCCAACCGGCGGCCGCAGCTTGCCAAAAAATTCAACGTCTCGGCTCCCAGGACAGTGATCTTCCGCTCCGGGGACAGGGAAGAGCGTCTGGTCGGGCCGACCGAAGAGGCTTTCACAAACGCTTTCCTGAGATTGCGCTATCCCCGGGACATTGATGTTTGCTTTGTGATGGGCCATGGCGAGGTCGAGCTTGAGGAGGAATCGACAGGGGGGTACAAGCGTTTTAAAGAGACGCTTCAGGGATACAACACAAAGGTTCACGGGATCGTGCTCACGCGGGACCATGTCCCCGATGTCTGCCAGGTCGTGGTGGTGGGAGGGCCGCGTTGGGATCTGACGCCTGGGGAATTCGCGGATCTGGACAAGGCTTTTCAGAATGGAAAAGGTGTGCTTTTGTTGATCGATCCGATGGATCCCGGTGCCGGAAGTGTGTTCACCGAGTTCGCGCAGAAACACGGCGTAGCGCTCGGGCAGAACGTGATCGTGGACAAAACGAGCCGCATGGTGGGCGGAGACTTTTTGATGCCTTTGGTGAGCCGGTATCTGGTGACGCATCCGGTCACGAAGATGATCAAACAGGCGACTTTCTTTCCCCTGGTGCGCACGGTCCAGCCCTCGACGGACGGGGTTCAGGGACTCGATGTGGTGCCCCTGGGCTTGACGGGAGAAGGGAGCTGGGGGGAATCGGATCTTTCGGCGCTTGAGGGTGGGAATGCGACCTTTGACATGAAAACGGATGTCGCGGGTCCTCTGCCGGTCGCGGTGGCGGTTGAAAGAAAGGGCCACGAACCACGTGCCACGGACCACGAAAATAAAGACGGAAGTCCAAAGGTGAAAGCGGAAAGCCAAAAATCGTGGACCGTGGACCGTGGACCATGGACCGGCAGTCGGATGGTCATCGTGGGGGACGGGGACTTTTTGACGAATGGGTATTTGGACCTCTCGGCCAACAAAGAGTTGGGATTGAGCATGATCCGGTGGCTTGCCAATGATAACCGGTACATCAATGTGAAACGTCCGGAGCTGCGTTTTAAACCGCTTTTGCTCGATGAAACCCGCCGGACCCAGTTGATCGCTTTTTTGCTGGGAGTGTGGCCGCTCACGATCTTTGTGCTCGGGGCGCTCTATCTTGTGATCCGCTCCAGGACGTCATGAAGCTGGTTCGGACGCTTGTCTTTATCCTCGTTTTCGCTCTTGCAGTCGCGGTCTATCTTTTTCAGGTCCGGATCAACCAACAGGCGCTTAAGATCGTTCCGGATGAAGTGAACCGGAAGGTGTCGCTTTCCAAGGATGATCCGATCGATCGCGTGGAATTGCGTGACCTTGTCCAGAATTCGAGGATCGTCCTTCAAAAAGAAAAAGGAGCCTGGATGATCGAGGCGCCGATCCATTATCCCGCGGAAGGTTCCATCGTGGAAGGATTCGCGATGGCGGCGCGCATGGCGTCCCAACAGCCCCGCATGCGCGCGGAAAAAGAATGGGGAGAATACGGGCTTGCGAAGCCGGAGATCGAGGTTTCGTTCGGACTTTCCCGGAAAAAGTCGGCAACGCTTTCGCTCGGAGCCTCTGCGCCCGTGGGGAAGGCTGTTTTTGCGCGGTGGGATGAAGAACGAGGATTCTTTCTTCTCCCGCCGGAGATGAAATCCATGTTCCGGAAAAGTGTCTATGAGCTTCGTCAGAAGAGCTTGTTCCGGACTCCGGTGGACAAGATCCGGAAAGTTTACGTGCAAATGGGGAAGTATAGCGCCGAGTGGAAGAAGGACGGCGATACGTGGTACTGGCTCGAGCCTGTTGAGGAATTCGGAAAGAAGATCACCCCTGAGCAGATGAACCTTGTCCTGGGGGCCCTCAAGAGTCTTCATGCCAGGGAATTTCTGGATGCCAACAAGAAATCAAGGGCGGAGCTCGGGTTTTTCATGATCCATGATTGCATTTGGGTCGAGTTGGAGGATGGTAAGAAGGAAGCGTTCTATTTCGGGAATGAAGTCCCGGAAGAGAATGCCTATTACGGACTTCTCGAAGGCGAGCAGGTGGTCTTTTTTGTGGATCGCGTGAATGTGATCGGTTTTTTTGATCTTGTGCGAGCCATCCGGGCAGCAAATCCCAAGCCCCAACCGAAGGATATGACGCTGAAACTCTAGTGCGGCATTCGTTAAATTCGTATCGGGATTCCCCCTCTTTGTAAAAGAGGGGTCAGGGGAGATTTTTTAAAATCCTCCTCGATCCCCCTTTGCGAAAGGGGGAGTCCATGGCAAGGACCTTTCCAGTAAGAATGGATCGAACGTCATACGAGTGCTCAGTATCAACGGCTACACTGAAAGATCGAAACGATGACGATTCAAGAGAGCATACAAAATTTAAGGCGTTCGATCCGCGAGACTGCGGTTCAAGCGGGGCAGGATCCGAAATCGGTCCATCTTGTGATCGTGACAAAGACGGTTGCACCCGAAAGGGTTCTTGAGGCCTATCATGCCGGCGAGCGGGATTTCGGTGAAAATCGTGTTCAGGAGTGGGAGGAGAAAAAGCACGCGCTTCCTGAGGATGTTCGTTGGCATTTGATCGGATATTTGCAGACGAACAAGGTAAAGCATGTCGTAGGGCATGTCGCGCTCATTCATTCGTTGGATCGCGTCGAGCTTGCGGATGCGATCGAAAAGCGGGCGAAGGCCCAAGGTGTTTCCGCAGTGCCGTGTCTTGTGCAGGTGAATATGTCGGGAGAGGAGAGCAAATCGGGGCTTGATCCCTCTTGCGTGGAGGATTTTGTGCGCCAAATGCCGCTCCGACCCTCGATCCGGATCCGCGGCGTGATGTGCATCGGTCCGTTGACGGAAGATGAGGAAAAGATCCGTGAGTGTTTCCGGAAGACTCGGGAACTCCGGGAGGATCTTCGCGGGAAATTCCCTCAATATGAGTGGAGTATCCTCTCGATGGGAATGTCGGCCGACTACAGAATAGCTATTGAAGAAGGCGCAAATATGCTTAGAATTGGCTCTTTGGTCTTTCCGAGGGATGTGAAAAATGAAGAATCTAGGGGATAAGAAACTAGGCGTTATTGGCGTCGGAAATATGGGCGCCTCGATCGTGGAAGGTGTGCTTGCAAGACGGATCACAACTCCTTCCCGCGTATGGATTTATGATAAGGCCACGGACAAGGCTCGCTCCTTCGCCCGACGCCATCGTGTCGGCTGTGTTTCTTCGGCCGCAGAGTTGCTGAAGAAAACCGATGTGGTGTTGTTGGCCATGAAGCCTCAGGACTTTGTGGATTTCGCCCTCGAGCATCGTTCTTCATTCAGACCGGGACAGGGCGTCATTTCGATCCTGGCGGGGATGACGACGGAAAGGATCGCAAAGGCGCTCGGCAAGAACGTCACGATCGTGCGCGCGATGCCGAACCTTGGAGCCAAAGTGGGCCGATCCATGACCGTGATCTGCGGGAAGAATAAAAAGGCGCTTTCTTTTGCTGCGACCCTTTTTGCCGGATGCGGAGAAGTGGCGACCCTTCCGGAAAAGAAGCTGGACCTTGTGACCGCGATCAGCGGCAGCGGGCCGGCTTATTTTTTTCATCTGATGGAACTTCTGGAGGATTTCGGTGTGAAGCAGGGGCTCCGGCCTGAAGTGGCCAGGGTCTTGGCCGTTCAGACAGGTCTTGGGGCCACGCTTCTCGCGAAGAGCTCTCAGGAGTCTTGTTCGGAGTTGCGGCAGAGGGTGACGTCAAAAAAGGGGACGACGGAAGCGGCGCTCAAAACATTACAACGCGGGAAGTTTGGACAGATCTTTCAACGGGCGCTTCGGGCGGCGATGGACCGGAGTCTCGCACTACGGAGGGTTTCCTGATGTTCGTTCTCGGAATTATTTTTCAGGGATTGGCGATGCTCGTCAATGGGATCTGCACGATCCTTTACTGGCTGATCTTCGCCAGGATCATTCTTTCATGGTTTCCGGTGAATCCTTACTCAAGTCCGGTGCAGTTCCTGCACCAGGTCACGGACCCGATCCTGGAGCCTCTCCGGAGACTTCCGCTTCGCATCGGGATGCTAGACCTTACGCCGCTCGTTGCTTTTTTTATTCTTTTTGTCACGAACAAGGTGCTTGTCACGATCCTGCTCAAACTCGCTTTTCAATTTCAATAAGAGGAATAGCTCATGCCGATGAAACCTTTGCGAAAGAAAAAAACTTCCATGATGATGGAACAGATCGAGAAATGTCTGGGCTATATCCAGAAACGAACTTCTTTTAAGCCCGAAGTGGCGTTGATCCTCGGGACGGGGCTTGGTAATCTCGCGAAGCGTATTAAGGCCGAAAAGATCTTCAAGTATGAAGAGCTTCCTTTTTTTCCGAAGACCACGGTGCAGTCACATAGCGGGCAACTGATCCTCGGGGAGCTGGGCGGTAAGAAGGTCGCCGCGATGGAAGGACGTTTCCATTTTTACGAGGGCTATTCGCTTTCCGAAGTGACGTTCCCTGTCAGGGTGCTCAGGCAACTGGGCGCGAAGATCCTTGTCGTTTCGAACGCAGCGGGAGGTCTGAATCTAAGTTACAACAAAGGTGAGATCGTGGCGATCACGGACCACATCAATTTTATGGGCGTGAATCCGCTCGTGGGGCCGAACGAGGAGAAGCTCGGGTCGCGTTTTCCGGATATGTACCAGCCGTATTCGAAACGTCTGATCGATCTGACGCAGCTCGCGGCGAAGCAAACGAAGGTTTCGATCGCCGAGGGGGTTTATATCGGGGTGACGGGGCCTTGTCTTGAAACGCGCGCGGAGTATCGCATGATGCGTCAGTGGGGCGCGGACCTGGTCGGGATGTCGACGGTGCCGGAGGTGATCGTGGCGGTGCATATGGGCATGGAAGTTCTCGGCATGAGTGTCGTGACGGACCGTTGTGATCCGGACCATCTGGAGCCTTGCGACATCAACGAGATCATCAAGACCGCGAATGAAGCCGGGCCCAAGCTTGATAAGCTCATTTCGGCGGCTATTGAGAAATTCTAAATAGTCCGTGCCAAGAGCCACGATACACGGGACACGTGGCTCGTGGTGCGTGGAACGTGGATCGAATCGGTGAACAACCTCGTGCGAAAAATATGATCGAACCTAAAAACTACAAAGATACACTCAATCTTCCGCAAACGCCTTTTCCCATGAAGGCCAATCTGGCTCAACGTGAGCCGGAGATGTTGAAGGCCTGGGAGACGGAAGGCGTGTATGCCGCGATCCGCGCGAAATCCGTGGGCAAGCCCAAGTACGTTCTCCATGACGGGCCGCCTTATGCCAACGGCCACATCCATATCGGTCACGCGCTGAACAAGGTCTTAAAAGACCTCATTGTGAAATACCAGACCATGCGCGGACACGACGCGCTCTACGTGCCGGGTTGGGACTGTCACGGTCTTCCGATCGAGCATGCCTGCCTGAAAGAGATGGGCAAGCGCAAGGAGGAAGTGGACCGGGTCGAGTTCCGCAAGGAAGCCCGAAAATACGCGGAACGATTCGTCGGGATCCAGCGCGAAGAATTCAAGCGCCTCGGTATCCTCGGAGAATGGGACAAGCCTTATCTGACCATGAACTACGGATATCAGACCGCGATCGCGGCATCCTTCCTGAAAATCTATGAAGACGGTTTCATCGAGCAACGCCTGAAGCCTGTTCCGTGGTGCTTCGACTGCGATACCGCGCTCGCCGAAGCGGAGCTTGAGTACGAAGACAAGATCTCTAAATCGGTGTATGTCATGTTTCCAGCTGTGAATTCTAGTGATCTTCACTATCTTGTCTGGACGACGACTCCTTGGACTTTGCCCGCCAACGTTGGATTAGCACTCCATCCGGATCTGGAGTACATCACCGTTGAAACCGAGAAGGGGAAGCTTATCTTTGCTCGTGATTTATTGCCAGTCCTGAGCGAAAAACTCGGATTCAAACAGGTCAAAGAGATCGGGATCAAGAAAGGGAAGGATTTCATTGGCGCTGAAGCGAGGCATCCTTTCCTGGACCGGATATCCAAAATTATCAGCGCGGATTATGTGTCCGCCGAAGACGGCACCGGGATCGTGCATATCGCGCCGGGGCACGGCGAAGACGACTACAAATACGGGCATTTGGAGAGTGGGCTTGATGTCCTTTCTCCTGTTGACGAAAAAGGAAGATTTTTCGCCGATCAAAAAACTGGATTTGTTCAGCAATTCCCCGAGTTTGACAAATTGCATGTTTTCAAAGCTAATCCGAAGATCACGGCACTCCTCGCCGAGAAAGGTCTGCTTCTTAAGGAAGAGGACCATTCCCACAGTTATCCGCATTGCTGGCGCTGTAAAAAGCCGATCCTTTTCCGCGCGACGACCCAATGGTTCATGAAGATCGATCACAAGGACCTTCGCAAACGCATGACGGCTGCCATTGAAAAGGACATCCAGTTCATACCTGACTGGGGGAAGAACCGTATTGGTGCGATGGTGGAATCGCGTCCGGAGTGGTGCTTGTCGCGTCAGCGGTATTGGGGGGTTCCAATTCCTGTGGTGCGTTGCGCGCATTGCACGGGCGTGCATTTTGTGAAGGAATCTAAGGCGAAGATCCTGGAGCTTTTTGAGAAGGAAGGGGCGGACGCGTGGTTTTCGCGGCCCGCCGCCGAATTCATGCCGCGCGGCATGAATTGCCCGAAGTGCGGCAAAAGCGAATTCGAGAAAGAGACCGACATTATCGATGTCTGGTTCGATTCCGGCGTGAGTCACCAGGCCGTGCTTCACCGGCATCCGGGGCTCCGGTTCCCAGCAGACCTTTATCTCGAGGGTTCCGACCAACACCGGGGGTGGTTCCAGAGCGCGCTCACGACGGCGGTGGCGCTTGAAAATAAAAGTTCGTTCAAGAGCGTCCTGACCCACGGCTTTGTGATGGATGGGCAGGGGAAGAAGATGTCGAAATCCGCGGGCAATGTCGTGACGCCCCAGGACGTGATGAAGGATTTCGGGGCGGACGTTCTCCGTCTATGGGTCACTTCGTGCGATTACCAGTTCGACGTCCGGTTGTCGAACGAGATCCTGAAGCAGCTCGTCGACACTTACCGCAAGATCCGTAACACGTTCCGCTATTTCCTTTCGAATCTTTACGATTTTGATTCGGCCAAGAATTCGGTAGCCTATGAAAAACTCCATCCGCTCGACCGGTGGGCGATGGCGAAGGCTGATCATTTGGTCGCTTCCGTGACGGAACTCTACGAACGTTTCGAATTCCATGAGATCTACCGCGAGGTCTACGATTTTTGCGTGGCGGATCTGAGCGCTTATTACCTGGACGCGCTGAAGGACACGCTCTACACCGCGGCGCCGGATGCCTGGCTTCGTCGTTCTGCCCAAACCGCGTTCTTCTATATCCTGTCGCGTCTCGTGAAGATCGTGGCGCCGATCCTTCCATTTACGGCGGACGAAGTCTGGAGATCTTACAAGCTTGAGGAAGGCGTTACGACGGTCCACGCGAGTGCTTGGCCCGTTTCAGGCGATGTCCGGACAGGCAGTGAGATCCGGGATTGGGAACATCTTCGTGAGATCCGGAACGCGGTGACGCCTTTTCTTGAGAAAAAACGGGAAGCCAAGGAGATCGGGGCTGGGCTTGAGGCGAAGGTGGTCCTGACTGCGGAAGATCCTGAATCTGCCGAGATATTGGGTCGATATAAAAAAGACCTCGCTCGCGTTTTTGTCGTATCCCAGGTTGTTCTGGAGACAAAGGCCTTGGAGGGAATGGAGGCCGCAGAAGGTCTTTCCGCGGCACTCCAGAAGAAGTTCGGACTGAGGGTTCTCGTGACAAGAGCGGAGGGCGCCAAGTGCGCGCGTTGCTGGAATTATTCGTCTTCCCTCGGACAGGATCCGGGTCACCCGTCTCTTTGTCCCAAATGCGTTGAAGCGGTCGGGGGGCGTCAAGCCGTCAAGTAAAGAGGGTGGGTTTATTTTCAAGAAACCAGCGTCTTTTCATGTGAGAACGCCGAAAACAGTCCTGAAAAAGGTCCTGGTGGGCCTTGTGCTCTTTTCGCTCGGAGCTTTTGTTTCTTATCTTTTGCCTTTTCTGGTGCCGTCGTCCTGGACTCTCTGGATCCGCCATCCGCTGCTACCGATCTTTGTGATGACGACGGTCTTTCTTGTCGCTTACAAGACTGCGGAACGTTTGATCAAGAGATTCCTCGAAAAATATTTTTTCCATAAAAAGACATTTGCCCAGATGACGCTCATGGATCTCGCGGGGGACTTGGCTGTGAATCTGGACCTCCAGGAGATCGCGAACCTGGTGGTGAATACGTTCGGGGAGGTGCTTCACCTCAAGACCGTGGCGCTTCTCGTTCCGGATCCGCTCCAAAATAATTTCGAGGTCGCCTCGGCTTTCGGATGGACGATATCGACCTCCAAAAGGTTCCGCCTTGCGACAGAGACACCGCTACTGAAAATGGTCCATCAGACAGGGCCGCACATTCTGGTGCGCGGGCCCGTCCTTCAGAGCCTTACCTGGCAGGAGGCGAACGCGCTGTCGCGTGATTTCGATTCATTGCAGTCCGCCTGGATCATTCCTTTGTTCGTCCAGGGAGAACTCACGGGACTTCTCGCCTTCGGGGCGCTTGTCCCTGACACCGTGTTCGATCAAGCCGATTTCCATTTTTTCAGGGAATTCGCGGCGGCGATCGCTCCCTGTGTGCATAATGCCCTTGTCGTGAAGCGGTTGAGGCAGCTCAATTTCGAGTTGCAGGATACCCAGTCCCAGTGGGTGCAGAAGACGAAGCTGAACGCGATCGAGAAGCTCGCCGCGGGGATCGCGCATGAGATCCATAATCCTCTGGCGATCATTTCCGGTAAGGCGCAGGTTCTGCTCATGCAGAAGGGGCCCAAGCAACTTGAGGCCAACGTCCAAGAAGCGCTTAATGCCATAGTGAAGCAAACGCGTCGTGCGGCCGATATAACTAGGAAGCTTTTGTTGTATTCGCAAGGCTCCCGGGGCCCGCAGGACTGGATCTCTCTGGAAAAAGTGCTGGATGAGACGCTTTCCTTGCTGGCTTATCAGGCCTCGATGGACAAGATCGAGATCGTCAGGGACCTGGACCGTGAATTGCCTTTGTTCTTTGCGAACATGCAGGAGATCCGTGAGATATTCCTGAACCTTCTTCTGAACGCTGTTGAGGCGGTGGGGAACGAAGGGAAGATCGTTGTGGCGGTGAAGTACCTTCGGGACGAAGAGCTTATTGAGATCGTATGTTCCGACACCGGAAAGGGGATCCCGGAGGATCACATCGACAAAGTGTTCAATCCGTTCTATACCACGAGGCATGAAGCCGTGGGACTTGGACTATTCGTGACCAAACAGGTGGTGCACCGTTACGGGGGTTCGATCCGCGTTGAGAGTCAGGTGGGGACGGGGAGTATGTTCATTCTTCAGTTGCCGTATGTGGCGGTGGCGACGCCGGGCAAAAGCGCGGAGAAGACCGGAGCAACGGTTGTTGGCGTTTGATGTTATATGCGAATGATGGATAGGATTCTGAAATGCCTTAGTCAATGTCGGGCCAAACTCACGTAAGGGAGGATTGCCGGAATGAATAAACTATTGATCGTGGATGACGAGGTGGAGATCTGTGAATTCTTGAAATCTTTTTTTGAAGACCGCGATTTTAAAGTGATGGTTGCGCATAATGGCGCCCAGGCATTAGAGCAAGTGGACCTCTTTAAGCCGGAGGTTGTTCTTTTGGATATTCAGATGCCGGGGTTGGATGGTCTGCAAACCTTGAAGAAGATCAAAGAGTTGCATTCCCGGGTGAAGGTCATTATGGTTACCGCGGTCGAGACACAGGAGAAGATCGAAGAAGCCATGCGGCTAGGCGCGGACAATTACATCACGAAGCCCCTGAGTCTTGAATATCTTGAAAAAGACGTGCAGGACAAGATCGATATCCTTGCCAAAGGAATGTAGCCTTCGTATTTCGGAGATGGGACCCTTATGCCGGCGAAAGCAGATCTTCTAACTCCAAAGTTCGATTATCAGGAAGTTCTGCGCGATGTGGCGCGCAGTATGGTCCGGCTCAAGCGTCCGGATCGTCTGCTCAAGCTCATCACTCGTTTTATCGACAGGCAATTCGGCCTCACCCATACCTCGCTTCTCGTCCTTGATCCCAAGAAGGGCCGCTATGTTTTTGTGAATTCCAAAGGGTCCAAGCGGCTACCGGTCGGTCTTGTGAAGTTCGATGTGGACCATCCGCTCATGCAGTGGTTCTCCGGATCCAAGAAAAAACTGCCGGTTCAGAAGGATTTTCTTTTTCTCTCCGATGTGAAAAAGATGCTTTCTCGCGCGGAATACCGGATGGCCTCGAATTCCAGGGGGGATCAGCTGGCCGGCATTCAAAAGACGATGCAAAACCTGAACATTGAGTTACTGGTTCCAGGTTATTTTAAAGAAACGCTCGTGGGTTTACTGATGCTAGGGCGGCGCATCAACGGCCGCTGTTTTACCTCCCAGGAAGTGACTTTTTTTCAGACGCTCGCCCATGACTGTTCGATGGCTGTCAAAACCGCGGAATATAATCAGAATCTTATCGAACAGAACCAGGAGCTTGCCAATCGTCTTGAAGAGATCGAGCGGATGCGCGCCAAGGAACAGCGAACCTATTATGAGATCATGCGTTCGCTGGCGGAAGAAGTCCACGCCAAGGAACCGTACATTTTTGGCCACGTTTCAGAGGTCGAACGCCTCGGGATGATGACCGCGCGTGAGATGGGTATGGATCTTTCCGGGAAGAACAAGGACCTGCTGTCGGCCGCGCTGATCCTTCACGATGTCGGAAAGATCGGGATCCCGGATAATATCCTGTGCAAACCAGGGCAGTTGAGCGATGTTGAGTGGAAGACCATGAAGACCCACGTCGAGAAGGGGGCCCGGATCCTGGAGCCCCTCTCGGATTTCAAAAAGGTCCGTGAGATCATTATGGCACATCACGAACGTTTCGACGGGTCCGGCTATCCGCATGGGCTTAAAGGGGATGATATCCCCATTGAGGCACGCATTATCTGCGTCGTCGATAGTTTTCATGCGATTGTTTCTTCCCGTTGCTATCGGGAGGGGCGCTCGATGGATTCGGCCATTCAGGAGGTTCGGAATTGCGCGGGGGCCCAGTTCGATCCTGTGGTGGTGGCAGCCTTCCTGAGGGCTCTGAAGGCGGAGCTTCAGAAAAAGGGCGAAATGCCGCAGACTTTGGCCGACTGTGTGATGAAGTGATTCGATTCTCATCGACGGACTTATCTCTTGCGTCTCATGGGGGGCATCAGTATAATGCCGCCTCTATTTCTCGCACTCATGACGGTGGTTCCGCTCGATGGGACGCCCTAATTTTAAGGAAAGTGAGTTGAAATTCTATGGCAAAGGCTAAGAAGAAAACCAGCAAGTCTTTCAAGAAGTCAGTGAAAAAGGTTTCCAATATATCTGTGAAGAAGCCTTTACGGAAATCCGTGAAAGCATCTTCCAAGAAGCCTGCTAAGGTGCTGAAAGTGAAGCCTCTTTCCAAGAAGGAGTTGGATATTTACAAGAAGATGTTGCTCCAACTTCGCGCGAAGATTGCCGGGGATCTGCAACAGATCGAAGGAGATACGCTGAGCGGGAACCAGCCCAACCACTCCGGGGAACTTTCGGATGTGGCTGATATCGCGACCGATAACTATGATCGGGAGTTGAGCATCGGGTTGGCCACGAATGAGCAGCAGCTTCTCAATGACATCGATGTGGCTCTTAAGAGGATCGAAGAGGGGACCTATGGCATTTGCGAGATTTACGGGATCCCGATCCCCAAGAAGCGTCTTTTGGCCATGCCTTATACCCGCCTTTCCATGAAGGCTCAGGAAGAAGAGGAGAAGAACAAACGTTTTCAGTGATCTTCTTCTACGCTCTTGCAGGATTCGTCGTTCTGATCGACCAGCTTTCCAAGTTTTTTGCTCTTCGGTGTCTTTCTCCGCAGTCTTCGGTTAGCCTTATTCCGAATGTTCTGGATTTGACGCTCGTCAGGAACTCCGGCGCCGCGTTCGGACTTTTTAGCGATTACGCTCCCGCACTTTTTACCGTGATCACTGCGAGTCTGGTCGTTTTGTTCTGGGCCGCGAATCGCTCCCATCATGAGGCTTCGAAGGTGGATCGGTGGGCGCTCAGCCTGATTCTGGGGGGCGCGGTCGGTAATTGGATCGATCGCCTGCGCTTTGGGACGGTGATCGATTTTATCGATTTCCGGATCTGGCCGGTCTTTAATATAGCCGATACTGCGATCACGATCGGTGTCTCTTTGTATTTCATTCGCGTTCTCACAAGTAAAGAAAATAAATGATACCGGTATTATTCTCCTTCGGGGCGCTCCACCTCTATTCGTACGGTCTTTGTATTGCCCTAGGAGTTCTGCTCTCTCTCTTCTTGATGAAACGCCGTGCCATGAATGAAGGGTTCCCGGGGCCTGAAGAAGTGTTCGACATGGCTTTCGTGGTCCTGCTCTGGGGTTTCGTGGGGGCACGAATTTTTTACGTGATCCAAAACCTGCCCTATTACATTGCCAAGCCTCTCAAATTCTTCGCGGTCTGGGAGGGGGGGCTGATCTTCTACGGCGGCGCGATCGCATCTTTCGTGGGGCTTTGGCTGATGGCCCGGAAGAAAAAGTGGCCTCTCTGGAAGATCCTGGATTTTCTTACACCGTACGGCGCGTTGACCCAAGCTTTCGGGCGTCTCGGTTGTTTTTTGAACGGATGTTGTTTCGGCAAGGCCTGTTCTTTGCCTTGGGCCGTTCGGTTTCCTGAACTTTCCCACGCTGTGCATCCGGCTCAACTTTATGAGGCTTTCTATGACCTGGTCCTTTTTGTTTTTCTGATAAAACGCAGAGCACGGATCCGCTTCGAAGGGGAGATCAGCCTGCTCTACTTCCTTTTGTACGGAATGGGGCGCTATCTGATCGAGTTTGCGCGCGAGCCGAGTTGGATGCGCATGGGACTTAGTTCGAACCAGTGGCTGAGCGTCGCGATCATGGTCGTTTCATTCATTGTTTTTCAATCCCGCCGACGGAAAGCCGCTTAGCATGCCTAAAAATCGTTTTAAAGAGTTTGTAGTCGAACCGATGGAGGCCGAGCAGCGTCTCGATGTGTTCCTTGCCGAAAAAATGGTGGATCAGCACTCGCGGTCCCATCTTCAGAAGATGATCAAGAACGGCGGAGTGCTTGTGGACGGGAACAATGTGACGCCGCATTATCTGGTCAAAGCGGGGGAACGGGTCCGCGTCGAAAAACTCGATTTGCCGGAGGACGATCTTCCTGCTGAAGCGATCCCTCTGGATATCGTTTATGAGGACGATGATTGTCTGGTCGTGAACAAGGCTGCGGGCATGGTGGTTCATCCCGCGCATGGCAATCCCCGTCACACGCTTGTGAACGCCCTTCTCTTTCATGTTCAGCAATTGGGGAATGCCGAGGACAAAGTGAGGCCCGGGATCGTGCACCGTCTCGACAAAGATACTTCGGGACTCTTGGTGGTCGCCAAGAACGATTACACGCACGCCAAACTGGCTCTTCAATTCAAGGAACATACGATCGATCGCGTTTATAACGCCATTGTCCGGGGCGTGGTTCAGCATAATGAAGGGGTCTGTGAGGAGCCGGTGGGCCGCGCGTTTCTCAACCGCAAGAAAGTCGTGGTTCGTCCCTCGGGGGGCAAAGACGCTGTCACTTTTTTTCGTGTGGTGAAACGATTCCGCGACGCGACGTTTGTGGAGATCCGTCCGAAGACCGGCCGCACCCATCAGATCCGCGTGCATTTTGCTCATATGGGACATCCCGTGCTGGGCGATTCATTTTATGGGGTTGCATTCCCGCCGATCAAGCGTCAAGCGCTTCACGCCCGATCGCTAGGATTTGAGCAGCCCCGTACCAAGAAGTGGATCCAGTTGACGAGTGAATTGCCCGAAGATATGCAAGGTCTTCTCGACTTTCTTGAAACACGTCCCTAATACCGCGTTGTAGTTTATTTCCATTAAGGATGCGCAGCGTCCTGCGATGGCCCCGTTGAAAATGCATGAAAAACGGTGCTGATTCGCCTATAATCAGGCGCTGCTTACCCCGTTAGATCTCTAACGTGGGGAACCTCCGGAAAAAAAGAATCTATGGATTCTTCATACATATGGAAAGACTCAAGAAAACAGGAGATCTAACGGGGTGAATCCTGTCCATTGGTTCTTCTTCATCGGGACGGTCATCGTCTCTCTGGGTTTTGCACTTCACGGACAGTGGGTGTTCTGGAAATATAAGGCGCGCTCTTACAGGGCTACCGTGACGGGTTGCGAGATCGCGCGCTTTGTTCTGGATAAGGCGGGTCTTGTCCAGGTGTCTGTCACCCCTGTCGAATCTCCCGGTGCATATCCTTCCTCCTCAGAGGGTCTTTTTCTGGAGCTTCAAGTCTATGAAGGACGTGACTTTGTCTCGATCCTTCGAGCGGCACGACAAGCTTATCTCCAAAGTCAGCTTTCCAACATGGTCTTTTGGGTGCGCCTCAAAAGGCGCATGGCCTTTGTGCTCCGGTTCTCCGTTCTGGCAGGTTGGGTTCTTCTGATCGCCGGGAATCTCTTTCCGGTACTCCGGTTTTTGGTCAATCTAGGACTCGGATGTTTTACCGTGGTCATGGCCCTCGTGGTCTTTGATCTTCCCTTTGAAATGGAGGTAGAAGAAAAGACTTCGAAACTTCTCAAACTATCCGGATATTTTCAGCAGAATGAAATGATCCATCTCAAGAAGTTGAGTCAGGCTATTGCGCTCATGGGGCTTGCGGTCATTTTCCGCGCGCCTTTCAATAAATGTCTTTATTTCCTGGAAAGGAAGGGGGAAAGTCATGGGCTTTAAGAATCTCGGAGAATTTCTGGAGGTCCTTCGAAAGGAGGGGGAGTTGGTGGAGGTGAAGGCGCCTGTGGATCCGTCGCTGGAAGTGACTGAGATCTACGATCGCGTGGTAAAAAAAGAAGGGCCCGCGCTTCTTTTTACGAATGTTCGAGGAGCTTCGATGCCTCTTGTGATCAACCTTTTCGGATCTTCCAAACGCATGAGTCTCGCTCTCGGCGTTAACGCCGTTTCCGATATTGCGGTGCGCATCCAATCCTTTTTGGATCTCAAACCGCCGAAAGGTCTATTTGAAAAGCTCGCGATGATCCCCAAGCTTTCCGAATTGAACGCGGTACTTCCGAAGTTTGTAAGGCATGCGTCCTGTCAGGAGAAAGTGATCCTGCCTGGCGAGGGCAAGTCCAATTCTCCATCAGAAAATTCAAAGGTTAATTGGGCTAGTCCTGGCAACCCTCTATCAGGAGAAAATAGATGCCAGGGCAAGATGTTGGATCAGCTTCCTGTGATCCAGTGTTGGCCCAAGGACGGGGGCAAATTCATTACATTTCCACTTGTGATTACCAAGGATCCAGAAACAAACAAACGCAATGTCGGGCTTTACAGGATGCATGTCTATGATGACCGGACGACCGGTATGCATTGGCAGATCCACAAGGACGGCGCCGAGCATTTCCGGAAGCTCACGAAAGGAAGCAAAGGACGTTTACCCGTCGCGTGCGTGATCGGCGCGGATCCTGCGACGATGTTTGCCGCCGCATGCCCACTTCCGGGGGGTCTCGATGAATTGATGCTTGCTGGATTTTTGAGGAAAAGATCCGTGGAGCTTGTTAAATGCAAGACGATCGATCTGGAGGTGCCCGCCGAAGCTGAGATCGTTTTGGAGGGCTATGTCGAGGAAGGGGAGATGCGTCTTGAGGGGCCCTTTGGCGACCATACGGGCTTTTATTCCCGGGCGAAGGATTTTCCGGTGTTCCATGTGACCTGTATGACCCACCGCAAGAACCCGGTGTATGTGACAACGGTGGTCGGCCGCGCGCCGATGGAAGATTGCTATATGGGAAAAGCCATCGAAAGGATCTTTCTCCCGATGATCCAGAAACAGTTCCCCGAGATCGTCGATATTTGTCTTCCGTGGGAGGGTGCGTTCCATAATTGCCTGATCGTTTCGATCAAGAAAAGTTATCCGGAACAGGGGAAGAAAGTGATCCATGGCATTTGGGGTCTCGGGCAAATGATGTTCTCAAAGATGATCGTGGTGCTGGACCACGATACGAATATCCAGGATTTGAAGGAAGTCTCATGGCGGGTCTTGAATAATATGGATCCGAAACGCGATATGGTCTTCGGCGATGGTCCTCTGGATGAGTTGGATCACGGGGCGTCCCGGGATTTCGGGGGCTCCAAGGTTGGGATCGATGCGACGCGCAAAAGCGCGGCTGAGGGGATGGAACGTCCCTGGCCCGAAGATATTGTGATGACGGAAACGATCCGGCAGAGGGTGGTAGAACGCTGGCGCGAGTACGGGTTGGATGAAAAATATCTTCGTTAAAATCGGTCTCTTTCTTGAGATGATCAAGTTTGAGCACTCGATCTTCGCGCTGCCTTTCGCGTATCTCGGACTTTTGATGGCGGCCGGAAAGTGGCCGTCTATTTTTGTGTTCTTTTGGATCACGGTCGCGATGGTCAGCTTCCGGACCATGGCGATGGGACTCAACCGGCTGCTGGATCTCCGGATCGATGCGGCGAACCCGAGGACTGAGGGACGGGCGTTGCCTCAGAAAAAATTGCGGGTCTCTCTGGTATGGGGGCTTGTGCTCCTTTCGTTCCTGGTCTTCGAAGGCAGTGCCTATAGGCTCGGGGCCTTGTGTTTTCTGCTTTCTCCTGTTCCTGTGGTGTTGGCAGTGGTTTATCCATTCACAAAACGCTTCACATGGTTTTCGCACTTTGTCCTGGGACTCGTGCTCGGCATTGCTCCGTATGGTGCGTGGATCGCCGTGACGGGGCACTTTGCCTGGGTTCCGGCATTTTTATCCGGCGGGGTCCTCTGTTGGGTCGCGGGTTTTGACATGATCTATGCGCTTCAGGACGCGGAATTCGACCGTTCGTACGGTCTATATTCCGTGCCCGCGAAGTTTGGAACCGCGAGAACGATGCAGTGGACCCAAGTCCTTCACGTGGCAGCGGTACTTTGTTGGGCTGTGGCGGGATATCTGAACAGTGCCGGATGGCTCTATGGTATCGGGCTGGTCCTGGCGTCGTGCCTTCTCATTCGCGAGCATAGCGTGATCCGCTCTTTCGGTGCTGCTAAGATGAACGAGGCGTTTTTTATTCTGAACGCGGTGATCAGCGTCACGCTTTTACTCGCCGTGGTTCTTGATATTGCTTTCAAGTCATAAAATGCTCTGGCATCATTTGGGACCTATAGTGTAAGCTTAAAGTAGCTTCATTTGACGTGTGCGGTGTGTTTCTGCATAGGAGAAGTGAACATGCAAAAAATCGCGTTGAATACGGCGGGGATCGTTTTTCTTGTCGCAGCGGAGATCCATCTGGTTCGATGGGTCATGAGAGTTCCTTTGATCGTCGGGGAAACAGCGATCTCGCCCGAGATGAGTGCTATAGGCGCCGTGATCGTTCTCTTGCTCGCGCTGTGGATGCTTATTGTGGCGCGGAGGACGGGACCCGTAAGCCAGACGAAGATCGTGTCCAAAGGAAAAACCGCGATCAAGTTCGAAGATTGATTTCCTTGGATATTGGGTGGTTGGTATGCGGTGGGTGATGGGTCTGTTCCTGATCGCGATTGTGCGCAGTAAGAATGGGGGAGACGTATCTATGAAAAGTTTGCCATTCATGGTTTTTTTTCTGACTTTGTGTTTCTTGGGGGGGAGCGCTTTCGCGGACGACCAGCAGGGCATGCTGGCCGTCGCAAAGGAAATTGTCGCGGAGGACAAAGCCCGGTTCGGGATCGATATAAAAAAGTGCCGGCTCGAATGCGAAAGAGTGTATTCCAAGGATCATTGTGTCGCAAAGTGTAGGGATCTCGCGAGTCAACTCAGGCTCGAGACCTACGCAAGGGAAGAGGCTGAGAGGAAAGCGATGGAAGCAGAGAAGCCCCTGAAGTACAAAGATGTCGCGGAAAAGTATCGATGATCCTGCATTCCACGCTTCGATTTGAGAAAGATATCGTTTATCCCATTAGCGAGTCTCAATGAAAAAAATGAAACCTTATATTGTGGCGATTACGGGGGCAAGCGGAGTTCTTTACGGCGTGCGCCTTGTTCAGGTCCTTCGAGAACTCGCGATCCCTGTTGAACTGGTGATTTCGGATACCGCCAGGATCGTTGCCCGGGAAGAGATGGGGCTCGAATTAGGGGGTCAGACCCCGTTTTCGAAAGTGGAAAAGGTGGAAAAGGGGTCAGACCCCTTTATCCATGTTCATGATTTTAAGGACTTTACCGCGCCGATCGCAAGTGGGTCTTATCCGGTCGAAGGCATGGTCGTGATCCCGTGCAGTATGGGGACGCTTGGTGCGATCGCCTCGGGACTCAGTCAGAATCTTATCCATCGCGCCGCGGACTGCACGATCAAAGAGGGGCGCAAGCTAGTTCTTGTGCCGCGTGAAACGCCACTTTCGGCCATCCATCTTGAAAATATGTTGAAACTTTCGCGGCTCGGAGTCCGGATCGTTCCTGCGATGCCCGCGTTTTATTCTGGCCTGCGAAGACTGGAACCACAAGTTCTCGCGAGCGTGCCGGGGGCACAGGGCCCCGGCCAGCAAACCATCCAGGAGCTTGTCGATTTCTTAGTGGGGAAGGTGCTCGACCAGTTCGGCATTTCGCATGCGCTCTACCCGCGCTGGGTAGGAAGCGATCAAGCCCATAGTTCCTAATGACACAGACAAAGCTTCGCGTCGGGAAGATCCAGTATCTAAACTGTCTCCCGTTCTTCTTCGGCCTTACAGAAATGCTCCAGGCTAAGGGCGTGGGCACCGATGTCAGTTTTTTCGAATCTTATCCCGTGGAGATCAACCAAGCTTTGGAGCGCGGGGAGATCGATGCGGCGCCGGTATCCTCTCTGGAATATCTTCAGCGCCAAAAGAATTATCTTCTTTTGCCGGACCTCGCGATCGGAACGAGGCTGTTCGCCCGGAGCGTGCTGCTCCTTTCCAAAAAAAAGATCGAGCGCTTGGATCACGCGGTGATCGCCCTTTCCCGGGAGAGTCTCAGCTCTGCCGGACTCGTGCGCATTCTCCTCGAGAAGAAATACCATCATCAGAATACGTTTGAGGTCACAGACCAGGATCCCGAGGTCATGCTCCAAAAATATCCCGCCGCGCTTGTGATCGGAGACCAGGCACTGTTCTGCCAGTCCAAGGAATTGATCTATAAATATGATCTTGGGGAACTGTGGCATTCCTGGACAGGAAAACCTTTTGTATTTGCGCTGTGGGCTGTGCGCAGGGATTTTGCGACAAGGGCTCCGGAGCTGCTGAAAACTTTTCTCCAGGTTCTAAAGGAAAATCTTCTGAAGAATCTTGCGGATCCCGAGGATCTTTTGAAACGGGCGCTCGGGATCGCGCATTCGGACAAACGGTTTTGCCAGCTACTGGGCTACCTCGTGAACCTTCAGTACATGCTGGAAGCGGACATGAAGGAAGGCGTCATGCGGTTCTTCGAATTGGCGCATGAACAGGGACTTGCGCCCGCACCCCAACCCCTTCAGTTCTTCGAATGATGACTTGCCACGGAAAGATCCTCGAGAAACGCCTTTGGGGAGAACGGCTGACGCTTGAAGACGGTCTGGCGCTCTATGCCTGCGATCTTTTTAGCTTGGGTGAAGCCGCCAGGAGTTTGACGCCGAGACTTATTCCGAATGGCGTCAGTTTTGTCGTGGACCGCAATATCAGCTACACGAATGTCTGCACGATCGAATGTGACTTTTGCGCGTTCCATTGTCCGCCAGGAGATCCGCGGGCCTATGTGTTGTCCCGTGAGGAAGTGCTACACAATGTCGCTGAACTGGAAGCGCTTGGCGGAACGCAGGTGCTCATCCAGGGCGGTATTCATCCGGATCTCAAGCTTGACTATTATCTTGATATGGTCCGTGCGATCCATGAGAAATTTCCGAAGATTCACATTCATTCCTTCTCGGCGATCGAAATGGATGTCTTATCACGAAATAGTGGAGTGCCTCTGCCGGAGCTTTTCAGGAAGTTCAAGGATGCCGGACTCAATTCACTTCCGGGGGGCGGAGCGGAGATCCTCGTGGAGCGTGTTCGTCAGCGGATCAGCCCCCGAAAGATCTCTTCCGAGCGATGGCTGGAAGTCATGAGCGTGGCGCACGAGGCCGGTTTCAAAACGACAGCGACCATGGTGTTCGGTCATATCGAGACGAAAGAAGAGCGGGTGATGCATCTTCTCAGGCTTCGGGAATTGCAAGACCGGACGAAAGGCTTCCGGGCGTTCATTCCCTGGAGTTTTGTATCGCAAGGAACTCCCGGCATGAGCGACATCCCGTCCGCGGGGGGGGATGATTATCTGAAGACTGTGGCTATTTCTCGGCTCATGCTGGACAATTTTGAGCATATCCAGAGTGGTTGGCTCACTGAAGGTTTGAAGCTGGGACAGATCGCGCTTGCATTCGGATGCGATGATATGGGGGGCACATTGGTCGAGGACAAGGTCCTGGAGCCGACGGGCATTCAGGTCCGCACGTGCCGCGAGGACCTGATTCGTCTTATCCGGGATGCCGGCTTTGTTCCTGTCCGGCGCAATACGAATTATGAAATTCTCGAGGTTTTTGAGGAGACGCATCATGCCCGCGCCTGACAAGACCTTTATCCGTAATGCTTTTAATTCGATCACTCCGCATTATGACGCCTTGAATCAAGTCTTGAGCTTTGGGATGTCGGAGGCATGGCGAAGACAGTCCGCGGCGATCCTTTTCAGCGATCCCCGTTTTTCACCCAAGACCCTTCTGGATCTTGGCTGTGGTACAGGACAATTTTTGAAATGCTTCATGAAGATGAGGACATGGGACAACATGACCGGCGTGGATTTTTCTGACGCCATGCTCGAGAAAGCGCGCAAAACGGTCTTGGGGAACGTCTCATGGCTTCGGGAGGATTTCGATACACTGCCTTTTCTTGGATCCAGCTTCGATCTTGTGATCTCAGGGTTTACGTTGCGAAGCGTGCAAAAGCTTCCGGAATTCCTGGACTCTGTTTATCGCATCCTGACCCCGGGCGGGAAGGCTGCTTTTCTGGACCTGACGCGGCCTCGTAATTTCTGGGTGTGTCTTTTTTTCCTGCCCTATTTAAAGTTTCTCTTGCCGTTTATAGGAGGCCTTCTTTCGGGGAATCTGGAAGCTTACCGGTTCCTGTCCGGCTCGATCCGTCACTTTCAGTCTCCCGAAGAAACGGTCCGGTTGATGCGGGCCGCCGGCTTCCGCGATCTGACGACTAAAAGCTTTTCTTTTGGCACCGCTACGCTTATCATAGGCACGAAATAATTCGCTATGATGACCCCTGAAGAAAAAATCACGCAATTAGGTCTCACTCTGCCACCTGTGCCCGAACCCGCGGGGCTTTATCAGCCGGTCGTGGTCTCCGGGAAGCTCGCATTTTTAAGCGGCCAGATCTCCAAAGATGCCTCGGGCAAGGTCCTTGCAGGCAAGGTCGGGGGAGGTCTTTCTCTCGCTGAGGGACAAGCGGCTGCGCGGCTTGCGGCGCTGAATGCTTTGGGTGTCATGAAACATCGGGTTGGCTTCGAAAACATTCAACGTATTGTGAAAATGACCGGTTTTGTCCAGACGGCGCCGGATTTTTACGGGATCCCGGCGGTCGTGAACGGGGCTTCGGAGCTTTTGGTGGAGGTTTTCGGGGACGCGGGGACGCATGCCCGTTCCGCCGTGGGGATGTCCAGTCTGCCGCTCAATGCAGCGGTCGAGATCGAACTTATTCTTGAATTGAAAGCATAGGGGGTTTTTAACGTGAAAGGCTTTTTAAAATTCATCGCGATTTTCTCGGGGATACTGGTTTTGAGCGCCGCTCTTTCGCCTCTTTTTTACGATTTTTTTCAGACCTTTCATCCTTATAAGTTTGAGAAGATCTTCAATCGTATCGTGATGATCCTATCGCTTGTCGCGGTCGCGTGTTTTGTCCGCGTTAAGAAAGAAACGATCGTCGGTTATGGCTTAGCCTGGAAACGGCAGAACCTGGGGCTTTTCGGGAAAGGGTTCCTGTTCGGTGTGGTGACTCTGGGACTCGTCGGCGTTCTCCGGGTGATTTTTGGTCAGGCTGTTTTTGCTCCGGATGATTTCTCCTTCATGGGATGGACCGTTAAGTTTCTCGTGGCGTTCGGGACGGGGCTTTTGATCGGGGTCATGGAAGAGTTCTTCTTCCGGGGATTCATTTTCCGTTCCCTTATGGGGCTTTCGAAGAACCGGTTGTTCATGAGCGTGCTGATCACGACCACGTTCTATGCGATCATTCATTTTGTCGGGATGAAAAAGATCTTTGTCGATTCCACTCCGAATTTCATCGACGGATTGCGGTTGATCGGCGCGCCCTTTCTTTCGCTAGCCCAGTGGCCGAAATTCTGGCCGGAGGCTGTCGGTCTTTTTCTTTTCGGTCTGGCCCTTAACGGTGCGGCTTACAAGAGCGGATCTCTTTATCCTGCGATCGGTCTACACGCCGGCTGCGTCTTTTTTGTGAAGCTGGACGATTCCTTTCTGCAATACCACGCGGACAGGACTTTGTTCTGGGGGGGCAAGATCCTCTACGACGGACTCGTGGGCTGGTTCTTCCTGGGAGCGATGGCGCTGGTCCTTTGGATGACCTTGAAACCTGCGTGTTCTTCCATTCAGTCCAAAGATCCTAAACAGGTGCAGGCGTGACCACGTTCAATAAGATCACCCGCGAGAAGGTTCTGGAATGTTTGAAAAAGGTTCGGGAGCCTCTTCTCAAAGAAGACATTATCTCGCTCGGGCTTGTGCGGGAGATCGAGATCGATCAGAATCAGGCCTTCATTCATTTAGAAACTTCTGTGGAAGATACCTGTCTTCAGGAGAAGTTGCGCCAGGCGATCGTTCAAGCTGTGCAAGGAGCCGGCGCCGGCGGGTGTGAAGTGCATTTTTCTGGGAAGGCCAAGACTTCTTCGGATGCCGCGGGGGTACGGTCCATTCCCGGAGTGAAGCATGTGATCGCGGTCGCAAGCGGCAAGGGCGGGGTCGGAAAATCCACCGTGGCGGTGAACCTTGCGTTGGCCTTAAAACAACTCGGTGCTAAAGTCGGTCTGATGGACGCGGACATTTACGGTCCGAATATTCCGATCATGTTGGGGATCCCTCCCGAAAAACGTCCGGAGAGCCATCCTGAAGGAAAGACTCTTCCGCTTGTCGCTCATGGCGTCAAGGCGATCTCGATCGGATTTTTCGCGAATCCTGAACAGCCGGTGATCTGGCGCGGGCCGCTTCTTCACAAAACCCTGGAACAGTTCTTGCATCGCGTGGATTGGGGCGAACTGGATTATCTGGTGGTGGATCTGCCTCCCGGGACCGGAGACATTCAGCTTTCATTGTCCCAATGGGTGAGTTTGTCAGGAGCCGTGGTGGTCACGACGCCGCAGGAAGTGGCCCTGAGCGATGTCCGGAAAGCGGTGAATATGTTTCGCCAGCTCGAGATCCGGATCCTGGGCGTGGTGGAGAATATGACTGGGGCGATCTTTGGAAAAGGCGGCGGCGAGAAAATGGCAGAGGTGTTCCAAATACCTTTTCTCGGGGATATCCCGCTTGAAGCTCAGGTGCGGGAATGTGGGGACGCCGGTCTGCCCATTGTGATTGGACATCCCAAGAGTTCCATCAGCGAGCATTTTTTAAAGATCGCGGAAACGGTCCGCAAAGTACTGAAATAATTAATGAGGGGTCATTTCATGGCAAAAAAGAAGATGGAGCAAAAGGAAGAGAGATTTGAGGCGCTAGTCAGGGAAATGCTCGCGCTCTTGGGGGAGGACTCCAAGCGCGAAGGCCTTCAGAGAACGCCCGCGCGTGTCGCGAAGTCCCTCCGGTATTTGACGCAAGGGTATCAGATGGATCCCAAAGAGATCCTGGAACACGCGGTATTCAAGGAGCCCTATGACGAGATGGTCATCGTCAAGGATATCGAGATCTTTTCGCTTTGTGAGCATCACATGCTTCCATTCTACGGCAAGGCTCACATCGCTTACATCCCGAACGGCAAGATCATCGGACTGTCCAAGATCCCGCGGCTTGTGGAGGTCTTCTCCAAGAGGCTCCAGGTCCAGGAAAGGCTTACGACGCAGATCGCGGAAAGTTTGATGAACGCGCTGAATCCCAAGGGGGTCGCGGTTGTGATCGAAGCGCTTCATCTTTGTATGTCCATGCGAGGCGTCCGGAAAGCGGATGCCTACACCATCACCAGCGCCATGCTCGGAGCTTTCCGCAAAGACGCTCGTTCCCGTAGTGAATTTCTCAGTCTGATCCGGCTGAAAAGAGAAGCGTAGTTTCTCTTTTCGCTACAAGGGAGGGATCAAGGGTGGGAGATATTTACGCCTGATTTTGGGGTTTCTTCTGATGTCGTGGAAAATAGCAGGCCCATCATCAACCACCCTAAAAAACTCGTGGCTGGCAGGAAGAACGTGATGTCCGTCATGTTGTAGACAAGAAAAACACAGACTCCGGCGAACAGGCCGAGCTGTTGATTTTTCTCGAGCGATCCTTGCAGGTTCCTCCAACCCTTCCTCAAAATAGCGACGACCATCCAGAAGAATGCGATCACGCTTCCGATCCCGGCCTCAGCCCAGAGTTGCAGTACCATGTTGTGCGCATAGGTGGAATTTCCTGGAAGATCAAAACTTCCGAGTCTTGTTCCGAACCATGGCTGTGCCCGGATAAGGTCCCAGGTCCCGCTCCAGTAATTCAGGCGTCTTTCCATGGAAAAAATGGGCAGCAGATGTGTCGGATGGGCGTAGGTTCGCATAAAAAAGATCCCCACGACGATCGCGCCCAAAATAAGAGGGACCCAGAACTTCTTTTTGGGGGACGGGTTGTTCGTAATCAGAAGGATCATGGAAACGAGGGTGAGGCTTAGAAGGGCGCCGAGAGATCGGGTGAGAAGCAGTGCCAAAGCTATCGGGAGCAGGAGAAGAAGCTTACCTCGTTTTAGGCTGAGAAGGAGCGGCAGGACCATCGACAGATAGCCGGCCAGGATGCCAGGGGAAGGAAAAGGGGAAAAGACTCTGCGCTCAGCGATCTTTTCCAGGACGAACAGATCCTGGATGTTCCTCTCGTTGGCATAGCTTTGCAGGAACTGAAATCCGAAAAAGTACTGGTAGATCGCCATGAAACTAACGCAAATAGCAGCTCCCAGGATTCCGTAGACGAGGTGGTTCTTTTCCTTCGGGGACAGGGAGATAGCGATCGCGAATAGAATAAAGCCCGTGAAGTATCGGTGGATATCTTTTGGATCCACAAGCTGCCGCCACGAACAAATGATCGCGATCCCAAAAAAAAGAAGAGTGAGGATAAAGGGGGTCTTGATGGGGCGGAGTTTTTCAACTGGAAAGCCGCGGGACAGGATCCAAAAAACCGAGAAGACCGCTAGGAATAGGAGGAAAACAATGCTGAAAAGTGAATAGGGTTCGGCGCTACTTGCGGAGGCCAGACAGAAGGGGATCAGGAACACCAAAAGATTCAGTATGGAGAACATAAGAGGTTCATTCTTTCAATGAACGCATGGATCAAAAGGATCCAGACGAATTATTACTGTCCCCCATTTAATTTTAGGGGTTAACAGTACTGCCCAAGTCTTTATTTTTTTTCATGAATGGTGACTTGGACTGCACTGACTTTAATTTAAATTAAGGGTAGTCAGTGCTGCCCCAATCTCAACTTTGTTTCGATTAATAAGAATTGGGACTGCACTGATTTCCAATCATTTTTTGTTAGCGAAAATCAAGTGCTGTGCCGCATACCCCTGATTTTAAATGTGATGCGGCACTAGCTAGCCGGAACATCGCTCAGCTTTTTTTCAAGCTCGGCAACTTTTTTCTTGAGAGCCCTGACATCGTCCAGTGTTTCGGCTGCGCGAAGCTGAGCGCCGATCTGGCGGCGAGCCTCGGCATAAGGCCGGGCGGGTTGGCCGAAAAGGATCTGTTTGCCGGGGACCTTCTTATTGGAAGGAAATCCCGCTCCGGCACCGACCATGGTCCAATCACCGATCTCCACATGGTCTCCGACGCCGACACTGCCGCCCATCGTGACGTGGGAGCCGATCTTGCAACTCCCGGAGATACCGGTTTGGGCGGAGATGATCGTATGCGGGCCTAATACGACGTTATGGGCGATCTGGACGAGATTATCGATCTTGCAACCCTTGCCGATGCGGGTGGATCCGATGGCCGCCCGGTCGATCGTGGTGCAAGCGCCGATCTCTACGTCGTTCTCGATGATCACGTTCCCGATCTGAGGGAGTTTTTCATGTTCGGTCTGGGTCGCGACATAACCGAAGCCGTCCGCGCCGATGACCGCGCCCGCATGAACGACGACATTGTCACCCAAGATACAGTGTTCATAGAGGGTTACATTCGGATGGATCATGGAGCGTGTGCCGATCTTGACGTTTTCGCCGATGAAAGCGTGAGCCGATAGGACCGTGCCATCCCCAATAGAAGCGTTTTCGGAAACGACCACAAAAGGTTCGATGGTCACGTCTTTTCCGATCTTGGCTGTCGGAGCGATTGAAGCCTGGGTGGAGATCGTCCCAAGGGATTTTTTGGGAGGATAAAGCTCCCGGAGGATCTGCGCCCATGCCCGCTTGGGATGCTCAACCTGGATCAGGACTTTGGAGGACTGGCTGATCTGTTTGGGAACGATCATGCAGGAGATCTCTGAGGCCTCGAGCACTTTGAATCCCTTCTCATCTTGCGCGAAGGAAATGTAGCCTTTGAGAGGGTTCTCAAAGCCTGTAAGACCTTCGATCCATGTGCTGCCGTCTCCGACCACAGTGCCGCCAACAAGTTTTGCGAATTCCTCTACCGTTTTTTTCACTCGTCGAATCTCCCATTCAATTTAATTATGAAAAATATTTTGCCAAACGTTTCAAGTTCATCTTTCATCGTCCGATGGGAAAGATGAGAGGGCGTAAAACACCGCGGTCGCAAGTATAACAAGAACGCAAGGCTCTTCAAAAGGAATTTTGAAAAAGGAAGTTCTCGGGGAGGGAGTGATATTCCTCCCGTGATCCTTCGAAAATTGAACGATGGGGGCGAACTTACTATTTCGTTGGAGTGGCTGCGGGAGCGGGTTCTTCCGGCTGGGGCTTGGGAAGAGCGAGATAATCTTTTAAACCGGCGCGTTTATTAACGTCGTTCGTCCAAGTCATAAAGGCGATCTTCTGCTTCTCAGAGGCGTCTTCTTTGGCTTTGGGGTCGGTGAGTTTCTCGGATCCTTCCGGGATTGTTTTTATGATCTCAGAGCGCAAAAGCTTCTGGATGCGCACGAATTCCCTGAGCCCTTCCTCGAACTCGCGCGTGGAGATCTGGAGCGAGCGCGAGAGCCAGCCTTTATATTGCTCGGTTGTCGGGTTGGTCAATCCCTGTTGCTTGAGTATCTTAACGATCTCTTCCCGGACCTCTTCATCCGGGACTTTAACCCCTTTTAGAGCTGCTTCGTGTGCGTAAATGATGTTTTGCCAGGTGTAGTCCCGCAGGAGTTCAGCGTCATCGACCGGTTTTTCGGAAGGCATGAAAAGTTGGGTGGCGCGCGCGAATTGATTGTACTCCTTAAAACTGATGGGCTTTCCAAAGACTTCGCCCGCGTACCGGCCTTCTTTCTTCAGCGCTGTGACGGAATAACCGCCCCATAGCATGAAAGAGCCGACCACGAACCAGATGATGATTTTAGTGTAACGACGGAAGAGTTTTAGCATAACGCGGGATAATGTATCACAGGGGGAAAAATAGTGGAAGGAGAAAAGCCCCATCTAAGATATTTCGCTCGAAAGAAATAATGAGTTGTTTGCGCCGTCCTGTCGCCGGTGGCGGTCACAAATTGAGTTTAGTTTCTTTGTGAAAGGGCCGATGCACGCTATGGCAGTTACTAGGATTTGATGTTACACTTTACTTGAGGATTAAGAATCCTGATTATCAACTGTGTAGGAAAGCGGCGGAAAAGCATTGATAAGTTTTTTTTAGGGAGATATCATGACTCTATGAAAGACAAGGGGATGGGGTTGGTTGAAATGGTGGTCGCTATGGTCATTCTGGCGGCTATAGGTCTTGCGGTGGCCTCGATGGTGTCCTTGCTAAGTGGCAAGGGAGTACGAAGGGCCGGTTATAGTAGTTTGGATCTCCAAGCCTTATCCTTTGCGCGGGCCAATCTTGAGGTTCTCAGGAGTGCTGTAAGTTCTGACGCGACGCGTTCGACTCCACTAGCAATCTCTGCCACATCTTACGATACCACAGTCTCATCAGCCACTACCGTGTGGACAGTATTGTCGGGCTTAGGCTTGCCCGAGTTGCCGTCCGATTTTAGGTCTGCCCCTGTCAATGGTACAAGGACTTATCTTGTGAGTTCCGTCCCTGGAACCGATCTTAAGAAAGTGAAGGTTACAGTCCAATGGACCGATGTTTGAGCTCCCATAAAGGCTTTACTCTTCTTGAGATTATCATGACCATAGCTATTGGGGCCGTCGTATTAATTTCCGCGGCAGATCTTCTTATCAATTTCGCGAATTATACTTCCAATGTGATCAAAGCTGAGTCTTCGCTGATGGACACGTCGTTGGGGGCTTTTGAGGAGATCGTTGATAATATCAGTAGGGCGAATAGTACAGCTCTTGGCAGCGAAATACCGATAGCAGACCCTAGCACTCCTTTTCCCGCGGGCTGTGCGTTGAATAACACTTGTATCCAGGTCAGGGTGGATACTAATGCCGTGATCAAAACGCCTTCGGTCTATTCCGACGATATTGTGTACTCCTATTATCTTTCTGCAGGAGCTATTATATACCGGGCGATTGGAGCGGGAGCCGGGGTGGTTATTGCAAGGAATGTTACGACGCTTACGTTCAGCCGTCCCGTTGCCGTGCCCGTGCCGCAGAACGCGATCCTTATTATTATTGAAGGTCAGGCTCAGAGCGGTGCGACGGGAGGTGTGGTGAAAGAGCATCTGGAAACGACTGTCTTTTTGCGGTCAAGGGGTGTCTAGTGTTCCTTAAAAGAGGATTTGCTTTGATCACGGTTCTTGCGATAGTGATCGCTATCGCTCTGGGGTCGGCCACCCTGCTTCGCTCGATGGGGAATGTCGCAAACATGAAGACCAATATCGTCGGGGAGATCCAGTCCCAGTATCTGTCCGAAGCTGGGATGCAATACGCCATGTGGCTGTGCCGGACCGCTAGTGGGGTTTGCCCTGCGAGTGTGGCCTATAGTATCGATGGGACGAATGTGGCGATAACGGCCACAACGTTGACTCCCACAACCTTTTATGCAATTACCACAGCGGTCACCTATACAGATCTTTGAAGTCAGTGTACTATTATTCTAGGGGGCGAATATGAACCGACAAGCGTTTACGTTAGCTGAAATCATAGTGGTGATCGTGATAGTTGCGATCATTGCGGCTGTTGCGATCCCAGGTTTTACTAAGGTGGTAACTAAGGCGGACAAGACTCAAGCGATAGCCTATTTGAGGAACATACGGACGGCCGAAAAGATGTATTACGGGAAATGGAGAACCTATCTCACGCTTGCGAATTCCGCGGCTATTTTAAGTGGTCTCGATATTGAAACCCGACTGCCGAGTTACGCTTTTTCGGTCACGCAGTCGGGGCAGACCTTTAGCGTTGCGGCGTCCGGGCCGGGCGGCACGCTGACGCTTAATGAAAGCGGAGTATGGGGTGGGACGAATACCCCCTTACCTCCCGGGACCGATTGACACGGGGGGCGGGTTGTGACGGCGACAGGAGTATGAATTGTCAAGGAAGGGGCTGTGAATGAAAAAAGGGTTTTCGATGGTCGAGATTCTGGTGTCGCTTGTGATCGTAAGCATACTTGCGGCGATCATGTTCGCGGGTTACGGTAAGGCAAAGCTTAAGGGCGAGAAATATCAGGCGATCATTGCCTTGAGGGCCATACGGACAGCTGAAAAGATGTATTACGGCAAGTGGAAGACTTACGTGGCGCTTGCCGATACGTCTGCGATCCAAAGTAGTTTGGATGTCGAGTCGCAGGTTCGGGGTGCCGCCTTTAACGTGGCGGCTGGAGCAACGACCTTTTCTGTTGCGATGACCGATTCGGCAGGTAAAACTCTGACCTTGAATGAAAGCGGTACTTGGGGTGGGACCAATACTCCGCTACCAAAAGACTGATGCGGGTAATTCGTGAACTGGACGCCGTCCGGTTGCCGGCAAGGGACGGTTCTCCGAAAGAGAACTGAGTGGTACCAGGATAGGCACTAATTAAATCGAAAGGAAGGGCGCTATGAAAAAAGGGTTTACGCTCGTGGAGATCCTTGTTGCCGTCGTTATTGTTGCCACTCTGGCCACGATCGCGATCCCTCGAATGTTGAAAGGCCGCCAGAAGATCTCGCAGCGCCAGGCGGAGTCCTATCTCCGGTCTATCAGGGTCTCTCAGAAAATGTACTACGCGAGATTTGCGCAATATGCGTGCCAAACGGTCGCTTGCAGTGGCGCGAGCGCGGTCAAGAGCACTCTTGGGACCGTAATGAGAGATGGGAGTTATACTTTCTCGGTGCTCGCCAGCGGTGCCAACTCCTTTGTTGCGACGGCCAACGGCGGAGCGCTTGGAACGATCACGATCGACGAGAGTGGAAATTTTCAGAAGGATGCCACTCCCTACACGCCGCCTTCTTGACGCGTTTATGGAATGCTACCGGAGGGACAGATCAGGTGCTTTGCATTAAATTCATAGTGCCCGTTAGCAACGGTCATTGCGGGCCCCGTTTTGTGAGACGCGGCAGCGGGTCAGGGACGGTTCTCTCAGGGAGAACCGTCCCTAAGCTCCTAAGCGGTTACAGATCACCGGACGCCGTCTTCGCCCGCCTTTGGCGAGGTCTCGCACCCGCAATGACGAAATACAACTTCTAAAACAGGAGGAGATTTTTCATGAGAATTAAAACGTTGTGCGTTTGTTTCTTTTTGGTTCTCGCAGTAATCCCTGCCGCTTTTGCCGGAAAAACGGAACTGACCACTTATTACCCCTCGGCGTACGGCGAATACTTAAATTTGAAAAGCACGAACGATTCTTATTTTGCCACCGACTCCGGCAATGTCGGCATCGGGACGACAAGCGCCACTGTAAAGTTCACTGTCGCGGGTTCTGAGACCTATCTTTATGATGGAGTAGGACGAATGGGATGCTTTCACAGTATTTCATCCGCTAATAGCGACTATCTTGCAATTGGTTGGACTGGGGAAGATTCATGGGCGATAACTTCGGCAGATGCATACTTTTATAAGAATTTGAATTTGCAGCCATTTGGCGGCAACGTCGGCATCGGGACGACGAATCCCACGGCGAAACTGGAAGTAACCGGTGACGCGAAGATAACGGGTGGTTTGAAACCGGATTACGACTCGGGGTGGTATGCCGAGACTAATGCCACGGGGCACGTTACCACTCTTACGCATAATCTGGGTGTTTATCCCACACGGATTGCGATCTGGTTCTCAACGACCAACCCGCCCTCAGGTTACATCTATCCCATGGGCCTGGGCCAAATGAATTATCCTCAAGGTAGTACCTTAACTTATAAAAACCCGGCGGGGCTTGCGGTTACTACAACGCAGATCATCGTAGGTATTTATAACGGCGTGTATCTCTTTTCGTGCTACGCCTCTCCCGTTGCCGCCACATGGTACAACTATAATACGGGCTACATGCGGGTGATGCTCTGGAAATGAACTTTTGTGGGGAGGCGATTTTTCTGAGCAACTCATATGTAAATACCGGACGCCGTCCGCGGGGAGAGGTTAGCGAAGCGGGGCCTCTGACCTCCAGAGAATAATTCTTGTTAATAAGACTATGGCCTCGCGGAGCTGAAAAAGCGGTAAGACGGGTTGCGGATACAGAAGGCAAGAAACAGTCCTTAAAAAGGAAGGCGTGGAATGGGTTCCCGCCTTCCTTTTTTTTTAGTTTTTTGGTTCTTGGGTATGAGAATGTGAAAGAGGGTGCTCTAAATCCTACTCGGTCGGTTTGATATTATTCATATTTGACTATGCTGAATGGGCATAGTAGCGTAATTCGGAACCGCCGTTTCTATCTCACCGATCTTAAAAATTCAAGAAAATGGTTGACTATCAATCCATTTTCTAAGAAAATTGACAGTATGAAATACGTCCGAAGGCTTCTTGAAGACAGTATCAGGCACACGCTTGAAAGGAATAAGAGCGTTCTTTTGCTTGGCGCCAGGCAGACCGGTAAGACGACATTAACCCGGCAGTTCCAGTTCGATCTAGCGATTTCATTTGTTCAGTCAGATGTAAGGCAGCGATATGAAAAAGCGCCTCATCTGCTCAAAGGTGAAGTGGAATCGCTGGTCTCCGGGAGGGACGGAAAACGTCCGCTCGTTATTCTGGATGAGGTACAGAAAGTGCCCGCCATTTTAGATGCCGTTCAGGATTTGATCGACAGGGGCAAGGCCAACTTTATCCTTACGGGCTCAAGCGCTCGAAAACTTCGTCGTGGGGCTCAAGTCAATCTTCTTCCAGGCCGTGTTGTGGCATTTCGGATGGATCCGTTCAGTTTGCGGGAATTTCCGGCACAGGACCTGTCAGAACGGCTTTTGTACGGGGCTTTGCCGGGGATTCTTGCTGTTCAGTCTTTTCAGGATAGAGAAACGGATTTGAAATCCTATGTTACCACTTATCTGGAAGAGGAAGTGCGGGCCGAGGCGGTGGTAAGGAATTTGGGCGATTTTGCGAGGTTTCTTGAATTGGCAGCTTCTGAATCCGGAGGGATCATTAACTTGCGGAAACTGTCGCAGGAGATCGGTGTTGCCCATAGCACGATCGGCTCTTATTACCAAATTCTGGAAGATTGCCTTATCGTTGAGAGAGTCGAGCCTTTGACTCAGAGCAAGACAAGAAAAAAACTCACCAAGTCAGAGAAATATTTGTTTTTTGATCTCGGGGTAAGGCGTCTTGCCGCAAATGAAGGAACGAAGCTTTCCCGGGAAACCATGGGGCAGATCTTTGAGCAATTTATCGGGCTTGAGCTTTTGAGGAGTGCTCATAGCAAAGGGCCGGGGACCCGGATACGATTTTGGCGCGATCCCAATGGCCCTGAGGTTGATTGGATCATTGATGAAGAAGGTGTCTACACACCCATAGAAGTCAAATGGACGGACAATCCAGCGTCTGGCGATATACGTTATCTGGAAGTTTTTCTTTCAGAGCACGAATCCGCAAAAGCGGGGTATCTTGTTTGCCAGGTTCCCCGGAAAACGAAGCTTAGTGAAAAAGTGTTCGCGCTTCCGTGGCAGTCCCTGCAGGAGCTTTTTTAAAGAATTAGGACTGTTCTTGTCCTTTCCACATTTTTAACGACTACTCATTCCGGCGATTATCATGATAAGTAAAAGAACATCCTGCAAAACGGTCGCCCCGTAGCTGTCGTAGCTTGAAAAAATCGAAAAAATCTGGGTGACAACCTCATGTTGCTTTTGTATGATACCGCAAATGGGACAGCACTCAGCTCCACTTACACGTATTTCCAAGAAAAATTCCTTCAGCTTCGTTCCTGCCCGCCTGTCTTTTGACGTCCTTTCGAGTTCTCAAATTCTTTTTTCTATGACAAATAAAAGGGGACAGGCTACTTTTCTCGAAAAAGTAGCCTGTCCCCTTTTTCACGATTAAACGGAGGGGATCACCATGTCAGTTTTTATAGGGCGTGACCGGAAGGCGCGCAGGGCTTACGGTTTTGACGAGATCGCGTTGGTACCTGGGGACAAGACGATCAATCCGGATGAAGTGGATATCAAAATGCCCTTGGGCGAGATGACGCTTGAGATTCCTTTTCTGGCCTCGGCGATGGATGGGGTTGTGGATCCGGCCTTCGCCAAGGCGATGGGGAAGCTTGGCGGTTTGGCCGTGCTGAACCTGGAGGGCATCTACACTCGCTACGAGGACTACAAGGATATCTTGGAAGAGATCGCCAAGTCTTCGAAGGAAGAAGCGACCAAGCTTGTGCAGAAGCTTTATGTGAAACCTGTCAGCGAAAAGCTGATCGCCAAGCGCGTGAAGGAGATCAAAAAAGCCGGTGTGCTTTGCGCGGTGAGCGCTATCCCTCAGCGTGCTGAGCGTTTCGGTAAGATCGCCGAAGAAGCGGGCGCGGATGTTTTTGTGGTGCAGTCCACTGTTACCACGGTTCGCCACGTTTCGAAGGCGTATCAGGTCGTGGATTTTTCGAAACTCTGCAAGAAGATGAAGATCCCTGTGATCCTCGGGAATTGCGTGACGTACAAAGTGGCCCTGGAACTGGCTGAGACCGGTTGCGCGGGACTTCTTGTTGGGATCGGGCCCGGATCCGCCTGTACGACCCGTGGCGTTCTCGGGATCGGGGTGCCGCAGGTGACCGCGATCGCGGATTGCGCGGCGGCGCGTGAGGTCTATCACAAAAAGACCGGAAAATATGTTTCGATCATCGCGGACGGCGGTATGTCCACCGGCGGCGATATCTGCAAATCCATTGCTTCGGGAGCCGATGGTGTTATGGTGGGTTCGGCATTTGCCCGATCCAAAGAAGCTCCGGGCCGCGGATTCCATTGGGGCATGGCGACGCCACACGCGAATCTTCCGAGGGGAACTAGAATTCATGTCGGTACGACCGGAACGCTCGAAGAGATCCTGCTCGGTCCCGCGCATCTGGATGACGGAACGCAGAACCTTGTTGGCGCGCTTCGTACTTCGATGGGGAATGTCGGCGCGGCCAATATCCGTGAAATGCAGATGACCGAGATCGTGATCGCTCCGGCCATCAAGACCGAAGGCAAGCTCTTTCAATCCGCGCAAAAGCTCGGGATGTGCAAATAGCAGGGCCACGAACCACGAGCCACGTTTTACGTGGCCCATGGAGCGTGGAACGTGGAGCGGTGGATTTGTTATGGACGAAAACATTGTAGTTCTGGATTTTGGATCGCAGTACACGCAGTTGATCGCGCGCCGCGTGCGTGAGAACAAGGTCTTCTCAAAAGTCCTTCCGTTCAACGCTTCGCTTGAAAAGATCCTCGCGGAAAAACCCACGGGGATCATCCTCTCCGGTTCACCCGCGAATGTCTATGCGGAAGGTTCTCCGATTCCCGATAAACGGTTGCTCCTGTGCGGGATACCGATCCTCGGCATTTGTTATGGCATGCAGGTGACAGCGCATCTTTTCGGCGGTCGCGTCCATAAATCCAGTAAACGGGAATATGGGTTCTCGGAACTTCATATCGATCAACCGCAGAGCCCTCTTTTTAAAGGTATTCCCAAGCGCCTGACCTGCTGGATGAGCCACGGAGATAAACTGGACCGGTTGCCCGCGGGATTTGAATGCCTGGCTCATACGGAGAACGCTCCGTTCGCGGCCATGGGAGACGCCAAGCGAAAGATCTATTGCATTCAGTTCCATGCCGAGGTCGCGCATACACCGCTCGGATCCAAAATTCTCAAGAATTTCCTTTCCCGGGTTTGCGGCTGTCGCATGACCTGGACACCGGAGTCTTTCATCACAGAGAGCATCCGGGCTATTCGCCATCAGGTCGGCAAAGATCGCGTAGTGCTAGGGCTTTCCGGCGGCGTGGACTCCTCCGTGGCGGCCGTGTTGCTTCACCGGGCCATCGGTAAAAAACTCAATTGCATTTTCGTGGACAATGGGCTGTTGCGGCTCGGCGAAGCGGAAAAAGTCGAGAAGACCTTCCGAGGTCATTTCAAAATGAATCTCAAAGTGGTGGATTCTGAGAAGATCTTTTTGTCGCGTCTCAAGGGCGTGATCGATCCTGAGAAGAAGCGCAAGATCATCGGGAAGGCGTTTATTGACGTTTTCAGTTCCGAGGCCCGTAAGCTTGGCAAGGTGCCGTTCCTGGCGCAGGGGACACTTTATCCTGACGTGATCGAATCGGTTTCCTATCATGGTGGTCCCACGAGCGTGATCAAGAGTCACCACAATGTGGGTGGACTTCCGAAAGATATGAAATTCAAGCTGGTTGAGCCGCTGAAAGAACTTTTCAAGGATGAGGTCCGCGCGGTCGGTCGCGCGCTGGGGATCGATAAGGATATCGTCGGACGCCAGCCCTTTCCGGGTCCTGGACTTGCGGTGCGTATCCTCGGCGAAGTGAAGAAAGATCGCTGCGATCTTCTGCGCAAAGCGGACTGGATCGTTATCGATGAGATCAAAAAAGCCGGGTTCTACGACAAAGTTTGGCAATCGTTCGCGGTGCTTCTTCCGGTGCAGAGCGTCGGTGTGATGGGGGATGAGCGCACGTACGAAAATGCGGTTGCTGTGCGTGCCGTGACCTCCCAGGACGGCATGACGGCGGACTGGGCAAAGCTTCCTTTCGAACTTTTGGGTCGTATCTCCAACCGCATTATCAATGAAGTGCGCGGTATCAACCGCGTTTGCTACGATATCTCCAGCAAGCCCCCGGCTACCATTGAGTGGGAATAAATCTTTGGGCCAAGTGCCACGTGCCACGCACGATAAAATGTCTACAAGATTTCAATGGCCGTGGAGCGTGTTTCGTGGCTCGTGGAGCGATCTTTAAATGAGCCACAGCGACTTCGTTCACCTCCACTGTCACACCGAATTCAGCCTTCTCGACGCCACCTGCAAGATCGATGAGCTCATGACCCGCGCCAAGGAACTGCGCTTCCCGGCGCTGGCCATGACCGACAATGGCAACCTCTTTGGCGCCATCCAGTTCTATTCCAAGGCCATGAAGGAAGGGATCAAACCCATCATTGGCCTGGGGACTTACGTGGCTCCGGGTTCTCGTCTCGAGAGGCAGGCGCATGGCATCAAAGAAGCTTCTTTTCATCTGACGCTTCTCGCCACCGATGAGCAGGGCTACCGGAATCTGATGAAGCTCGCGAGTATCGGATATACCGAAGGATTCTATTATCGGCCGCGTGTGGATAAGGAGATCCTCAAGGAATATTCCGCGGGTTTGATTGCGCTCTCCGGAGGTCTCAAAGGCGAGGTTCCGTATTATCTCTATCACGACCAGATGCATGACGCCCGGAAGGTCGCGGAGGAATACGCCGGGATCTTTGGGCGCGACCGGTTTTTCCTCGAGATCATGGAGCACGGGCTGGAGCCCCAGAAAAAGGTCACCTCAGGTTCCCAGAAGCTCGCCAAGGAGCTCAAACTGGGGATCGTGGCTACCAACGATGTGCATTACATCCACCAAAACCACGCGATGGCGCATGACGCGCTGATCTGTATCGGAACGGGCGCGAAGCTGGATGAGCCGAACCGCATGCGCTATCAGGGGGACCAGTATTACCTCCGGTCCGCGGAGGAAATGAAAAGCCTTTTCAGGGATATTCCGGAAGCTCTCCGCTCCACGATCGAGGTCGCGGAGCGGTGCAATCTGGAACTCGATTTCCATAAGATCTTTCTTCCGCAGTTCGCGCCGCCCGATGGGAAGACCCAGGTCCAGTACATGGAGGAGCTTTGCTTCAGGTTCCTGCGCGAGCGTTTCAAGGGTGATATTCCGCCTGAGTATGAAACGCGGTTGCGTACCGAGATCTCTTTGATCAACAAGATGGGGTATATCAGCTACTTTTTGATCGTCTGGGATTTTATCCGGTTCGCTCGGGAGAAAGGGATCCCCGTGGGGCCGGGCCGCGGATCAGCCGCCGGAAGTCTTGTGGCCTACTCGCTTTACATTACGGATGTCGACCCTATCCGGTATCAGCTCTATTTCGAGCGTTTTCTCAACCCTGAACGCGTAAGCATGCCCGATATCGATATCGACTTTTGCTACGAACGCCGCGATGAAGTGATCGATTATGTGAAGCGCAAGTATGGGACTCCGAACGTGGCACAGATCATTACGTTCGGAACCATGGCTGCCAAAGCGGCTGTGCGTGACGTGGGACGGGTGATGGGGCTTCCGTACGGCGAAGTGGACCGGATCGCGAAATTGATCCCTTTGGAGCTTAAGATGACGCTGAAGGTGGCCCTCGAGCGTGAGCCGCAGCTTAAAGAGATGGTCGCGACAGATGTGCGGATCGCTCAATTGATCGAGACTTCCCAGGCGCTGGAGGGGCTTTCGCGTCACGCTTCGATCCACGCGGCGGGCGTTGTGATCTCGGATGTGCCGCTCACGGACCATGTGCCGCTTTACAAGACCGAGGACCAGATCTGCACGCAGTACACCATGAAGGACCTCGAGAAGATCGGTCTTCTCAAGATGGACTTTCTAGGTCTTAAGACGCTCACCGTGATCGATGAAGCTGTGAAGATCGTCCAGAAGATGCGCGGCTTGAAGATCGACATCTCGAAGCTTCCGGAGGATGATCCCGAGACCTATGAGATGCTTTCCAAGGGTGACGCTCTGGGGGTGTTCCAGCTTGAAAGTTCAGGGATGCGGGATCTTCTCAAGAAAATGAAACCCAATCGTTTTGAGCATCTCGTGGCGCTCTTGGCGCTCTATCGTCCGGGACCTCTCGGCAGCGGTATGGTGGATGATTTCATCAAGCGCATGCGCGATCCCAAACTCATTAAATACGATCATCCTGCCCTTGAACCCAGCTTGAAGGAAACCTACGGCGTCATTCTTTATCAAGAGCAGGTCATGCGTCTTGTGAGCGATCTCGCCGGTTTTTCGCTGGCTCAGGCCGATTCCCTGCGCCGCGCGATCGGCAAAAAGATCCCGGAGGTCATGGCCAAGGAGAAGAAGGCTTTCATGGACGGCGCCATGAAACGTGACGTCAAGGAGAAGGTCGCGGAGAAGATCTGGGAATTGATCGATTACTTTTCGGGGTATGGGTTCAACAAATCTCATTCGACCGCCTATGCCGCAGTGTCTTATCAGACGGCCTATCTCAAGGCGCATTATCCCGTGGAGTTCATGACAGCGCTCCTCACCTCGGAAATGAGCAACACCGACAAGGTCGTGCAATACATTGAGGCGGCGAAGAAAATGGGGATCGATGTTCTTCCTCCGGCGGTGAATGAGAGCTTCTCTGATTTTACCTGTATCGGGAACCATATCCGGTTCGGACTTGCGGCCATCAAGAACGTTGGTTCCACAGCGATCGAGTCCATCATCGCGACCCGGATGAAGGATGGAGCGTTTGCTTCTCTTTTCGATTTTGTCCGCCGCGTGGATCTCCGGACCTGCAATCACAAGGTTCTGGAAAGTTTGATCAAGTGTGGGGCTTTTGACGAGTGGAAACTTCATCGTTCGCAGCTCATGGCGATGCTCGATCCCGTGCTGGATATGGGGGCAGGGGTCCAGAAAGACCGGAGTCGCGGCCAGCTTTCCTTTTTTGAGAGCGGCGGCGGGCAAGAGGGGTTCCATGACCCGCAGGCGGTGGTGCCGGATATTCCCGAATGGGCCGAGAACCAGAAGCTGGCTTATGAGCGCGAGCTGATCGGGTTCTATGTCTCTTCGCATCCGCTTTCCAAATATGTCAAGATTCTCAAAAGTTATGCGACTGCCAATACGGCCAATCTTTCGGAATTCAGCCACCAGGCCGAGGTGACGATCGGTGGGATCATTGATACGATGAAAGAGATTCTTACGAAAAAGGGGGACAAGATGGCGTTCTTGAGCCTCCAGGATCTGAACGGTTCCTGTGAGACGGTGGTGTTTCCGACCGTCTATAAGGCCGCGGGAGCTCTGCTTCAGAAGGATGCTCTTATTTTCGTTAAAGGCAAGATCGACGCGCGCGATGACACGGCGAAACTTCTGGCTGATGAGATCATCCCTCTGGAAGAAGTTCCCAAGCGTTACACACGCATGATCGCTATCAATCTCAAGACGGCCGGGCTTGGCGCAGAAGTCCTGCAAGAGGTCCGCAAGATCCTTGAGGCCCATAAGGGGAGCACTCCTGTTTATCTGACTCTCCAGGACCCCAAAGGACGAATGACCGTGCTAGATTCTGGTGATAATCTCAAGGTAGAGACTTCGGACGTTCTTTTCGAGAAGATCGAGACTCTTTTGGGAGAGAATTCCATCAAAATTCGGTCCTGATGCTCCACAGAGAGCGTCATTTTTTTATCCTGATTTCCAATAAAAATGATGAAAATCAGGGTTAACTCCAAGCAATGCTTGAGGTTACATCTTAAATCGCTTGACAAAGAGTGCCTCTTTTGCTATTTTTTCCGCATCCTCAAATGGGACAAGCAGTTGGGTAAAGAATGGGGTAAAGGAGGTGGGCACTTGACTAAAAAAGATATTGTGATGAAAGTTTCGAACGAAACGAATCTCACCCAGATCGATGTCAAGAAGATCGTCCAGAAAACCCTCGATGTGATTTCTGATAGCCTTCAGCGTGGAGAGACCGTGGAGCTCCGGAATTTCGGCGTATTCAAAGTGAAAAGCCGCCGGGGTCGCTTGGGTCGGAATCCCCGGACCGGGGAGGAAGTAACGGTCCCCGAAAAAAAAGTGGTCGTGTTCAAGCCCGGACTCATCTTAAAGATCAAGGTGAAGTAAGGAAGTGCGTAGGACGCGCCCGGATATTCTGCGGCGCGAAGGATTATAAAGATTTTAAGGAGGCGGTATGGCAGACAAAGGGAAAGTAAAGTGGTTCTCGAATGTGAAGGGTTTCGGATTCCTGCGCAAGGAGGGTGAGGAACGCGATATTTTCGTTCATTACTCCGTGATCCAGGGGGATGGCTACAAACGGCTTAACCCCGACGAAGAGGTCGAGTTTGAGATCGTGCAGGGAGAAAAGGGACCGCTTGCCCAGAATGTCATCCGCACCAAGAAGCCGAAAGAGGAAGGCTCCGCCGAGGCTTCTGACAAAAAAGAAGGCAAGAAAAAGGAAGCTTCTGCCAAGAAGTAAGACGGGTCTTTCAATGTTATGTTGATCACGAATCAACCCGCGGGATTCTTCCCGCGGGTTTTTTCTTTTCTGAAATTTAAAGGGACGTGCGATGTCCGAAAGAAATAAACCCAGGAAATTGCGCCGGTTCTACACCTCGCAGGCATTGCAAAACGTTCCCCATGATCTTTGGCTCGAACCGGCCGAGACCCATCATCTCCGCGATAGCATTCGCCTCAAGACCGGCGATGCCTGTCTTGTGACGGATGGGTGTGGGGGTGAGGCGGAAGCCGTGGTCGGCGAATTCGCGGGCGATGGACGTGCGTGTCTTCATATCAAGCAGGTGCTTATCCGGACAGGTTCCTTTTCCGATCGCATCAGGCTTCGCGTCTTTCCGGCGATGCTGCGCAAGGGAAAGACCGATCTCCTGGTTGAGAAAGCGCAGGAGCTTGGTGTCCATGAATTCCATCCGATCGTCTCCGAGCATTGTGAGATCCAGGTCGCGAAAGAAAAAACAGGAAAGGTCGTTGAGCGATGGAACCGTATCGCCCGTGAGGCCAGCAAGCAATCTGGAAGCCTTAAGGTTCTCCAAATCGAGGCTCCCCGGAGCTTCAAGGAAGCCTTGGGCGGTCTTTCGCCGGATGAATCCGTGGTGATCTTTCATCCGGGCCCGGAGGCCGTGGCCTTTCCGGAGTGGCTTGGGGAGGTCCGCAATAAGCCCGCGATCAAGTCGCTGAATATTTTTATCGGCCCGGAAGGCGGATTTTCAGAAGATGAGATCCAGTGGGCAAGATGGCACCGGAAGGAGCAACACCTCCGGCTTGTCGGACTGGGCGAGGTGTTGTTTAAAGCCGATACGGCATTTATCGGGATCGTGGCGTCTCTCAGGTTTTCCGGAGTCCTTTCCTCATAAGCATGGGCTCGCATTCTTCTCCTCCCAAAAATGTCCGCTTTTACACCCTCGGTTGTAAGGTCAATCAATATGAGACTCAGGCGATGCGCGAGGCGTTGGAGCGCAACGGTTACCGGGACATTGAAGGTCAAAGGGGAGTGCCTTGTGATCTGGTGGTCGTGAATACCTGCACCGTGACGCAGGATTCGGACCGGACGAACCGGTACTGGATAAGGCGTCTTCGGCGGGAACATCCCGAGGCCCAGATCGCAGTGACGGGTTGCTATGTCGCGAAAAACCGGGCTGAGATCGAGGAGATGCCGGAAGTCGACCTTATTTTTACGAACGATGAAAAACCATTTCTTGCCGAAAAACTTTCGGACTCTTTGGATAGAAATGGCTCGATTTCTTCGGACGGAACGGCTGTCTTCATGCCTCTTTCGATCTCGAGGTCCGAAGGAAAGACCCGCGCTTACGTAAAGATCCAGGATGGCTGTGACCATGCCTGCAGTTTTTGTAAAGTGTCGATGGTGCGCGGGGCATCGCGCAGTCGTGCGCTAGCCGAGATCCTCGACGAGGCGACTCGTCTCAGGGACGGAGGGTATCGGGAGATCATTTTGACCGGTATCCAGCTTGGGGCCTATGGCCTTGATACCGGAAAGCGGTATTCTCTTCTTCGAGACGTGATCGAGTCAGTTGCCCGGATCGAAGGGGTCGAACGCATTCGTTTGAGTTCGATAGAGCTCCTGGATCTTGGCGAACCTGTGAGAGAGGCCTTTCAGAGCATTTCTAAACTTTGTCCGCATATTCATTTGCCGCTTCAGAGTGGAGATAATGAAGTGCTGGCTCGTATGAACCGACGCTATACGCGCGAAATCTACCGGGATGTGGTCTTGGAGTTGAAGGAAAGGGTTCCGGATTTTGAGTTTAGCATGGACGTGATGGCGGGATTTCCCGGAGAGACTGAGGAGCAGTTTGCGAACACTCTGGAATTAGTGGAACGCCTCCGGCCGCTTAAGACTCATGTTTTTCCCTATAGTCGCCGGGAGGGAACACGGGCCGCAGAATGGAATGATCTTCCCGCCGCGATCGTTCGTGATCGGGTTCGCCGCTTGATGAGTTCCGCCGAGAGAATTTCCGGAGAGGTCCGGAGACAATACTTAGGACGTTCTTTGGAGATTTTGGCCGAGCATGCGAACGACCGTTCCGGGATCTCGGAAGGCTTCACGCCGAATTACCTCAAGGTTTTTTTTGAGTACCCACAGAACGTGCAAGGGTGTATCATACCGTTCAAATTGACCGAGCTTTTTCAAGACGGCTTCCGTGGAGTTCCCGGAGTGCCCCGTTAGATTTTAAGGATTGCTATTTTCAAGTCAGGGGATGCAATTTTCATGCGTTCTCTGCCTCTCAAGAGGTGAGCCCATGGAATGGTTTTGGGGATTGGTCGATCATTTCCAGAAGAGTATTGCCAGTACGGCGCTCCGTAACTTTGCGACGGTCGACTGGATCATCCTCGTTTTGCTTTTCATAGGCATGGTCATTGGCGGGCGCAAGGGTTGCAGTGATATGATCGGAAAACTGCTCCAGATCTGCCTTATCAGCTTGGTGACCCTGGGTTTCTACGAGGTGGATGCCGCGACTTTTCTTTGGTTTCTGCCCGTGTTTGTCGCGCAACCTGTTGCTTACCTTTTTTTGGCGGTCTTTCTCTGGCTCGCCGCCGCGTGGAGCTTTAATCTTTTGGGGAAGGTTTTTAAGATCGAAGTCCATGGATTCCTGAAGGCCGCAGGGGGGATGGTGCTCGGGGTTCTGCACATGGCGCTTTTGTTGAGCTTGACCGTGAATTTTCTCCTGTTCTTTTCGATCAAGGGTTTACAGAGGGCTTTTAAGCCCGGACACAGCTTTATGGGGTACGCGATCACAAAGGTCGCTCCCGATCTTCGTGAGCTCGTCATGAGTCCTTTTCATAAGCCGATTTCCCGGAAGATCGCGGATTCGGTCAAGGGCGGCGGATAAAAAAGACGCGTTATGGAAGAAAAAAAATCCGGGACGCGTTTTGAAGATCACATCGTTGAGCAGGTTAGCGCGGCCAACGATATTGTCGAGATCATTTCGCAATATGTTCCGCTCAAGCGCGCCGGCCGGCACCTCAAAGCCTGCTGCCCCTTTCATCAAGAAAAATCCCCTTCGTTCATGGTCCAGCCTGAAAAACAGATGTTCCATTGTTTTGGGTGCGGGGCCGGAGGCGATGTCTTCAGTTTTCTCATGCGCCATGAGAATATGACATTTCCAGAGGCTTTGAAGTCCCTTGCGGAACGCGCCCATATCACGCTCCCGGAACGGCGTTCCCATCGGGACGATGGCGGGCAGAAGGAAAAGCTTTACGACGCTTGCCAGGTCGCAGCGGAGATCTATCACGAACTGCTTTTTATGGAAGTCGGCGCTCCGGCCCGAGCGTATCTGGCCCAGCGAAAGATCTCCGAAGAAATGATCCGGGAATTCAAACTTGGTTGGGCTCCGATGGAGTGGCGCACACTTTTTGACCGCATGATGCTCAAGAAATATCCGGAAGCTCTTCTCAAGCAGGCAGCCCTGATCCAGCAATCGCCCAAGGGGAATTATTACGACACCTTCCGCGGGCGGTTGCTTTTTCCCATCCTGAATCTCCAGAACAAAGTGATCGCGTTCGGTGGGCGGCTGATCGCCGATCAAGAAGGACCGAAGTATCTCAATTCACCCGAAACGCCGATTTTTTCGAAACGCCGTGAGCTTTTTGGCCTGAATCTTGCCAAAAAACATATTGATCGCGAATGGCCGAATTTGATCCTGGTCGAAGGTTACATGGATTTCCTAGCGCTTTATCAGCACGGTTTCAAGAATGCCGTGGCGACACTCGGGACCGCGCTTGGAGAAGATCATGTGCGTCTTATGCGGCGTTTTGTGGAAGAAGTGATCGTGGTCTATGACGGGGACAAGGCGGGAGAGGCTGCGGCCCTGCGCGGACTGGAAGTCTTGTTGGAAGGCGGGATGCAGGTGAAACTCGTGAGCTTGCCGAAGGGGGAAGATCCCGATGATTTTCTGAATAAACGCGGGGATGACGCTTTTGCGGCGCTTCTGAAGAATGCCAAGGATTTTTTTGACTATAAACTTCAGGCGCTTCTTTCTCGCTACCCGCGTCAGGATGCGTTGGGTCTTTCCAAGATCAGTCGTGAGATGTTCGAGACGTTCCTGAAGGTCAAGAACACGGTCATGCTTTCGGAATATTTCAAGCGGCTTGCCCGCGAGCTGCAGGTGGATGAAAATGCGTTACGAACCGAATTTTCTCGTCTTGGAAAAAAAGAAGTTCCTTCGAAAGAACGGTCCCAGGAGGCCGCGGTTCGTGCTGAAACGGTCAAGCCAGCGCCCGAGGAATTGCTGCTTTTGGTGCTCATGGCCGAGGTGCCGCCCTTTTGCGATCGCGCATGCAGGGAGATCAAGGAAACGGATCTCAAAACGCCGGCATCACGCCAACTTTTTGAGTATCTCCGGCAGGTGAGTGAGCAGGGGAAGAAGTGTACTCTTTCAGGGCTTCTTGTGAGGATCCAGGATTCCCAATATCGCGAACAACTGGTGGCGGCGATGGTCTCCTTAGATGAAACTGCGGATCGCGAACGGATCCTTGAGGATTGCATCGGGAAGATCAAGCGGGGCCAGACCTCGGGGAGGCTTGAGGAACTGCGTCGTTTGATCCTTGCGGCGGAGAGCGGAGGGGATGATGTCCAGGTCCGTGCTGCCACGCAGGAATATCAGGAGCTTTTGAGGCGATCCCGGGAAATCCAAAAGGGTGAATAAATCGCTTGGTTTCGAGGGGCGAGATAATTATAATACCGAGCTCTATGAACCCCATGGGTCCTCGGACGCTTTTGTCCCAGGAGATCGCGGGGTTCGTGTGTCGCAAAACATTATTCATTAAATCATAGAATAAAATGGAGATCCAACGGGTGAAAAAAGTATCCCCAAAGCCCGCTCATAGCGCGTCGTCAAAATCCTCTTCAGCTAAGGCCAAGGGGAAGGATCCGGCTGTCCTTAAGGTCAAGCCGGGCAAGGATGGGGCTGTCTCGGCGAAATTGCAAGGGGAGATGATCCAAAAGCTTTTACTTCTCGGTAAGAAACAAGGATTCGTGACCATCGAGCAGATGAAGAAGCAGCTGCCTCCGGACATGAATAATCCCGAGAAAGTGGAAGAGATCATCGCTGCTTTGAATGAAAAGGGGATCGAGGTTTCCAGCGGTTCGACCGGTGAGCCGGGAAAGTCAGCTTCCGAAGCGATCCAGGACGTCGAGGTTAAAAAGGGGAAGGACCCCGAGCTTGAGGAAGATGCCGCGGTCGAGGAGTATGAGCGCGGTCGTATCGATGATCCGGTTCGAACTTATCTGCGGCAGATGGGACAGATCTCACTTCTCACCCGGGATCAGGAAATTGAAATCTCCAAAAAGATCGAATCCTGCGAAGAAGATCTGAAGAAAGTCGTATATCAGACCAAGGCCGCCCGGTTCGAGGTGCTCGAGCTCGCCAAAAAGATCCTCGAAGGTCAGGTCCAGCTCGAGGCGATCGTCGATGAGGAACAGACGGTCAAGCTCCAGACGATCAAGAACAAATTCAAACTCCTTCTCCGGAAGTTCCGGGCTTCCAGGAAAAAATCCAACGTGGCAGAGCTCTTGCTCCAGTTCAATCTTAGTATCGCCATCGTGGAACAGATCGTGGTGAGTCTTCGCGCGAAGCTTCGTGAACTCAAAAAGAACCGCGAGGACATCAAGAAGCTGCGCCGGAGTAGTGTTCGCGGCAAGATCGGGCAGATCGAAGAGCGGAACCGGCAGATCCTCCAGGAGCTTGGGGAACCGGAAGAAAAACTCCACGAACATTTTAAGGCCATCATCCGTAAGGAATGGGAGCTCACTAAAGCGAAGAAGGCGCTCGTGGCCGCGAATCTTCGTCTGGTGGTGAGTATCGCCAAAAAGTATACGAACCGCGGGCTTTCCTTTTTGGACTTGATCCAGGAAGGGAACATCGGCTTGATGAAGGCCGTGGATAAATTCGAGTACAAGCGCGGCTACAAGTTCTCCACTTATGCGACATGGTGGATCCGGCAGGCCATCACGCGGTCGATCGCGGACCAGGCTCGCACGATCCGTATTCCGGTCCACATGATCGAGACTATCAATAAGTTTTTCCGTGCGTCGCGTCACTTGGTCCAGGAGACCGGACGCGAGCCGACGCCCGAAGAGGTCGCGCAGGTCATGAAGATGCCTGTTGAAAAAGTGAAGGGCATCCTGAAGATTGCGCAGGAGCCGATCAGTCTTCAGACGCCGATCGGGGATGAGGGCGATACGAGTTTCGGGGATTTCATCGAAGATAAGTCCGCGGTGTCTCCCGCCAATGCTACCGCGTACAGCATGCTCAAGGAGCAGATGGACGACGTCCTCTTAACGCTGACGGAACGTGAAGAAAAGGTGTTGCGACTTCGGTTTGGGATCGGTGACGGTTATCCCCGAACTTTAGAAGAGGTGGGACATATATTTAACGTGACCCGTGAGCGCGTGCGTCAGATCGAAGCCAAGGCGCTTCGCAAGTTGCGTCACCCTACCCGGTCGCGAAAACTAAAGAATTTTCTGGATATCAAGTTAAGCGAGTAATACAATCTTCACATTGTTCCATTAAGGATGGCTTTTTTCTAGATAACGGATTGATAGCAGATCGTATCGAGGTCAAGATGCCAGAGAATCAAAAATGTCTGTTGATCATAGATGACGAAGACGATGTCTGCCAGATCGTTAAAGAAAAATTTGAGCACTTGGGGTATCGGGTTCTGACGGCCAATGACGGGGCTGTAGGATTTCAGAAGACCGAGGAAGGAAAACCCGATTGCGTGCTTCTGGATATTCGCATTCCGGGAGGTGTGGATGGATTGACCTTCATCCGCAAGCTCCGTTCTTACCGTCACGATGACCTGCAAGAGCAGATCCGGATGCGGAAGATCCCTGTGATCATGCTGACCGGCGCCGGGTTGACGATGCAACCGCTTTTTGAGCTCGAGGGGATCACGGCCTTTATCGAGAAACCCTTTGATCTGGCGAACCTTCAGACAAAGGTCGAGCGTATCCTTCAGACGCGTTAGGTTCTTTCTTCCGATTGTTGATTGCAATTCCTCTTTTTCTTCGATATCCTGTCCCGGTTGTTCTCGGTCTTTTGCGTGAGGCTTATAAATCGCAAGTGGCTTTCATGTGGGCAAGTCTCGCTGTCCCGTTTCATGGGCCTATAGCTCAATCGGTTAGAGCAGAGGACTCATAAAGCGTCCGCCCTTTTTTTGCGAACCTCTTGTGCTTCCTTCTTTTACATCATTTCTGCTCTACAAATTATCATTTTTGATTTGTCGCGTGCTGCCCGTTCTTGATCGCCTCTAAGCCTTATTCAGCACTAAAATAGACACAAAATGGTCACAAGCCTTTGGGTGATTTTGAGAACACTGCCTAAGCTTCAATCCCTCTCACCTGATGGGGCGTAACGCGTATTATCGCGTATTAGAGGCATTCTGATGCTCGCCAGTCCATTCCGACAGAGGTATAATCGAGCGGTCTTTGAGCCGTGCCCAGAAAGGTCTGGCGGCATGCCAAGGGAGTGAGATGGGAAAACGGAAAAGTTTTTGGGTGTTATTCCTCGTATTTTTAGCCGCAGGTGGTGTGTCAATGGAAGCCGGTGCGGAAGAGTCTGCCCCAGTCAAGCAACCGGTCCTAAGCCAGGATCAGCTCATTTATCTGAAAGGGATTGAGGAGGCAACTTTCCGGGGTTTCAAAAAACTCATAGATCCTGCGACGGATTTGCCGGTGGACATTGCCTCCATCGCGCAAGGGGATGTCTTGGTCCTTCCTGAAAATGCCTACTACAGCAAAACCTCTCCCACGAATATTGGCCTCGGATTTATTTATTTGATCCTCGCAAGAGATAGGGGTTATTTGCCCGCCGAGGAGGCGTATCAATCGGCCCTGCGGATGATGGATACGCTCGAAAAGCTGGAGACCCATGAGGGCTTTCTTTTCAACTGGTATCATCTTTCCGGCGAAAAAGGGAAAGTCCCCATGGTGATGCTTGATCGCTTCGTCTCTTCTCTCGATAACGGAGATTTGGATATTTGTTTGATGGCTGCGGCCGGGGCTTTTCCGCAAACGGAACTGTCGAGTCGGATCGATGCATTTCTTAAGAAAAATGATTATCACTTTTTCTTTAACAAGAATCCCGACCACCGGGACAACGGGATGATCAGCGTGGGATACGATGCTGCAAAAGAGGCCTACCACAGCGCGGATTACTCCATCTTCAATATCGAAGGCCGGATGACCGTGCTCGTTGCGATCTTGAAGGACGATATTCCCGATTCCGCCTGGAAAAAACAGGGAAGGCTTGTCCGTACTTACACCACACTTCAAAACGAAGCTGTTCCTATCGTAGCGGCGTGGGGCGGGAGTCTTTATGAAACACTTTTCGCGGACGAAATTCTCGGGGGATACAGGATTGCTCCTAAAGCTTTTTTGACAAATGCGCAAAATATGATCCGGATCCATCAGGATAAGGGAAGGCGCGTTTCAGAAAGCGGGCTTTGGGGGTTCTCGAACGGCGAAGTGCCAGGCCAGGACCGGTATGAAATGACCGGCGTTTCAGAGATCGCTTATAATCGTTTCCCCGGAGAGTTTGTGACCCCGTTCTCTTCTTTCCTCGCGTTGCGATATTCTCCTGAGGCGGTGATCGAGAATTTCAAGCGGATGGAGACGTTGAACCCCAAAGCCTTCAGTCCGCAATATGGATTTACGGATTCGATCGATCCCAAGACCGGTATCATTAACCGGCAAATCCTAAGTCTGGATAAGGGAATGGAGCTGCTTTCGATCGGTAATTTCATGAACAGTCTGGAAGGGAAGAAAGAGATTCCCGATTATTTTTGGGATTATGCGGCGAGCAAGGGCTGGGAAGAAAAAGGGAAAGCCCTGCTCAAAGGGGAAGAGGACAATCCTTCCTTTCAAAGTCTTCATAAGCCTCAGAATGTCGCTCCTGCCGATCATGATCTCCCGGCGGTTGATCTTATGGAGGTCCGGCAGGATATGGGCGCTTTTGCCGAGGCCGGACGCGCCAAGGCGTCTTTTCAAATGATCGAATCATCGGGGGATTCTCCCACTCTTGAAATTCAATATGATGTCAGCCAGCGTTACTCCTATTCGGGAGTTTATATCCACTATGACGATCTTGATGTCACAAAGCGCCATGTACTGGTTTTTCAGACTCAGGGTGACGATCAAGAGGGATTTCCAGAAACCATTAAAGTGGAACTGAAATATCGGGGCGAGTATGTCCAGTTCGAGCACATTCCATTAAAGTCGACATGGACTGACGCGAAGATCCTGTTGCCGCCAAACAGTCAGAAAGTGGACGAAGTTACTTTTGTGATCGAGAACTCCGCGGCAGGGAAGCATCGAAAAGGGAAGGTCTTGATTCGATCTTTCGAGCTTCAGTAATACGAATATGCAAAAAAGAAAAAAATGTCCGCCTAGGTTTTAGAATCCTTCACCGGATGGGTCGTAATGCGCATTATTCTGCATTAGAGGCATCCTCCTGCGAAAGCCATGGATGAGGGCATTCTTGGTTTAATTGGTGTTTCGCATGTCGCGCCAACCTTAACTTAAAGCTGTATTATTTGCGACCTATTTCCCAACTGACTTCTGGTATACTCCATACCGTGAAAGCATCTCCTCTGAGAATTGCGATTGCGCAGATGAATCCTACGGTTGGCGATTATTCCGCCAATTCCGAGAAGATCATTGCTTGGATTGACCAAGCGGAAAGGGAAAACGCCGACATTATCGTTTTTCCCGAATGTGCGCTTTGCGGTTATCCTGTCTGGGATCTTGCTAATAAGAAACAATTCGTCGCGGAAGGCCTGAAACAACTCAATCGTATTGCCCGCACAACATTAGCCAAGAAGATAGCCGTGGTTTTGGGTTTTATAGATCGGCCTTCGAAAAACGTCGTATCCAATAAGCCTCACTCGTTCAATGCTCTGGCTTGGATCGAAAAAGGTGAGATCTATACTGTCTATCACAAGCAACTGCTTCCCACCTATGATGTATTTCTGGAGGAAATATTTTTTCAATCTGGTTTCGAGACGAAGATTGTTTCTTGGAAGGGGCGCAAAGTGGGACTGACGATTTGTGAGGACATCTGGGATGAACGATACGAAGTAAAGCCGTTAGCCGGACTTGCGAAGAAAAAGGTCGATCTTGTCCTTAATATTTCCGCCTCTCCTTATTATCGTGATGTTTCTGAAGCTCGTGAGCGATTAGTTAAGAAACATACCCGCCGTTATGGCTTTCCGATTCTCTATGTGAATCAGGTTGGGGGACAGGATGACCTGCTCTTCGATGGCCGTAGTTTTTTTATGGACGAAAAAGGCCGTATTCTTTTCCGCGTTCCCGCCTTTGAGGAAGGTCTTTTTTACTTTGATTTAAATCAAAGAAAAACTCCGAATTCGGCTATCTCGGTGAAAGGCGGACAATCACAAGAAGTAAGCGAGATGTATCAGGCGCTCGTGATGGGTGTCCGAGATTATTTCAGTAAAAACGGTTTCAAAAAGGCCGTAATCGGTTTGAGTGGTGGAATTGATTCAGCGATGGTCGCGGCTATTGCTGTGGATGCGCTTGGCAAGGATTCGGTTAAAGGCGTTACGATGCCCGGGCCATTCTCATCGGAAGGGAGCTGGAAGGACTCAGAATATCTGGCAAAAGCTCTCGGCATTCCCTTTGAGGTTCGGCCAATTCGCGATAAATATGATTCATGGCTTAAGGAAGCAAAGATTCCTGTGACGCAAAGACCGACACTCGCTATGGAGAATCTGCAAGCGCGTCTGCGAGGGATGGAGCTGATGTTTATTTCTAATGATGAGGGGCGGCTCGTCCTCACCACAGGTAATAAATCCGAGCTTGCCATGGGCTATTGCACGCTTTACGGCGATATGGCGGGAGGCCTTGCTGTGATCGGGGATGTATATAAAACCGATGTGTATCGGCTCGCACGGTACCGTAATGCGATCCAGAATGTGATTCCGGAACTTACGCTCACAAAAGCTCCGTCTGCTGAACTCCGGCCTGACCAAAAGGATCAGGACTCTCTGCCTCCTTATGATGTGCTGGACGAGATTCTTGGTCTTTACATCGAAAAGAACATGAGCCGTGATGAAATCGTTCGAAGGTTGAAGAAAAAAGTTTCTGCGACGGTTGTTGTTGATACGATTTCCAAGGTCGATCACAATGAATACAAACGCCGTCAAACTCCACCTATTTTGCGGGTTACCGAGAAGGCTTGGTTTGGCCGACGCATGCCGATTACCAATCAATTTTCCTGATATGCTGTTCATGCGGGACTTCTAACACCGTTCCCAAAATGGCTTCACGGTAAGGCTTGAAATGGATCAACTCTCGCCGTCATTCTTCTTTAGCTTCCCTTGGGAAAGACCGATAAATTAGACGGGGCAGTCTAGACGAAAAAGAGTGGGACATTCTTATGTCAAAACGGATATTGATTCTTGACGATGACCCGTTGGTGTTACGGTCGATAGAAATGGCTTTGAAGAGCGACCGCTACGATTGCGTTTGTGCCTCAACCGCTGAAACGGCCATTGAACAGGCTCATGCGCAAAATTTCGACCTTATCATCTCAGATATTCGCATGTCCGGAAAAAACGGCATGGAAGCCATGAGCGAAATTCGGTCAATGTTCAAAAAGGATGGTAGAAAAGACATCCCCATCATTTTCATTACGGGCTATTCTCACGACGCTGTTTTAATGAACGCCGAAGGTGTTGGAGAGATCATTTTGAAGCCTTTCGATCTGACTCGTTTTTTAATGACAGTAAGGGAATATTTATGAAGCAACAAACCCAAGATCAGCGCGTTGTCGTAACCGGAATGGGGATTTTGGCTCCCAATGGCAAGACCCTTCCAGAATTTTGGGGTGCCTGCATTCAAGGTCGTTCGGGAATTGATCTTATTCAAGCTTTTGACACAAATGATTTTGAAGTAAAAATCGCAGGTGAAGTCAAAGATTTTGATCCCGAAGCTTATGTCCTTCCAGCAATTCACCGAAAGATAGATCGGTTCGCTCAATTTGGCGTTTGTGCTGCGAAAATGGCCATTGATGACGCCCAACTGAAAATAGAAAAGGACAATGAATTTAGGGTAGGTGTAATCATAGGCTCGGGGCTTGGCGGGATGATCTTTCACGAGGAGCAAGTTATCCGTGTGATCAAGGAAGGCGGGCCTTCAAGAGTTATGGCGAGTTCCGTGCCCCGGATCTCTCCGAATTCTGTGTCCGCATACGTCGCCATTGCTTTTCAAGTAAAAGGGCCCAACTATGTTGTTTCAACGGCATGCTCATCAGGGGCGAACGCTATCGGGCAAGCGATGGCGTTGTTACGAAAAGGTGCTGTGGATGTGTGTATTACCGGCGGTGTTGAGGCACCGATTACCCCGGTAACCGTCGCAGCTTATCAGGCTCTGCATGCTCTCTCAAAGAGGAACGAGCCTCCTCAAAAAGCATCCTGTCCTTTTAGCAAAGACCGTGATGGCTTTGTGATAGGGGAAGGAGCTGGGATATTAATCTTGGAAACAGTGGAACATGCCCAAAAACGGAAGGCTAAAATTTACGCGGAGATCTGTGGTTATGGTACGAATTGTGGGGCTTACAATATGGTCGCGCCGCAACCTGATGGTTTGGATGCAGCCCAGGCAATGAAAAGCGCATTGGAAGATGCCGGTTTGAAAACGGACAACATCGATTACATCAATGCTCACGGCACGAGTACGTTATACAACGATGCAGCCGAAACAAAAGCGATTAAAGAGGTTTTTGGCGATCGAGCTAGGAAAATTCCGGTCAGTTCCACGAAGTCAATGACGGGACACACCATCGGCGCAGCTGGGGCCATCGAAGCAATTGTAAGTGTTTTAACGCTTCAGGATCAGGAAATCCATCCTACAATCAATCTTGATACTCCAGATCCCGAATGCAATCTGGACTATGTTCCCAATAAATCACGAAAAGCAAAAGTAAATGCTGTAATGTCTAATTCGTTCGGTTTCGGGTCGAACAATGCGGTTTTGATTTTTAAAAAATAGGAGTGAAAATGACAGCGCCTGATGCTGATCAAATATTTCCAAAAATCAGAAAAGCTCTGGCAAAATTATTGAAAATTCCCGAGAGTAGGGTGAGTCTAGAAGCGAATCTGAAGAATGATCTAGGCGTTGATTCTGTTGATAATCTGGATCTTCTTTTTGCGATCGAGGATGGTTTTAAGCTGAAAATCTCGGAAGAAAAGGCCGCCCATCTGCGCACGGTCAATGATGTTGTTGAGCTGATCAAAAAAGAGCTGTCCGATGGCTGAGTCCGATCCTATTCGCCGAGGTCATGTTACTCTCGGAACGGCTTTTCGCGATATTCTTGTCAATTTCCTTCCCATAAAACAGTTGCCCGCTAAATGGATTAAACGGCTATACGGTTATGATGCAACGTTTGTTTTTTTGACGCATCCCAGGGACGAAGAGGATATCTTTTTTACGTTCCCCTTATTGGCGATACTACGTCGAGTCATTCCTTCTAAGTGGATTCTGAGATTTCTTTCTCTCTTTCCTTGCTTTGTGGCAGCGAAAGTTAATAGTCCGCAAGGGTTGAATGGTTTTTTTGTAAGCACCCCGCTGCTTCCTTCAGTTCTTTTCCAGAATCGCGATAAAACTTTGAGAAATGCAAAAAACATTATTCGGTTTGTTCGAAAGATCACGACACAAAAAGTCTATATCGGTCTTGCGGCGTGGTGGCCCATTGTCACTAATTCCGGAGCTGCTTTCGATCGATTTCTTGAAAAGAATGATCGCATCGTGGTTACCAACGGCCATGCCGCGACTTTGGCGTCAATCGTGCTTTCAGTCGAAAAAATATGCGAGATAGCATCGCTACCCATAAAGGATTTAAGGCTTTTAGTTGTTGGCGTAGGGAGGATGGGGGGGGCGGTTGTCCAACATTTTTATGGCAAAGCGAATGCGCTAGGATTGGTCGATCAAAATGAAAAGAGATTAGATCGTGTTGCTCAAGATTTGCAGCAGAAGACGACGGTAACGAAAATTGAAAAATTCGCAGTCTCCGAAAATAATTTTTCAGATGCGATTTTGCCAGCATTGGCCAATTACCACATCGCCGTGTGTACCACTTCAAATGTCGGTTATGTCATTAAAGACGCAGCGCTTCTGCGGGATTGCATCATCTTAGACGATGCGAGGCCCGAAGCCTTTCCGCGGATTGTAAACACTGACAAAAGAGTGATAGTTTTAGAAGGTGGTTTGATTAAGGTGAAGGGCATAAAAACAGATTCCGATTTTGGTTTTGGAAGTGCAGATAATATTTTTGGATGTTTAGCGGAAGCATTTCTACTGAATCTCGATCAATTGCGGACATTAAAGCCAACGCTGGGAGAGGTTGATCCGGAGAATTTTCAAATGCTGCTTAATGTTTGCAAGGAAAACGAAGTTACTTGCGGGGATTTTAAATCGGGCTGGCAGATTGTTGCCGACGAAATGATTAAAAAAGTTATCGAGCATAAACGGAAACCAGTTGTTCAGGATCGTAAACGGTAATTCATGTCAATCTTCGGCCATTACATCTTAGCGCATGCATTAATTGCGATTTCGACAGTCGTAATCGGATTATTTGTTTTTCTTCGTGGCCCAGATAAAGCGCTTAACCGCATTTTTCTTTTTTACAACGCATGCATGGCATGGTGGGGTGGGACTAATCTTTTTATGGTATTAGCTCCCAACGCCGCCGCGGGTCTTTTGGCCGATCGTATCAGCCTTATTGGAATAGTTTTTCTCCCGACTGCTTTTCTTCACTTTACATTAGCTTTCATTGGGCAAATTAAAAAGCGCATCAAGCTTATTTATTTTTCCTATCTCATGAGCATGCTTTTTGCGATAGCCGACTGGACACCGCTCATGGCCCAAAGCGTTAGCCGCAAACATTTCGTACCATATTTCACGGATCCAGGAGTTCTTTACCATTTCTTCCTGATATTTTTCGCCTTGATCATGACGCTGTCGCTGGTTTTTAGCTGGAAGGCATATCGTGAAGCCAAAACACAGTCTAAAAGAGTTACTAATTTTTACTTTCTTTTGGCGGCTTTTCTTGCCACAGCTGGTGGTAGCGGTAATTTTTTTGCACCTTATGATATCTTCCTGCCTTTTATGATTCCCTTTGGTTCCTACGGCGTCGTTCTTTATGCAATGATTACGGGGTATTTGATTATTAAGCGGCGTTTTCTTGATATCGAGTTGATTGTTAAAAAAACACTCGTTTTTACTGGCTTGTTCAGCATGGCAATGGCTGTTATTGCTATTGTTACCGAGGTAAGTAATGGGATTGTAGCTAGATTTTTCCCTGTTTCGCCACTGATTGAGCGTGCATTGAGTATTTTAGTCGCATTGTTGCTTTATGAGCCCACTAAAGAGTTTCTGGTGAGAGTGACGGATCGTTATTTGTTTCAGAAGAAAGAAGATGTTCGCGTTATTTTAAAACGGCTGTCACAGAACATTATTACGATTCTGGATATAGAAAAGGTCGGGACGACAATCCTTGAAACTCTGAAAGATTCCTTGCGATTGGAGTCTGGCGTTATCCTGATCCAAGGTGAAGAGGGCAAAACATATGAGATCATGGATAGCTTTGGAATACAGAATAAGAACGAGCGTTTCCCTAAGGATGGTTTGTTTATACGGTATTTTCTCGAGTCCGACAAGATTCTGAGCCTAGAGGATCCACAGCAAAAGGAATTGTCGCCTTCTGCCATCAAAGGGACGCTGGAAGCCTGGGGCGCAGTCATCTGTATCCCGCTTTTTATTCACCGGGAATTGATCGGGCTATTGATGCTTGGGAAAAAGAAGTCCGACCAAGAGTTTTCCGAAGAAGAAATGGATTGTTTCCCAGCTGTGGCGGGACAGGTGGCTATCGCGCTTAGCAACGCCCGTCTTTATCATATTCTCATGAGAAGCCAGGCGGACTTTGCGCAACAAGCAAAGATGGCCGCGATCGGGACGCTCTCAGCTGGCATAAGCCATGAGATTAAAAACCCGCTTCAGGTTATTCGCGGTATTGTGGAAATGTTGCGGTTTAATAAAAAAAGCGGGATCTATAAAGACTATACCAAAGAGCAGTATGAAGATCTAATTGCTGAAGCTTTAGTTCGAGTCCTTGATGCGGTGAACCGTGCAACGGGGGTTATTGACCGGTTGTCCAGTTTTGCTAAAAAACCCAAAGAGATTAAAACGGAACTTTTTAGCCTGGAACAGGCTATGGATGATGCTTTGGATATGGTGGTCTATGAATTTGAACAAAACAAAATTACCGTCGAGAAAGACTATGCGTCTGATTTGCCGAAAGTCCTGGCGGACCTGCACGCAATCGAAGAGGTTTTCTTTAATCTTCTGATTAACGCAAGGCACGCAATTGTCGAAAAAGGGGTCGTTGCAGTTCAGGTGCGCCAACAAGGCCATGAAATTGAAGCCTTGATCCGTGATTCGGGATCAGGTATTCCCGAAGAGAATCTGGAGAAGATATTTGACCCTTTTTTTACGACTAAAGACACATCACGCAATCCGGATGATGCTGCTATCAAGGGTAGCGGATTAGGGCTTTTTCTGGTTCGGGAAATCGTAAAACGATATGGGGGTAGAATCGCTCTTGAGAGTGAGGTTGGCAAAGGGACAACCTTTCATGTTTTTCTTCCGGCAAGCCCGATGCCAAACTAGGGAGTTATGCTGATCTATGAATGAACAATATAAAGTTCTTATGATCGAAGATGAAAAGGACATCATCTATTCTCTGGCCCAGGTTTTTGAGAACTTTAAACACATCAAGTTTATCGGCGTTGAAAGTGCTTTGCAGGGGATCGAGCTCGCAAAGGCAGAGCGTCCCGGGGTCGTTCTTCTTGATCTTTACATGCCTCGCATGAGTGGCGAAGAAGCCTTGGCAGAACTCAAGAAATTGCTTCCAAGGCCGAAGTTCATTGTCATGACCGGGTGGGAAGACGGGGAAACAAAGCAGCGAATAGAAACGATGGGAGTGGATGCTTATTTTTCAAAGCCCATGGACCTTGAAAAGCTTGTCACGAAAATCATAAGTCTTTTAATGATCAAAAGTTGAGGTGAAAAGTGGTGGATATACCTAAAGTGAGAGGGACAGTATTGATCGTAGACGATGAGCCCAATATGCTTTGGTTCATTGCCCAGACGTGTCAACCGCGAGGTTTTAATACATTAACCGCCGGGAGCGGTATGGAGGCATTGAAGATTGTCCAGGAGTGTGGCGAGAAATTGGATCTGATCTTGCTTGACCTTAAAATGCCGGGGATGGGAGGCATTGAAGTTCTCAAATCAATTCGCAAGTTTCACCCCGAGCTTTCCGTTATTATTATTACCGCTGCTCACGATAAGAAGGAAGAATGCGAAAAACTTGGAATAGAAGCGTTTATCAAGAAGCCCTATAGCCTTGAGGAACTCTACAGCAAAATCGAAGCTGTTATTGAACGCAAGGGGGAAGAAAAGGGAAGCGTTGAAATTGAGCCGGGCTATGAGCCGTGCGCTAAAATCCTAATAGTGGATGACGAGCTCGAAGTTTGTGAGCTTTTAGGAACCGCCTTGGCGGAAGACGTTTCGGATGCTCATTTTGAGGTGAAATGGGTTCATTCGGGTGATGACGCTCTTCGAGTATCACGCGAGTTTGAGCCTGACATCGGAATTATCGATATCAAAATGCCGCACATGTGGGGGGATGAGCTGATTGAACGGTTTAAAGCTGGTGAGGGGCGTGCGCCCAAGGACTTTGTGATTTATACGAGCGTTGGGGATCCTGCGGAAGTGGAGCGCGCCAAGAAACTGGCCCATAAATTTCTTTCTAAACCAACACAAATCGAAACTCTTGTCGAAGTTCTCAAGAAGATCTGCGTTCGGCACAAGCTGTTGCGGAAGAAGATCTAAAAGAGGGCGGGGCAGGTTACGATGAAAAGTTTTGCCTCGATTGAATCGATGTTTTTGATCTTGTGCGGGACCCCTGCATCGAAATAGACAGATTCGTTCGCGTGTATTTCTCGTTTCTGATCTCCATACATCATTTCTAATGTCCCAGATTCCACAAAGATCGCCACGCTCGAATTTTCCCGGAATTGCCATTTTCGAAGTTCTTTAAATGGCTTAATCGTCATTCTTCCGAAGAAGAAATCCCGCTGACTTTTCGATTGAGGGCTCAAGGTTTGGATGGTAAAGCCATGCTGGGGATAATCAATGAACCCGCGCTCTCCATAACCGCATACAAAGAGGTTTCCGGGATTTTCTGACATTGCTCGTGTAGCAAGTTCGGCTAACGATATTCCGAATGCATCTGAGATCATGACGAGTTTGTCCGATGATGGATCGCGTACGCGCCCTGCAATGATGTTATGAAGGTTCTTTTCATTGATCCCGGTCTTTCTGGCAAGCCAGCATACAGGCAGGGGATGCTCGGAATCGGATCTGTGAATAAGGAGTGATTTGATAGCCTTGCCCCAATGGGGTGCCCGTACGGGCCGCTTTCCTGTCTTTTGCCCCGCCAAGTCCTTGCCTATCTCCTCGTACATAAGCGCTCTCCTCGAGGCTATGCTGTATTAGTTTTTTAAAACATATAATCAGTCACTTATCCTGATAAGAAGCATAGCACATGGTTATTGGTTTTGCAAGATGACCAAAAACGCCTTTTAAAGCACTTTCTGGCTTACTCTTGTCTATACAGCCGAAAAATGCTAAGTCTCTAAGTGGAGGATGAAGAAATGCTAAAGAATCCAGCAGCTGTAGACAATCCGGTTGAGTCGAGAGGGACGGCAATCCCAGGGGGCCGGGATAGTCATGTGATCATGGATGAATACCGGCTCAGCACGCTCTTTCAAAGCTATCTCAACAATAAAATGACGCTCCTGTTTTTTCATATTCAGGCCAAGCGTTCCGGCCGAAACCATGATCTTGTGGAAAGTTCCTCCAGATTTCTTGAGGATGCTTATCGCCATATGTTGTCCCCGGGGCCCCAAAGGAAATATCGTTGGCTTTTTAAGTGGCTGAAGATTTTCCTCGGAAAGCTTCCTCAGGTTTCTGAAAAGAAGAGAAAGAAAGCTAAAGAGCTCGCCTTGTGCGTTTATGACGCCCTGGGACTTCACTTCAAACCAAACAACATATAAAAAGGAGACCACGAAATGAAAAAGAAATTGTTTAAGAAAATCGCGAAAAGATGCGTGGCTTTATGCCGTTTGTTTTCGATCTATCGTAAGCGCGTCCGGGCAATCGAGACAGAACTGGGCGGCTGTTTGGAAACGTGCTAGAGGGGAGATGTGATGGAAACGAACGACATGCCTTTGGAGGAAGCAAGACGGATTACCCGGCACCGTATGTTAAAGGAGTATGGCGATAATCTTCTTCGGCGCCGCAAAGAGCGGGGGATTACCCGGATCGAGCTTTTTGAGCGTACCGGAGTCGGTATTATGGAAATTCATAAAACGGAACTGGGTCTGCTTGATCTGTCAAAAGAACAAAGATTCCGGATCGGGAAATTTCTTAGACGACAGAGAATCCTTTGATTTAAGGGCTGAAGAGTGCAAACGAATACACTGGCGGGGCATAGTTCCTTTCCTTCCGAGGCGTATCTTTAATGATCCCATGGATTCATGGGAAAGAATATAACCTATTAATGATAGATTTTAGAAAGTCGTTCGGGTTTGCAGACGACCCAAGAGACACATTTGAAGCTATGGTTTTTAATGGCTGCTTTAACTGAAAGGAAGAAGGGCGGATTTTATGGCGAGTCTTTCGTCGCGTAATTCGAAAAAAACAACGTCAGCTATAGTAAAAGATTGTGCCAATATGGCTGGGGATGAGAGTGGGGATTTTTTGAGCCCCTTGAGAATTCTTCGCGAGGAAAGAGGGATGAATCAAAAATGTTTAGCATCCAGATTGGGACTTGCGCGGAACCATCTTATTCGACTTGAATCCCGGGCTATCGACAGATTGACTATTGCTGAGCTAGATAGGATCTGCCAAGGGTTAGATTATAAATTAGAGGAGGTTATCCAACGTTTTTATACAAAAATAAAAAGATCGATCGTGGAACGGTCGAAGCTGGATACGCCCGCCTATGTTATTCATTACAATGAAGGCGTGCGAATGTGTGTGCTGGTGGGCTCCGAGAAACCTTATCTTTCAGGGGTGCTCAGGATTCAGCCGTACTCAGAATGGGGCAAGGAAAGTGTCATCACGAAAAAAGAAATATTTATTCATGTCCGTCAGGGAAATTTGCTTTTAAAAATAAACGGAAAGGAGCATCTTTTTAAAGAGGATGAGCACCTAACGCTTTCAATGCCGCTTAGCTATGAGATTTACAATCCGCATCAATTTAAAGAGCTCGTTGCGATGATCTATGTGACGGCATATGTCGTAGAAAATCCCGGCGGTTTGAAAATAGCGCGATAATTTCCTTCCCAAACGATCAATGAGTGCCACGAAAGTGTGGCACTTTTGCCTGATTCTGCCACAAAAGTGTGGCACGACGATCAAAAATTCTGTCAAACCCATAGCACAGTGCCTTGCTTTCTTTTATGGTACCCGCCGTTGGAATTTTAAAACACAAAATTAAGGAGGATGCTATGAAGGTTCCTAAAAAAACGAAAAAGCAAATAGCCGCTCTGTTGGTTGTCTGTTTATGCATGCTTGCGTCGCCGGTGGCGAATTACGCCAGCGTCCCGCAGTTGATGTCGTATCAGGGGCTCCTGAAAGACGCCCAAGGGAATTACCTCACGGGAACCTACAACATGATATTTCGCATCTACAGCGTCGCCACCGGGGGGTCGGCACTGTGGAGCGAAACGCAGTCGGGCGTATCTGCTACTTCTGGAAGATTCAATGTCGAACTCGGAAGCGTTTCTGCACTCAATCTTTCATTTAATGCGCAGTATTGGCTTTCCATCCAGGTAGGAAGCGATGCGGAGATGAGTCCTCGCGTGAAGCTGACGAGCGCTGGTTATGCTTACAACTCCGAAAATGTCGTCAACAGTTTCACGGAAACCGCACACGATAGCAAATCTCACATGGATGTCGAAGGTGTAAAAGCGGCTGAGACAAATATAGCCAAAACAAATTTTAAATTGGATGCCTATTCGGCAGCTTCAGCCAATAACTTGGGCGATATGATCGTTGACGTGTTTCATGACGAATCTGGTATCAATACAACAAACTCCACTCATTATTTGTGGCAAGGTAGCCCGCATTATAACGTAACGACTCAATCGGTAAATAGTCCCACAGCCTTGTTGCTTCACGCGAATGGTGCAGATGCCACAACAACATTTGCCGAATCAAGCAATTCAAATCACAGTGTAACTTCTTATGGGAATGCTCAGATCGATACTGCTCAGTCTAAATTTGGCGGAGCCGCCGCTTTATTTGACGGCAACGGCGATTATTTGACCGTGTCCGATTCCGCTGGCTGGGATTTTGGGTCAGGAGATTTTACAGTTGATTTTTGGGTTTATCACAACAATGCGATAGGAAGTCTCGACGACTATATTAATTACTATGGGGGAACTAATAAATATGGGTGGTTTATCAGGCGATTAAATACGGGGAGCTTGCAAATTGTTTTAAGCTCTGATGGTTCCAATTGGGATTTTAATCAGATTACGACTGAAACCATCAGTTCAAACGCTTGGCATCATATCGCTGTGGTCAGGACTGGAAATACGATTAAACCGTTTATCGACGGAACGTTGGCTACGATATCCACAACGACCTATTCCAATGCCATATCTACAGCGGCAGATGTTTTATCTATAGGTCGTGAAGCGGAAACCACCGCCTACATGCTCAATGGATCTCTTGACGAAATCAGGATTTCCAAAGGCATCGCCCGCTGGACTGCAAACTTCACACCCCCCGCTTCAGAATATGCTGCATCCGAGACACCTGATCCCGCGACCGTGATTTCTGTGGCATTTTCCGAAACCACCGCGCCTAGCGAGGCCATGATTATCGGCGATGGGGTTTTGAACGGGGGAACTATTACCTATTCCGTTTCACGGGACAACGGGACCACTTGGAGCCAGGCCAGCAACGAGAGCGTTGTGAGTTTGAGTTCACAGCCTTCGGGTACGCAAATCCGTTGGAAGGCCGTGCTCACAGGGGAGGCAGAGCTGAATGCCATTGCTGTGGCCTTAGCGTCATAAACATTTTGTTGAAAAATGCTCAGAAATGAAAATCAATTCATTCTCAAGGAGGGAAAAATGGAAAACGAAAAAAAGAGAAATAACGGTCCCAGAAAAATCCTTTTAACTGGCTTTGTCGTCGTCCTTTGCGCAGGTTTTTTGGGTGTGGGTATTGCGCGCGCCCAAGTGGAGCGTATGGCGGTACAGACACCGGCGCGGCAGGCGGAGCAGCGACTGGCGAAACAGAACCTGAAGAACGTGGATCTGCAGAAGATCGAGGATCCCGAGGCTCGGAAAGCCATTCAGGAGATCCTTCGTTATCTCAATGTCCAGAACAAGAAAAAGAACTAATGAAACGCGATAGGGCGATCCGTGGGGCTATTAAAAAGGAGAGGACTTTCCAATGAAACGACAGCGCCTATTTCCTTCAAAGTTTAGATCCAGGAATCCAAATCTCGCGGCAATCTTGGTCGTCTCTTGTCTCTTGTTCCCGGGGGTCGCGTTTTCGGATATCACGAGCACGAATTACCAGATATCGGGCCGGTTCACTAGCGGAAACGGGAACGAAAGCTCCACCAGTTACCAGATCGAGCACAGCTCGGTGGACACGTTCTCACAAGTCGCGCTCTCGAGCACGAATTATCAGCTTGGCAGCGGCGCGGAAGCCGCGGCGACCGTTAATGTCTCGGAAATCAGGTCCGTGTCGCCCGGAGACCATGCCAAATTCTATTCGGATAGCACGTCGGATTACACGGTGACGGCCTTCGATCCGGATAACGATTCGATCCAGTATCGGGCGAAGCAGGACGGCACCGTTAAGGACGGGCCACAAGCCGGCAACGATCTGAGTTGGGCTCTGAGTGATAGCGATCTTGGCCGCAAGAATATCGAATTAGCAGTCGTGGACCCGGATGGGACCATCGTGAAGAACCAGAGTGCGTACATTGTTAGAAGACCGGTGAAATAATTCTTTGACAGGTTCGGGAAGGTTTGCGTGGGAGTGAGCCTTTCCGGACAAACCATGAGGAGAACGGGGCGGCCGGCCAGCCGCTCCGCTCCTCAAAAGTTAAATAATGTAATCACTCCCGCTAAGGAATACTCCCACGCGTAGCGGTTAACATCCGATACGTCTTCATTCCTACGATTCGGCACCTGGTTACCTGTCTTAAGTCGAATGGTAGTTCGTTTTTTTGATAAAAATCAAAAGGGGAGACTCCTTATGAAGAAAATCATGGCTGGGTTCATCGCGGTTGCTTTTCTGTTCACTTCCGTTACAGAGGGCGGCAAAATGGCCTTCGCCATGTCCCTGGGGTCCGGCGGGACCACGAGCGGCAGTGCCGCGTCTCAATTGAACGGACTTGCGGAATCGGCGGGGCCCGTCCAATCCTTTCAGGCCGATCTTTTTACGGGTCGTGCGCAGACGAGCGTTCCTATTTTTGTCCCGCCCGGCCGTAAAAATGTCCAACCCGGTCTGAGTCTCAATTATTCGAGTTCCTCGGGTAACGGCTGGGTGGGGGTGGGTTGGTCGCTTGAAATGGGATCGATTCAGCGTGACGTCAAGAAAGGCGTTCCTCATTATGACGCGACGGATACATTTATTTTTTCCCTTCAAGGAGTTTCCTCTGAGCTTGTGTCCCTGGGCAACAATGAATACTGCGCCAAGGACGAAGCTCTTTTTCTGAAGTTTACTTATGATTCCACGAGCAATAAATGGATCGTTACGGACAAGGCAGGAACCCAGCATACTTTCGGAGACAGTTCGGGTTCACGCCAGACAAATTCGAGCGGGACTTTCCGCTGGCAACTTTCGAAGGTGAAGGACATCAAAGGCAACTATATGACGATCAGCTACACCACTGATAACGGGAACCTTTACCTTTCGAGCGTTGAATATAACGGCAATGAGACGCAGTCGTTCGCTCATACCCACAAGGCGGAGTTTACGCTCGAAAACCGCTCGGACAATAATTTCTCTTATGTCACGGGGGCCAAGGTCTCGACCAATAAGCGGCTCAGTGAGGTCCAAGTCAAGGTGAAAGACAGCCAGGGGGCCTACCAGCTTGCACGGAAATATACGCTGGCCTATTCGACCTCGACTGCCAATGGTCGCTCACTTTTGACCTCCGTGACCGAGTGCGGCACCGACGGCACGACATGCCTGCCACCCGTCACTTTCAGCTATCAGGAGCAGCAGCTCGGTTTTGATTCGAGTACCGACTTTGCAGGCGTTATGAATGACAGCAACGTGGGGAACACGGGGTCTTATGTCCGTGACACCCGGATAGACTCCAGCTGGAGCAAGACCTGGGCGGACGCGGTGGACATTAACGGCGACGGACTGATTGATCGGGTACAGAAGAAATCAGATAACGACAAATGGATCTATTACAAGAACAAGGGGACCTCTTTTGCCGCAGGGCAGGACATCACGAATATCTCTATTCCGGATACCACGGCTGAGAAAAGATGGATCAACGCTTCTTACGGATCGAGCGGCGCCAGCGCCACCGAAGCAACGCTGGTGGATCTCAATGGCGATGGCCTCATTGATCGCGTAGTTTCGGTGGACAACGGCCCTTGGTATTGGCAGAAGAATATTGGCGTTGCGTTCAATAATGCGGTTGTGATCAATACCATCAATGCTGCCGATGGTTCCGTTTCGCAGACTCACATTGACTGTACGACTGCGGGGCCGAATTATCTCACCACTTCGGGCCTTATCGATATCAATGGCGACGGACTTCCGGATCGCGTGATGAAAGGGAGTGCGAACGACCGGTGGAAAGTCCAGTTAAACAGCCTCGATTCGAACGGAGTCCCGGGTTTTAATGGCACGCTTACAGATTTCATGGGGATCGAAGTTCCTTCCGGTCAGTCGGATTCGTGGCGAAACATTCGATATTACGTCGGGAGCAGTACTCGGGTTGAAGAAGTCGAGCTTATTGATATGAATGGAGATGGACTTCCGGACCGGGTGATGGCCAATCCCTCGGACACGACAAAATGGAAAGTGCAGTTCAATAAGGGTGCCTCTTTCGATTCCATGGTGGATTGGGGCACGATTGAGAATACGTCAACCACGGACTATTACAAGATCCGTTATCTTGGGACGGATGGAACGACCCAGGTGGATCTCGCCGACATGAACGGAGACGGACTTCCGGATCGGCTTGTTTACAAGGACAGCGATGAATGGTACGTGCAATACAATAACGGATCGGGTTTTAACGCTACGCAGACGATCCCGTTCCAAAACCCTACGGGCCTTACGGTGAATACCTACATGCGTCGGAGTGATACCGACGGCAGTGTGGGCGCCGATCTTCTGGATGTGACCGGCGACGGCGTTCCCGATCGCGTGACGGCCAGTAGCGCTGCTACATCTTGGGCGGTTGAAAAGGGGAAGGGGCCTTACCCGGATATTCTTAAAGAGATCAAAAATGGCAGAGGCGGCAAGACGACGATTGCGTACACGTCGTCTCTTCTGTTTGATAACACCGATACTAACGGCAAGCAACGGTTGCCGTTCCCGGTCCAGGCGGTCACTCAGGTAACTCAAGATGACAGCATGGGCAACACCTATGTCACGAATTATTCTTACTCCGGCGGCATGTTCAATGCTACGGATCGGGAATTTCGCGGGTTTCGTGAGGTCATAGTCACAGATGCCGTCGGTACCGCTACACGCAATATCTTTGATCAGGGGGAGCATACCAAAGGCCGGTTGCTTCGCAAGGAGGTGTGGGGTTATCCGACAAATAGTAACGGTCAGATCGATAATAGCCAGGCCAAGGTAATGTTCTCCAAAGAGGAGACGACCTGGAGTTCCACGCAGCCATACGGGAGCAGTGTTGATTCTTGGTTCGTATATGCATCACAACAGGATAACTATGTCTATGATGGGGATACGACCTATAAACAGGCGCGCCAGCGTTTTACCTATGACTCTTATGGGAATTTAGTGTCCATGATCGAAGATGGCGACGTCAGCGTATCGGGAGACGAGAGACGAACGGAGAGTACCTATGTTTACAACACCACAGATCATATCTTGAACACTATGGCTAAGACGGAGCTGTATGATGCGGCAACATCCGGGAACAAGAAATCAGCGCGTCAGTTCTATTATGATGGCGCGTCCTCAATAACCACTGCGCCCACGGCAGGTCTTTTGACCAAATCAATCGATTGGCTCGATAGTTGCGCTCAGGCGATTCCTGATTCGTGTCATCCAGCGACCACGATGACTTATGACGTGTATGGGAATGTGCAAACTGTTACAGATGCTCGTGGGTATCAGACCACCAATACCTATGACAGCACGTACCATTTATTTCTCATCACGATTTCCAATGCGCTCTTGCAAACGCGGTCATTTACTTACAATCCTCAGATCGCTCAGATCCTAACGTCTACCGATCAAAATAATCAGGTGACGGAGACCGTTTATGATGCTTTGGGACGCGTCACCAAGGTTATTGCCCCGCTCGATTCTTCGAATGAACCTACGCAGGAATTCGTGTATGCCTACCCAGCTTCAAATTGCACAAGCAGTTGCTATAGTACGACCACCACGAAAGTGAAATCCTCCGTGCCGGGAAGTACGTTCACGCAGTTGATCTCTTATAGTTTTGTGGATGGCCTAGGCCGCGAGATCCAACGCCGTTCTCCGGCGGAAGACAGCTCGAAACAGGTCGTTTCGGGAAATGGGACCTTTAACAGCCGAGGGCTTGCCGCAACCCAGTATGTCCCGTATATCGAAAACTCTTCGACTTCGTATGTCGCGCCGCAAAGTAATACACCTAAAGCGTCATTTTCCTACGATGCTGCCGGAAGACGCACGCGCATTGACTATCCGGATTCCACTTATTCCAAGATCGTATTTTCTGATTTTG
>JAZDJU010000099.1:0-2114 GCA_043803685.1 Candidatus Omnitrophota bacterium
AATGTTTTTTTAAACTTTAGTCTTTGGTTCGTAGTCTCTAGCCTGACGTCAGTAGTTCGCTCGCTCCAGCTTCAGAAGAGCGAACGTCGCGAAGATAATATTCCCACCCCACGCGCTTAAGAACGGAAAGAATTTCCCGGCTTTTCCCAAAGCGAGCAGAACCGCGTCACTTACGTGGAATGCGAATACTAAACCTGCGCATACCAAAACGCTCATGGCGAGCGCCTTACGGTTGCGCACGGTCCCCAGAAACGGGATGGCGAGGAGTAGCATGACGAGCCCCTTCCAGGGCGCGGCCATGCGGCTGTAAAGGTCCACTTTCTCGGCATACACGGGAATGCCGTTCTCCTTGAGTTTATCGATCGTGTATTTGAGTTCGTGATAAGAGAGAAAAGAGCTATCACTTGTCGTGTTGATCAGATCCCTCGGCGTGATCGTAATCTCGGGATAACTTTTTTTCGGGATAATCAAAGGTTTTCCGAGGATGTCGCCCTGGACGTCCGTTTGATATTCCGTGATCCCTTCGAAAGACCACTGGTCGCCGGTCCAGAAGCCTTTTTGCGCAAAGATTTTTTGTGCGGTGTGATGGGTCGCGGGATTCAACCAGATAATGATCGCGTCCTCGACGGCTTTGGCTTTCGGAGAAAATTTCCGGAAATAATAAAGCGTATTGCCTCCGGAATAATACGTGACATTTTTGAAGACTTTACGATCCTTGAAGCCTTTCTTTTTTTCGATGTAGATCTCCAGGAGTTCGTTGGCTGTGCGGGATGTTTTCGGCACCACGCGGTCGGCAATGAGAAAGGTAATAATGCCAAGCAAAAGTCCCAGGAAGATCATCGGCCGGACAATGGTGAGTATCTTGAGGCCGGCGGCTTTCATGGCCATGAGTTCGTTATGAAGGCCGAATTGGACCAAAAGGAAAATAGTTCCGAGCCATACGGCCCACGCGATGGTCTGGGTAAAAGAGATCGGAATAAGCGACAGGTAATAACGGAGGATGATCATGAGCGGGGTCTTGTTCTTCAAGAGTTCATCGAGGTTGTCAAAGAGATCGGCCACCAGGATCAGAAAAATGAGTGTGAGGGAGCAAAAAATGATCGGGAAGATCAATTCCCGTACAAGGTACCGGTCCAAGACTTTCAAAAGGGTTTCTCCTTCGAAGTTGCGTTGTGAAACCAGCACCGTTTTAAATTTGATTTTACGGGTGAACGGTGCAGCCCCAATTTCAACAAGTTGAAATTGATAGGTATTGGGACAGTCCAAACTTTTCATTTCTTTTTTAAACCAGTAGTTTGGGCAGCCCCAATTTCAACAAGTTGAAATTGACAGGTATTGGGACAGTATCTTATCCGCGCTTGGGGCGAATCTCAAACTGTTTTTATGAGCGGACGAGGAGTCGTCTGCCTCTCAACCTCGGAGTGCCCCGAGGGTGAAGCTAGGGTGTGCATTCTTTCAAGGCCTTGGACGGTCCTCGCGAGCGCCATGAAATTCACCTGCTTGGCGCCGTGGAGTTTCAGGAGGCGAGCCGCTTCATTCGCGGTGGCGCCGGTGGTTAAGACATCGTCCAGAAGAAGAAAAGATTTTCCCAAGATCCTTGTTGGCCGCTTTATTCTAAAAGAGCCATAGACATTGATGGCGCGTTCACACTGACTCAGGGAAGTTTGGCTCGGAATAGAACGACGCTTGATCAAAATGGATCTTTCGACGGGTGGTGTGAGCCAAGGCTCAAGCATCGTCGCGAGGACCTCCGCCTGATTAAAATGTCTTTTCATGAGTTTTAAACGATCGATCGGGATGGGAAGGATGGCGTCGTACCAATAATCAGAGGTGACGGCCTGAGCAAGTCCGATGGCGCGCTTTTGACAGGCCTTAAGAAGATAATCTTTGCGCGCATATTTGACGCCATGCAGCAGTTCTTTGACCGGGGAGTCATAGGCATAGACGGTCCAGACATGGTCCAGGTGCTCGAAACGTTCGTCGACCATGGCTTTTTCCATGGGCCAGGCAAGGGAGTCCAGGTTCTCGGCGCATTGCCGGCAGAGGATATTCTCTTCAAAGTCAAGATGAGCGCGGCACACTTCGCACGCGGCAGGATAAAAAAGACGGATGAA
>JAZDJU010000100.1:0-57562 GCA_043803685.1 Candidatus Omnitrophota bacterium
AGCCAAGGCCGGAAAGCTCATCCGTACGAACTTCGGTAAGGAGCAAACGATCACGAAAAAGGGCGAATTCAACCTCGTGACCGAGATCGACAAGGCTGCCGAGAAGGCGATCGTTGCCCTGATCCTGAAACGCTTCCCAGATCACTCGATCCTGGCTGAGGAATCCCCTGCCGTGGCAGGCTCCGGGTGCCGCTGGATCATCGACCCCATCGACGGGACCACGAATTTCGCGCACGGCTTTCCTATTGTCTCGACCTCGATCGGGTTCGAGAGAGACGGACGGCTTGAAATGGGCGGCGTCTTTGACCCCATCCGCAAGGAGCTTTTCTTCGCAGAGCGCGGGCTAGGCGCGACCTTGAACGGAAAACGCATTCATGTTTCCAAGGTCAAAACTCTTTCAGAGTCTTTACTCGCGACCGGTTTTCCCTATGACCGCAAAAAGAACCCGGAGGATTATCTCGGGATGCTCCGCGTTTTTCTCACACGCATTCAGGGCATTCGCCGCGGAGGATCGGCGGCGATCGATCTGTGTAACGTGGCTTGCGGCCGTTTTGATGGCTATTATGAAATGAAACTTTCTCCGTGGGACAAGGCGGGCGGCATGATGATCGTTGAAGAAGCGGGCGGTAAGCTCACTGATTTCTCGGGAACGCCCTTAACCCTTGCGGGGAGGCAGAACCTCGCCACCAACGGTCTCATTCACGCGGAAATGCTCAAGGCTCTCGAGCCGTTTCAACATCTGAAGTAAGTTCCTCAAGCCACGATGCACGGGCCACGTGGTGCGTGGCTCTTGGCCCAGAGGCATACCGCCCGGGAGGAGACGCCGGATACCATGAAAGAAAAGAAGCCCTCTTTAAAGATACCCAAGCCGCGTCACGGTTGGACCATCAATCCCAAAACACGTGTCACGCCCTCCAGGAAGAACGACCTTCGAAAGACCGGGGAAAATGCCGGGAAGGATTGGGTCGACGAGCTTTTTGACTGAGGCGGTAGGACTAGAAAGCAAAAACGCCCTGCCATTACGGCAGGGCGATTTTGAAAGGAAATCTCGAGTGATTACTTCTTGTCACCGCTGAGATTCACATCGCTCGGGATCGGAATATCCGCCGGGATCACGAACGTGACCAACTGCGCGGCACCGAGGACCGTCGTAACAACGGTATCCATCACGCCCTGGCCAACGCCAGACCACACATTCTTGCCTTCATTGGAATATTCGTTAGGGGTCGAGAAAAGCTTCGTCCAACCGAGAACGGTGTTGGTCAAGCCATACCCTAACTTACCGACGGCCTTTTCGCCGTAGGTCTTCTCTTCCGTCCACGGGCTAGCCGCAAACGCCATCGGGGCGAGAAGCATGGAAAGGACTACCACGAGACTCATGATCTTCTTCATTGAATTTCCTCCTTGGTTTTTAAAGCCTGCGCACGGCGCCACTTCTTAATTTATTGTGCCATAACCCGACGCCGCCAACAACCTTTAAGATTCCCAAAGTTTATCGTCCTCCCACGCATTTCCTTTATCTTTTTTTATCATTTATTCCGCCTCTTGCGAGCCTGTCCCTGACCCGATATGATACGCCCATGGATCCCTCTCCCGTTTTATCATCAAAAATCCGTCTTGCGCTCCTTCGTTGGTACTCCCGGCACAAAAGAGACCTCCCCTGGCGCCACACCCACGATCCTTACAAGATCTGGGTTTCTGAGATCATGCTCCAGCAAACGCAGGTCGCGACGGTCATTCCCTATTACCACCGTTGGCTCAAGGCTTTTCCTTCGATTTCCGCGCTAGCGCGAGCCCCCCTATCCAAGGCGTTGGAATTGTGGGCAGGCCTAGGCTACTACCGGCGGGTCCGAATGTTCCACCAAGCGGCGATCTATGTTCAAAAGGAACTTCAGGGGAAACTCCCCGGAAGCGCGAAGGAGCTGAAAGAGCTCCCCGGCATCGGTCGTTATACGGCAGGGGCGATCGCGAGCATTGCCTGGAACGAAAGAACGCCGGTGCTAGACGGCAATGTGATCCGTATTCTCACTAGGATCTTCGCGATAGCGCAAGACGTGGACCGTCCCGCAACGCTAGAAAAGCTTTGGTCTGCCGCCGCCGCGCTTCTCGCGAATAAGAACTCCGGAGATCTCAATCAATCGTTGATGGAATTGGGCGCCACGGTCTGCTTCCCTTTAACTCCGCAATGTCCGAAATGCCCCGTCAAAAAATATTGCCGCGCTCTTCGAAAAGGAAAGCCGCTTTTTTATCCTGTCCGCACCAGAAAAGAACGTCAGGAAAAATTAAAAATGGCGGCCTTGGTATTGCGGGCTCCCAAGGATCAAGTTTGGCTCGAAAAACAGGCGGAGCGGGAACGTTGGGGTGGGCTTTGGATGTTCCCGTTCTGGCCACGCAAAAAAGAAATGCTTGCGGTATTACCTTTCGCCTGTCCACGACCGGTTCGTTTGGGGATCGTTCGGCATGCCTTTACAAAATACCGGATCACATTAGAAGTTTTTGAATTAGGAGGGCAAAAAGGCCCTTTTTTGAAAAGGGCCCATGGAAAGTGGTTTGCGGTCGCGGATCTGGCCCAACTAGCCCTGCCTTCTCCTCACAGGAAAATAGCCCAGATGCTCACATCGAAAATGAGAGACTAACTCCCCGTACGTCTAAGAGGCCCCCCTGCAAGAGGCCTCGGGACTCGACTCACCCGGTAATCGTAGGGATTATTGACAACCCCCGCAATTCAACGACCTCTTACGAATTCATGCGGTCCGTCAGCCAAGTATCCAATACATCCTTTTTGAAGCGCCACTGCCCGCCGATCTTCGTCGCCGGAACTTCGCCCTTTTTCAGCAACCGGTAGATCGTCACGAGATGGAACCCAAGATACTTTGCGGCTTCCTTGGGCGTCATGATCTGAGACCGCTCTCTTTTAGGATACTGATGCTCCTGATTCTGCTCTTTTGTCTGTTCCATTCTAGCTCTCCTTGTCTATTAATGCTATTTTTGAGTTAGTTATAGCTACATCCTACAACACAATCTATCTTACATACTATAAATTGTCAATAGTTGCTAGTTTTTAGCACTTTGGCTTGTTTTTGTAACTCCTTACCCTTGAAGCGCTTATAAAAAACAGGGGTATTCAAAAAAAATATTATTGCTTGTTATTTTTATTCATTGTACTATCTACGCCTGTTCGCGTTTCGGATAGTTTTTTTCGCGCCGGATAGCCATTTTTCAATTCTTATAAAAAAGGGAGGTTGTTTATGAAGAAAGTAAAGGTACTGTTGGCTCTTGTGATCTGCGCTTCTATGTTGGCCCCGCTGAGTTTCGCAAAAGACACTTGGGAAATGGCTGCGTCGGACCTCTATAAAGAAAAGTCGGGCGGAATGTTGGGTCGTGGTTTAATTAATGCCGCGACAAGCCCTGTCGATATTTTTGTCCAGACTGTGAACCGCTCGAAAGAAGGCCCGGCCCTTATCGGCACCCTCACCGGTTTGGCGGGAGGTCTCGGATGCACCGCGCTTCGCGCGAGTTCGGGGATTGTGGACGTTGCCCTCTTCTGGGTCCCGGGATTCAATGGTTTTCCTGTGTCGCGCTCTTATGACAACTGCTTAGAGGAATCCTCCACTGTCGCCGAGACGGTCCAGGCCCCAGTAATGGCTCAGCAGGCCATCACACCTGGCGTCACCGAAGTGGATTCGCAAGAGCCTCTCGTGACGGTCGCTGAAACACCCGCGCCGGTCCGCAAGCACGTGACCAAGAAGCACAACGCTTACGATTACGTAAAAAAGTAAGATAGCATTACAATCTTTCAGAAATAAAAAAAGCCCCGCTTTTTGGCGGGGCTTTTTTTATGAGAAGTTATAACCCGAGATCGCTGAGATTGAAGATCGGCGAGTAGGAATATCCGGCAAGCGTTTCAGAAGCCCCTTCATGGCGATCTACGAGACAGATCGTTTTGACGATCTTGGCTCCGAGAGCTTCCACCTCTTTAATAGCTTTCAAGACTGAGCCCCCCGTCGTGATCACGTCTTCGAGCATCACTACTTTGTCGCCCGGAACAAGCGCGGGGCCTTCGATCATTTTTTGCATCCCGTGGGCCTTCGCTTCTTTTCGGACAATGAAAGCCTTGAGCGGTTTTCCGCTCTGGGAACTCAGGACCGAGACCGCGGCCGCAAGAGGGTCCGCTCCAAGCGTCGGCCCGCCGATCGCGTCCGCCCCTGCCGCCTGAGCCATGTGCAGGATGACCTTGGCCGCATAGAAAAGACCCTGCGGGTCCAGGGTGACCTGTTTGCCATCAATGTAGTATTGCGAGATCTTTCCGGAGGCCAGTTTTCGCTCGCCGCGCACAACGGCCTTTTCCTGGATCAGTTTGAGCAACTCCTGTTTCAGCGCTTGTTCATCCATGGTTTATGACTCCTTTGGGTTAATTCTATTCGCCGGATGCGTGGACTTCAAAACCTTTTCACGGATCTTTCGGGAGAGCCCCTTAAGCATCTGGGCTTCGGGTTCCAAAAGACCGCTTCGCTTGATGAGACCTCGCAAGGTCCGAAGGATCCTCGGTAAAAGGTCTGCTCCGCCCCGCCGATATCCTAACACCTTTAGCGCTTCCTCGAAATGCGCGATCGCGACCTCGATCTCTTTTTTATTCAGGGCCCTCTCCTGCGTAACGCTCTCTTCCGGCCCGCGTTCCCGGGAAAGGGCAAAGAGCATGACCATGACGGCCTGCGCAAGATTGAGCGACGGATAGGTAACACCCGTGGGAATCGTCACCAGGTGATCACACAGGTCGCTCTCTTCATTCGCAAGACCTTTGGATTCACGTCCGAAAACGATCCCGACCTTCCGGGAGCCAGAATCCGCGCGAACTTTCGAGATCGTTCGCTCAAAAGGAAGAAAAGCCCCTCGCTGCCCGCCTGCGCGTCTTGTCGTGCCGATCACGACCCCCAGGTCCCGGATCGCATCCTGAAGAGAATTAAATTTCCTCCCGCTTTTTATGATGTCGACTGCCGACACCGCCATTTTTTTGGCCTTGGTGCGCCAGGCCTTGGGAGGGTTCACAAGACGCAGGTCGGAGAAATCCATGTTCTTGACAGCGCGGGCCACCGCCCCGATATTGTCGGAGTTCTCGGGGGAAACAAGGATGATCGCGATATTTTCTTTCTTCATCGTGGGACCTGAAGATCCAGCCGGAAAAAGCGCCGGCCTATTCCTTCTGCCAAACGTAGTCCGGAAGCTCGAAACGCCGCGTCAAGGGAGTGTCGTCGCTCACTGCCACGTACCACGGAAGCACGATCAGATCATTGACGCTGGATCCAATCCGTATCATCATTTTTGTGAAAAAGCTCGGGATATAGGTCAGCGGCCACGCCTTGGGATGATCTGCCTTTTCCTTTTTGAACGCATAGAACAGCTCCGCGGGCGAGGACGCGAAATTGATGACCCCGCGTTTTTGAACGAAAACGATCTGTTGGAAAGTGGTTTGTTTCTTTGCGCCTTCGGCCGCCGCAAAAAGAGGGCTTGTCCCAAAACATAAAAGCCCGATAAGAATTAAGATTATCCTTGCCCTTCTTTCGTTCCTAAAATGGCTGGCAAGGATTGCCCCGATTTCATATTTGATGAAATGGATAAGTGTTGGAACTATCTTTTTTTCCATGTTGGCTTCCCCTCTATTTTTCCTTCATTGATTTTCTTGAAGACTGCAAGAAAGAATCCGTCCGTTCCCGTCTCCGGAGGCCAGAGTTTGAGGAATTTCTCCCCCGCTTCCCCGCAGGGAACGATCTCGAGCTCTGGATGGGCCGCTAAAAATGCCTCTGCGACATTTTCGTTCTCAGCGGCTTCCACCGAGCAGGTCGCATAAAAGAGTTTGCCGTGTTCGGCCAGATAGGGCAAAGATTTTTCAAGGATCCCGAACTGCTCTTTCGGAAGCGCCTCGAACCAGGAAGGATCCAGTTTCCATTTCGCGTCAGGATTGCGCCCGAGCGTCCCGGTCCCGGAACACGGCGCGTCCACCAGGATCCTGTCGAACCCCCGCTGGGCCAGCTTAAGATCCGCCATCCGGTCGAGCTCCGCGGGAAAGACATTAAAGACCCCGGCCCGTTTGGCCCTTTTTTTCAACTCCTCCAACTTATAGGAACGCAGGTCCGTCGCCACAATGCGCCCCTTGTTCTCCATCATCGCCGCCAGAAGCAGGCTCTTCCCGCCGCCGCCCGCGCAAACGTCCCAGATGCTCTCTCCGGGTTGGGGATCCACCTTTTGGCAGACCACTTGACTGCCTTCGTCCTGAACCTCGAACCATCCGTCACGAAAGGCCTGCGTGTCAAACACATTGCGCCGCTCCTGAAGGATCAGGCCGTAATAGGACAGGGCCGTTTGGTTGGCCTCGACCCCAAAACGACGGAACATATCCACGAGTTTTTTCCGGCTGATCTGAAGCGTATTGGCGCGAAGCACGAGAAGCGGTCTTTGCTGAAAAAATCCAAGCAACCGTTCCGTTTCCTGAACGCCAAATGTCTCGGCCCACCGGTGGACAAGCCACAAGGGAAAAGAATAAAGGAGCGCCATCATTTCTTCTTTGGATTTCGGCCCGCTGTCTTCGGGCAGGAGATGTTCCCGCAGGGCAGCATAGACTTTTTCGCTTTGTTTGAAAAACTCGCGAAAATCTTCTTTGCTGATAAGACCTTCCTTGGCGGCTGCGTAAAGACAAAGACTTTCGTCCTTCTCCTGGTCGGTCATGACCGGCCGCGGTTTGGCTTTCTCGACCCAGGCCTCCAGGAAGCTTTTATTGCGAAAGATCGCGAAGATCGTTTCGGACAGGAATTTCCGGTCGCGGGAACCGACTTTTTTCCGGTTCTGATAAAAATAGCGCGCGAGCCAGCGGTCCGAAGGAATGGGGTCCTTCACAACGCCCCGCCAAACTTCGGTCGCCATGCGAAGCTGAGAAAAAAGAAGCCTTCTTTGACTGTCTTTCATAGATCTCTCGTGTTAGAAAAAAAGCCCCCGCTCTTGCTTTTGCAAGAAAGCTCGGGGGCCTTTCGCAATCTTAATAAATCACAAAGCCTGGGGACTGCCCTGATGACCCTTTGATATTAATGAGAATCAGGACTGCTCGCCGGCCCTCAAGATCCTTTGACGAACGTCGGACTCCCGGTCAAAGCGATTCTGCCGCGAGACATCCAGGGTTCGCTGGGCCGAAGTCAGTTGCTGCTGGATGTAAGGATCGTTACTGTTATTACTACTGCGCGCGGTCTTGAAAGCGTCCGCGGCACTCCAGGCGTGGTTGGCCAACAAGGGGCCGAGACCTACCCAGAAAAGACCTCCGGTCGTCAATGTGGCAAGAAGGATCGTCGCCGTTACGGCTGCCACTTCAATTCCGGCCATAATTTTTGTCTTGGTCGCTCCGATCTCGCCGTTCAGAGCTTGCCCCGTCGTCGGCAAAAGCAGCGAAGCTCCGAATTCCTTGCCTCCCAACGCAAAAGCCGACGGGCACAAAGACGCGAAAACCATCGCAAAGGCCAAAAGATAAGAAAGGTGTTTTTTCATAGGTTCTCTCCTTCCAAAAATTAATGATTTTCCCGATGTTAATCTAACGACTTCCAAGGGGAAATCTTTACCCTGTTAGTACCGCATGAGAATTAAAATTAGCGGGTATGCGGTACAATACTGTTAACCCCTATCAAATGGAGAACAGTATTAGAGTCTCGGCCAACACACGCCTGGCAACGCCTCCTTCTTTAAAAAAAGTCGCAAAAGATATAAAGAGCGCGCGTTAGGTTAAGACTCTAACGGGGTGAACCCACTCTCTACTTCTTGGAAACGTTCTCGGGGCTCCACTGGGAAAGGAGTTCGGCAAAGAGCCGCACGCCGAAACCGTTCGCGCCTTTCGGACAATCAAAACGGTTCGCGGAGCAATAGGCCGTCCCGGCGATATCCATATGCACCCACGGCGTTTTCTCCGGGACAAATTCCTTGAGGAACATCGTCGCGGTGATTGTTCCGGCATAGCCGTCGCCCGTATTTTGAAGATCCGAGTGATGCGACTTGATGCATTCTCCGTATTCTTCCCAAAGAGGCAGCTGCCAACAGCGTTCTCCGACCTTTTCGCCGGCCTTTTGGATGGCGTCGATCAGCTTCTGATCCGTTCCGAGGATCCCGCACGTTTTGTCCCCGAAGGTGTGATGGCACATCCCTGTCAGCGTGGCCGCGTCAATGATCGCCATGGGCTTGAACTCCGCGCAATAGGACAGCGCATCCGCCAGAATAAGACGCCCTTCGGCGTCGGTATTCATCACTTCCACCGTTTTTCCGTTGTACATCCGGATGATATCTCCGGGGCGCTGCGGGTCCGCGGCAACGTTATTTTCCACGGCAGGCGCGAGACCGACGATGTGGAGCGGCAGTTTCAGGTCCGACACAAGCCCCATCGTCGCGATCACCGCGATCGCGCCGGACTTGTCGTATTTCATTTCTTCCATGCCTTTCGAGGGCTTGATGGAAATGCCACCCGTATCAAAGGTCACGCCTTTTCCAACTAGACAGACCGTTCCTTGGTCTTTGTATTCCTTGCCGTGTTCCATGATGATCAGGACCGGCGGCGTCACGCTCCCTTGGTTCACGGCCAGAATCCCGTTCATGCCCAGTTCTTTAAGTTCGGAAAGTCCGAGGATCTTGCACTCTAGCTTTTTCTCGGCCGCGATCTTCTGGGCCTCTTCGGCAAGTCGGGGCGGGTTCATAACATTCCCAGGCTCGTTATTGAGATCCCGCGCCAACACCACGGCCCGCGCGATCTTTTCAGAGCGGACCATCGCCGGACGAAGCGAGGAAACCAGTTCTTTCTTTTCCGTCACAAGCTCCACAAGCTCAACCGCCTTCGACGGCTCATCTTTCTTTTTAGTTTTATACTGTGTAAATTTATAAGAAGCTAAAAAAGACATCTCCGTAAAGATCTTCACTGCCTCTTCAGCAGAAACCGTTTCGCTCAGAAAAGAATCGAGCAGCACGCGAACCTTTGCGGCCTTGCGCCCGCCAGCAAGCGCGATCAAAGCTGCGGCAGATTTTCTTAAGGAAACGATCGTAAGCGCTTTCTTTTCACCCAATCCTAAAAGCGCCATTTCCGGGGCCTGGCGGTATCCGCTCTGGTAAGAGCTAAAAACTTCTCCCGTTTTTCCTGCAAACCTTTTGTTCGCGATCGCGGCCTGCGCCGATCTCGCGAACGCGGGATCGATCTTCTTGAGCGACTTCAGATCCTTTTCCCCTTTGAAAAAACCGGCCACGAAAAGGTCCGCCTTCGGTGCGGTGCGGACGAACGATGCCAAAGAAACCTTCATGGTGTCCTCCTGGATTTAAATTTATTTCGAAAAGATCATTTGCATGGAAACGACCAACAAAAAAACGCCGAACATTTTTTTCAGCATCGCTTCCGGAATTCCTTGAACCAGTTGCGCGCCCAAAAGACCGCCAACCAGAAAACCGAGACAAATGAACGCGGCCATGCCGAGCTTCACGTTACCGCTTTGATAATACCGCCATGCCGCAAGAAGCCCGATGGGCGGCACCATGATGGCCAATGCCGTCCCCTGAGCCTGGTGCTGGGTGAGACCGAAAAAGAACACCATCGCCGGAACGAGGATCGTCGCGCCGCCGATCCCGAACGCCCCGCCAAACACGCCGGCGACAAGCCCCAGAAGAATGTAGGCCATTTGCGTCATAGAAACCTCCAAGTGCTAATAGATCGCCTGGTCGAGCGCCAGATTCACGAGCCGGTCGACAAGCTTGATCTTTGGATGCTCACGCGGCACGTGAAAATAGGTGATCCGTTTGAACTTTTTCTCGAGCTCTTTGACCCGAATAAAGAACGGCTTGAGATGCTCGGCCTTGAGCTTGTAAATGCCCGAGAGTTGGCGCTGGACAAGTTCGCTGTCTAAAAAATAATCCGCTTCCGAGAGACCCAGTTCCGCCGCGAGCGTCAGACCGCGCACGACCGCGGTGTATTCCGCCACGTTGTTGGTGGTCTCCCCGATCGTTTCGCCGTGGTCGCCGAGCTTGATGTCTTTATCGTCGCAGACAAGCACGCCGATCGCCGCAGGTCCCGGATTGCCGCGCGCGCCGCCGTCCGAATAGATTTTCCCTTTTTTCATAAGCGGCAGACAGCGGCCAGCGCGTAACAAAAATATTTACGAGGCATCGTTTTTTCCTTTACCCGTTGCCCGTTGAGCGTTGCCCTTGCTTTTATGAAACGCTTCGAGGGCTTCGACTTCTTTTTGAAGTTCGCGGACGCGATTCTTGAGTTCTCTCACGGGGTCCGGAAGATCGCCGTGTTCAAGATCGACCTCCTCGACTTTCTTACCGTCGATCCGCACGATCTCGGCCGGTACGCCAACGACGGTGCAGTGATCCGGCACCGGATGGATCACGACCGAGCCGCCGCCGATCTTCACATGGTCGCCGATCTTGATATTCCCGAGCACCTTAGCGCCCACACCCACGACCACGTTATGTCCCAGCGTCGGATGCCGCTTGCCGCGCTCTTTGCCCGTCCCGCCGAGTGTCACGCCCTGGTAGATCGTCACGTTCTCGCCGATTTCGGTGGTCTCTCCGATCACAACGCCCATGCCATGATCGATGAAAAAGCCCGGAGCGATCTTCGCGCCCGGATGGATCTCGACCCCGGTCAGGAACCGGGCGATCTGGGAGATGAGCCGCGGAATGAACGGAATGCGCCACACATAAAGAACATGCGCGAGCCTGTAAAAGATCACGGCATGAAGTCCGGCATAGAGAAAGATAACTTCCAGAGCGCCGAACGGCGTCCTGGCGGCCGGATCGCGCTCAAAGCAAGCTCTGAAATCGCGGTAGATGGCGTAGAAGGGGTTTGTCATAGGGGCATTATATGCGGGAAACGGGGAGCGGGGAACGCAATATTTTTTAGAAAAATATCAGGTTTTCGTTTGCCGTTCCCCGAGAAACGTTCTGCGCTTTTCCGGTTCAGACACTGAACCGGAAAAGCATCACATCGCCGTCCTGGGTCTCGTATTCCTTACCCTCGACGCGGAGAAGGCCTTTTTCCTTCACGGCCGGCTGGGAGCCGTATTTAAGAAGATCTTCGTAGCGCATGACCTCGGCACGAATGAATCCCCGCTCGAAATCCGTATGGATCACGCCTGCGGCCTGCGGCGCCTTCGAGCCCTTGCGAACGGTCCAGGCGCGGACTTCTTTTTCTCCGGCCGTAAAATAAGTGATGAGCTGGAGAGATTTATATCCCGTCCGGATAAGCGAATTGAGCCCCGGCTCTTCAAGGCCGAGGTCTTGCAGAAAAACCTTCTGATCTTCTTCTGAAAGATCGATCAGCTCAGACTCCACCTTGCCGGAGATGACGACGACTTCCGCGCCTTCCTTGGCCGCTCGCGCGCGCAAAAGATCAACGTAAGGACCGCCACCCGGAAGATCTTTTTCCGCCACGTTCGCGCAGTAAAGCACGGTCTTGAGGGTCAGGAACGCCAAGTCCTTCACGAGCTTTTTTTCCTCGTCCGTCAGTCCGATGTTGCGAAGCGGCGTGCCATCTTCAAGCGCCTTTTTCACCCGCTCATAGACCGGCATCTTTTCCTTAGCATCCTTGTCGCCGCTCTTGGAGAGTTTCTCGGTCTTGTCGTAGCGCGTGTTGATGGTGTCCAGATCTTTCAGGCACAATTCTGTATCGATCACATCAATGTCGCGCGCAGGATCGATCGAGCCAGAAACATGGACGATATTGGTATCTTCAAAACAGCGGACGACATGGAGAATGGCTTCGACTTCTTTGATATGCCCCAGAAATTGATTTCCGAGGCCTTCCCCTTTGGACGCGCCAGCCACGAGTCCCGCGATGTCGTAAAACTCCACCGTAGTGGGCGTGGTCTTTTGGGGTTTATAAAGTTTGCTTAATTCCCACAGACGCGGATCGGGGACAGGCACCATTCCGACATTGGGCTCGATCGTGCAGAAAGGATAATTCGAAGCCGCGGCGTGCGCCTTGGCGATCGCGTTAAAAATAGTGGATTTACCCACATTCGGCAGACCGACGATACCGCATTTAAAACCCATAGTCCCGATACCTTTCACTTTATGTGAAGCAAAAATTGGGGCGCTCCCGCCGGCGGCGGGATGAAAAGCACTGGGACTATATCAAAAAAGACCCTCCCGCACAATGCGAACCTGGCCGACTCTGCTTTTGCTTTAGGGAGAACTAATAGCAAGATTTCAGCCTCCCAAGCAGCCCGGGGGGATGATCCGAAAAACATATTATCAAAGGCTTAAATAGCCATCTCAGCGCTTTTAAAATGCTTATTCAAAGGTCTTGATTGCCAACAATGCCTTCTATATAAGTTTTTTTTCAAGGGGCTTCCTAGAGTGAATTTTAAAATAGCGCAACTCGCTATTGACTTTATTGCATATTGTGTATATATTAAATGACTATTATGAATATAGGAGGCTTTCCCATGGGTTTCTCGTTAAAACGCTCGGCCGGGTGGAGCATGATCCTTTTGTTTCTTTGCATCGCGGGCTTTCAGGTCCAGGCCCCGGCGGAGTGGCAAAAAACACTCCAGCCATCACTCGCAGGCGGCGCGCTCACCTGCCTTGCTCCCCACCCATTCGACCGATCAAAATTCCTGGTTGCATCCGGACGGCAAGTTTTCGAAGCTGGAAAAGAAGTTTTGTGGCGGCCTCTTTGGTCGCAAACCGGCGGACGTTCGCCGATCACGAAATTGATCTCCGCGGCCATCCTCCCGGATTTCGTGTTTGTGCTCGCCGGAGAGAATGTTTTCATGGGAAATCTAAAAGATCATTCCTGGCGGACGATCTACCAAGACTCAGGCAGAGAACCTCTCTCGTTCGCAGTCCATCCTCAGGATCCGAACCGATGGTTCCTGGGAACCCGAAAAGGCCTTTGGGAGACGGCTGACGCCGGAAAAAAATGGTCGCGCTCTTCTCTTTTTTCCGCCGCGAGGCCTGTCCCGTTCGTTTTTTTTCATGATGAGCGTTTTTTCCTGGCAACCGAGAGCGCCCTTTTTCTTTCACTGGACGGAAACATCTCCCAACAGGTCTTCGCCCTTCCCGCACGCGAGAACGGATCCGCTGAAACAAGCGACGGCTCCTTGGTCGAATCGCCTTCCTATCTTTTCAAAATCCACGACCTGCTCCCCGCAAGGCGCGGTGCGCCGGATCTATTTCTCGCAACCTCGAACGGTGTTTTCCTGAGCCGTGACCATGGCCATCAATGGGAGCCGCTCCCTCAGAGCGGCCTTCAGAGCGCTGAGATTCTTCAGCTGGCATCCTCGGAAAGAACGGGTCTTCTTTACGCCGCGACCTCCCGCGGGATCTACGCCTACGATGCCCGCGCACAAAGGTGGACCTGTCTTTTCGAGGGCTTGGCCCGCACCCGAACGCAGAGCATTGCCGTTCTGAACGAGGAAAAACTCCTCGCGATCACCGGAGAAGGGTTCGTGCAGTATCTGCTCGGACCCCTGACGCCTGAGGCGGGGCCGACGCTCGCGATCTATCAACCGTCCGAAGAGATTCTCTCGCTTCTTAAGGAACTCCTCACGCTAGAGCCTTCCGTCCGGGAGGTCCAGAAGCGTGTCATCCGATACGCCAATGTCTCGAACAGCAAAACTCAGCGCTGGCACGCGGAGTCGCGACTCGCAGGATTTTTGCCGACCTTTTCTTTTGGCAAGAACCTCGACCGCAGCCCCTCCATCAGCACCTACAGCGGCAAATACATCACGGGCCCCGAGGATGTGAGCAAAGGCTGGGACGCGGATGTCGCCTGGGACCTCGGTGATATGATCTACAGTTCGGACCAGACCTCGATCGACTCCCGCGAAAAGCTCATGGTGGAGCTCCGTAACGATCTTCTGGCTGAAGCCACGCGCATCTATTACGAGCGCCGCCGCCTCCAGATCGACCTTCTCTACACGCCGCCAGCCTCCGAACAGGAACATCTGGAAAACCTTTTGCGCATGGATGAGCTCACCGCGCTCCTCGACGGCATGACAGACGGATTTCTTTCAAAACGACTCGAGAAGATCTATGACGAGAAGCCCTCGCTAAACAAATTGTGGAGTTTTGATCCAAAGGGTGAACAGACCGCGGGGAACGAGTAAACAAAAAGGAGAGCGAACATGAACGATCACAGGAGCTTCCGTGCCATGAGCCACGGGCCACGAACCACGGAGAAACCTTTAACCCAAACATCAGTCGATCAACAAAAAAATCCGGGGGCAGAGCCTCGCTTTTCAGGACGCTCCCCTGCGCCGGAAAACCGTGAAAACAAGAAAGTGCCCCTTAGAAACTTTCGGGATCTGAAGGTCTGGCAAATGGCAAAAGAGATCGCCGTGGACACCTATAGGGTCACGCAACAATTTCCCCGTGAAGAGATCTACGGCCTCAGCTCCCAAATGCGTCGGGCAGCGATCTCTATCTCGTCAAACATCGCGGAAGGATTCAACCGATTTTACAAAAAAGATTATCGAAGATTCTTAATGATCTCCCTCGGCTCTTGCGGAGAACTCGAATCTCAAATAGAGGTCGGGACAGCGTTGGGCTACGTGCCAGAAAATGCGCTTAAGAGTTTGCTCGAAAAGTTGGATCATGAGAACAGGATGCTGCGCAAGCTTCATTCTGCGATGGATGAGAAAAAACGCCCTGAGGATAGCTCTCCGGACTTAACAGCCCAAAAGAATTCGCCTTCCCCAAATGCGCATTCGGACCCTTTTGATTATTAATCGTGGCCCGTGGCGCCTGGCTCGTGGCCCTCTCAGACTTGCCGCATTGAGCGGTCAAGTCTGAGCTGTCCACACGCGGCATCGTTGTCGCGGCCGACGGTCTGGCGGAGCGTCACGTGAAGGCCGCGGCGCTTGAGGGCTTCACAAAAATATTCCGTGTCCTCGGGCGAGGGCGCTTTATGCGGGAATTCCGCGATCGGGTTGTAAGGGATCACGTTGATCTTGGCCCGGAGAGGTTTCGCGAGAATGGAAATGCCTTCGATCTCTTCTTCCGAGTCGTTCACACCGGCGATCAATGTATACTCGAACGTAATGTCGCGCTTCAAGTCCTGATTGACCCTCCTCAGAGCGCTCGCAAGGTCCTTCAAAGGATAGCGCTGATTGATCGGAACAAGGGAGCTCCGGACTTCGTCGATCGAGGAATGAAGCGACACGGAAAGCCGGACGCGTCCGTCGACCGCCTTCACGAACTCAAGAATCTTCGGGATGATCCCGGAGGTAGAGACCGTCACCCTGCGAGCTCCGAAGGCAAACCCCCAGGGTTCAATCAGAATGCGGACCGCTTTGAGCGTCTCGTCAAAATTATCGAGAGGCTCACCCATCCCCATAAAAACAACGTTCGTGATCTTTTTTCCGGTCATGCGGGCGATGCGCGCGACTTGTTCGACGATCTCACCGGCTGTAAGGTTGCGGATGAATTTCCCCTGTCCGCTCGCGCAGAACGCGCACTGGACCTTGCATCCCAATTGCGTCGAAACACACACGGTTTCCCTTCCCCCGCGAACGTCCGTTTCGTCCTCAGGGTCCTGAACGTCCTTATGCGAGATCAGAACACTTTCGAGCCAATGTCCGTCCCCGGTTTTGAAAAGGAATTTTGTCGGACCTTCGCCTACAGCTTTTTTTTCTTCGGTGGGCTCAAGCGCGGCAAGGCGGGTCTCCGCGGAAAGTTTTTGAAGGAGATCTTTCGGCAGGTTCTTCATTTCTTCCCAGACCAACGCGTTCTTCTGGTAGATCCAGCCTAGAAGTTGGGCCGCACGGTATTTCGGAAAGCCGCGCGCGATGACAAAGGCTTCCATGTCATCTGGAGTCATTCCGTAGAGGGAGTTCATGAGAGGGCCTGCGTCCTGCCGCGGAAAAAGACTACATCCACTTTTTGATCTTCATCCAGCAATACATGCCAACGGTGACGACCGTCGTAACGATGACAATGCCCCAAAAACCATGTTCCTGGTTCGCGTAGGGAAGCACCCTGAAATTCATGCCATAAATGCTCGCGATCATAATCGCCGGCATGGTGAGCGTGGCCACCACGGTCAGACGCTTCATGACCACGTTCAATTCGCTTGAGAGGTAGGAGAAGTAGACTTCCATCATGCTCGTCAGATGGTCGTACATCCCGTTGGCGAGCGCGGAGATGCGAAAGAGATGGTCGCTGATGTCGCGAAAATAGATCAAGTGTTTTGCCTTGATAAAGCGGCCAGCGTTCCGCGTCAGAAAATGCAGGGTGTCGCGTTGGGGCCCGACGATACGGCGAAGCGTCGAGATGTCCTGCTTGAGCTGCAAAAGCGTCGCCAGCTTTTCGCGGGAAGGGCTTTTGTCGAACATGTCCTTTTCAAGAACGTCCGCCCGGGATTCGTACTGGTGATAGACCGGAAGATATCCGTCCACGAGGTGGTCCAGGAGCGTGTGGACCAGAAGATCCGCCCCCGAGCTCATCATCCCAGCGGGTTTCTGCTGGGTCCTGAGTAGATCCTGGGTCACGCTTTCGATCGGAGCTTTGTGGAAGGTCACTACGTAATTGGCCCCCAAAAAAAGATTGAGCTCGATCGTCGAAAGCTCCCGGTCCCCGTTGTCGCGAAGCATCTTGAGGGCATGAACGACGAGGAAAAGATATTCCTCATAGTCGTCCACCTTGGGCTCGGAATGATCGGTGATACAATCCTCGACAGCAAGAGGATGGAAATTGAAGATCTCGACCAGCATGTCGCTCTCGAATTCGCTAGGATCCTCGAAATCGACCCAAAGGATACCCTCTTTTTCTCCAAGTGCCGTAAAAAGCCGCGCCCGGGAAAGATTGGTCTCGACCTGTCCGCCTTTTTTATAAAAAAAACTTGTGATCATTGTAGGCTCCGTCGTCTCTGAACTCGGGTTATCTTACCAACCCTTATGCGGATTGGCGATACAAAAATCTATTTATAGCGGCGGTCTTGTTTTATAATGACTCAGGAAGGAGGATGTGATGCCCAACAAAAAGATCCTCATCATCGACGACGAACCCGAGATCTGCAAAATGCTGGCCGAGTCCCTTTTCGATGCGGGATACTCGACCTCTTATGCCTTGAACGGTCCCGAGGGGCTCGCCATGATCAAAAAAGACCTGCCTTCGCTGGTCCTCCTGGACATTGGAATGCCGGGCATGGGCGGGATCGAAGTAATGCGCCTCATCCACGAACAATTCCCCGATCTTCGAGTGGTCGTTCTCTCCGGCCAACTCGACCCGGACATCGTCAAAAAGATGGGCGAGCTGGGGGTCTCGGAATATCTGACGAAGCCGATCAGCCCGGAAACCCTACTCAATCAATTCGTGAAGGATTTGATCGGAGCACCCTGACCGCGAAAGTTTTTCCGTTCCACATTCCCCGAGGACCGGTCCCCGAGAAATTATTTTTTTCTGCAGGACGCGACATGGGCACGGAGAGCGCGAAGGTCTCTTTTTGAGATCTCTGAGAATTCCACACCCGACCGGAAAAGCTCCTTGTCGAAAGGTTCCGTGTATCGAACGATCCCCTTTACAGAAGTGAACCGGTCCTTATCCCCCGGCAGGATAAAGCTCATCGCGATCTCGGCCCCTAGCGGAGCGCCTTCCGAAAAGGTCATGAGGAGCGCTCCCGATTCCGAAAGGTCCGAGATCCGGGCCTGGACCCCGACCTCCATGTCGCGAAATGGGCAGAAATATCTCGTGATCGTGTAAATGCTCACACGAACAAATCGCCGCCGGTCTGTAAATCCGCCTTGCACCTCGGTCATGAGATCTCCTGGAGGTCGTTATCGGTGATAGGCGAAGGAAAGGCTGCGAACGAATCTTCACAACCCCCACGCTTGCAGTAAGATATGCGAAAGCGCTTTGATTATCAAGGGCTTAGGGTTTTGGGATCGCGTCAACAAAAACCGGGAAGATCAGAGACCCTGAGAGATGGATCCTTCGGACGGGTTAGAAACAAAAATCTTCAAACATCGGATCAGGCTCTGGAAAACTTTGAATCGTCGGACGTAGCCCGATTGCGGCCATGAAAATCCAACTTGTTGAACGTTGGGTTCGCTATTCATTAAGTTTGCTGTCTTAATGCCGATTAGGTCCAAAGGGTTTTAGAAAGGAGCCCCTTAAATCATGAAACGGAAAATCTTGGATAGGTTCGGAGCCGTAGCGATCTTTTATGAGAATTATATTTTGCCTTGGACCTCCCTCGTCATCATTTATGGGATCGCTGCAGAGGCGTACATTAATCGGGAACAAACCCTGCTTTTACTGCAAAACTTTCTTTCGGGAGGACTCCCGCCGAGCCAAACATCTTTGCTCCTGCGCATCCCATTCCTTATCGCGCTGTTAACCTACAACCTGACCCTCGCGTGCGGCTTGCTCATACGAAAAAAAGCGCCTCACGACTTTGAGAGCTTTCAGGAGATCCTGCTTCCGTTCGCTGCCTGTTTTTATTTTTACATTTTAAATCTTTCCGTCTTCTTGCCCCCAGAGATGAGTATCAATCTAATGCCCGTCTTTCTTCAGCGCTTTTTTATGCTCTTCGGAGTCACGCTGATGGTCATGGGATTTCTTATTGCCGCCATCGGGATTTTCGATCTCGGCAACTCCTTCGCCATATTTGTGGAAGCCAGAGGCCTGGTAACGCGCGGACTCTATCGGTTCTCCAGGCATCCGGTCTACTTCGGTCATTTTCTCCGAACAGTGGGCATGTGTTTGGCTACCAGTTATTTGTTCCACGTCACAATCAATGTGCTCATGATCTACTTGCTTGTTCAAAGAGCGCTTTTGGAGGAGAAAAAGCTGCTCTCCCATTATCCCGAGTACCAGACCTATCTGGAAAAAACACCTTCTTTTTTTCTTATGCTCTTCGGGAAGGATCGACACGCCCTTTTAAAGCCAACAGCGATCATCCCTAAAAAAATGTCTACGAGAAAAAAGGTCGGCTGGGCCGTCTTTCTGCTCCTGTCTTTCGCCATCGGATATTTTGCCGTTACCTACGGAAAGGGCAAAGCCGGCGTCGCCGCGTCTCAAGATGGCGTGCCCATTTCTTTCACCGTTTACGGTCAAGGCGATCCCACCTTGGTTTTTGTCCATGGTTGGGGCGGTGATCGCTCATTTTGGGAAAAGCAAATCCCTTATTTCCGAAAGAAATATCGCGTCGTTACGTTAGACCTGGCCGGCCGTGGCAGATCGGGAAGAAAAAGAACTGTTTATTCGATGAGATCTTTCGGCGAGGATGTCGCAGCAGTCGTGCGAAAGCTCCAGGCATCGAAAGTGATCCTGATCGGGCATTCTTCGGGAGGGCCGGTCATTGTGGAGACAGCGGCGATCATCCCTGACCGCGTTACGGCTTTGATAGGCGTTGATGCCTTGCAGGATCTTGAAACGACATACACTCCGGCGCAGATCCGCTGGGTGGAGGCTCCTTTCAGGACAGATTATAAAAAAGCCATGCGGTCTTTTGTCCAAAGCCTGTGTTTGAGTGGAGCAGATTCCAGCTTTGTCGATGACGTCACGGAAAGAATGTTGAGAACGCCCGTGGATGTGGGTGTGAGCTCTATGGACGAATTGTTGAAAACCTCCTATATCACCCATCCGCCAAAGATCACCGCTCCGGTCTGGTGCCTTAATTCCGATCTATTACGTACCAGAGCGAAGAACAACCGTAAATACATCCCCGAGATCAACGTTCGAGTTATACCGGGCGTTGGCCATTTTATGATGCTGGAAAATCACGAGGAATTCAACCTCCAGCTCGATGCTCTTCTAGAAGAGATCAAAAAAACAAGGTAGCCGGGGCCAGCCCCTTGAGATCCTTATCGGGAACAAGAACAAACCGCGCTATTCACCGTAGATCGCGGCAACGATCATTCCCTCGAGCGGCTTCTGGACCAGCCCGAGAAGCGTCCAGTAAACCACCACCGTGGTGGCGACTGTCATGAAAGCATGCGTCGCCAACATTCCAGGAAGCATTCCAACCGCAAAGACACACAACCCGAAGACAAAGCCTTTTTTCAGTTTATTTCCCCCGGGAAGGCCTTTCTGGATCAGCGCGTAAACGAACGAAAGTACAACATTCAACACAAGACTGCCGACCATAAACGAAGCGCCCGGACCGCCTTCCATGGGTCTCCACACATTCACCGGCTCCAACTTGTACACCCAGTTAAAAATGCCGCCGCAAGTTACCATCCCTACGATCACGTTGAAAACAGTGACCCCAAAACCCGCTATAAGTATTTTCCCGATCTTCATCGCGTTATCTCCTTTTTATGGACGTTCATGAAGCTTGGCTGTGGCTGTAGGATTCGGCGCCCCCCCACTCGCCTCATAACACGAGGCAAGTTCCGGGTCGGCCACCCGTCGCTTCAAACATGACATTCCGTCATGTTTGAGAACAGCGCCTCCCTTCGAATCCCTCCTCGAAGCCTGCGGCGGTCATCGTACGAGACCTCCTTGCGTCTCGACGATGCCGTCGTTGCTTACAGAAGCAACGGAGAGGGAGGGATTCGAACCCCCGAAGCCCTTGCGAGCTTAGCAGTTTTCAAGACTGCCGCATTCAACCGCTCTGCCACCTCTCCGTGAAAAACCGGGAAACGCTACTCGGGGAACGGCTAACGTTACAGCTTTTACGTTCTGCGTTCCCCGTTTCCCATTCCCCGCGCCTCAGCGCTTCTCTTTCCTCAAATTCTTAAAGAACTCCGAAAGCAGGAACTTCGCATCGTCGGCCATCAGACCCCCAGTGACCTTCACTCGGTGGTTCAGCCGGTCATCTTCCGTAATCCTGAAAAGGCTGTGGCACGCCCCGGCCTTCGCGTCGCAGGCGCCGTACACGAGGTTCGTGCACTTGGTCATCACCAGCGCTCCCGCGCACATGGGACACGGCTCAAGCGTCACATAAAGCGTCGCGCCTTCGAGAGATCCGCGATGTTCTTTCCTGCCGGCCGGTTTCGCCTCCGGGAGCTGACTCAAAGTTTCGGAGGCCTGCGTCAGCGCGATCATTTCCGCGTGCGCGGTCGGGTCATGAAGCATTTCCATTTGATTGTACGCCCGGGCGATGATCCTCTGCTTCCACACCACCACCGCGCCCACCGGCACCTCGCCCTTTTCAAGCGCGATAACCGCCTGCTTGATGGCTTCCTTCATGAAGTGCTCGTGATGGGGCTTTTCCATAGATCCGCTTTCTGCGATAAGGAATGACTGCGATAAACGGGGCTTATTATAAGAGTTTTTGAGAGACGGTCATTACAAAAACATCCATAAAAAAAGCATCGTCTTCTTTCGAAAACGATGCTTTTAAAAAACGCGCCCGGCAGGATTCGAACCTGCAACCTTCGCATCCGTAGTGCGACGCTCTATCCAGTTGGGCGACGGGCGCTAGTAATCTTAATATTTCTCTATTGAGGCTACCGCACTCAATTCTGTTAATTGAGCACGGCACCGTCGAAGCCTAGGGATGCTTCGTACGGTGACCGCTAGAGGGGCGTCATTATACGCATTATAAGGGGAAATGCTAAAAACAATGCTTTCGGGAGATTAAGGCTCCGGGGCAACCTCTCCCCGCGGATAGCAGACGGTTTACGACCAGACGAACTTGACGTTCTGGGCCCGGACCTTCACGCCGTCGAGATCCTGGTCGCGGCCGTAGGGATACTGACCCTGGCTCTTCATGTCCAGCAAACCGAAAAGGGTTTTGTTATAGCGAGCCAGGGGAACCCTGTGGTTTTTTTCTACGCCGGGCTCGATCGGGACATTCAGAACTTTTTTAACTACGCCAGTCTGGATCACGCTCCCGTCTTTGGCGTAATATTCAATCTCGAGATCCAGGTTCTTGGCGAGACGGATGCCTTTATTCCACAACCGGATATGAAGCACCTTGTCGCCGTTGTCCACTCCGTCCGGGCCCATCTGCCGGGCTCCGGGCTCGATCGAGACGTTGGTCACCTCGACCTCCCGCTCTCCGGCAAAAACCGCCGTGGCGCTGAGAAACATCCATCCAACCAAAAAGATCGTCCGTTTCATTTTCGTTCCCTTGTTTGATCCGTTCGCAAGAGTATAGCCTTCCTCATTTTACCAATCCAGAAGAACCTCTTCGCGCTGAAATCAAAGTCGTCCGCGGGCGGACCCATTGAAGATTTACGCGACGTCGCGTTTTTTTACTCTCTCAGGGGATCTCGATGATCAGCATGCTGTAGCCGATCCTTGCCTTGATGGGATACTGCTTTAGATAGCTATAATAAAAGGGCGGCACGCGAACGAGGCTGGAATCCTCCCTGAGAGCCAGATAGGGATATCCTTGATAATAATTCACGCTCACCGCGACTCGCTTCCCCCGGGTCCCCTTCTCCAAAAGCCTGTAACGGATCCCATAAATGGCGGGGTCGGCGTTGCCAAAGTAGGCCAGATCAATGGAGTCCATTTTCTCACGGTCCATATATTCCTTTAAGACCGGCAGGTCCTGCCCCCAGTCGATATTCGAATCGATCAGAAAGTGATAGCCGTTCTTCGGCCCGCCCGCCAGTAAATTGAAAAAGGAAAGGAAATGCGGGGCCACGGAAAGGGTTTCCGCGGCATAAAGCAGGGCGACGAGCGAGAAGAGGGCGGTCTTCGTCGCGGTCTTGAGTTTGATCAGGACAACGCGGGAAACTAGCACATAGATCAGCGGCAGTGTCGGCAGCATGTACCGGAAACCTACATTGAGCTTGCCGAAGGCCGTCATGAGGGCATAAAGGGCGATCGCCAAAAAGATCAGCTGTTCGCCGGAGGAAAGCCGGGGGAGTTTGTTCGAGAACCGCAGAGCGACGCACGCCACCAGCAGGACCAGGAGCGTGACGGGGACTTTAAAAAGAAAGGCGACCTGGTAGTAATACCACCAGCCGTCTTCGGAAACATGTCCAAGCAGGAACTGGAAATATTTGGCGGACTCGTTCTCGGTCTCGAATTTCTGAAAATCAAATCCCGCCACGTAATCATACGGAAGCGGCAAGCGGAACCCTCCCGGAAGGTTCTCGGACAACCCCCGCATAATCCCGCTCGAAAAATGAAAATCCCGAATCGGCGAGAAGGAGCCTTGGAATAAATATCCCGCGTTGAGGACCACGACCGAAAGAACGACGATGAGCGCCAGTTGCAGCCAGTCTTTGCGGGTGAAGTTCTTTTCCCTTACTGCCAGAAAGAGAACGTAGCTCGGCAGGATCACATAAAGGATCAACTCGGTGAATTTCATGAGTTGGGCTAGTCCGATGAAAACGCCCGCGATCACAGCCCTCGACCAGGTCCTGCGGGTCATCCATCGGAAGATGAAGTAAAGCGCGGCGATGAAAAAAGCGCTCGCGGCCACATCGGTGGTGACCAGGTGGCTGTGGGCCAAAAGATTCGGGCATAAGGCGTAGAGAAAAAGCGCTAGCCAGGCCGCGTGAAGACCGTACAATTCTTTGGCCCACAGGAACACGAACCACCCTCCCAGGACGCCGAGCAAAAGGATGATGAGCCGGGCATCCCTGAAGAGCCGGATATAATCCGGCTTGTGGTTTGACATGAAATCGTCGCCATAGGCCCAGGCATTTCCCTCGGCCAGGGAGGCGGTCCTTGGGAATTCCGCGTCCCTTATCCAAAGGGGAATGGCGGCAAGCATTTTCGCCAGAGGAGGGTTATTGTTGCCGAGATGGAATGTGCCGGTCTTAAGATAAGAATATCCGGACGGCAAATGGTAGAACTCATCGACGGTGACGGATTCCTTGAGCGAGCTCCCGAAGGAAAGGCAAAAAAAGATGCCGAGCAAGACGGGCGGAATGTATTTCGTAAGGTATTTCATAGCTTAAAGTATTTTCTCATAAGCCGGGTGGCGCCTTAAAATGTTTTTTTGCCAGGCGATACAAACCTGATCTTTACCCGAGAAACAATTTCGCGACCCGCCGCGAATTCCTACGGCATCGCGCAAGCAGGCGGCGGAAAGCCCGCGGGATCAAAGATCCTTCTGCGAGAACGAAGACCGGCGGTAAATATCGATGGAAGAGCCGTCCGCCACCGCGATCTTTCCGGCGGGGGCGAAGGCTCCTTGATGAAAACGCAGGCCTTCCTTCAATCCATCCTCGATTGACTGAACAGCCTTGGAAAAATTCCGTGGCGTTTCACCGGACTTTGTCACGATATAATCGGCGCGTAACACCTCCTCCCGATCGCCTTTCCAGGGCCAAAGCGCCAGGCCGGACTCGTACATTTCGGTCGGACAAACAATGTCATAGTGGATCTTTTCCAGCAAACACTTCAACCGGACGGTCCCGTAAATTTCCGGAATATTGAACAAGAAAAGAACGATCTCCTTTCTGGGAGTCTGCTGAGGATAAAGAGCTTCCAGGATCTTTCTTTTCAAATGCTGCCCCTCGGGCATCCCCACCAGAACCTCCCATCGCTGTTCATCAAGAAGTTGGCGCACGCGAGGACTGAAGGTAAGGATCACAGCGCGGATCAGATTCGCTTGCCCGGCATTCAAGCGTCCGGCGGTCATCTCGCTAAAGAAAAACATGAACGGCAACAGAGTCTCGTTAAGCCAGGTGACAGCCTCGGGAACAGAAAGGGCGCCCGAAGGAACTTTTTCTCCCGCGTCCTTACAGATACGCCGCACAAGCTCTCCCGCCATCCCAGGGTCATGATCAAATTCGACTTCTAAGAATTTTAAGGATCCGACTATATTTTTCAGATGTGTGCGATCCTCCTTCGCTTTGAGTATTTCGAAAATATCATCGCCGGCAGTCACAAGGGGTTCCGGATGAAAAGCCAGTCGACCGACCGTATAGGAGACCTGAGGAACTTTTATTTTAGGGGTATAACCGATCTTGCCCGCATTGTAGGCCCCATACTGGATCAAAGCCACGCTGATCACGATGCCCGACAACGCCCAAAACCATACGCGGCGCGGAAGAACTAGAGCAAGTCCCCCGGCGCTCACGAGCGCGACGGCCGGAAAGATCGGCAGAATATACCGCGGGTATTGAGCCGGAAGTAGGCTATAAAATGTCAACGGACAGAAGATCCAGAAAAATAAAATCATGCTGTCTTTATGCCGGCGCCAGAAAACGATCGACAGCGCCATCAAAGGCAGACACAACCACCCTAACCACACCCCGGTAAAGTTCTCAAAATTAAAAGCATAAAACCCTATCGAGGGATGATTGGCTTCCTGGGCAAGGGCAAAATACTGGCTAAAGGCATACCTGTTTTCGGGGCGAAAATAAACAAACCCGGCGATAGCTCCTGTCACCAGCACGGTGATCAGCGCATTGGCCCAACGTTGCCGCCGGTCCTTACGGAACGAGGCAAGGATGAAACAATACACGGCCGGCGGCAATAAGAAGATCACGGCCGTTTCTTTGGTGAGTTCGGCCAGGGCCGCGCAAACCCCGAGCCAAAAACTATACTTCCTCGAGGAAAATAATTCTGTTTTTAAAAGAATCAGAACCGTCAGGGACACCATGGCCATGAGCGGAATATCCAGCATCAACACCCGGCTATGCGCGAAGATGAAGGGGAAGCACAACAGCAGAAAAGCGGCTAGCGCCCCTGCCGCGCGGCCATAAACGATCCGTCCGATGCCATAAACACTCGCTGTGATCAGGGCCGCGAAACAGGTATTCACCCCCCAGATCATCCACCGGAGATCCGCAAGTCCCAACTTCCTTAACACCTCGAGGATCAGGGCCGAAAAGATCTCGACCAGAGGCGAATGGCCCTGGGGCACGGACAAATGCAGAATCGCATCCCATTTTTCATGCCACCCGTAATGGCCGGAGAACAAAAGATCATTAAAAAAAAGGGCCCTCACCATGCGGGCATTCTCATCGAAGACGTGCGCCAAAACACCGTGCTTGAAAAAAAGGAGGTTCCCGGCCGCATGGCCGATAAAAACCAGCAACAGCAGAAAAAACCACCCCGACCTGTTAACCGCGCGATCCTGCATCCCCGCTCCTTTCGCGCCCCAACCCTTGAGAAACCTGCCGCGCCCTCTTGTAGACCTCAACGACCGTACCTTCCGGGGCCGGGACCTCGGCCACTTTGGTAAAATGGTCACGATACTCCGCGAACCCGCGCCGTAAACCATTTTCAATATCCTGAAGAGACTGCGTGTAAGCCCGAGGCGTTCTGCCCGTCTTGAACCATAGATAATCCGCCTTCAAAACCTCCCGCGGATCGCCTTTCCAAGGCCAGCTAGACAATGCTTCGGGAAAGATCTCCGTCGCGCAGACAATATCGTAAGGTAACTCTTCCAAATAGGCTTCCCGGCGCGCTACCCCGTAGATCTCCGGGATATTAAAAAGGCAAAGCACGAGCTTCTCCGGCTGGCCCGAAACGCGCTCCTTTTTGAGCACCGCCAAAAGATCCTCGCCGGTCCTGAGCGCCGGGTCATCACGATAGGTCCAACGACCCACTTCATATCCAAAAGCATGGACTTGGAGTCTCGGGGTATACTTCAAAAATCCGGACGCGTAAGCGGCGTATTGTCCTAAGGCAACGACAAGCACAAGGAACAAGAAAACACGTCGCACCATAATCAAGCGCCCAGGGGCCGTCAGCGCACCCGCCATCAATAAGGCTACCGCCGGAAAGATCGGCAGGATATACCGCGGCCATTTCGATGGGGGCAAACTATAAAAGATCAAAGGGACCAGCCACCAGCACCATAAGGCAATGTCCTTTCCTCTAAAACGCCAGGCCGCCACAGCCAAAAGCGGCACGCAAACCCAGATCAGCCATAAACCCACATAATTTTCGAAATTCAACAGGTAAAAAAAGAACGAGGGATGATCCTTAGCCACGGCCATCCCGAAATAATGTCTGAACGCGTACAGATTTTCCGGGCGCAGATAAATAACCACTGAGAGAAGCACCGCGACTCCCAGCGCCAGCCCTGCATGCGTGAGACATTTTCTTTTATCTGTCACGGACCGAGCCTGAAAAAAGTATCCAACGGCCGGCGGCAACAGGAAAATGATGGCTGTTTCTTTGGTGAGTTCCGCCAGCGCCGCGCACAGCCCGAGTGCCAGGCTGTAGCGCCATGACGAGAAATGACGCGTTTTTAAAAGCATCCACACCGATAAGGACACCATGGCCGTCAATGGGAAATCCAGCACGAAGGCCCGCGTATGGGCTCCTACGAAAGGGAACATCAAAAACAAAAAAACCGCTGTAAGCCCCGCGGTCCTGCTATAGAGCAGTTGTCCGATCGCAAAAACACTCATAGCCGCAATGAGCGAATACAGCGCGTTCACCGCCACGATCAGCCAGCGCACCTCCGCTAACCCGACAGACCTAAGCGCCTGAAAAACAAAAGCCCCGCACGCATCAAACAAGCGCGGATGCCCCTGAAAGTACGAGAGGCGAAGCGCCGGCGCTGCTTTTGCTGCCCAGTAGCCCGGCTCAGAGGAAAAAAATATGCGATTAAGCGTGAGCGACCCCATGATGCGGCCATTTTCGTCGAAAACGTAGGCGAAATGACCGTTTTTAAAAAATGCGATATTAAAGACGATCGTCCCTGCCACGATCCCAAGCAACAAACCCCAGGCAACGAGTTTACGCATCCATGCTCCTTTTTTGCCGGCCACGCCAAGATTCTCGACGATCGCCCACCACAAACCATTTCCATGCAACCCGTACAAACCGGAACAATTCATCCCAGGATTTCACGGACATCAACCTGCGCCCTATATATCCCGGGCGCAAATAAAATGACCTGTAGAACCATTTGATATATTCGTCCGCTTCACGGCGCGAGAACAATGTCCATGGAGTCGGGAAAGCAGTGACTGCGTCCTCGTTAAGGATATACTCCCGCCAATAATCCCGCCCGCCGCTTGCGATCATCCTATCGTTCAAGCCGGTGTTAGGCTTGGCGATTGCCCGACACACCTGGACATAATCAAGTTTCAGCTCCTTGGCAAAATCGATCGTTGCTAAAATACTTTTCCGGTCGTCCCCCGGATTCCCGACCATAAAAAAACCCAGCGTGCCGATCCCCGCCGCTCTTGTCCATGCGACCGCATCCCTGACCTGCCCCGCATGGATCCCTTTACAAACATTCTTTAAGACATCCTCCTCGACAGATTCAATGCCATAATAAATTTTCCGGCACCCTGCCGCATAAGCCTCCTTTAAAAGCTCTTTGTCGACCTGATCCACGCGGCTACGGCACGACCACTCCACCTGGATACGCCGCCGTGTCATTTCACGGCAAAACTCCATCACAAAATCCTTTGACACAAAGAAAGACGCTGAAAAAAAATCGATCTCTCGCACGTTATAATCGTTATAGCACTCCTCAACCTCATCCACCACGGACCGGGCGGACCGATGTCGAAAAGGGTTCCGGCTTATGGCGCAAAACGAACACCCGCAAGGACAGCCGGTGCTCGTTAACATGATCGTAAAATTCTTGCGCTGCGATGTAAACGAGCTGTAAATATGATTCGGCAACAAGTGCCGCGCGGGGAACGGATAATCATCAAAAGCGATCATGTGGAGCGCTACCGGATTAACCAGAACCTCACCCTCAGCACGATATGCCAGCCCCGGCACAGAGGCTAAAGGCGTGCCCTTTTCCAACGCCGTCAACAATTGCGGTAACGACTCATTGGCCTCGCCGAGAACGCCATAATCAAAACAGGGATGCGCCAGTGATTCGCGCGGATACAACGCCATATTAATACCACCCACAACAACCGGCACCTTCAGCCGCTCCTTGAAAAAAGAAGCCCATTCTACAACCCGATGGAACCAATAGGTGTCCACGCGGAACCCCAGCAAATCCGGAGAAAAATCCTTCAGGATGCGCAAGGTCTGCTCTCGCGACAACTTTAACGCGTTGGCCTCAACAATAAGCACCTTATGCCCGGCCTTTTCCAGAATTGCCGCAACATACGCCAATATAATGGGGGGCGCATGGCAGAACTCCCTATCGACCACAGCCAAATTCTCGGAAAAACTCCTGTGATCAAAAGGACAATGTACCAGCGCTACTCGCATATCAAACGCCCCATTTTAAGACTCAGCCCGTTTTATTTTATAGAGAACAACTTCATCGTGAAAAAAGCGCCCTATCGGCTCTAACCCGGCATACGGACACCCTCCCACAGACCCTTGGACCCTGCCAGCCTCATATTGACCTCTGTCCGACACAAGATATCCCTGGATTACCGGCGCCCAGTCCCGTGGATCCACATGGTCCTCAAACCCCACATTAAGAACTTTTCCGTCTTTCCAGCGTGTCTGGAGCAAGAAAACAACCGTATGATGTAAGACATGTTCTTTTAAATCCACCATGAGCGTCGCTTTTGTCCTGGGCATCGTGCCCAAAAACGGGCTCACCCCCGTCATAATAGACTCCAGCTTCTGTTTATCAGCTGTTCCAAAACAGTCCCATGAAAAAAGTTTTGGAATTCTTCGCGCGTGCATCGCCTCAAAATTGTTACTGAACAAGATCTTCCCCAACACCCCTTGGGGAACAAAGATATGCCCCAGATGAAGCGCGGACAAAACGATAAGTAGCGCCACGACCCACCGCCGCCATCCCTGATGCCGAATGAAAAAAATCCCCATCACGGTAACCATCGCGAACCAAAGGTATAACGGCATGATAAAAAGATAGTGCTTCTTAATACACACGACAAAGAAAGCCGCCGGCAGCGACAGCATGACAACGAAAATGAGAAAACTTCGATGCCGCCTTAACTGCCATAAGCCGATCGCAAATAATGCCGTAAATCCATATCCCAACAACATATCCGGCAAAGAAACGAAATAATACAAAAGATGCGCCTGCAACTTCTCAAAATCCCACAACACTAGCTGATAGCTTTCCAAAACCCCGATATGATCACCGGCAATATCAAAAAAATCCACTAGCCCGTCTGACCAGTCCAAGGCGCGGATCCACTGATAATAAAAAGGCCAGATGCAAGCCAAGACCACCACCAACATGCCCGCCATATGTAGCCAGGATTTCTTGTGCCGGAAATTTTCTGGAATAAACAAAACCATCGATAAAAAGAATCCTCCCGACCAACGATCGCTATAAAAAGCCAGGATCAAAAAAAGCCCGACCCCGACCGTCGGCCAAAAACGTGTAAAAAACTCAGAACGCAAGTACCAGTAAAAACCCCATATGACGCTGGCCCAGACAGCCAGCAACGCCTCGCAAGAGACCAACTGCATCCATGCTAGCGGATAACATGAGAAAACGCTTGCGGCCAACAGGCTGTAATAACGATCGCCGATCAAAAACTTTGTGGCGCAATAAATGCCGGACATGATCACGATCAAATAAAAGAAATTGACGAGAAGGATCCCTTGGTGAGGGGCCAGGAACATGGCAAAAAGATAAATTTTAGGAATAAGCGCCGGCCGGTAGTCGCCAAGGCCGTGCCCGAGATTGCGGAAAACCAAACTAGAAAAACCTTTCCCCTCATAAACGATATCCCTATACGCTGCGGAAAGCGCGGTAAGGTTTGCATGAGAGTTATTGAAGCGCAGAAAAAAATTCTGCCCTACCCACAGCTTGGCCAAGATCCAATGCGTAAGGCCTATGACACCCAAAAGGATCGGCGGCAACCAACGCTGAAAATATTGTTTCCACGCACCCTCGTTCGACCGTGCGACACAACATTTTAATTTGGATTTATTATCTGCTGAAAACATGCTCCATCCCTCAGAAACGCCTGCCGACGTCATGTGGCATAAAAAGCTTCCAATTTTTGGGCGGAAATATCCCAGTCAAAAATACCCGCCCTGGAGCGGGCCTTGGCCGACAAGGCCTTGCGCAAGTCAGCGTCCGCGACAAGCTGAAGCACCCCCCGGGCCAGAGCCTCAGCATCCCCGGGCGGGACACAAATACCGGCGTCCCCTAGCATATACGGCACCTCGCCGACCGCGCTTGCCACCACAGGTTTTCCTGAGGCCAGATACTCGACGATCTTGAGCGGGCTCTTGCACCGGGTCACTTCATTATCTTCGAACGGGGCCACGCAAATATCGGCGGCGGCAATATAGGCCGCGATCTCCTCATGCGGCACAAATCCGGTAAACATAACGTGCTCGCTGACGCCTAGCTTTTCCGCGGCCTTCTTGAGGCGGTTCAGGTCCGTACCGTCTCCCACGATCATGAACCGCATCGGCGCCAGGCCCGGTGAAGGGCAAATGATCTTGATCACCTCCAGAAATAGATCGCCGTACTGGCAGGAATGAAGCTGGCCGTGATAGAACACCAGCAACTCCTCTTTGAGGCCGAATTTTTTTCTTACCGCGAGACGATCCGTCGCGGGATGGAACTGCCGCATATCCGCCCCCACGGGGATCCACACCACCCGTGATCTCTTCCCGCCCCGGCGCAGTGCCAGATCTTCCAAAGACCTGCTCGCCACGGAAATGCTGTCGGCCATGACCGGAAGGAAGCGTTCGAGCAGATAGAAAGAAATGCTGGTCAGCCAGGTGGAAAGCCCTTTTTTCTCAATGGCCCGGTCAAAGATCCTTTCCTCCCAATCATCCCAGTCATAATGCAGCCGCTTCCCTGCCATATACGCTGCCAGAACCGATGGCAACGCCGCGTAGAACTGGCATTTTTGAAAGTGAACCATGTCCACTTCCCGTGCCAGGGTATACAATGCTCGCGTGTTATCCGCGAAGGCTCGAAGCGACATAACGCGTTTCAGCTCCACAATGCGTATCCCCGGCAAGGATATCCCGGACCCCGCCTCGTACGGAAAGTGTGCTAAAACCACCTGATGCCCTCTAGCCGCCAAAGCCGCAGCCAAGCGGACAATGCGAACTGTCCAGGGCTCCAGAGAGGAGCCGATGTCATGCGGGTGCACCATCAGGACCTTCATGAGTCACACCCCTTGAAGATCTCTGTGCGTCTTAACGTCTTCACACATTGCAAATAGAGCGCCAGAAAAAGGTGATAGCCCAACAGCAACAAAAGCGCGGGGATCCAAGCGATCCTGCGAAACGATCTTAAAAAGGCATCCTGTGTCACGACCTGTTCTCCCTTTCAATCATCTTCTGTGCCACGATCGTCTTAAAGATGTTCTCCGCCAAAAAAACATACCCCCGGTCATTTGGATGCCAATTGTCTTCCGAGAGATAATCCTTTAAAGGAGTCAACCGGCTGAAGGCGGCCCCGTTATCCACCACAGGAACACCATAGGTCTTGCCGAGATCGCGAATGATCTGATCGCGGTCTCTTTCTCGAACGGGATAAGTGCACAGCAGAATCTCGATATGATTCGCACGCAGGATCCGAATCATCTCTCCGACATCATGCTTGAGCAGTTTGTCAAAAACATCCCGTCCTATCAAGCCATCGCGCTGCTCGATCTTTTTCCACCCATCCGGCGGGAAGTTATCCATCAAGCGTTCCGGATAGACCCCCAAAGAAAATACGATGTTCTTTAATAATTTCCAGATCCTGAAGCCGTCCAGAAAGATCATGGCTTTGAAACAGAATTTATGAAAACCGCTCTTGCCGAACAGGAAGATATTGCTTGTCTCCATATTCCAGTAATTATTGGCCCCCACCATGAGAATGACCAGATCGGGTCTGTATTTCCGAAGATACTTTGGCAGCTCAAACAAAATCATGGAGGTGTTTTGCCCTATGGCATTTTCGAAGGAACACGCGGCATTGATGCCGGGGAAATCCCTGTTTAAGAGCTTCTCAAGTTGGGCGGGATAGCCGTTTTTCAAAGGATTCGTTGCCCCAACCCCCCAGGTTGAGGACTCCCCGACACAGAAAACACGAAAACCGGCCTGAGAATCTTGTGGCGGACGATAATAAAGATCGTACCCGAAGCCTGCCACACGTAGCGCCAGCTCCAGAAGAACCAATGCCAGAATAACTCCCAGAAAAACAGAAAAAATTTTATGCCAGAAAAATTTCTTGGCGGAAAGGCTCTTCATCTCAACGGGCGTTTCGACTGGCTCGATGTTCCTTTTAATCCCCGCAGCCTGCACAGCGCGCTCGATATCTTCCTTGCGCCGCTTCCGAATTTCCAGATTATTAGAGCCGTCGACGGTCGCCCAATCGTCAGACATCTCCGCTCCCGTCTTGCAGGCTATACCGAAGCGCTCAAACGAAGATTCAATGGGAGAATCCGCCATAAGACGGCAGCAATTGATGTTGGCCACAGAATCCAAAGCGGGAGCCAGGATCGCCAACCTCTCAAGCGTTAAGCGGTGATCTTCTTCGCTTTCGCCGGGAAACCCTGCGATCAGATTGATGTGCGTCCTGATCCCGGCAGCCTTGGTCCGCCGCAAGACAAGCAAAACATCCTCGAATCTGAAGGGTTTGCCCATTTTCTCCAGAACAGGGTCTGATAAGCTTTCGACGCCGTAAACAATATCCCGAAGGCCCGCCTCCCGCATCCGCTGAAGCAACCGATCGCTCATATCCGTCCGGATAACCCCTTGCCCCCCCCAATTTACATCGATCCCCGACGCAATAAGAAGGCCGGCCAGCTCATCCAGAACCTTAAGATCGCCATTGAACATAAGGTCATTGCAGCGCAAGGACCTCTTTGCAAAACGGCGGTTCATCATCTTCATTTCCAGAAAAATATTCTTTGCCGAACGGTAACGGTACTTACCGCTCCAGATCAACCAGTCATTGCAAAAAGAGCAATGATTCACACACCCGCGGCTAAAAAGGATCGGCAGCTCGGCGCGCACAGCGTATTGGTTCAAGGAGAATTTCTCCCATGCGGGAAAGGGGAAATCATCCAAACATTCCAAGAATGCAAGTTTACGGTCAAACTTCTTGGCGTCCGTGGTCATAACGCTGGGATTATCCACCATGCGCCCGGCCTCACGAGCTTGAACAATATCCAGCATGGCCCGCTCGCCTTCGCCCAGAACAATATAATCCACCGTCGCGTTATCTACCAAAAGCTCTCCGGTCGTGGGCGACGACAAGAACCGGAAAGGAAGCTCAGACTTGTAATGCTTCACATGCGCTGTGGGGCCGCCATAAACAATACAAACAGATGGCTTTACGGTCTTGATCTTACGGCTTAAAGCGATCGCAAAAAGAAGGTTGCCTCCGGTCAATGAAAAACCAACCGTCCGGTATCCTTGCTTGATCACATGATCGGCCCAGCACTGGATCTGATCGCTAAATACCGCTTCGATCTCGCGGAAAAACCGCTCATCCTCCCATCGAGGGGAATTTTCCTCATCCCACAGACGCCGATTTTCCAACTTACTACGCGTATAAAACAAAACATTGAGATCGAGCACATCGCACGCGATCCCGTGCGCTTCCAGATACGCCGCAATATAAGCCACCCCCATGGGCGGCAAACTGACCGAAGCGAAAGGGCAATGGATCAACAGCACGTTTTTGGACATGCTTGATCCTTTCGCGAATGATAAACAGAATTTTTCATAAAACGTTCAAAGAGGCCGTGCTCCATCATTTCACTGATGTACTGGTTATTCAGATCATGATTATCACAATATTCACAGCGCTCGGAATAAAGTAAGTCGCCCCGCGGTTCGTCTTTATGATAATCGGTCTTTTGAAACGCCATATCCCTGTTCTGGGAAAGATGTTTCGCGCCCACGCGAGCCTGACCATAGCGGGAAGACATCCAAATGTCGTAAAAGGACCGTTCTCTCAGATTGTCGACCACTTTTAATCCGCAGCACAAACCGACATCTCCGTTGGCCTTGATGATCGAGAAAAAGAAACCGATCGGACAACCGTGCTGCAAATAATAACCCCGGCTCCAATCGCCGCTTGGCACCGACATGTTCGAAAGCTGGAAATGAAGGGCCGAACTCAGCGCCACCTTGCCTTCCACGGCCACGGCTTTGACCTCGGGCAGTTTTTCGTTCAAAAAATCGACCTGGCCTTGGTTCAGCTGTAAAAAACGGTTGTCTTTATCCAAATGAATGAGCTGAAAACGCATCTCATCCACCCCGAGTTCCACCGCCATCTTCGCCATCTCCAAAATCTCATGATAATTTTCGGAATGTAAAACGAACGCGAGGATGCAATAAGGCTGAAAACGCCCCTTGCGCTCCGGATATTGCCCGTGCTTTTTTCCAAGAAGCGCAGAAAATACATCGTAACTTTGCTTTAACGCTTTTTTAAGCCGGCACAGATAAGCGATGTTTTGCCGGATCCTTAAAAAATCTTCGCCCCTTTTTGAGGGACAAACCTTCCGGTACGTTGCCGCGCTCGCCGCGGGAACGCTGAACCATATCTCATTCAGCCCCGCAGAGACAAGCTCCCGGCTCATGTGAGGCGTAACCGCTAATCCGTTGGAAAACGTCATCACGTTGATATTGGAATTGGCTTTCTTGATGCGCCAGAGTATTTTCAGAAAATCCGGGTTAAGCACGGGCTCACCGTCGCCTAAAAGCGTGATCGCGTCGACGGCAAGAGCCGCGCAATCATCCACCACGCTTTTCATCCGGGAATAATCCATTTTCTGGGATAAAAATTCATCCGTCAAAAGCTTCCTCGCCCGGGGGCTGTGCATCCAGCAGTGCACGCAGTCGGCGTTGCACTTATGGTAAATATCCATAACCACCACTTCCGGCCCCACCACGACCTCCTCCGCGAACAACCCCACAAATCTTCCTGCGCGCGCAGGCGAAAACCGCTTGGCATCTTCCAGGACCATAACCTTTCGATTGAAAGACGACCAACTATCCGGCCTTTCCGTAATTTTCCGGTCAATGCCATTCAAGATCCTGTTGATCAGAACCTCCTCGCCTTTTTCGATCTCGATCTGAACATTGTAAGAAGCCAGATATTCGTTTAAATTATCAATAAACCTCAAATACGCTGCCCAGAAACGTTTGTCCTTGTCATAAAATCGATGTTTATCAATGAACTCAACCCCTTTTAAAGATAAACAATGACGGATCATTTCGGGGATATAAAAATAATTGAGCCGATTGATCCGGACACTCACCGCCGTCCTGCACCCCAACCATCGAGCGAGCCCGATGGCCCAAACCGTCAGATCAAAGCCGAATTCATCATGCCGGACAGAAAGACGGTAAAGATAATCGTTGTGGGCGTAATAATGAATGCGAAAGATCCTTCCGCGCAAAGCGCTTCCCAAAAGGGCCAACGCAAGCCCACTAAAGCGAAAAACAAAAACCGCCTTGCGCCTGAGCCTCCCCGAAAAATACATCAAAACGCCCCGCCACATGTCCTGATCTCCCGTTATATTCCGGCTGCCTCGATCTTTTGGTAAACATTTTCTGCCATGAGCCCATAACCGGCGTCGTTGCAGTGATTGTCCGGTATAAATAATTTTTCCCGCGGCACTCCTTCGCGCATCTTCTTCTCAAAAATTGCGAAGTGGTCTACAAACAACAAGGAGTCCCGTTCTGCGATCCTCCTAAGAAGATCGTTTTCCGGGATCCCTACCGGGTAATTCTGCAAAACCACCACTGCGCCGCTCGCCTGGATCTTCCGGACGATCTCTCGGACATCCGAGGCGACCCATTGTTCCAGCTGGAGGGGGGCCAATAAAAACAGGTTTTCCGCCAGACCAGGGTTCTTCAGGTTGAATTCCTTGATAAAGGTATCTATCTTTTTATTAATAACATCATTGTCACGCCCCTTATCTTCCAGGCGCATCTCTCGTATTTCTTTATAGCCTTCATTGATCTCGTCGGCAGACCTGAACCTGGCGTTCGCCTCCACGCCCTTTATAAACCAGCTCAAGGCCTCTTCATAATTTTTTTGGAAACGATAAAGGTTCCCCACATAAACATAATTCAAAGGATGCGCAGGGTCCTTTTTCATAACGCCCATAAAGACACCCATGGCCTCGCGACTCGCTGGAGCATCCACGACAAAATCCTTATTCCCGCATAAGACCGCCGTATTTCTAATGAACTTCTTCGCCTTCCGGTATTCAGGACTTCCACGATAACTGATATCCACCGAGGCCTGCAACGCGGACGCGGTGTTTTTATTGCCGCGGCCATGGTTCCACCCTAATAAGAATAGGCGGTAAACGCTGCTCGAATACATCATCTCGCTGGCAAGATACCTGATCCTTCCCGCCCAGGAAACCGCCCGTCCTTCTCTTTTTAAGTAGTCCGTATACCCTAAGCGATTCCAATAATTAGCCTGCCCCGTCTGCAAAAGAACCATGTCCGGCTTAAATCGCTGCAAGTTGGCGTCAAGCTCCGCGAGCAGTTCGGTCGTATTCTGAATAGAACGACCGAGGTTGAGGACCACAACTCTCTTTTCCGGCCTTCTGATGAATAGCATGCGCTGCAATTGCTCCGGATAACTCATGCCAGCCGCTGAACCAATGCCTTTGGTATACGAGTTCCCGAGGCACAAAATAACAAACGAGTCCCTTGCCGCGTCGGGGACATCAGTCCGGGAAGATTTCGCCTGCAGGCGATAAACAACGCCCAACCCTCTTAAACCAGCTTCAAGACAAAGCAATCCCAAAACAGCGCCTATCAAAAAAACTCCGAGTCGTTTCATAGAAAGCTCCCGATAAAACGTGGTCTGCGTTTAAAATCCAGCATCAACGATCCCCTGGTAAACATTTTCTGCCATGAGCCCATAACCGGCGTCATTGCAGTGGTTGTCCGGCACAAATAATGCTTCGCGGGGCACTCCTTCGCGCATCTTCTTCTCAAAAATTGCGAAGTGGTCTACAAACAACAAGGAGTCCCGTTCTGCGATCCTCCTAAGAAGATCGTTTTCCGGGATCCCTACCGGATAATTCTGCAAAACCACCACTGCGCCGCTCGCCTGGATCTTCCGGACGATCTCTCGGACATCCGAGGCGACCCATTGTTCCAGCTGGATAGGCGTCAACAGAAGAAGGTTTTCCGCCAGATCAGGGTTCTTCCGGTTGAATTCCTTGATAAAGGCGTCGATCTTTTCGTTAACAACCCGTTGGTCACGACCTTTATCTTCCAGACGCATCCCTATTATTTCCCTATAGCCCTCATTGACCTCGTCAACAGACCTGAACCTCACGTTGGCATTCACGCCCTTTACAAACCAGCGCAAAGCCTCTTCATAATCTTTTAGAAAACGAAAAACGCACCCCACATAAACATAATTCAATGGATGCGAAGGATCCTTTTCCACCGCACTCATAAAAACCTTCAAGGCCTCACGGCCTTCTGGCACATTAACGACAGAATCTTTCCTCCAGAAAAAAGTCGAGGTTTTTCTAACGAAGCCCATCGCCTTCAGGTATTCAGGGCTTCCACGATAACTGATATCCACCGAGGCTTCCGGGGCCATTGCGGTGTTTTTCTTCCCGCTGACATGCTCCCGCCACAACAAGAACAGACGGTAAACGCTGCTCGAATACACGATCTCACTGGCAGAATACCTGATCTTTTCTGCCCAAGAAACGGCCCAGCCTTCCCTCTTTAAATAATCCGTGTACCCTAAATGGTTCCAGCAATTAGCCTGCCCCGTCTGCAAAAGAACCAGGTTCGGCTTAAATCGTTGCAAGTTGGCGTCAAGCTCCGCGAGCAATTCGGTCGTATTCTGATTAGAACGACCGAGGTTGAGGACCACAGCGTTCTTTTCCCGCCTTCCGTTGAATAGCAAGCGCTGCAATTGCTCAGGATAGCTCATGCCATCATTCGAACCAGAGCCTTTGGTGTACGAATTCCCGAAACACAAAACAACAAATGGCTCCCTTGACGCCTCGGGGACATCAGTCCGGGAAGATTTCGTCTGCAGACGATAAACAACGCCCAACCCTCTTAAACCAGCTTCGAGGCAAAGCAACCCCAGAACAGCGCCGATCAAAAAAACTCCGAGTCGTTTCATAGAAAGCTCCCGATAAAACGTGGTCTGCGTTTAAAATCCAGCATCAACGATCCCCTGGTAAACATTTTCTGCCATGAGCCCATACCCGGCGTCATTGCAGTGGTTGTCCGCCCCAAAATAACGATCCCTCGATGGGTCCTGCATCAACCTTCGATCAAAGATCCTTTTTTGATCCACAAAAGACAGGCGCATGCTTTGAACGGTCTTCGCCACGGCATTATTCGCCATCGTGTCGATCGGATAATTCTGGACAAGAAAAGGGATCTTTCTCGCCTGAAGGATCCCTACGATCTCGCGCAGATCGGATTCGATCCATGACATGACGTGATGCGTATCTAACGAAAAAAGAAGCTTCGCTTTCTCTGAGTGCCTTTTCTTAAAGCTCTTGATAAAATCATCGATACGTTGATTCAATTTTTCATTGTCCGCGCCCTTATCCTGATGCCGAGCTTGACGTAAAGCATGATATCCCCGATGCAAAACATCGCCTCTTCTCAATTCTGGATCGACCTCCAAGGATCTAATATACCAGGAAACGGCCTGCTCATACTGCTTCTGAGAACGATACGTATCCCCGATCAAAATATAATTCGAAAAATTCTCGGGGTCTTTTTCGATCGCTTGCAACAACACGCGCCGGGTCGTCAAGACGCGCTCCGCGTCAAAAGGAATGCGCGTCAGGTCCACGAAGGGGGAGTTCAGGTTCGTCACATACTGAACTGCATCTCGATACGCCTCATCTAACAAATAGCTTTGATCTGAGCCGAGAGAGGGTCTTCTCAAAAAATCCCGGTTTTTAAGGTGCTCCGAGGCAAGGACTAATAGGCGATACACCCTGCTCTCGTAAAAAATCCGACGCAACAGCTCCTGAACTCCATCCGTCCAAGACAACAAACCGTTTTCTCTTTTCAAATAATTCTCATACCCTAAATAATTCCATTGGTTCGCCTCCCCTGTCTGCAAAACGACCAGGGCCGGCATAACTCTGTCCAAGTTCCGAGGAAGGTCCGTCAACAACTCCGATGTGCTTTGAGCCCCATGCCCCTCATTGACGACAACAAATTTCGAGCCCGGCTTTCGAAGATCGAGCATTCTTTGTAGCTGCTCTGGATAGCTCATCCCTGAGGAAGCTCCGACTCCCTGGGTATAAGAATTCCCCAAACACAACACGACCTTGGCGTCCTGGCCATGGATGGACGGCATCCGATGGTCTTGGCCTTCCATGATCCCATGGACCAGCCCGACTATCCGTAACCCGGCCTCGAGCACCAGGAGCGCCACGAGAATGCCTATCGAAAAAACAAGCGCTCTCTTCATCCATGAGATTTCTTTATTATGGATCATGACAGAAGCTTCTCCGCCAAGATCTTACGGTAAACATTTTCTGCCATAAGCCCGTATCCGGCATCATTACAATGCCCGTCCGGGACAAAAAGATCTTCTCGTTTTACGCCCTCGGCCATTTTCTCTTCGAATGCTTTTTTATTATCCACAAAAGGGATCCCATTCCGTCCGGCGACTTCCATCAAAACCTCATTCGCGCGCATCGTGACCGGATAATTCTGCACCAATAAACGGGTTTTCCTTCCTCGGAGAATCCGTAGGATCTCCTCCATATCGGACTTCATCCACGATAAGATCTCCAAATCTTTTAACAAAAAAAGGAATCTCGCCTTCTCCGAATATTTTCCCATAAATTGTTCGATAAAATTATCGATATGCTCGTTCAGACGGTCATTGCTGGCGCCTTTATCCTGCTGCCTCGCTTCACGTAAAGCTTGATATCCGGGATGCAAAGCATTGCCCCTTTTCAGCGCAGGGTCAACCTCCAAGGACTTGATATACCAGAAAATAGCCTCTTCATGTTTGTTCTGAAGATAGGCCATGTTGCCGAGCAAGATATAATTCACCGGATTTTTCGGATCTTTTTGGGTCGCGCGCAACAACACACGGCGAAACCTCAAAACGCGTTCCCGGTCAAGGGGCTCACGTTTTGAATTACCGTAGGGAGAGGTTGCGCTCATAATATACTGATTTGCTTCTTGATGCTCCCCATCTAAAAAATAACTCTGATCGGGACTCGGTAGCCTCCTTTTCAAAAAATCTGGAGCCTTTACATGCCCCGCCACAAGCGCCAGTAAGCGGTACGCCCGGCTCTGATAAAGAGCCCAGCGCAACAGCTCTTCAACCCCATCCCTCCAGCTTAGAGAACCGCTTTCCCTCTTTAAGTGTTTTTCATACCCTATATAATTCCATTCGTTGGGCTGACCTGTCTGCAAAATAACCAGATCGGGCAAAAACTTGTCCAGGTTCGATGGAAGCTCCGCTAGCAACTCCGCGGTGTTCTGAGAACCTTTTCCCTGATTGATCACCCGCACTCGGGTTTTTGGCATCTGTCCTTTGAACATTCGCTGTAACTGTTCGGGATAGCTCATCCCCGCAGAAGCCCCGGTGCCTTGGGTATAAGAATTCCCCAAACACAAGATGACATAAGAGCCCCGGCCAGACAAAACCCCCGGCCGGCGATCACCGCCCTCCATAAGGCCATACCCAAGGCCCAAAAGCCTTAAGGCCACCTCCAGAGCGATCAAGGCCACTAAAAAACCTAAAAGAAAAACGATGAGCCTTCGCATCAATCCCTTACCTTCATCTGGTGCCATTCCGGGGATCGGGCATACCAGTCCTTCGCCGGCATCCCGTTCAATAAACCGGACGCCAATTCCCGTCCCATCATCATGGCATGATCCATATTGCAATGAAGGAACAAGCCTAATCGACCGCTCGAATAAACATAGGGGTTCTTTAAAGCCAGGAAATCCAGCATCGTTTGAACGCTTTTTTCCCAGCCCAGAAAATACACCGCATAAACCTCCGGCATAAGCCATGTGAAATTCAAAGATTCATCCATCGTGGTCTCTGGCGATACAAGCTCCGCCTCATGCAGGGCTTTAAAACATATCTGTCCGATATCCTTATCCGGCATCTCCCACCAGGGATCCCCCGGACTGCAAGGAACTTCGCAAATATAGCTTACCGGAAAACCGTCAGGTTGCAGAAGCGAAGAAAATCTTTGCGGGATAGAAACCCTGCCAAAAGGGTATTTTGATTCCGGGTAATAAAACGTCTCCCCGGTCAAGGCGGGGGGCTTGCTCAGGTGAAGGAAAACCAGGCGCAGGCCTCGCCACATCCGGCGCTCCACATCCGCCTGAAATCCCAACTTGCGGCATAAGGCATCGATCGGCATGGTTGAAACAAGCGCATCATAAGCAACCGTGTGCCGTTCTCCGTCCGGCAGGGCAAAACTGATCTCTCTGGGACCTGAGGATTCGCTGATCCCAAGCTCTCGCGCCTCGGTCATGATCGCCCCTTGATGCTCCACAATCTTTTGCTCCAGAGCCTTCGCTAAAGATCCGATCCCGTGACTGAAATAATAGAATTCGCCGGAGCTTTGTCCGCCCCATAAATGCCGCAGAATTTTTTTCAAAAATGCCAGCGGACACAACATCGATACTCTCTTTTTGGCCGCCAGAACAGAAATTAGGGCCGGATCCAAACCAAAAACCTTGCGAGCGTACGGCTCATAAAAAAGACGGTAGACCCGATCGCCCACCTGGCGTCTCAAATAACCTTCGTAGGTGTCGGAACCGGCCAAGGCGTCCCCGGACAGCTCTTGACCCGATTTCCGCCTCGCCCACGAGACGACAAATTCCCAAAGTTCCTTAATCCCTAGCGCTGAAAAAAACTGCAGCGTTTCGATGGGATAATCAAGGTGCTTGGTCCCGAACCTCAGCTTGCCAGCGCGCTGCCGGACCATTAGCTCCGGTCCCATCAACTGCTGCAAATAACACAGCTCTTCCTCCCCGATGTCCTTATGAATGCGATGCGAACCCAGATCATATTGATAGCCTTGGCGCGAAAGGGTCCTGGCCATGCCACCGGCCTCTGCTTCGCGCTCCAAGACAAGGACCTCTCCGGGATGCGCCTTTAAAAGTTCGCACGCCGTCGTAAGGCCGCTGATGCCGGCGCCTATAACAACGTATTTGTATTTCTTCTTTAACGGAACGCCTTGCATATAAAAAACCGGCCTTTCTTGCCCCTAAGAGATCGATCTCAACACCAACCCGCGGCCTTCATCCCCTCGAACACGTTTTCCGCCATAATGCCATACCCCTTGGCGCTGCAATGAGTGTCCGGACCGTACAGGTCTTCCCGGGCTATCCCCGTCGCAAGCTTCTTCTGAAAGACATCGAAATGATCCACTAGCGGCAAGCCCCTTTCCCCCGCGATCTTCTCAAGGATTCTGTTCACGGGCGTTTCAATAGGATAATTCTGCAACATCAGCGGGATCCTGCGCGCCTGGAGGATATCCACGAGGGTATTCATATCGGACTCGACCCATTCTTCAACCTGGCTAGACGTCAGCATAAGAAGATTGGCCGCCTCTTGCGGGTGCCGCTGATTGAGCTGACGGATGAAATCATCGATTTTTTGATTTAACCGTTCGTCATCAACTCCCTTGTCCATCCGGCGCATCTGGCGTATCTCCCGATAACCTTTATGCAGCTCTTCTCCCGTGCGGCTTCGCGCGTCCACTTCCACGGAGCGGATGAACCAATCTACAGCCTTTTCATAATCTCCCCGATGCCGGTAAATGTGCCCGATAAAAACATAATTTTCAGAATTCCCGGGATCAGAAACCAGTGCGCGCCAAACCACCTGAAGAGCCCAAAGGCTTTGACCGGGATCAAGCGTTACTTTCTGCGCGTTAGCGTCTCTGGTGAGTTGCGTCGCCTCGAGGTAGCTCCGGCTCATTCTATAGCGCCGGTTTTCACCTAAAGAAAAACCTTCACATGCGGCGCTCTTCTGCCGGAGATTATCACGCAACAAAACAATAAGCCTGTAAACGCGGCTTTCATAAAGAAGGTCTCTTACAACATAGGTCCCATGGCGGGGCCAGGAAAAATCCTTGTCTTTGCGCCTTAAATGATCCGTATACCGCAGATAATTCCATAGATTGGGCTGCCCGGTCTGAAGCAGCACAAAATCCGGTCTGTAGCGGTCCAGCTCCCTGGAAAGAACTTTGATCAATTCGGAGGTGTTCTGTCCTCCTTTTCCCTGATTGAGGACCTCAAACTTTCGGGAGGGCAACCGCTGGTCCAACAACCTTTGCAACTGGGCGGGATAACTCATCGAAGCCTCAGCCCCGTCGCCTTTGGTGAAGGAATTCCCGAGGCATAAGATCACCTGTTGGGACCCTGGCGCCGCCGCTGGCTTGGGGTCCAGAAAATCCCTCGCTGAAGCGTGAAGAAAGCTCACGCTCCTTAAGGAGATCTCCAGAACCATTACGACGGATAGAAGCCCTAAAAGAAAAACGAGGAGTTTTTTCATGCCGTCAGGGCCTGGCTCCTTTTCTTCGCCACCACATGATTCCCAAGGACCAAAAGATCCATGTCGCTCTCAAAAAAACAACGCAGCGCGTCTTCCGGCGACCCCGCCACCGGCTCTCCCCGGAGATTGAACGATGTGTTGATGATGACCGGAACTCCCGTGATCGCTTCAAACGCCTTGATCAACTGCCACAGTTTAGGATTCGTGTCACGTCCGACCGTTTGAACTCGCGCGGAACCATCGACATGAACGATCCCGGGGATCAGGCTTTTTTTCTCATCTCTTACCTGAGGCGCCAAAAGCATGAAGGGCGAAAGACATTCGAGATCGAAAAATTCCCGGGCTCGCTCTTGGAGCACGACGGGAGCATAGGGCCTGAAAGGTTCTCTTTTTTTAACCTTGTCATTGAGGATCTCCTTCATCCCCGGATGGCAAGGATTCCCTAAGATAGACCTGTTGCCCAAAGCCCTCGGGCCAAACTCCATGTGCCCCTGAAACCATCCAACAACCTTGTTCTCCGCGATCTGTTTCGCCACAAAAGAAGCCAAGGCCTCGTCCTCGTACACTTCAAACGCCGCGTCATGATTAAGAAGAATGCGGTGGATCTGCTCCTCAGAAAAAGAGGGCCCGAGATAGGCGTGGGACATGCTGGAGTGTTTGGGATTCTTTAAAACGCAACGGTCGATATACGCGGCCACTCCTAATGAACCGCCGGCGTCCCCTGCGGCCGGCTGAATAAAGACCTCCTTGAACAAGCCCGCTTCAAGGATTTTCGTGTTCGCCACACAATTGAGGAACAACCCTCCCGCCAGGCACAAACGGTCCATGCCGGTGTCCTGACGCACCTGACGCGCCACCGCCAGAAGGACCTCTTCGGTCAGCTTCTGCACACTTGCCGCGATATCACAATGCCGCGGCTCGATCCTCTCCTCCGGCTTTCTGTCAGGTCCGAACATCTTTACAAACCGGCGGCTGTACATTCTTCCGCCGTGATTAAATCCGAAAAAACGCTGATCCACAGCAAAGCTGCCGTCGGCTGAAACCTTCACAATGTCTTTGAGGGCCTTTAAATAGGTTGGTTTCCCACAACCGGCCAGCGCCATCACGGTACCTTCTCCCTCATGTGCCGCAAACCCAAGGTAGGTCGTGATCGCGGTATACACCAATCCCAAAGAATGGGGATATGAAATTTCCTTCGAGATCTTGATATTGGAACCGCGTCCATATCCATAAGCCATGGTCGTCCATTCGCCCACGGCATCGGAGGTGAGGATCGCGGCCTCATCAAAGGGAGACACAAGAAAAGCGCTCGCGGCGTGGGAGAGATGATGTTTAATGAAAAACACCTTGCCCTGATAACCCAGGTCCTTTTCAAGGGTCAGCGGCAAAAGAAGTCTGTCTTCGAGCCAATGGGGCATGGTCTTCAGAAAATGCCCCAACGAGTGCGGCCAAGCCCTTAGATGATCGATCAGAACGCGTGAGAATTTCAAAAAAGGTTTTTCGTAAAACCCGATATGATCAATATCCGCGAAGGTGATCCCCGCCGCCTGGACGCAGTAGTTGATCGCATGGACAGGAAAAGCGGAGGAATTCTTCCGGCGGTCAAAACGCTCTTCCTGCGCCGCCGCAACGATCTCTCCGTTACGGACAAGACATGCCGCCGCATCATGGTAATGACAGGATATCCCGAGTATATTCATGCGCGCCCGTTCAGATCCCTGCGTAAATAAAAGTAGTCACCACCGCCGGACCGACATAGCACGCCAGGAAGACCAGCAGCGTCATGACAATAAAAATGGGCAGCAAAAAAGCGATCTTGTGCTTCTTGATCAGATAGAATATTTCCCTAAAAACATACCGGAGCTTGTTCATCAGCATCCCCCTTTTTTAAATCACGCCTGCCTTAGAAGATCATCCTCATCGGGTTCATACCCGGCGGCATCAAGCCAGCGGGCCTGGCCCTCCGCGCAAGGCCTGGGTAAAAGATCCCGTCGGAACAGCTTTAAAAATACGGCGGTGGGCCCAAACACGAAAATGTACGCGAGGACCAGAAGGGACACCATCAGTCCCTTTTTGACAGCCCTGATGACAGGTCGCATGAATTTCTGTATTTTTTTAAACATATCAGGCCTCCGCCGGCAACCCGAGATTCTTTCGCACCCTTTCAAGGGCTTCCCTGCCAAAATTGACCTCCAAAAGTCTTAACGCCTCCTGCCGCGACAAAAGAGATTCGCGGATCATTTTACTCATTTCCACGTGGTAATGCGTGTAGCCGAAATTTTTCATCGAGCGATAGACGGAAAGAAAATTCAAATCGCAATTGGTCGACGCCGCAGGATAGCTCTGCTCTGGGGACTTCCACTTCAATTCTTTTTTCAGAATGTCCACATACTCGCTGGAATCGATCGGCAAAAACCAGTGCGGAGAAACCACGATAGCCTTATGCCGTTTTTGGGCCCGGGCGACAACCTCCTCCATGCTTCGCGGGAAGCCTTTGTACTTAGGATTCTCCCGGGTATATTTATCAAGAAAATCCTGTGTCGCCTTGGACATGGACACGAACTCGGCCTGACGCAGATCGCAGCCCATGGACTGCTGAGAACTCTGCCCTTTGGTCCATCCGGCCACAATGATCGGAATATCAAAACGCGCCGCCATATCAAAGGTCAGCCCCATGTACCAAAGTGAACACGGATGACATATCACGGCCTTGTCATCGCGCCTATCAATCTCGGCGAACATTTCTTTCATGTGGTCTGACTTGAAAAAAACAAAATCGACGCCGAGGATCTCGACCGCATGACGGATGTTGGCTAGCGCCTCTTCGGTTTCAAAACCATGGTCAAAAGTGAAAGCCAAAGGATTCAGTTTGTACCGCTTCTTCATGTAATAAAGCGCCGCCGTGCTGTCCTTGCCGCCGCTGCACATGACAAGACAGTCATACGGCCCTTTACGCTTGTGCTGATTCAGGATCTTGACAAAATCACTTTCCAGAGGCTTCGCCCGGAAGTCCTTTTTTTGTTTCTCAAACTCACGGCAAATATTGCAAATCCCCTCTCCATCAAGCGATATATCCGGCCGGCTTTCAGGCAGGACGCACCTCTTGCAAAGGGTTCTGCCGCCCAATTCCCGCTTCATCTCCGGAATGCTCATGCCGCCCCCCCTCTTTCCGCCCAAGGCTTTTATGAGGTTTGTTCCTTAAAAGGATCTGCCAGTTTGACACGCGACAAACACTGGATCACCTCATTATTCATGTCATGATTGTCACACAGCTCACATCTTTCAGAATACAGATAATCCCCCCGCGCCTCGTCCTTGTGATACCCCGTCGGCAGAAACACCTGGTCCTTGTTGTCCTTAAGATGCTTGGCGCCCACCCTCGCTTGATGATACCGCTCGGAAAGCCAGATCTCCTTGAAGCTTTTTTGATGGACGTTGTCGACGACTTTGAGGCTACAGCAAAGCCCCACATCTCCGTTCGCCTTGATAATAGAGAAAAAGAAACCGATCGGACACCCATGCTTAAGATAATATCCCCGGCTCCAATCTCCCGTCGGCGCATGCATGTGCGACAGTTGGAATTCCAGAGCCATCCCAAGCTCCACATGGCTTTGCTGAGCGACGGCTCTGATCTCCTGAAGCTTGCTGTTGAGAAAATCCACCTCTTTTTGATCCAGCTGCAGCCATTTGTTGTCCTTGTCCAGATGGATGAGCTGAAAACGCATCTCATCCACGCCGAGCTCCACCGCCATCTTCGCCATATCGACGACCTCATGATAATTCAATTGATGCAGCACGAACGTGATCACGCAATGCATGGGAAAGGTCTTCACGCGAGCGCAGCGCTGGATGATCTTGTTTTTTTCTTCGAGGCCGCACCTCTGAACGATGTCTCTCACCTTATTCTTGAGCCGGCACAAGTAGCGGATGTTCTTTTTGATAAGTTCAAAATCGCGGGCTTTTTTGGAAGGACATATCTTTTGATACACCTCGGCGCTCGCCGCCGGAACGCTGAACCAGATCTCGTTGAGCCCGGACTTGATCAGCTCCTGGCTTACTTTTTCCGTGACGGTCAACCCATTGGAGAAGGTCAGCACATCAATATAAGGGTTCCGTTCCTTGATATACCGGACGATCTTTAGAAAGTCGGGGTTCAGGATCGGCTCCCCATCGCCTAAAAGAGTGATGATGTCCACCCCGAGCTCAAAGCAATCGTCCACAATACCCTTGACCGTGCCAAAATCCAATTTCTCGGCCGCGAATTGCTGGGTCAACATCTTGCGGGCCACGGGACTGTGGATCCAGCAATGCACACAATCCGTATTGCAGCGGTGATAAAGATCCAACACCACCTGACGCGGCCCTAGCAAAAGCACTTCGGACAACAAGCTTAAATACCTGTTGGTTGTCGGCGTCGAATGTGGCTGCTCTTTGATGTCCTTCAAAAGGTTGAAAACCATCGAGAGGTCATTCTTAAATCCAGGGAAAGACTTCCCTTTGAGTTCCAGGCTGTCGAATACTTTCCTGATGAGGTCGCGATCTTTGTCATCGATCATCAGGCTCATCTTGACGGGGGCTAGCTCACGGTCCAGCAGAGAAACAAGCGCTTCATAGCGCTCAAAAAGCGTTTTGCTCGTATCCGCGTCCCCGCGGTTGACATTGATCAAACGAACACCGATGGCCCCCAGGCAATAATTGATGATCTCTTCGAGATAACAAAAGTTAACCCGGTCGAGCTTGATGTCAAAACCCACCTTGTTGCCTAGCGTTCTATTCATTTCAACGGCAAGGACAAAAAGTTCGAAGTCATTCTTCTGGGATGAAAGAATATGCAGATACGCGTGCTGTCCGTAACATCTGAAGATAACATCCCGGCCCATGACGCGCGCCCACAGCGCCTTGAAAAAGATGCCGGACAGAAAGAAGCTCCGCTTAAGCTGTTTAAGCGCCCAATGCGCGAAGTAAGCGACAAGCCCATTAAACATGATCCGCTCCCAATCCTTGGCCGCTCACCGTCCGCGTGCCATCATTTTTGCCAACGCCTTCAATCCCATTCTTTGCAAGAAGGATAACCGGGCCAGGCGTTCCTGGACGATCCTGTTCCTCCCGATATCATCACAGCTTTTGTAGCAACCCACCTTGCATTGTTCGTCGTTGCCGATTTGATGAAAAAAATCGTCATTTTTGTCGAATTTCAGCGCTTTCCGGCGAAACTCCCGCTGCTTCGCGGAATTCCAGATAGCCCTAAAGGAGTTCTGATACAAATTCCCAACGGGAGCCCTGTGCGCTTTCAGACAAAAATTAACATCGCCATCCGACATGATACGGCTAAAAACCCATCCGACATAGCAGGAGTACTCCTTAAACAGGCCGCTGTCATATTCCGCCTTCCCCGCACTGGTATCGGAAAGACGGCGGACCAGGGTTTCCATGTTAAGAACCTTGACTTTATAGTTCCCTGACAAAATACGTTCACACTGGGCAAGAACATCCAGACGCTGTTCGCCGTCCAGGATCAGTGAGTCCGTGGCCCCGGGAATCGTATCCACCAAAGCAAACTCCACGGATTCAGAGCCGGTGTCTTCAGCAAACGCGACCATCTCTTCGAGCTCACGATAGTTGAGATTGGAAATGACATTGTAAACCTTGACGCTAGGCTTATGGTCGTCTTTAACCGTATTAAGCATGCTGAGCATTTTCGCCATGCGCTCAAATGTGGCCGCATCCTTGTTCGGATGGGTTCGCCCGTACGATGCGGCGTTAGCAGCCCAAAAACTCACCGTCAAAGCGTCCACGCCAATATCCATCAACTGCTTAACGGCGACCTCATCCACCAGTGTAAAATTCGTATTGATGCCACAATATAGCCCCTGAATCTTGGCGTGTCTGAGAATCGTCATAAGGTCCGGGTGCATGAAAGGCTCCCCGCCGCCGGAAAAATAAAGCTCCCGTGTCCCAAGGCCCACCAGATCATCGATGAGAGAGATGACCATCGGGGTTGGGAGCGTCTTATGCTTTTTGGCGCCACGGTACTTCCGCGAACGCAATAGCGGCGAATTGCACCAACAGCTAATGCAATTATTATTGCATTTGCTCGTCAGATCGATCTGCACACTATCCGGCCCTTTAAACGCATAAGAGCCATGCTCAACTCCCAACAAATTTAAAAAATTGCTTTTGATTTTCCTAAGAGTCTCATTCCGCGGTGACAACCTGCCGCAGAAGCATAGGATCCGGTCCCTCAAGCGAAGCCGAAATAAGCCCCGCCACAGCACAACCCAAGGATAAACGATCTTTTTCTTAAGGAACATCACCAGTTTTTCAGCCGCCGTGGCATTTTTCCTTACGTCGCTGCGTGTTTCCCACGCATGTTCCTGCCAACGTCTTTCAGCCTCCTGCTTAGCGACCTTTAGCTCTTTGGCCTCAAGGGCCTCCGTTCGGAGCATGGCTCTTGAATTTCCATCATAATCTCTCGGGTCTTTTGAAACGATATGACCCCTCGCCTCCAGATCTTTATAATGTTGGGTCCCCGGGAATGCCGTGGTGATCGAAAATTGGACGGTGTCCGGATCCAGCGCCTTGGCAAATTCAATGGTCTTATGGATCGTCTCTTGCGTTTCTCCCGGCAAACCGAATGTGAACGTTAAATGGGTTTTGATCCCGAGGGACTTCGTGAAACGGACCATCCGCTCGAGCTTCTTGAGATCGAGCTTCTTCTGTATGCGATCCACCAGTTTCTGGTCGGCGGATTCGACCCCATACTTGACCGCCGCAAGGCCCGCTGAAAAAAAGGTTTTCCAGAAGATCCTCTTCCATAAGATCCGCGCGCGCCATCATGGCCCAGGGCACATTCACGGCTCTGCGCTTTATTTCATCGGCAAGCTCCATCATCCTGTGCTTACCGATATTCATGGTGTCATCATCAAAATAGACCGACTTGAACCCCTTCTCGTTGACGAGATATTCCATTTCATTAACGACGTCCACCACGCTGCGGATCCTGTAGCGATGGCTTTGATACATCAGCTGCGGCCAACTACAAAACAGACACTGGTAAGGACATCCCCGGGAAGACCACATTTGAACGCTCGGAAAAGGAATGCCTCCCGGCGCGTCATTATATTTCTCCATTACGTGCCCGTCACGCAAAGGCCAGGGTAACTCATCCAGATTCTCGAGAAGAGGCCTTGCGGGATTCACTTTGCACTCCCCCTCTTGACGATAGATCAACCCCTTAACGCCCGAAAGATCCTTCCCGGCGACCAAATGCTGGACGAGCTCCAGCAGGGTGATCTCATACTCTCCCACCATGACGTAGGTGATCCGGGGATGACGTCCCAAAAACTGCACGTCCCGAATATGAATCTCAGGCCCACACAACGCTACAGGAATTCCCGGAGGCAATTTTTGTATCATCGAAAGATCATGGGGCAAAGAAGGTGTGGATGTTTCGGCGAGAAGCAGATCCGGTTTTTCATCGCGGATCAGGGACAACAGGCGCGGCATCGGCATCTCTTCGGCCAAAGCGTCGATCAGCCGGACCTCAAAACCTTCGCGCTTAAGCAACGCCGCCGCATACGCCATAAAGAAAGGGAATGGCAAGTAGTGCCGTTCGCGGGCCGTTTTAATATGAGGCCAGCGGGATCCGGCGCGAACCCCCCACAACCCCCCTCTTTTCCAGGGTAAATTGACCAGAAAAACTTTCATGCGGCGTCTTTATCCACCTTGGAATCGATCAGATCCCTTATCTCTTGAGCCGAGGCGTTCAGCTGATACAAAGAGCGCTCTACTTGAATAAGAACGCGGGTAGCGTCATTACGCATTTCGTAAAGAAGCTGTCCCATAATGGCCAAAAGTCTCAGCACAAGCCAAAGAACAAAAAAAGCCAGAAGCGCCCACCAGAACAAGGCTGAGCCCACAGGATATCTCCCCAGAGCCGTAGCTACCCCTAACAACAACACCAAGTTCGCCGCGTGTTTCAATAATGATGCAGTCCTCATTTTTATCCCCCTTCTTGAGTCTGGCCTCCACCAAGAGGCGTCCACTACTGTTTTTCTTTTTCCAACCTGGCTTTTTCCGCTTCACATTTTCTGGCAAAAGCCGTCTGCCATTCACGCTCCTGAAGCTCCCGGCGCTGTTGTGCCGCCAAAGCCCAGGCCTCGTCATCCGCGTCCCGCCTTTTCCCCACCTCCACCGCCCACTCCAGGCCCTCGGCATCGCGCCGCCGCTTGACCTCTTGAAGCCAATCGGCCTCTTCCTTGGCTCGCACCCTGGAAAACTCCTCATCCCAGGCCCGTTCATCCTTCTGGCGCCTCGCGATCGCTTCTTTTTCCCACCGGAGATCATCCTCGCGGCGTTTTTGCCCCACCGCCTCATCCCAGCGGGCCTTCTCTTCCTCACGCCGGAGCGCCAATAGTTTCTCGTAATTTTCCATCTCATCGATCCTGGCCTTAAGAAAGCGGTAGTGCTCCCTGTCCGTCTCAGAAAAAGTCAGATACCGGGAGATGGCTTGGTCCACTGTGCCATCCAAGGCAACGCCATGATCTTTGATAAAGATCCCCCGCTCACACAACTGTCTTGCCAAGGTAAAATTGTGCGTTACAAAAACGATCGTTTTTTGCTGCGCCTTCAATTCCAGAGCCTTATCAAGGCTCTTGAGCTGAAAAGCATCATCCCCCACGGAAAGACAATCGTCGATCAGAAGGATCTCCGGGTCCACATGGATGGCTAGACTAAAAGCCAGGCGGACATACATCCCCTGGGAATAGCACCTCACCGGCACGTCGATGAATTTTCCGATGCCGGCAAAAGCCAGAATGCTCTCGTATTTTTTTTCGAACTCCCGCCTGTCAAATTTGTAAAAATCCGCGTTCAGACGAAGGTTCTCCCGCCCCGTCAATTCCGGATGAAACCCGGCTCCCAGGTCCAGCAAACTACCGACCACGCCGCTTACCCTCACCTTCCCTTGATCAGGCTTTAAAAGCCCAGCCATGATCCTCAGAATCGTGGATTTCCCCGCTCCGTTCGCGCCAAGGATCGCGACCGATTCTCCGCGGCGGATGGTGAAGGAGACATTTTTCAACACTTCGGTCTTTTCGCGAATAACCTTGTCTTCTGTCTTGATGTCGATCTCATAGGTTTCGCCGACATCCTTGAAATCGACCGCTACATCATCTTGCTCGTTCATAGTTCCTTTAAAGATCTGCCTTTTTTATGAAGTTTCCAAGCGCCACTCCAAAAAAATCGGGAGACCGTGGTCTTAGTCTCCTTATTGCCAACGCTCTCAAATCCGCAACATCCCTTTGATAGCGTCCGCTATGTTCCTGGCCAAAAGCTCATTCCCAGCATCCGTACAGTGCCCCCACATCCCGCCCATCGTATCCATAAAATACCGCAAATACCCGTCCCGCTGTACCGCTGATTTGAAAGTCTCCTCATTATCGACAAAAACAATGCCCTTGCCGCTCCCGACTACCTTTTTCAGCGCGCTCACCTGCAGGGTCGGATACTGGACACAGATCCACCCTAGATCCCTCCCTAACAAAAATTCCTTGGTCTTCCTGTAGTTAAACCTAGTCATCGGGCCGTAAACATCATCGGACATATCCTTGACCTTATTGGAATATTCCCGGCACAAGTCTTTGTTCCCCGTCTCGCAATACAAGATCGCCAACCCTGCGACGGCGCGGCTATTTGTTGGATCTGTTTCAATCGCTTTTTGGAAGAAAACTTCGGCCTGATCTTTATTCCCACGTTTCAACAAAAACAAGCCCAGATTCGCGTACCCTGCGTTCAAGCGCGGATCGGCCTCCGTCGCTTTTCTAAAAGCCTCTTCCGCTTGAGGATACAATCGGCGGCTTTGATAAGTTGCTGCCAGAATATCCCAAACTTTGGCATTGTGGGGATTAATCTCCGTGGATCTTTTAAACGCTTCCTGCGCTTCTGCCATCCGGTTATGAGCGGCATACAGCCAGCCAAGTTCCGCGTAAGCCACATCATTCGTTAAGTTGATCTCAACGGCTTTCTTGAAGAATCGCTCCGCTTCTGAGATCTTTTCTTGGTCTTTATACACAAGCCCCAGGTCGACATAAGCCTTATCATCTCCGGGTTGACGCCGGAGATGCTCTTTTAAAGTGTTTTCCCGGACTTCCAGATCTTTCTTGAAATCATATTCCCCAACGGATCGTTTGTCGCTCGGCGATTCCTTGAACCACCCCGCCTCACGCCCCTTGGCCACAAGACGCATCTCGATCCAACGGAATAATTGATAGGTCTTAAGATGACTCAAACCTCTCGATACCCCATATCCCTTTTCATCCAGCGCGGGCATGCGGGCGCTACGATCATTGACCCCCATCATGGTCACGACCAGGTCCGGTTTGTATCGATCGATCTTCTTTTCCATTAAAGATACGATGACTCCGGTATTTGTTCCTGGAAGCCCCTCATCGATCACCGTGAATTTTAATCCCGACCGATTGGCATTCAGAAATTTTTCGAGATAGCGGGGATACTGCCCGTACGTGGTCGACTCCCCCAAGCACAGGACCCGGACATCTGCTTTTGTCCGAAGATGACGCTCATTGCGCCAGTCCTGCCAGGTTGTAAGCGCAAAGCCGGCCGCGCGCAACCCAACCTCAAGGATTACGAGACTCAAAAATACGCCAAAACAAACAAGCAAAGCTTTGCTAAAAACGGATCTCATGACCATCCCTGCCGAACCACGCGCAACCCGAAAGACAAAATAGTCCTCCAGCGGTTCCTTATCCCGTATTTCTTGATTTGTTTCAAAATGAAAAAGGGTCTCATGTAAAAATTCCGGACCATCTTTTTTCGCCAACGCTCCAACATCCTCGCCGAAACAAATTTTGTATGCACACTTGCTTCGACGTATGGCAAACGGGAAAACGGCTCTTCTTCTAAAAGCCCACTTTTGCGACACAGCTCATAAAATGCGGTTCCTGGGAACGGGTAGGCGATATAGAAGTTGGCCGCGTCAAGATCCAGGCTGGTCGAAAAGCTCATGGTTTCTTCGATCGTTTCCTGGGTATCATCGGGAAAGCCTATCATAAAATACCCGACGGCGATCAATCCGTGTGACCGCAAAAGCTGAACAGCGCGGCGAACCTGACTCGTGGAAATTCTCTTTTGCGCCTGATCAAGAATGCGTTGATTTCCGCTTTCTATGCCTACAGAAACAGCATAACAACCCGCCCGCTTCATCAAAACGATCTGTTCTTCGTCAAGGGTGTCCACCCTCGCATTGCACACCCAGCGAATTTTTTCCTTTTGTTGTATCAATTCATGACACAGCCCACAAACCCATGCTTTATCGAATGTAAACGTGTCTGCGCGAAGAAAGAAACTCCTGATCCCGTGTTTGTTCACACATTCTGTGATTTCCTTTAAAATATTCTGGTAAGACCTGACGCGAGGAACAGTACCCGCCACGGCCGAGGCGACACAAAACATACACGCGCTGGAGCATCCTCGGGCCACCTGGATGCTTGTTTCGCGTTCGTGTGTGTAGGCGTTGAGATAAAGATCCAGATTCATACAATTTCTAGCAGGGAACGGCAGTGCATCAAGGTCCTGGCACCATTCGGCGGGTCGCGTCACGCGAACCGTGTCTTGGTCCCGATAAGCAATCCCGGGGATATCCGCCAAAGGTTTTCTCTCGGCTAGCTGTTTCGCGATCCCCTCGGGCTCAGCGCACGCGACCACGTCCAAAGCGCTGTGTTGCTCTAACAGCGCCTCAGCGAACATCATGGGATAAAGACCCCGCGCAAGGGTCAGGATCCCTGGAGAGAGTTCCTTCGCTATCGCGCACACCTTAAGGTCATCATGAACCGTCTTCACGGTCGTATTGATCACCAAAAGATGCGGCCGAAACGAAGCAAGGTCGCGCCGCACGTCTTCCCACGTCATCTTCTCGGCAGGATAATCTTTCATAGAACACACACAGCCGGCGGCCTGAAACGCCCCGGCCATATAAGCCAGTTCAATGGGCGGACGCATCTCCGCCACCCCGATCTGGGGAATAGGCGCCTGGCAACGGTCTTCCCGGATAAAAAGCCCCGTCGGAGGGTCGATCAGGGCTACGCGCAAAACCTCAGCAGCATTCCACGCTTCCTTATTCATGCTAGCCCTTTTTTCCGTGCCGCTTGGAAATACTCCGCCATCGTGCAAAAAGAAAATTCTTTCATAAGGCGAACCAGCTTCTGCAAAACCGTATGTCGCCCCGCATAATGAAACACGCGCTGCGGCCACGGCAATGGTAAGGGAGAAAAATCCACGTCGAGATCCCATGGATGGACATATAAAACAACGGCTCGTCCGCGAGAATTGCACCAGGCCACAAGACGCCGCGTCACTTCATACGGATACAACCTAAGCGCCGCACCGCCCGCCACCGGAACGCGGGCTAGCCCAAGGGATACAGAGGTGGGAGGGATTTCCATAATACGTTGGCTCGAATCAAGCCAGAAAGGATCCGCCGTGTTCCCTGTCGCGCGCCAAACGAACGGGACAGAAAAAGCCGCGCAGCTTGAATCGTATTCAATCCCGCAAGAGCTCAAGCTCTCTATCAGAACCCTTCGCTCCCGTGGTAATGACCACGCCGGCGCGCGGTAACCTTTCACAGGCGTCCCTGTCACGTTTTCCAATATCCTGCAAGACGTTTGGATGTCGTTAAGAACTTCTTGCCCTTGCATGGTAGAAAGAACCTGGTGCCCGTACCCGTGGCTGGCGATCTCATGTCCCTGATGATGCAGCTTCCGCACAAGTTCAGGTATTCGTTCGGCAATCTGTCCCAAGACAAAAAAGGTAGCTCGGACACCGTACTGATCCAAAACAGAACTCAACGCGTCCGTATTCCTAATAACGCGCGCTTCCGAAAAAGACACCGCCGCCTTTTGTAAATAGATCGAATGGCACCAGTCTTCCAGATCCACCGTAAAAACATTTCGAATCATAAGAAATCGTACGCCCTCAAGCCGCGATAGGCGCCATTGGTTTGCGCTTTCCCGTGATGTGGAGGCGCGCTTCCTTGAAGGGGGACTTTCTCGTCGTCAGCCCGCGGTCTTTGGGGCCGCTTTTTCCGCTTCTTTTTCGGCGCAGGCGGCGAGTTTGTTGGCCCGGCGCGCGGCGATGTTCCGGGTCTTTGCTTTTTCCTTCTTGCCAATATTGCCGAACCAGTCTCCGAACTTCTCGACTAGATTGTCCTTCGTGCAATCTCCCGCATGAACCGGCGCCGTAAAACCGCCAAACATGAGCATGAAAACAAAAAAGGTTATCGTGTGTTTGCGCATAAGGCTTTCCTTTGGGGTTCTCTTTTTTTTGCGG
>JAZDJU010000101.1:0-17029 GCA_043803685.1 Candidatus Omnitrophota bacterium
GAAAGCATCGATCCGGATATCATCGTCTTTGATCTCGACCTCCGGAATATCATCCACTTCCGCGATCACATCCATCGACGCAAACGATGTGTGCCGTCGTTTATTGGCATCAAAGGGTGATATCCGCACCAGCCGATGCACCCCCGACTCCGCCTTCAAATAACCGTAGGCGTACGCGCCCTGCACAATAAAGGTCGCGCTTTTGATCCCCGCCTCTTCCCCCTGCATGAGATCGACCATCTGAACCACATAATCATGCTGCTCGGCCCAACGCGTGTACATCCGGTAAAGCATCTGAGCCCAATCACAAGCCTCGGTCCCGCCTGCGCCGGAGTTGATACTGACAATCGCGTTATTCGGATCATAGGGTCCGGACAGAAGCCGCTGGAACTCAAGCAACTCGACTTCCCGGCCAAGCTTCGCGACCTCTTCCTGGAATTCTTTCAGGGACTCTTCCTGTTTCTCATCCATCATCCCGATGAGCTCCAGAAGATCGCCGGAGGTTTGATGGGCTTTATGCCAGGGATCCACAACTTTTTTGAGGACTTTGAGTCGCTCCACCGTGGCCTGGGCATCCTGCTGCCGGTCCCAGAAATCGGCCGCCGTCATCTTCTCATTAATATTGGAGATCTCGCGCTCTTGGGCCTCAAGGTCAAAGATACCCCCTTATCTCCTGGAGTTTACCCCTGAGATCCGTAATACGGTCCTGAAGCGCGACGATTTCTTCTTTCATAGTCCAATGCCTTTCAATAATGAAATATAAAGTCCTGATAGGTGGAGTAGTGTACTGAATGAGGTTTGATTTTACAAGAAGGAAGGGTGCGATAAAAATGCTGACACGCGCTCGTCATCGCTCCGAAACGTTCCGGGGACAACCCCCCGGAGTTAGAACATCGGATTATGCTTATGCTTGACCGTCGAAAGCTTCGCGGCCACCGCAAAAAATCCGATGAAGAGGATCAACCCCTTCGGATCGAACGCGTGAAAACCGAAAATGATAAAATAGAGGATCAGGCAGACCGTTACCGTCAACGCACAACCGGCAACCAACCGATGCCTCTGGGGCTCTGTCATAGGTCACCTCCTATTTGCCGTCCACTTCTACCTACCTAGAGGGTGTCAACCATACGAAACCGTCCAACCAGCCCAACATCTTTCATTCTCATGTACGACTTTATTCTAGGCTTCTTGATGGGAGAAAGCAAGACAACTACCGGAAAGCTGCCCGAGGGAACGGCCCGCTCTATCGATCGACATTCAGCATTCCCGAATGTCGATCATTCCAATTCGAAGAATTCTTTTTGCTTGGAGGAAGGAAGTTTAGCAAGGGCCTTTTCGACCGAGCGAAAGGAAACGCGCTCTTTGTGGAGATTTTTGTCGATCCAGCGGAAAAGGTCGGCTTTCTTGAAACGCACGCATTTTCCAAGTTTCACGTAAGGAATGAGCCCGAGATGCACCCATTGATAGACCGTGGAAGGTTTTACTTCGATCAGTTCGCTGACCTGTTTGGCCGTCATCAACCGTTCCATAGAGGGCAGGTCAGACCTGCTTCGTCTCCTTTTTCTTGAAGGCATCGATCAAAAACAGCGTCGCCTTTCCAATCATCCATATGGCTAAGAGTAGTATCAGAAGACCGACCGCGAAACGCAGGAACAAACCCAGCATGAGAAGGATCGGAAAAAGAATAATGCCGATCCCCGACAGGATCAACGCCATAACGATCACGAGCAATCCAACCATAAATTCTTTCATAAAACCCTCCCCGGATGAACCCATGAAATACCAACAACGTAGCAACGCATTATAGTCGCAATTACGCCGAAACGAGAAAGAAATTCAGCTGCAGTGAAACTGCGCGAACTATCATCGTGAGAAAAAAGCAGCGCTTTCTTCCTTCCCTAAAACACTTTTTTCGTTATAATGCCCCCCTAGTTCGCAACATTTTTTTCGATAAATTTATGGCATGGCATCAGTTTGAAGTTTCGCGTATTTCATGGCGGTCGTAGCTTGGATCGGACAGGCGCATCATGTGCCTGCCGAAGCCATATCAAACCATCGGGGTTTGATACAGCTGAAAAATCATGGCATTGCAGATGCTTGTCGTTTTACATGTTTCATGGCGGTCGTAGCTCAGCTGGTTAGAGCATCAGATTGTGGATCTGAGGGCCGCGGGTTCAAATCCCGTCGACCGCCCCAAAATCCCTTTTCGGTTTATTCCGGAAAGGGATTTTTTTCGGATCGTTTGAGGGAATGAAAACGAAGGTGGCTACTTCGCGCCGTGAGCGAAGAGAACGACAGGAACGGTCTTGAGGAAAATCCCGAGGTCCAGCCAAAGCGACCATTGGTCAATGTAGCGGAGATCGAGCTTCATCCATTCGTCAAAATCGACGATCTTGTTGCGCCCGCTCACTTGCCACAGACACGTCAGCCCCGGACTCATGCTAAGACGCCGGCGCTGCCAAGGAACGTATTTTTCAACTTCCGCGGGGATCGGCGGCCGGGGCCCCACAATGGACATGTCCCCGTGCATCACATTATAAAACTGCGGCAGTTCGTCGAGACTGAATTTGCGCATCCACTTGCCGATCGGTGTTACGCGCGGATCATTCGTCATCTTGAATGCCGGCCCGCCCATTTCGTTATATTTTCGGATCTCCTCAAGCCGCTCCTCCGCGTCCTCCACCATCGTCCGGAATTTGTAGAGCATGAACCGTCGGCCGTTCACCCCCGAGCGTTCCTGCTTGAAAAAAATACCCCCCTTAGACGTTCCCTTGACCATGATCATGAGCGCCAGAAAAAGAGGACTGAGCACCAACATCGCGGTCACCGAAACCGCCACATCCAGAAACCGTTTCACCAGAAGCGCCCCGTATTGCCCGGAAGTGGTTTCAAAAGAAAGAAGAGGGAACCCACCCAGGTCCGTCATGCGTGATTTGGCGAATTTTAAATTGAAATAATCCATCCCCACACTCACCCTCTTGCCCAACTGCTCGCAGTAAAGGATCGCGTCCTCGATCTTTCCCATCCACGACCGCGGCACCACGAACACCACCTCATCCACCACATGCGCCGCCAGGATCGCCGGAAGATTCTCGAGCGTCCCCAACACTTTGTAACCCTGGATCTCCTGCCCGACCTTCTCCGGTTCATCGTCCACGTACCCCAGGATCCGGAGTCCCCAATCCCGGTGCTCATTCACAATATCGACGAAATTCTGCGCCCGCGTTCCCGACCCCACGATCAAAATGTGGCGGTAGTTGTAGCCCTTGCGCCGAAGCACCAGGATGAATTCATACAACAGCACTTTCTCAAGGATCAGGAAAATACCGGACAGCATCACGACGAGCGTGATGTAGACCCGGCTCACATACTGCAACCCAAAAAGATAGGCCGAGCCGCTAAAAAGAAGCGTCACTAAAAAACCCGCCTTGCAAATATCTAAACAGAGCGCGGTGAGATCCTTGCCGCGAAAAGAGCGGTAGATCCCCATCACGGAAAGCGATCCGATCCAAAGCACCATCAAGACCGGGATCAGGTTGAAATAATAATGGATCGGGTAAAGAGAACCAACCGAGTCGCTTACGAAAAAATTCCGGAAGTAAGAAATTAGAAAATATCCCGCGAAAAAAGCAGCGCCGACCAGCGCGACATCCGCCACCACAAGCAACCTTCTTAAGAAATAATCTTTCTCTTTCAGCATATTTTAATTTCCCAATAATATTTTATAGCATTCTTATACACGAATATTCTTTCAACACCATTTGTTAATGCCTTTGCTAAGTCCTGGAATTCCCTGATTTGTATAGTGAAAAAACTTTAATTTGCTCCTTGTGTTTTTGAAAACAATTGCGTACACTTTAGCCCGTAAATTACAGAAAAGCAAGGCTCGCATTAAATTTTTAAATTCGTCGGTTCGCTAAAAAAAATATTCCGCAGTTGAATTTTTTTCTGCTCCGATAATTAGTTTGGGAAAACAATGCCCCCCATCAAAAACACAAGCGGAGATCGTTCCATGCTCAAGAGAATTCTGTTCGCGCTGTTCGTTGTTACCGTGACACTGAGCGTGATGTCCTCGGCTGCTTACGCGGCTTCGCTGAAAAGCCCACAAGCCCCGAAGCCCATCGACTATACCGCTGACTTTACCTCCGCCGACACCTATCAGGACAACGGTAGTACGACCCTAGAGGATCATTTCAATACGAGCCTCGGAGAAAGCCCCTGGCTCAAGTTGGTTCTGTCGGGCGATAATGATTATGAGGACTGGAACAGCCCTAGCCGGAATTCGAGCGTGACCACCGACTGGTTTTTTGGCGACACGAAAATGTTTTCGATCAACACGAACGGCGGCAGCGACAAAACAAAAGACACTTACTGGCTCTCCCCTTCCACGGATCTGCTTCAGGGCACCGGCCTTACGTGGAACGATCTCAAAAATAATTACGGCGCTTGGCATATCAACGCCTCTTACGAATGGAAGTTCGCGGGCAATACGGTTACAGGCACCGCAAATAATATCCCGTTCACCATGACCCCGGAACCGATCAGCATGGTCCTTTTTGGACTCGGCGCCGGAGTGCTCGGCCTCGCGCAGGTTCGTCGAAAAAAGAAATAACCCGTACTTTTGGAAAGGATCCCTTTCATGAAAAAGATCTTGTTGTTGGTTACGATCGTACTTGGGATAAGTTCAGCGTCCGCGTTCGCCTTGGATGTTCCGGCTTTCTCCGATGTGCCGACCGATTCGGTGCACGCGAGCAGTAATTGGAACAACTACAGCGGCTACCTCGTGAACCCCACGGATCAAAGTTCGAAACAACTTTGGACGGGCAAGTGGTACAACAATACTCTCAACACGCGCAGTTATCTTCAATTCACACTGCCCACGTTGTCCATCGCCTCGGCAAGCCTGATGTTGTACAGCTTCGAGAACGATGCCGCACAGGGCAACTCTTCCGTGAGCGTCTATGCCACGTCGACCGGGTGGAATGAAGCCACCATGACCTGGAACGATCAGCCTGTGCTGATCGGCAGTGCTCTGGCGACCACGACCGTCGGCAAGACTTTCGGCTGGTATTCCTGGGATATTTCAGAATATGCCAGCTCACTCGTTCCGGGAGCCACGCTGAGTCTTGCATTGACTTCCACCGGCCCCGGCCATTCTTATTACGCGCGGGAATCTTCAACGGGATTTGGACCTAAATTATCGATCACGACCACCCCTGAACCGGTCAGCATGGTCCTTTTCGGCCTTGGCGCCGGAGTGCTCGGCCTCGCGCAGTTTCGTCGCAACAAGAAAAAATAAGTAAGAAATTAATGAGTGCGTTTTATCAACCCTTAAGGAGTCGATCATGAAGAAATTAGGATTGTTAGTACTCGCCCTGTCGTTGCTTTTCGTGGGCTCAGCCTTCGCTAGCATCGCGGCCGACGGCACTTACAAAATGACCGTCGATGACGCGTTCGAGCTCTACATCAGCCAGGACGATCATGTGCAAGGCACGCTCATCGCGAGCGGCGATCACTGGCCGGACGCGCAGATCGGAACGTTCTATCTCGCACAGGGCACCAACTACATCCACGTCGTGGGTCGGGATGAACATCAAGTGATCGCGGGATTTCTCGGCCAGTTCACTCTCCGCTCGGACAACCCTTACATCTTCGAGAACGGCACGAAGAAACTGCTTACCAACAAAAACGATTGGACGGTCCGCACCGACGGTTGGGATGATTCGTTCGCACGAGTGACTTCCTCCGGGAAAAATGCCGGCGCAGAACCTTGGATCAGCGTCAACGGGGGTCCGGTGGATGGGATCAGCAAGAACGCAAAATGGATCTGGACCGACAAGGGCGATTACACGGAAAGCCCCCGCTATTTCTCGGCCAAGATCACCATGACCCCGGAACCGGTCAGCATGGTGCTTTTTGGCCTTGGCGCCGGAGTTCTCGGACTCGCGCATTTTCGTCGTAAAAAGAAATAAATCCAACGGAACAGACAGGCTTCGCTTGCCTGTTCCCTAAATATAAAAAGGGTTCACATGAAAAAATACGCTTGGATGTTCCTGGTGTGCGCATTGGGTCTTGGACTTTTTTCCGGAACTGGTCTTGCAGGTGAGAATGATGTGCGTGCGCCTCTTCCGGAAAATTTCAGTCCCTACATGACCCTCGACAAGAGCCTCGTCAAAACGACGTCGTTCGGCTGGGACGAGACCCCCTTGGCGTATTTTTCCATTCCCGAGATCGACGTGAGCCGGACCCTCAATGTCACAAGGACCTGGAAATACGGCACGGAAACGGTCGCTGTAGAGCAGGAGTCCTACCCCAACATCGCTTCCCTCTTCCACTTGCAAGCTCTGGACAATTGGACCGATAAAGGCATCCGGCAGACCGGCAACTGGAGCGTTGAAACCTTGTGGGGCTATGAAGGCAGCAAATACTCCACGCTCCGCAAGAACGCGTTCACCGTGACTCCGGAACCTTTCAGCGCGGCGCTCTTTGTGCTCGGCGGGTTGGCGATCTCGGCGCGGAAACTTCGCGGCAAGAATAGAAAAAAGAAACTCGCCGTGTTCCTCGGGTTTCTGCTCTGTCTTGGACTTCTGACACAGACCGGTTACGCATACTACATCGACCCCAGCGATGTCTACCCCCCGGAAGCCGTTGACTATACCCCTTTCACGACCCTGGAAAATGATGAGAGCGAAAAGACCCTGTTCGGCTGGGACGAAAAGCCATTCGTCTACTCCCTTTTCGACGAAGTGGACACAAGCCGCACGCTTAATCTGACGCGGGTCTGGAAATACGGCACAGAAACGATCGCCACACAACAGGAATCATACTTCGACGGAGATGGCACCGATTACGGCAGCGGCTCCCTCGAGATCTGGAAGGGTCTTGATAACTGGACTGGTGTTTCGGGCGTCCGGAAAGCCGGAGATTGGACCGTCAACACGGAGTGGGGCTATAACGGCAGCGATTATACCGAGTTCGCCAAGAGCTCTTTTACCGTCACCCCGGAACCGGTCAGCATGGTCCTCTTCGGCCTTGGCGCCGGCGTCCTCGGTCTCGCGCAGTTTCGTCGTAAAAAGAAATAAATTTTTAGCAAAAAAAGGACAGGCACACACCTATTGCCTGTCCTTTTTTTTGTCATAGCTTGAGGCATTGGCTAGAGTCTATAAGCATTGATCTTCACGCTTTGCCGATCGCCGTACTCCTTGCTCCGTACTTCGTGAATCGAGTATAATGCGCCCCATGCCGAGCCCCAACATCGCCGCAAAGCTCAGAGTGTGGATCTCCATACCGGAACATCGATTTCAGTCTGCCGTCTGGCTTCTCGTAGGCCTCCTTTATTACCCCGTATTCAAGGCTCTCTACAGCTCCCGCTGGGACGATATCGATTATTCGCATGCGTACTTCATCCTGCCTGTAGCACTATTTATGGCGTGGCGCGCACTGAATAGCGCGCGAGAAGGCGGAAGGCGTACCGCGGAAGGCGTAACAACTGGTTCTGCGCTGTACCCCGTACTCCGTACTCCGTACGCAGTTCTTTTCATCTTCGGCCTTCTGACCTTCATCTTCGGCTGGCGGCAGGATTACACGGCCGTCTCGACCTTCTCGCTTATTCCCGTGCTCTATGGTCTGATCGGCTGGCTTTACGGCCCGCAAGTGGTCCGCGTCCTCTGGTTCCCGGTCGCCTATCTCCTGCTCCTGGTGCCGCCGCCCCTGGGCATCCTCGACAGCGTCACGCTCCCGATGCGCTACGGCGTCTCGATCGTGACCGAGCAGCTAGTGGGCCTGCTAGGCTACCCGATCACACGGGACGGCCTCCTGCTTCAGATCGGCGGACATGACGTATTCCTGGGCGAAGCCTGCAGCGGCTTCCGGTCCCTGATCACGCTTTCGTCTCTGGGCCTGGCTTATATTTTTATCTCGAAATGCGGTCCGGGCCGCAAACTCGCCATGACCGCCGCGATCGTCCCCTTGTCCCTCCTGGGAAATCTCATACGCGTCATCGGCGTCGTGATCGTGACCTATTACTGGGGCGAAAGTCTGGGCCAGAAATTTTTCCACGACGCGAGCGGCTTTGTGATGTTCGTCGTCATGCTCGCGGGCTTACTCGCCATAGAAAACGTGGTGAAGCAAAAGGATGCTTGATACATGACACTTGATACTCATTTTGGACACATGACACCTGAAACTATTCCATGGGCTTTAATATGAACAAAAGTTATCGGTACTTATTAATCCTGGCGTGCCTGGTAGTCACCCTCGCGCTCTCCTACGCCCTCCCCCGGACCCAATACAAAAGCCCGGACTTCCTCAGCAAGCTGACGATCCCGGCGGAGATGAGTTCCTGGCGCAGCCGCGACGTCTCGGGCGCGTTCCAGGCCGGCGACAAACGCTATTTTTTCATCAATAAGATCTTCGCCCGGCAGTACGCGAACGATCTGGGGGAGACCCTTTTATTTCTGGTCCTGGACGCGGGGAATTTCCATCATCCGAAAGTTTGCTTTGGCAGTTCGGGTTACACCGTAAAACCGCTGGAAGATATCACCCTGGAAGCCGCCGGACACCCGTTCAAGGCCCACGTCCTCCACATGGAGAAAGGCCGCGAGAGCGTGCTGGTGATCTACTGGATGACGATCGATAAACATCCGGTCGGCTGGATCGGGCAGAAATTCATACAGTTCTTCTATTCCATGGCCCACAAACAGAAGATCGGCCTCATGGGCCGCCTCGAGGTCCCTGTCCCCACCGGGGATGTCCAGAACGCGCTCGGCCTCGCCCAGCACTTCATCCGCCAGATCAGCCCCGGCCTCCCCGCCGACCAGGCAGATTATTTGTTCGGGAAGAAATAAACCGGCGGGCATACGCTCATAGGGACGGTTCTCTCGAAGAGAACCGTCCCTGTTAATTCCAGATCGTTTAAAAACCTACGGATGCGGAGTGATCGCGAGGACCGTGATCTGCCTTTTATCGGGACCATAACACCAAAAAACCCTGTACGCTCCCGGCGTATTATTTTGCGCGTAAGCCTCAAAGACCTTTTCATGGGGACTGAAGGGATGGGGTATCGACTCATAAACATGCGTCTTCAAGGAAGGATGCTTCGGGTTGACTTGAAGATAGCCCAGACTTTTTTTGATCTGCTTGACGAGGCCGGCTTGGGCCGGATGTCTTTCCAGACCGCGGAGCGTTTCTTTTGCGGTCACGGTGAATTGGATCTCAAACATTATCGGAGATCGTCGTTGTATTTCGAGTAATCTTCACCGGCCGCTTCCAGACGACCCTTTTTCGCGTCCGCCACTCCCTTTTGGACGAGCCGCGCGGCTTCCTTATTTCTGAACAACCATAGCTCCGAAGCCGGGATCGAGACCTGAGGATCCAGAATGATCTGCCCGCAGGTGTTCCTGTAGACCTTGTAACTCGACATACGGGGAGATCCTGTACGGCCGAGAGTAATGCGGTTCTTGGAGTCCATCCACACTTCGGAGACCTCTACGAAAGCATCGTCTTTGACTATGTCTTTTTTTGTCATGGTCACCCCCTCCTCACAAGAGAACTATACTCGATGGTGGGAAATTAGACAAGTGGGAATACGACTATTTCCCACCAACGCCTAGACGATCATCTGCTTGGAAAGAGCTAGAAGATCAGGGAACGCTTAACGGGGAACGAACGATCTACTTCTTCAAATACCGGTCCGCGTCCCCATGGTTTCCCACAGAGAAGAAACGAACCCCGCCGGAGACCGGAAATGAAAAATTTTGTTCACTTCGGACCCACAAGCTTATCAAGGTGACGAAGCGCCGTTTTGCGGCCCTTGACGCGCGTCACGGGCTCCCCAGCGCTCTTGCCGGGCAGGGTGATGACGCGGACGCGGATCGCGAGACCGAGGAGACCGAGAATTTTTTCGAGCGCAAAAAGGTTCGAGAACTCCCCGCTCTCTATCTTGGAAACATGCTGCTGGGTCACCCCTGCTTTTTGGGCAAGATCCGCCTGGGTCCATCCGTACTGGATCCTGGCCGCGATCATGCGCTTCACGACCTGGAATTTCTGGGCCTCCAATTCGTAAAGCTCCGCGAAATGAGGATCCTTTAATTCCTCCCTCAAATGATCATCCACTTTTTTCATGCCCATGATCGTCATTCTCCTTAACGTCCCGCCAGGAACATCCGCCGCCGCTCGACCGCCATCCGTTTCTCGTCCGGCGGCGTGCGGTCCGTTTTCTTCAGGAACCCGTTCGTGAAGATCGCGCCGTTGCCCGCGAAAAAGAAGTACAGGACCCGGGCCGCGCCTTCCCGCACATGGAATCTCAATTCAAAAATGTCGTCCCCCAAATACTTCGCATGCGGCTGAGGAAGCCTTCGTCCGAATGACTCCAAAAGTCCCTTCACAAAAAAGAACTTTTGCCGGGACTTCATGTCCAAAGAATCCACGAACTCTTTGGCAGGTAACCGCCCGGACGCCGTTTCAAAGTAGTAACACGTGATCCCGCTCATAAGGATAATACAACCAGATAGTTGTTTTTACAAGTTTTCTTCATGCGCAGAGACTATCAGGATATTGACTATAACGCAATATTAAATTGATTTACACGGATATGTGGAATCGTACGCTAAGAGCCTACCGCTAGGGACAGTTCTCCCGAAGAGAACCGTCCATGTTCGAACAACGAGAGACGCTATGCAAATGTCCGCTTGAGAGAAATTCTTTCTTTGTCATGCCGGACTTGATCCGGCATCCAGGCTTTAAGGAAATGATGGATTCCGCACTGAACGACCCGTAAAAATTTATGGGAAGTTTAGTGCAGCACTAGCTTTCAATATAATCTTTTACGGTAGCCAGTGCGGCTCGGAGGCCGGAATGACACACGACCGAACCTTTCAGTCGCTAGTCGTTCGTTGAGGGTAATTCGTGGATCGTGGCACATGGTACGTGGCCCGCTCTTCGTGGCCCGTGGCTCGTGGTGCGTGTCCCGCTTTTCGTGCGGCTACGCGATACTTTTCCGGATGATGTCCAGCAGAGCCTCGATCTCAAAGGGCTTCATCACGAATTTCCGGACCCCGATCGCCGCGGCTTCCGCCTTGGCATTGCTATCCTCGTAGGCGGTCATGATGATCTCCGGCCAGCTTTCTTTCCCGGAATCCTTGCGGGCCTGGCGGATCGCCTTCAAAGTCTCCAGACCGTCCATCCCCGGCATCCGCATATCGGTCAGCGTCAGGTCAAAGTCTTTCTCGCGCGCCATCGCGACCGCCGCCGGACCGTCCGGCACCACCGTCACCGAATAACCGGCGCGTTTCAGGAATATCTTGAGGGACTCGCGCACCAGGATATCGTCATCAATCGCGAGGATCCGTTTGCGTTTTCCCGGAAGCTCATCATGCCCGAAATTCGCCAGACGCTCGATCTCCGCGGCATGAAAACGGTGAAGCCCGCCGATCTGCACGCTCTTGAGGATGCCTTCCTGGATCCAGGAATAGACCGTGCGGCGCGCGACATTGAGCCGGCGCATGACATCGTTGACCTTTAAAAGCGACTCCTCCATCGCGATCTCCTTGAGTTAATAGCTCACAGAGCCTGGCGGACAACGCCGTTCCATTAGAATAGATCGCGGATACTTTAATGCAAGCCCGAGAAAATTGCATTTTATTTTTTTATTAATGATTTTTTTTACAAGGAAGGAACTTCAGCACTCGGCGTCAAACCTGAAACACAACGAGTCCCTGCAACCACTCGATAACATAAGTTATTGTGTCATCCCCGAACGTATTAATCGGGGATCCATGCTACCCCCTGTAAGACTGGATCCCGCACTGAACGCCCCGTAAAAATTTATAGGAAGTTTAGTGCTGCACTCGCTTTCAATAAAGGACTTAATGAGAGCCAGTGCGGGTCAAGCCCGGGATGACAAGCAAGATCGTGGCCCGCAATTCGTGGTTCGTGGCATTCCCCCTCTTTCGAAAAGAGGGGCAAGGGGAGATTTACAAATCCCCCTCTCCCTCTGGGAGAGGGCAGGGTGAGGGATTATCATTCATGAATCATTTCCCCTCATCCTACCCTTCTCCCCATAGGGGAGAAGGGATTATTGTTAATTGACGACACGCCCTGGTAACGATAAGCCAGGAGCGACCGGCTCTGCTACGCGGAGATCTGGATCTGCCGGGCGTTCGCGATGGCCTTGAGGAAGCTGACGACACGGTTGAGACCCTGCGCCGTAAAGGAAATTTCCGTAATGCCGGGCCGGCCCGGAAGATCATCGCGGATGAGAAGATTTTCTCTCAAACGTTCGTCAATGTCCGCCGCCTTCGTATGACCCCCGATCCGGATCGCGTAACGCAAGTAGGCGTCATAGACCGCCGCCGGATCGACGCCGCCTTCCCCGCGGAACAAAAACTGTTGGGAGATTTGGCGGATCATACCCTGCGGCATTTCAAATACCTGAGGCGCCGCCAGCGCGAGCGAATGCCGCGCCATATTCCGGAGAGCGGTCCCGCTCCGGCCGAAGGCGTTCGCGGCAGCTTTTTGCACGGATCCGTGAACCTTCTTGCGCGCCTGAGGCGAAAGCTTTTGCCCCGTATCAAAAAGGCCCGCCATAAACCCGACAGGATCTTTGACCCCATCCAGCACCGCGACGCGGCCGTCACTCTGGGACTCGATCTTTGAAAACAGAGCGGCGGGCATTTTCTCGGACGTCACAAAGATCACGGCCTTCCCCGGGAACGAACGGGCTTCCCTGACCGCCGTCTCAAAAAGATCCTCTTGCTCGCTGACACTCAGCCCGTCGGCGATCGGAATAAAGATCGTCGCGTGCGTGGTCTTCTCCGTTGCCGCGGGTGTGGCGAGCAGGCTTTCCGCGAGATGTAGGACTTCCTGCCGTGACAGAGAAGTTTCCTTCATCACCGAGGCGATCACATGTTCCTGGAGCTCCAGACTTTTCGCTTCAAACCTTTCCGGGAAAACGCCCCGAAGCACCCTATCATAGCTGAGCCTCGCCATCACCTGAGCGAGCCGGGGCATACGCGCAAGCTGTGCATCGATCGCCCTCAAGCGCCCGAGGATCAGACTCTCAAGATCGAGAAGCAACCCCGGCTTCAGGGTCCGCTCCGCGGCGACGGCGACCGGAATGCTCGACATCACCCGTCCCGCGATCACGGGATCGTTCCTGTGAAGATCCGCCGCAGAACGGGACGTGACTCCCGGCCTATCGAAGCGTTCCGTTCGAGTTCGCATTTCCGAACGCACCGGCACACGCTGATACAGCGAAAAGTTATCGAATGTTTGAGAGGCGCTTCCGGAATAGACCCCCACCCAACCGCCCATGAACGTCGCGTCCTCCGCTTGCAGGACCTGCGCCCCGTTAAAGAAGAGCTCCAACTGCGCGCTCGACCTTTTCAACAGGATCTCGCGGGTGACGCCGTCGGGGATCGCCGGAGCCGCGGCTTCCGCCAGCACCGTGCTCACTCCGTTCTGCACCTTAATGATCCGGTACTTCGCATCCACGCGTGAATACTGCCCGTAATAATAATTCCCGATGTCCTGATAATCCACGATCAACCCGCGGTCCATGTCCTCCGCCGCGCTGTCCAGGAACTGGAATTCCGCCATGATGTCGTAATTCAAGGACTCCAGGGGTTTTTGAAGGATCGCGAGATCCGCTCCCGTGTTCGAGACTTCATGAACGAAGGTCTGTGTATCGACCTCCAGCGTGCCGTCCGCCGCCTGCCAATTGGCTTCAAGGTCACTCGCGAGGCCAGCCTCGGTAAAGGTGACGACCCACGTCGGCAGATCATAGCGGACCGGATACTGTAGGACCGACAGAGACCCCGAAGCGTCCGGCTCCGTGATGTTCAGGAGGTTGTCCCCCAATTCGAGCGTCACATCCCTCGCCTTCTCCGTCCCATCCAGCGTGGTATACCTCAGCGCGTAATCCGCCGTCTCAGAAACCGTGGGCGAAGTCACCGCAAGGACAGGCGCCAGGCTGTTCCGGATGACCGAACCCTCGAACGGAAAACTTTCGACTCCGTATGAGTCCCGGGCCGTGAACGAGAAGGGATTCTCACCCTCGACCGGCAAGTGAAAGAGCGCGGCCCAAGTGGTGGAGCCATCCGGGGAGATAAACTCCTGGCCATTATTCCAGATCGCGCTGTACGCCGGCTTGGTCCCCGAAAGCTCGATGAAATTCTGACTCGTAAGAAAAGGAGCTTGCGCCACGACAGGCGCCGCGAGGGGCCACTGGACCAGCGAAAAATCATCGATCGCGTGGGAGGCGCTTCCGGAATAGACCCCCACCCAGCCGCCGCTGAAGGTCGCGTCCTCGACCTGCAGTGCGAGAGCCTTGTCAAAATAAAGGTCCATATGAAACCCCGTCTTCACGATCTTGATCTCCCGGAACACCCCGTCCGGTATCTCCGGCGCTTCAACCTCCGCCAGCACCGTGCGCACTCCGTTCCGCACCAAAAGGATCCGGTATTTTCCGCTCGCCCGGGAATACTGCCCGTAATAATAATTCTCGCTGTCCTGAAGATCCGCGATCACACCGCGATCGGCGTCCGCAGCCTTGCCTGTGAACTCAAAAGCTGCTTTGACTTCGTAAGTCGCCGCGACGAGAGGCTCGGTCAACACGATCAGCGCCGTCGCGCTTCCCCCCGCGTCATGGAAGAGCGTTTGCACAGAAGTGCTGAAACTCCCGGTCATGACCTGCCAATAATTTCCCGGCCCGGTCGTGCGGTTGAAACTATCCGTAAAGGTCAGCGCCCGCCCGGAAGGATCGTACCTGTATAAAACATCCAAAGCCGGCGTCTCCGGGATCGCCGTCGTATTCGTTTGAGTCGCGGGAGCAGACCCGGCCGCCGAAAGCGCAGCGTCCGGCGTCACGCCAGAGGATCCCGTCGGACTTGTGGGCGGGGGCGTTTGTAATGTGGTCGATGTCTGAACCGGCGCACTCTCATGCCCCTCGGTATCTCGAGCCGTGATCGACAACCCATTCACGCCCTCGGTCAATGGATACGCAGGCACGGACCAAGTCATCAGAGCGTTTAACGGTACGACCTGAACCCCATTGATCCAGACCGATGTGTTAGAAGACTTTGTCCCAGAAAGCGGGATGGAACTCAGGTTCGTGTACGCGGGAACTCCGGCCACGGCCGGTGCTGTCACTTGCCATTGTTGAAGCGAAAAGTTATCAAATGAATGTCCGAAATTTCCGGATCCGGAATAGATCCCGACCCGTCCACCCGAAAACGTCGAATCATGGGCCTGCAACACTAAACTTCCGCTAATATAAAGCTCCAAACGCGCGTTGGACCTTCTCAACTTGATCTCCCGGTACACCCAATTAGAAATTGCGGGAGCTACGGCTTCTGCCAACACCGTGCTCACTCCGTTCTGAACTTTGATGATCCGGTACTTCCCGTCGACACGCGAGTACTGCCCATAATAATAATTCCCGATGTCCTGATAATCCGCGATCAACCCACGATCCATGTCTCCTGCAGGAGAACTCCGAAACTCAAAATCCGCTTTCACCTCGTAATCTGTGGAAACCAAAGGATTTTTCATGATCACCATACCACTGGTCACATTTGTCGCCGCATCGTGCCAAAGCTGTTGATTCTCGATCCTGAATGTCCCGGACACGACCTGCCATTGAGTCCCTATGTCTACTGAAAACGCGCGGTTAAAATCATCCGTGACTTTCACCACCTGGGTCGCAGGCACGTACTGCACATGAAAATCAACCACCGTCTGGTTCCCCGCCGCGTCCGTCTCCGTGATCCTCAACACATTATCCCCTGCCGCGAGAGTCTCGTTCCGGGACTTCGTGACGCCATCCACCGTATAACTCAAAACATAACTCGAGGCGCTCGATACCGCCGCCGACGTCACCGCCACCGCGGGCGCGATCGTGTCGAGCACGATCCACGCCGAATATACGGGGCTCACGTTCCCCGCCGCATCGTAAAATTTCGCGTAGACGGGCTTCGCCCCGTCCCCCTGAGCAAGGGTGTAACTCTTGGTCGCCGCATAAGGCTCGGCAGGGGTCCAGGTCACGCTATCATTGGAAAAACTCATCGTGCTCGCGCCGACCCCCGAAAGATTTAAGGTTACGGCTGTTGACGAAGCGTAACCGCTCCCGGAGTTAATATTGATGGAACCGGTCGGTACGATCGTGTCGAGAGTGATCGTGGTCTGAACCGGCGAACTCGCAACGCCCGAGGCGTCTTTGGTAAAGATCGATAACACATTCATGCCCACGGTCAATGCATAGGCAGGCACGGACCAGGTCGTCAGGGCATCCAGCGGAACCATTTCCACGCCATTGATCCATAGCGACGATTGAGAAGGCTTCGTTCCCGAAAGTGGATAGGCACTCAGGTTCGTCAACGCATAAAGTGGCGACACCGTCGGTTCGCCGGAGGGCATCACCGCCACCACTTCATCGGAATAACCGCTTTCACTCTGGGCGTAATAGGCCGTCGCGGCGAACCAGTAAGTGACTCCCGCCGTGAAACCGCTGAGATCTGCCGTCGTAACGTTTCCGACATCTTTGGAATCGGTGTAATTTCGTGAACCGTTCGTGCCCCAGTATATTTTGTACCCGGCAACCGGAGGGGGATTCGCAGTCCACGCGAACCCGAGCTTGACGGCATGCGCGGATACGGGGAGGATCGCATTCAAAAAGATCAACCCCCAGGCCAACATACCGGCAAAGAAGGCTTTGAAACCTCCGCGCGCGATGCTTCCCTGCGCTCTTATCTCAGACCGGTTACCGGCGGAAGAACCTACCCTGAGCAAAAAACTTACTGGGGGCGACGCGACACGAACCGCTTTTCCTTCCGGATGTGGCCGCAGGCCCGCGGAAAAACTCCCGAGGACTTCGCGAACGGCCGCGCCAAGCCAGGCCGCCGCGCGCGGATCGTATTGTTTGAGTATCGCGAGCGGAATGCGGTCGACCCCGTAAGCCGGCACCGTCGAACCCTTTAAAATACCCGCATTTTTGAGCGTGATGTTATCCACATAATGTTGCCCGCTTTCGACC
>JAZDJU010000102.1:0-2066 GCA_043803685.1 Candidatus Omnitrophota bacterium
ACCCGACGAGGCAAAGATCTCACCGGAGATCTTACTGCTTTCCTTGGAGCGTGCGCGCTGGTCTTCCATGAGTTTTTCAAACTCCTTCTGGTCGATTGTAAATCCTTCCGCTTCCGCGATGCCGCGCGTCAATTCTTCCGGAAATCCGAAGGTGTCATAAAGTTCGAATACAGTTGCGGCCGGGACGGTTTTCAAACCGTCTTTTTTATAATTTGCAAGTTGCGTTTTGAGGATGCGGAGCCCGTCCTCCAGCGTCTTGAGAAAGCGCTCTTCTTCCTGGGAGAGGACCATGCGGATATTCTCTTCCGCTTCCCGGAGCTCAGGGTACGCTTCCCCCATGACCGTGGTGACCGAAGAAACGGCATTGAAGAGAAATGGCCGGGTAAGCTTTTTCTGCGGTATCGATTGGTGCGCCTGCCATATGGCGCGGCGGATCAGTTTGCGGGTCACGTAGCCGCGGCCTTCGTTCGACGGCACGACACCATCAGCGATAGAAAAAACAACGGCGCGCAAATGATCGGAGATCGTATAAAGTTGCTTGGTTTGAACCGCTTTAGAATCAAGTTCCAGGGCCTTCAGAATGGCCTCGTGGATCGGCAGAAAGATATCGATCTCAAAATTGGACGTCTTGCCTTGAAGGACGCACGCGAGACGTTCCAAACCCATTCCGGTATCGATATTCTTGTTGGCGAGCGGAACGAGTTTGCCGCCGTCCCTTCGGTCGTACTGCGTGAAAACGAGGTTCCATATCTCGGCAAATTTTCCGGAACCATCGACAGGAGTTCCTTGAATATCGGGGTTCTGGTCGAAATAGATCTCGGAGCACGGGCCGCAGGGGCCGTTGGGGCCGTCCTTAGGCGCGTTTGCGGGCCAGAAATTCGACTTGTCGCCACAAAGAAAAATCCAGTCTTTTGGCATGCCAATGATTTTGTGCCATATTTCAAAAGTTTCTGAGTCCTGTTCATGCACCGTGATACGGAGCCGGCCTTTCGGAATGGTAAGCGTCTGGGTCAGGAATTCCCAGGCCCACTCGACGGCCTCTTTCTTGAAGTAATCGCCGAACGAGAAATTGCCCAGCATCTCAAAGAACGAGTGATGAAAGGGAGTCCTCCCCACCTCGTCAAGATCGCCCGTCCTGAGGCATTTTTGGCTTGTTGTGGCCCGTTTAAGGTCCTTTTTGACCCCCAGGAAGTATTCCTTGAACTGGTTCATCCCTGCCCCTGTGAAGAGTAAGGAAGGGTCATTTTGGGGTACCAGAGAGTCGCTGGCGACTACGCTATGGCCCTTGGACTTGAAAAATTCCAGGAAAGCTGTTCGCAGATCGTTCGTGGCTGTTTTCATAAAGCGTTAGATCTGATCGTCCGAGGATTCTTTCGAAAGTTTCTGAAGAATGTCCTGGGCAAGTTGAAAATCGTATCCTTTCCGTATTAAAAAATCATAAAGGCGCTTCTTGCGTTTTTGCGGGTCGAGCTGGGACCACCCGGACCATTTCAACCGAGCCTGCTCGAACGCGCGTTCTGTCTCACCCTCAGTGGACAGCGTTTCCAGCATCTCGCCCGTGATCTTTTTCGAAATGCCGTGACGCTTCAACTCGAACGCGATCCTATGACGGCCCACGCATTTTCCGAGGGTAAGCCGAGCCATCAAGTCCTTGGCATATGCCGTATCATCCAGAATGCCCTGGATCTTGAGATCGCTGAGCGCCTGATCAATGATGCTGGCGGAGTAGCCTTTGCCCTCGAGCTTCCTTTTCAATTCCTGGCCACTCTTGGGACTGGCGGCGAGGAGTCTCAAACAGGTGATGATCGCCTGCCTCGATTGTTCGCTCGTCTGAGATTTATCCATAAGAGGAGGAAAGATTGGCCGTGCTATTTCAAGACCTCCCAATATGAATCATCCCGCCTTCGGCGGAATGGGACGGTCTAAACTACCTTATTGAAAAAAAATCGGGCCTTCCTTTGTGAAAAGAGCTTTCCCGGCCCTAGGATTATTCAGCGGCTGTGCCAACGACCGCGCTTTCCCCGGAGGCGACCTTTTCCAGGATTTTTTCTTCGATCTCCTCAAGA
>JAZDJU010000103.1:0-71114 GCA_043803685.1 Candidatus Omnitrophota bacterium
GAGCGCCACGACCAGCGCGAAGAGATCGTGTTGGGCCGGTGGGACTCGATCTTTCAAGGCCGGAGTGCGAAGGATCGAGAGCGTGAGTCGAAAGGTCACCCAAGACGCCAGGACATGGATGATGAGGTTCAGGATGTGAAAGCTCCATGTCTGGAAACCCGCGAAATAGATATTAAAGACAAAACTGAGATGGGTGAGGAAACGAGGGGGGTGGTAGCGCCATAGCCTTTCAAGATTGAGAGGGTAGAGGGCGCGATTTTCCAGGATGGACGGAACATCGTCGAACTGGAAAACGCCGGTGAAAGTATTCGCGTAAGCGCCGACCCCGAAGAGCAGGATCAGGAGGAAGCAGGTGCGTGCGGATAGAGATTTTAATTCCATAGAGCGACGATGATCCTAGAGCCCCTCGATCTCCACAAAATTTCCGATGAGGGGTTTGTGATTTTTTTTCTTTTTCAGATATTCCATCATGACGGCTGTTGCTTTTTGTTGATTTCCCCTTTGAACATAATACAGAGCCAAGGCCGTATAGCCGCTCTTGGACAAGGGTGCCATTTCGATCGCTTTTCGAAAAGACGCGACCGCGACCTCTTCCTCCCCGGTCGCGAGATCAGCGTTTCCTGATCTGACAATGGAATCAATGCTTTGAGCGAAACGCGGTTCTGTTTCGGCCAAAGAGGAGGCTTGCTTCTGGTAATAAGTGCCTGCCTGGGTATTGCCGAGCTGAAAGTAAGCGGTGGCCATATTGCCAAGAAGGGTGGCCGAATAGGACCCTGTCTGGAGCGCTTTGTTGAAGTAGAGAAGCGCGGTAGGGATGTCATTCTTTTCTCTTGCATAAGCTAGCCCAAGGGAACAATAACCGCGCCATTTGCGCGGAGATCTTTTGATGACATCTTGCCACAAAGTGAACGGATCTTTCCACACCTCGTTTCGGGCATAGGTCATTCCTGAAAAAATGAGAATGATGGGCAGGGAGACAGCGATGAATATTTTGACAGATCTTGTCAGGGTCCAGAGCAGGGATGTCAGGAAAAGAGCGAACCCGAACATGGGAAGATAAAGCCGGTGTTCGAAGATCACGTCGTGCAGGGGGATGATCGATGACTCGACGCTTAGCGTGAGAAAGAACCACAGGATCCCGAAGGTCAGGAGCCTGTTTTTTTTAAAGAGGATCAAGGCCAGGAGCAGGACGCTCAGGAGCAGCGAAAAAGCCGCCCATGTTTCGAGGTTCCCCCAACCCGAGGATAAAGGATAATCGTAATCCAGACATTGATTGACCGGAAAAAAAAGAAGTCGCAAATAGGTCCTTATGACACGGAACTGTGTCAGGAGATAATCCCACCGGGAGATGTCCTGGGTCCAGCTGGGGAGGATGTTCATGGCCCCGCCGATGCGCTCAAATATATGTTTGTTTATTAGAAATAGCCCAGGGATAATCGCGAGAAATGCGGCGAAGGGAGACCACCGGAGAAGTTTTTTGCCGAGAGATCTCAGGTCGGAGGGTGGGAAAAAACACAATTCTGTGAGCAAGATCGCGAACGGGAGCGAGAGGCTGATCTCTTTGGTAAGCATGGCGGCGACCATCAGGAGACAGACACTTGTGTAATGACGTACGTTCTCAAGCCGCGCTTTAAGATACACCAGAAGGGTCGCCAGGTAGAAGAGCGTTGCCAAGGAAGTCAAACGCTGGGTGATATAGGTGACGGCCTGGGTTTGTACGGGATGCATTGCAAAGACCAACGCAACGACCAGAGCGAAGAGCTCCCGTTTCGAACTTGGGATGTGGTCCTTCAGGTCTGGGGTCTCGAGGATCGATCGAGTGAATTTAAAGGCGATGATCGAGGTGAAGATGTGGATCAGGAGATTCAAGAGGTGAAAGCTCCAGGTTTCAAAACCTGCCACATAGATATTAAAAGCAAAGCTGAGATGGGTCAAAAAACGAGTGGGTAATTCGTGCCAGATCCTCCCGAGGTTCAGAGGGTACAGAGCGTGATTGGACAGGATGCTGACAACGTCATCGAACTGGAAGGCGCTGAAGAGGGTGTTGGAATAGGCCGTGATCCCGAAGAGCAGGATCAAGAGGGAACAGGCGCGTGCGGACAGCGGTTTTGGGTCCATAAGGTTCCATGGGTAAACGACGAGAGCGCATTATGTTCGATTTGAAGCCGATGCGCAAGGCAGTATTCAAAAAACAAATGAAAAATCGCGGGCGAAAGGAATTTGTTCGGTGAGGCTCGGTGTCAGAGCTTCGGGGCTAGCGCCGCTCTTTCGAGAACTGAACATGATCAGCTCCCAAAGGAGAAAGGTTCTTCGAAGACGCATTCAGGAGGAAGAATAAAGAGTGGGCGTTATTTCAGAGGTTGAGTTAAATGAGCTTGCGCTGCGGCAAGATTGATTTTAGTGGAATTGCTTTTTGGTTCGAGTTCCAGGGCCGCTTGAAAAGCCAGCGCGGCATTTCTGTGATCTTTAAGATTCATAAAGGTCATCCCCAGCCCTGTTCGAGCGCGAGCCTGTTTTGGATCTAAGGCGACGGCTTCCTGAAATAGTTTCAGGGCTTTATTATTTTCTTTCCATGTGAGATAGATAAATCCGATATCGCAACGGAGCGATGCCTCCTGTTGAGGTTTCCGCTCCCTTTGGTACTCAGGGTTCGCTTCGATCGCGAGAGCCTTTTCGAAGTAGGGTAGCGCTTTGGCGGCTTGGCCCTGCATGAGAAAAATGTCTGCCATAGAACGATAGAAGGAGATTTTACCGATGGGTCTCACTAGTTCGATAGCCTTCTCATAGGACTCTAAAGCCTTTCCGTAGTCACGGATTTTTCGGTAATAATCGCCCAAACATATGTGAGCATGGGCATAGTCGGGTTTCAGGCGGATGCTTTTTTGAAACAAAAAAATGGTTTGAGTGGGCGAGCAGGCGGGAGTGTCGGCGCATAACTCTCCCAGATGAAGGTAGGTGAACGAGGACTTAGCGTTTTGAAGCAGGGCTTGAGTCCAAAGCGTCATGTCATCCCTGTAGTTCAGTGTAAGACGAAAACTAAAGAGCGAGAGATAAACGGTCAAGAGAGTGACGACCCCGGCGATGCTCTTTTTAAAAAAAGAAGAGGGTGTCCACGGTTTTTGAGCCCAACGGCTTCGGATCTTTGAAAAAATAAGAAGCAGGCTTAAACAAAACAATAACAGGACTGAGGGGATGGCGAGATAGGTGAAGTGATCGGCGACATAAGAAAAACGATACCAGGCGAAGTCGATGAATCCCAGCACCGCAAAGAGCGAGAGGGCGTAAAAACAAAGAAGCGCGAAAAGTCCGCGTCCGAGGGAACGGCGTTTCCAGAACAATAGGAGATAGAGAACCATGACCCCCGCGGGATACAGCCAGTCGACGATGTGGTTTCCATTTACGTGCCACTTGGGATAAACGGTCATAAAGGATTGGGGAAACAGGATCTGTTGAATATAGAAGAAGAAGATCCGTCCGGCCAGCAGCATTTTATGAACAGCATCGAGGGAGGGCTGGGGGATATCCAGCGCGACGTCGTAAATATTCAAAAGGTGAAGATGGAAGAAGGCGATGACTCCCCCTGTCAGGAAAAAGGGCGTGGCGGTAAGGAAATCACGTTTGCGGAGGGTGTCTTGCTTCCACCATCCGTAGAGGAGGGGGACGAACGCAAAGCAAATGGCGATCGATTTGCTCAAAAGTGCCGCGATGAAAAAGAAAAGCGTTCTTGCGTAGGTCTTTTTTTTAGGGGCGGCATCAAAATCGAGAAAAGAATGAAATGCCAGCAGAAGGAAAAAGAAACACAACAGGGTCTTTTGCTCGGAGATCCAGGCGACCGTTTCCACCTGGATCGGATGGATCATGAATAGCAGGGCCACGATGCCGGCGAGTCGAGGGACGTTTTCCCGCAGTAGCGCGAAAAGAAGTAAGGTGTTCAATGTGTGGAGCGTCAGACTTATCACATGGTAACCCCAAGGGTGGAGTCCCCACAGTTTATGTTCAAGCCAAATGACGGAAGAAGTGACCGGATAATACTCTGCGATCGTGGGATGGAACCAAATGTTCTTAAGCCCCGTCCAGGAGAGGATCAGCTGGTTTTTCCAGACGTAGCTGTGATCATCCCAGACGAAACCATTGCCCAAGGAATGTCCATAGATGAAAATTCCGAGCGCTAGGGTGATCAAGACCCAGAACAGTTCTTTGGGCGAGAGCTTTTCGTTCAAGAGGTCTCCCAATGGCGGAAAGGGAAGAATTTTTAGTTGCGAAATTGAAATCGAATCTTATACTAAGCGAACTTATGGCACAAACATTATTTGAAAAGTTATGGAATTCGCACGTCGTAAAGACGTTCCCGGACGGGACGACGCTTCTTTATATCGATCGGCAACTGGTCCACGAGGTGACGAGCCCGCAGGCATTTGAAGGTCTTCGTCTTTCCGGAAGGAGAGTCCGTCATCCCGAGCTGACCTTTGCCACGATGGACCACAACGTGCCGACCGATCGTGATCGTTTCAATATTAAAGATCCCATTGCCAAGGCGTCGCTTGAAGCGCTCAGCCGCAATTGCAAGGAATTTGGGGTGACCCTTTACGATCTTCATAGCGACAAGCAGGGCGTGGTGCACATTGTCGGGCCGGAGCTTGGGATCACGTTGCCCGGGACGACCATTGTTTGCGGGGACTCCCACACGGCGACCCACGGGGCTTTTGGCGCGCTTTCGTTCGGCATCGGGACTTCCGAGGTGGAGCATGTGCTGGCCACTCAATGTCTCTTACAGAAAAAGCCAAAAACTTTCAGAGTTGAATTTACGGGAAAAGTGAAAGAACCTGTTTCCGCGAAGGACATGGTCCTTAAGCTGATCGGAATGATCGGGACAGCCGGCGCCACGGGATGCGCGATCGAATATTGCGGTGAAGCGATCCAGGCTCTTTCCATGGAAGGACGTATGACCATTTGCAACATGACGATCGAGGCGGGCGCGCGTGCAGGAATGATCGCGCCGGATGAGGTCACCTTCAATTACATCGCCGCGGGGAATCGCCCGTATGCGCCGAAAGGGAAAGATCTTGAAACGGCCAAGGCTTACTGGAAAACCCTTTTTTCGGACCCTGGAGCGAAATTCGATAAAGAACTCGTGATTGATGCGTCGAAGATTGCGCCGCAGGTCACCTGGGGAACCAGTCCCGGGATGGTCGCGGATGTGGACGGGTGCGTGCCGGAGCCGGACAAGGTTCCGGGCTACAGCCGGTCGGATGTTGAGCAATCTTTGAAATATATGGGGCTCAAACCCGGGATGCGGATCACCGACATCAAGATCGATACGGTTTTTATCGGAAGTTGCACGAATGGTCGTATCGAGGATCTTCGTGTCGCGGCAAAATACCTTCAAGGTCACAAGGTCGCTTCGAATGTTCGCGTGCTCGTGGTGCCCGGTTCTCAGAAGGTTAAAAAGCAGGCCGAGGCTGAAGGTCTCGACAAGATCTTTTTGGCGGCAGGATGCGAATGGCGTGAGGCGGGATGCAGCATGTGTCTCGCCATGAATCCGGATCAGTTGAAGCCTCAGGAACGTTGCGTCTCGACCTCCAACCGTAATTTTGAGGGGCGCCAGGGAAAAGACGGGCGCACCCATCTCGTTGGCGCGGAAATGGCGGCTGCGGCCGCTGTGGCGGGCCACTTTGTGGATGTTCGAAAGTGGCCAGGGGGTTTGTCGTGAAAGCATTCGAGAATTTCAGAGGGGTGATGTTGCCGCTCGATCGCGCCAATGTCGATACCGACGCGATCATTCCGAAACAATTCCTGAAGTCCATCGCGCGGACAGGTTTTGGGGAGTCCCTTTTTTATGATTGGCGGTATCTTCCCGGAGGAAAGGGCAATCCTGAATTCATTTTAAATCGGGAGGAGTATCAGAACGCGACGATCCTGGTGGCGCGGAATAATTTTGGCTGTGGTTCCAGTCGTGAGCATGCCGTGTGGGCAATCTGTCAGCAGGGTTTCCGGGCGGTTATTGCGCCGTGGTCCGGGGAAGGAGCGGGCCGGATTCCCGGGTTTGCGGATATTTTTAGAAACAACAGTGTGAAGAACGGTCTTTTGCTTCTGGAGCTTTCTGAAGCGGAAGTCGAAACGATCTTTCAAGAGGCCGGTAAGAACCCCGGTTTTGAGGCGACTATTCATTTAGTCGATCAAACGGTGACATTGCACGCTTCCCGGGAAATTTGTTTTCATTTTGAGATCGATCCTTCCGTCAAAGAACGATTCCTTCTGGGTCTTGACGATATCGGTATTACCCTCAAAGAGGGGAAGGCCATCGGCGATTTCGAGATGAGGCATAATTCACAACTTCCTCACGCATAGTTGAATCCCGCCTGCTTTTCCTTTCGACTTAAAGAGGTTTCTTCCATTCTCATCAAGAAAAACCTTGGGCGAGCCGAAAATCGAATGTAATATACTGCGGACAGTCTGAGCGTGCGCTCTTTTTGAGCGCATGGGACTATTTATTACGTGAGGGGTGATCCTATGGCAATACCTGGTAACAAAAAGGTCGCGATTCCCAACCTGCTCAGGGGGCCTATCCCTGATCCAGCCTCACGGAAAGAAGGAGTTCCCTTCCATAATCTTTTTAATTTTTCCAGAGTGCGCACTCCGGGCAAAAGTATTACGGGTGTCCTGGAAAAACCGGTTCTCAAGGATTCTCGTCAGGAGGTTCCCAAAGCGGATCCTGCGATTGTCAGGAGCTGGGTCGCCATGGAAGAAAAGATCGTGCACGACCACAAGGCCGCTCCTATCCCGAAAATTCAAGAAAAAAAGGGCGCGGTGATTCGCCCGAATGTTCCCGGAGCTGTCTCTTCGAAACAGGTCGCGCCGGCGCATGGTTTTTTTAATTTTTTTAAAAAACAGATTCCGGGTAACGATATTCCGGAGGTTTTGAGCCGACCTGCCGTCAGTAGTCCTCAGCTCAAGGTTGCCAAACCGGATCTCAAGGCCGTTACGAGTTGGGTCGCCATGGAAGAAAAGATCGTGCACGATCACAAGGTTGGTTCTATCCCGAAAATTCAAGAAAAAAAGGGCGCGGTTGTTCGACCGGATGATCCCGGAGCTGTCTCTTCGAAACAGGTCGCCGCGGCGCCTAGTTTTTTTAATTTTTCAAAAAAACAGGTTCCGGGTAACGATGTCTCGAAGGTTCTGAGCCGACCCCCCGTCAGTAGTCCTCAGCCCAAGGTTGCCAAACCGGATCTCAAGGCCGTTGCGAGTTGGGTCGCCATGGAAGAAAAGATGGTGCAGGCCCCCAGGATCGGTCACGATCAAAAACAGGATGAAAAAAAGCTCCAAAAGATCAAGATCGTCAGGCCCCAAGTCCAACGCACTTCGGCTTCCGCGACGTCTAAGGGAAAAGCGGCTTTCGAGGGGCTTTTTAGTTTTCTGAGATCTCAGCCTTCACGTGAGAACCCCTCAAATATTTCAAAGGACTCCAGCGAAGGCGTTACGAAAAGTCCTCTATCGGATGTGTCCCAAGTGAATGTTGCCGCTGTCAAAAAATGGGTTGCTTCGGAGGAAGCAGTCGTTCATGGCTACAAGGAGCAAAAGACATTGCTGCCGAAGGACGCGGATCTCTCGTCCAGGGTTCCTCAAAAACAGGTTGTCTCTATGCCTGAAAGCCTTAAAACCCAGACGACCGTTCGATTGGCTCATGGAGTTCTCAGCGCCAAAGAGCCTGTTAGCGATGAGGGAATAGCTCTCGGCGGGCTGCGGAAATTTTTGTGGGTGTTGGGATGGCTTGTCGCGGGAACGCTCGTGTTTCTCTATGCCCAAGCAATTTTTTTGAGCCATCAAGCTGACCAGAAAAATGCGCGGCTTGAAAAGGAGAATAAACAGCTCGAACAGTCTTATGGCGCACTGAAGAGTGTCTCGGATGATCAGGCCGCGGAGATGATATGGCTGCGTAGCCAGCTTCAAGACATGACGTGGGAATTAAAAGACGCCCGGTCCGAGATGGTTACTTTACGGAATACCGTCCGAACTAAGGATGAGATTGTGCAGGCTCTCAAGGCCCAAACTCAGGCTCTCGAGATGATCCTTTCTCAGCAAAGAGCGGCCGTTCTTCCGGCTGTGGCCGATGTCCCGCGCGAACGCTATTCTGCGAGGGATGCTTCGGTGGTTCGCGGGTTAGTCTCTACGATCAACGATCAACAAGGTTTTGTCGTGATCAATTTAGGTTCTTCTCAAGGTGTTCACTCCGGGCAGTGGGTCATGATCGCCAGGTCTGAAAAAGAGCTAGCGGTCGGGCGCATCGACCGTGTCTATCCGACCATGTCCGTGGCGAAGCTTCGCGATAAGAAAATGTTCCAGGTGATCCGTGAAGGCGATAGCGTTTATTTCTCGTAAAGCCCGATCCGTTGTTTGAATGTTTCAAGCATGACTTGAATAGCACTGACCTCCCATAGAAGATTCATGGAAGTCAGGTGGAATTTTACCTTAGGGGAATCATGGCGAAGGGCATTGGAGTCTACATCGGTCGTAATGAAGTGATGGCTGTTTCTGCGATCCGGACAGGGACGGGGCCCCAGATCCAAGCCTTTGCGATAGAACCCTTTACTTCTGATGGTCCTCAGGAGTCGTCCGTAGGTAAGGAATTATCACGACTGAAAAAAATGAGCCCCGAAGCGCGTGCTATTCTGAAAGCGCTCGAGAAGATCCAGGCTCCTCATGCTTATGTCAACGTTGCGGTGAGTCCTTTGCAGGTCGTGACGAGGCATTTTATTATGCCGTCGGTCCCTAAAAAAGATGAGCCTGGCGTCGTGAGCAGCGAAGCCACCCGCTACATCCCTTTCAAGATCTCCGAATTATCGATGGATTATAGTGCGCGCTTGACCCACAAAAACATCACTTCGGTTACGGTTACCGCGATCCGCAACGAGGTTCTCGATGCTTATCTGGAAGATCTTCGTTCGGTGTCCGCAAAAGTGCTTGTGATAGAGCCGGTTTATAATGCTGTGGCTCGAGCTTTTTCGGCTCTTAAGATGGGGAGCAAGGCCCAAGGCCACGGATTCGTGGTGCTCCAGTCCAACGGTAATGTGAACGTGACTCTTACTTCCAAGGGGATCGTCTATTTGTCCCGTGATTTTCTTCTGAGTGGAAAACTGGAAGAAGATAAAATGAGGTTTCACAGTGAACTCAAGGCCTCCATGGAGTATTTTTACAAGCTAACCGGAGGGGAGTCGATCGGACAGATCTTCCTGGCGGGATCGGGAGGCCTGAAGATCTGGGTCGAGCATCTGGAGCACGCGTTCAATTACACCATTCGTTTTGATGTCGTGAATCTTCCCAAGGGGAAGGACTTGCCTGCAGAAGAAGAACTCCACGGATTGTTAGTGCCCTTCGGTTTGGCGATCCGGTCACTAGGCTATCGTTCTCCTCTCGGGGATGTTCAGTTGCTGCCTAAACAAGAACGCAGGTCTGATCCTGTCCAGCTTCTTGTTTTTCTTGCGATCGAGTGTTTTCTGGTCCTTGTTCTTTTTGCGGGGATACGCCTGGCTATCTTTCAGCCGTATTTAATGCGTTTGGAGAACCAAAAAAACTCGATCCTGGGACCTCTGGACCAGGAATTTCCGGCCTATGCTTCCCGCACGACAGACGATCTTACCTCGGAGAAAGTTCAATTGGGCTCGAAGTTGGCGCAGTTGAACGGTTTCCTTGAGAAGCGGTCGGCTTCAGTCACAGCTTTTATGAAGGCGCTTGGACAGGGGCTGCCGCAATCGATCTCGCTGGACTACGTTGCGCTTGAGGATGGAACTGAAGGTGAAGCATCGGAAGTCAAAAAAGGCAAGAAGCGGTTGAATTTGAGGGGGATCTGCTATCTTGGCAATGCTGAAAAAGAAACAGAGACCGTCACTACATGGATCAAGGCACTTAGTGGGAAGAAGATCATGGAAGAGTTTTTCGCAGAGATGAAGATCGAAGAGATCAAGCGGGAAAAATATCAAAATCGGGACATCACGCGCTTTCGGGCGCTAGGGGAATAACGGAGTCGAACCTATGCAAGCCATCAAGCTCCATGAACAGCATAAGGAATGGGCCATTAAGGTCGCGGTCGTGGTTGCGGCGATGGTGTTTTTTTATGCGGTCGTGGTTGCCCCTGTTTTTAAGAATGTGGTCGTGATGCGACAAGGTGTTGACGATGCCAAAAAACGCGCCGAATTCTATAAAGAGCTGCAGAGCCTGAGTCAGGAGATCCTGGAGAAGGAGGCTGCTTTAGCGACGATCACGGAGCGGTCCCAGATCCTTGGGCGGGTCTCGGATATCGCGGAAAAAAGCAAGGTTCGTATAGCCACCCTGACCCCTCGGACGGAGCCCAACGAAGGGTATGTCCGTTTGAGGATGGAAATGGCCGGCCAAGGCTCCTTTTTTTCCTTGTTAAAATTCTTGCAGGGGATTGAGAAGACCAAGCCTGCGCTCAGGGTCAGAGAGGTCTCGACACTGGTGCCTCCTTCCTCTTCCACGATGGAAGATCAAAATATGTTGCATCTTCAGTTGGGATTTGAAACGCTTCTCCGACAGAACGTTAAGAGAAAAAATGCTTAAAACGAGCCGATTTCTTTCCGGATTTTTTTTGCTCATATTGGGAGTTTCGCCCGTTGCGTTTTGCGCTTCGGACCCCCTAGCAAGTGGGACTTCCCCGACGAAGGCCGCGGGGACGTCTCAGGCTCCAGCTCCGGCTCTCACGGAGCCCGTTTCGGGTATTGATACGGCTATTCAGAAGGCCCAGGAGGAGGTTCGGGATCCCTTTGCGATTACAGCGGAAACCAAGGCCGCTGTAACAGCCGCTCCTGTGACATCCGCCGCGCTGGCCGCGCCAGTCGTTACGGTGTTGTTGGAAGGTATTGGTTTTGGGAACAAGGATGCTTACGCTCTTATCGGAGGAGATGTCTATTTTGTCGGCGACGACAAAAATGGAATAAAATTAGTTGAAGTTCGCAGAAGGGAAGTCGATGTACTAGTGAACGGTGGATTGATGACAGTGTCGCTGTTTCCTAAGGAGGAGCTTCAAAAGATCAGGGATCGCGCCGACAAAAAAGCGGCTACAATGAATGCTCTTCAGGGACAGCCCGTGGAGGGCGTGCCGTCTTTTGTGGCTCCCGGGGACGAAGCCTCCTCTCAAACGTCGACGCCTTTACCCAGGTTGGAAGGAGATACATTGCCAACATGAAAAAAAACAACCGGTTTCTCAGAGACAGATTTTTCTTATTTTTTTTGCTTTGTGTGGGGCTTTCTTTCCCGGTCATCGCTGCGGAAAATACAGCGGAGGAAACTCCCGCCGCGAATTTGTCGGCTTTTCCGGTTGAAGAAGAAGTCATGCCGGATTTCGTTCCCGTGGCGCCGGCGCCCAAGGCTGAAAGAACGGCGGAAGGGGCGTACTATCTGGATTTCAAAGGCGCATCGCTTATCAATGTATTGAATATTCTTTCCAATTTAAGCGGGATCAGTTTTATCGCGGGGATGGAAGTGTCCGACAGGAAGGTCAGTATGACCTTGGACAATGTGGCGCTTGAGGATGTCTTGCAGGCGCTGGATTACGGATGCAATGTGAGCTATGACTTCATTCCCGGAAGGAATATTTATCTTTTTAGGGCCAAATCGGACGCTCCGGATAAGCCCACTTTGCTAACGCGTGTTTTCAAACTTTATTATATAAGAGTTACGGCACTTCTTGAGATCGATGGGGGGTCTTCAGGCGGTTCCGGAGGTACCGGCGGTCTTCAGACATTGGGCGCTCCGACGGCTGCGAATACGGAGTCGTCTTCGTCGCTTCTCAAAGCCGTTGAAAAGATCCTTTCTGATCGAGGAAAGGTTTCCGTGGATGACCGCTCCAACAGTCTCATCGTGACGGATTCGGAAGACCGGCTCAAGATGATCGAATCCGCGATCACACAGCTTGACCGTCCCTTGGAGCAAGTGCTCATTAATGTGATCCTGGTCGAGACCAAAGATGACCTCACGCGCGACCTTGGGATAAAATGGAATGCGACTGGAACACTTACTGGTGCAATTCAAGAAACCCAGTGGCCCTTCCGGACAAGTGCGCCTCTCACTAGCGGAACTAAGGATTTCCTTGGCAATATTGGGAATACGCTCAAAGATACCGCCAAGCAATTTAACCCCACTATTGCTTCGGGCGCCATACCCGATGATGGGATAGGGACCAGGGATTTTTCAGGTTTCACAGTTACGATCCAAGCCTTAGAAGCGGCTGGCAGGGTTAAAGTGCTTGCGAAACCCAAGATCCTGGCGCTAGATAATCAGCCCGCATTGATCAAGATCTCGACGCAGCAGGCGATTGGCAGTGCGTTGACTACCAATAATACAGGTGTTGGAGACACCAACTCGACTGAACGTTATGAAGTTGGAACCATTCTGCGCGTGACGCCCCTCATCAATACGGGGGGGCGTATTACATTAACCCTCGAGCCGTCCTTTGCGACAGTAGCTCTTTCTGCGATCCAAGTGAGTACTACTGGGCAAACGGGAGACCCAACGACCCGGACGGCCCGGACCACTTTGATGGTCAATGACGGACAAACGATCGCTTTGGGTGGCATGCTATTTAGCAACCAAGCCAATACAGATCAGAAAGTTCCGTTCTTCGGGAACATCCCTGTGATCGGCAAGGCTCTTTTTACATGGAATGAAAAAACGATCAAAGACCAGGAGTTGGTCCTTTTTGTAACGCCTTACATTATTTCCGATCCCTCCATGCTAGAAGAGCCGAAGCCTCCCGCGCACAAGTTGGATTTCGATAAGGAAATGGCGCCTTTCTGGAAAGTGAAGGACAAACAGTGGTATAAAGAGATCAAGGACGGCCCAGAACCCAAAACGGACTTCGAGGGTTTTTTCAATGTCCGGAAAAAATTGATCGATTCGACACTGAGCAATCTAGATCAGGGTGCGAACATCTCCGGCTCGACCCAATCCTAAGATAAGGGGTTAGACGAAAAAGTATGGGTGTCAATGCCTTATTGGGTGAGATCCTGGTTCAGCGGAGGCTCATCTCGCCCGAGCAGTTGAACCAGGCGCTTACCAAGCAAAAGGAAAACAAAGAAGCGCTCGGCCAGGTCATGATCCAGTTGGGCTTTCTGGACGAGGCCCAGCTCCGAATGGTGCTTTCCGAGCAACTCGGCGTTTCCTTCCTTTCTCCTGATCAGTTAAAGCCCCGCATGGATCAGCGTCTCAAGGAATGTATTCCGACAGAATTCGCACTCACCCATCTCGTGCTTCCCCTGGATCGTAGCGGACAAGTGCTGAAGGTGGCGGTGGCCAAGATCCACGATATTATTTTCCTGGATAATCTCCGGAAGATCACGGGATACGACATTTTGACGGTCCTTGCGACTGAAAGCGAACTGAAGCGGGCCATTGTGGCGTATTACGGAAGCACAGATATGCAGGAAGTTATTTCCTCCTCAGAGGTCGATAGCGTTACCCAGGATTATATCCAGGAGGATGACCACAAGGTCGATCTCGAAACCACCCTTTCGGAGGCCGAAAAGGCACCGGTGGTGAAGCTCGTGGATGTGATGATCCGTAAGGCCCTTGAAGACCGGGCAAGTGATATTCACATTGAGCCAGGCCAAAACAAGATCAGTATCCGTTATCGCATCGATGGTCTTCTGTATGAACTACCTCCGCCACCGAAGGAACTTCATAACGCCCTTGTTTCCCGCATCAAGATCCTTTCCAAGATGGATATTGCCGAAAAACGCATTCCACAGGACGGCTCGTTCGCCCTTCAATTCAAAGGACATAAGGTGGATATGCGCGTATCGACCCTCCCCGTGGTCTTCGGAGAAAAGGTCGTCATGCGTATTTTGGATAAACGGATGGACCTTCTAGATATGGCCGCACTGGGTTTGGAGCCGGATCAGCTCGCGCATTTCGAGAAGGCGCTTATGCGCCCCTACGGATTGATCTTTCTGACCGGACCGACGGGATGCGGTAAAAGCACGACACTTTACGCGGCCCTGAACAAACGGCTTTCTCCCGAGATCAATATCGTCACCATTGAAGATCCGGTGGAGTATCAGATCGAAGGGATCAATCAGGTCCAGGTCAAACCGGACATTGGATTGACCTTCGCGTCGGCGCTACGCGCTTTTCTTCGTCAAGATCCGGACGTGATCCTAGTGGGGGAGGTTCGCGATCTTGAGACAGCCGAGATCTGTATTCGCGCTTCGCTGACCGGCCATTTAGTGCTTTCCTCTTTGCACACCAATGACGCCATCTCGGCCGTGACCCGTCTTATCGATATCGGGATCCAGCCGTATCTGGTTTCCGGAAGCGTGGGGTTGGTGGCGGCTCAGCGGTTGATCCGGGTGCTATGCCCGCATTGCAAAGAACCGTACAAGCCTGATTCGAAGATCCGGGATGATTACGGGATCCGCGCCGATGTCCTTTACAAAGCGACGGGCTGTCCCAAGTGCCGGAAGATCGGTTATTGGGGACGCATGGCCATCTACGAAGTTTTTCTGGTCGACGAAGATGTGAGACGTCTCATTACCCGGGACGTGGATCTTGACAAACTTAGAGCGCTTCAGAAAGAGAAGAAATACGAAGTGCTTCTTCAGAACGGGATCAGAAAGGTGGAACGAGGTTTGACTACCTTGGAAGAAGTGTTGAGTGTGGCCTATGAGTGAGCCTGTCGCGGGGTCCCCGCCCCCGTCTCCCGTCACGCCGAGCAAACTGCCGGATCCGGAAGTTCTCTTTAATTGCAGCGTTCGTTTGCGTGATGCTCCGACCCAGATCAAGGTTCTGACTTTGGAGGCTACAACACGGGACGCCGCCATTCAAAAACTGCTTGCTCAGGGATACATGGTGATCGATGTCCAGGAACATGGAAAGAAAAGGGGTCTTGGAGGCCTTTTTTCCAACAAGACTTCATTGTCCGAGAAGTCGGGGGACAGAGCTGTTCCTGCGTTCCTGGAAGGTGTGTCAAGCCGGGAAACCATTTTTTTGGGGATCCAGCTTGCCACGCTTCTTAAGTCCGGGATCCCTCTCGTGAGAAGTCTTGATATTATCCAACGGGGGCTTGGTAACAAATACTTTCAAAAGGTGCTCCGGCATGTTCGCAAGAGGATCACGGAGGGGAGTACTTTGAGCCACGCCCTTCGATATTACCCTAAGGTTTTTACTTGGATCTGGGTGAACCTTGTGGAGGTCGGGGAAGCCACAGGAAAACTTCCGGAATGTCTCGAAGAGATCGCTCACTATCAAGAGGCCACGGCGCGGCTGAAGAGCAAGGTTATCACCGCTTTTTTTTATCCCGGCATATTGACCGTTGCCGTGGTCAGCGCTCTTTCATTTCTTTTGCTTTTTATTGTTCCTAAATTCGCAGCCATCTTTGTGGCTCAGAAGTTGGCGCTTCCGGTTTTGACCCAGATCGTGATCGCCGCAAGCAACGTTCTAAGGTATCATTTTCTTTGGTTGGCGGGATCGATCACCGCGACCACGATCGTTCTGATCTACATGGGGCGAGTGCCTTCGATCAAGATGGCGTATGACAAAATCGCCTTGGAAATGCCGGTTTTTGGAAAAATGTCGATCGAAGTGGCCGTGACCCGTTTTTCGCGTTCCATGGGAACGCTTTTACGCGCGGGAGTTCAGATCCTTCAGGCGCTTGAGATCGCAGGGCGACTTTTGAATAATGTTTATCTTGAAGAGGGCATCAAGCGCGTGGTCACTCAGGTCCGGAGCGGTCAAGGTCTGGGCGTTCAGTTGGAAGCCAGGAAAATATTTCCGGTTTTCATGACACAGCTTATCTCGGTCGGAGAAGAGAGCGGGCAGTTGGACCGTTTTTTGGACCTTTTGTCCAATTTCTATGAAGAACAGGTGGATGCTTTTCTGGCTCGCTTGACGACTCTTCTGGAGCCTCTTCTTTTGGTTTTCATGGGGGGGGTCATTGGGGTGATCGTTGTTTCCATGTTTCTGCCTATTGTTGAGTTGTCCATGCATGCAGGGACTTGAAAGAAGGTTCTGGCTAAAGCTAGAAGGGTTTCGGGTCATTAGCGGCTTTCGAGTCTTATATCAAAGCTCTAAAGAGGCCGTTAACTTGACAGGAGTTGATATTACGGTTAAAGTTTTACTATAAGATGACCGAAAAACACAAAGAGGGCTAGATTATTAAAAATCGTCAAGGTTTGATCATATTTGGTTGTGTTTTGGTTCTGGCTATTTTTGTTTGTACTCGTTCAGTATCGTGTTGTCGGCAAAAAATTGAGCGCGTAAGAGGCTCAGTTCGCACGACCCAGATCCTTCCTCTGCATGATACCCATCAATGTGGAGATTTAATTCATGTGAATCTTTCTTATGGCCACGAGAGTACGCCGAGGTCGCATCAAGGTTACCTCCCTTTCCTGGGTGAGACTTTGGAATTTTCGGGTGCTTGGTTGAAACCTGAGTTTTCATTATTGATTTAGCGGATCTTGTTTTTGGAGTTTTTTGAAAAAGAATTATTCAATGATTGAACAGTTAAGGAGGAAATATGAAATTGTGGGAGCAGGCGGTGAAGGGAAAGGAGCGAAAAGGTTTTACGCTTATAGAGGTCTTGATCGTGGTTGTGATCATCGGCGTGTTGGCCGCTTTAGTCATTCCACGATTTGTATCAGCTCCGGAAAAGGCCATCGTTGCTGAGGCGAGTCAAATGTTGGGTTCGATGATTCGAGCGCAAAATGCCCGCATTGACACTGGTGCAGGATTTATTACTAATGCTGCCCCGCTTAATGCAACCGCTTGGACAGCTCTCGGGATGGTCGCGCCGACCACGAGTAAATTCACGTACGCATGTTCTTCACCGTCATGTACGGCCACACGAACCGTCACGGTTTTGAGCGTGGCGTCGTTCAATGCTACGACTAATGCGTGGGGTTGTACTGGTAATTACACCACGTTAGCGAACGGTGGCTGCACGGTAGCTTAATGGATTTGAAGTGGACGGATTTTTTTGTGAACTAGCAATGAAGAGGGATCGTTTAACTAACAAAAAGGGGGGGGGCAGTATGAAAGCATTACGATGGGACAGGGGTTTTACGCTTATAGAGGTCTTGATCGTGGTCGTGATCATCGGCGTGTTGGCAGCCTTGGTCATTCCGCGATTTGTGTCAGCTCCGGAAAAGGCCATTGTGGCTGAAGCAGATCAGATGCTTGGGTCGATGATCCGCGCACAGCAAGCAATTATGGACGGTGGTGGAGCCTTTGTTACTAATGCTGCCCCGTTTAATGCAACCGCTTGGACAGCTCTCGGGATGGTCGCGCCGAGCGCGAGTAAATTTACGTACGCATGTTCTTCACCGTCATGTACGGCCACACGAACCGTCACGGTTTTGAGTACGGCGTCGTTCAATGCTACGTCTAATGCGTGGGGTTGTACTGGTAATTACACCACGTTAGCGAACGGTGGTTGCACGGTAGCTTAATGATCACTCGGACGGAAGAAATGCTTTTTCGTCCGTAGGGTTTTTTTGTTCTTTGAAGTGCGTTGTTTCTGATTCAGCTCGAAGGTGGTTGAACGAACCCCTTCTGTGGGGTGGGAACCCTCCCGAAAGAGGGGGCAGCCTGATCGAAGGATCAGGTTGCCCTCTTTTTTAAAAGTCTTTTACGTTCAAAAGAGGATGTTATGGCGAGAGATAAAAAGGGATTCACGCTCATCGAGGTTCTGATGGTCGTAGCCATTATCGGGGTTCTCGCAGCGCTTGTGATCCCACGGTACATGGGACAGGGCGAGCGCGGTTATGTGGCGGAAGCGGCGGCCATGCTTTCTGCCCTTCGACAGGGTGAGGTGGCTTACAGCCTTGAAAATAGTGCGGCGTATACTGCTACCACGTCTGCGTTGGATGTGGATATCTCTCCCTCGACGAAGTTCACTTATTCTGTTACCACGGCATCCTCCCTTGTCACCGCTACACGGGCCGGAGGCGGCACTACGTATAGCGGTACCACGATCACCTTAGGGATCGATACGGGGACGTGGGGCGGAACGCATCCTTTCAAGCCTAATAATTGATGTCTTTTTTGGATATCTTTAAAGAGAACGAGTGAGTGATGTCTCCACGCTCTGTCTTGGTCCTTGAAAAAGGCGGAGCTCGATGGGTGGCCTTCCTGAAGGATTATTTATGCGATACTCCGGTGGTCCTTGCGTCTACTGGGGATGCTTCTCAAGCCGCGAGTCTTTTTGATCGATCTCTCCCGAATGTTCTTTTTTCCGAGGCTTCCTTTTTAAATAAGTCCTTTCTCCAAAAGATCAATGTTCGTAAAAACACTGATCCCGCGTTCCGTTTTTTTCTCACAGGTGAGGTTTCGCCGATCTCTAAGGATTTTTCTCCGGATGCTGTTTTCCCGGCGCCACCGAATTCCACGGATCTCGACCGTCGCTTCATCGAAGCGCTACCGCTACCGGAGATTTTGAAGATCCTTGTTGTCGATGATGAGGAAGAGATCGGCGTCATGGTGCGGGACTATTTTGAAGGGCGAAAAGCCCCCGCTTTCTCCGTTTCATGCGCCATGAACGGAAAGGAAGCGCTCGAGGCGGTCAAACGCGAACGTCCAGACGTGATCATCCTGGATATCAAGATGCCTGTGATGGATGGTCGGGAGTTTTACGCGAAACTCAAAGCCTCAAACCTGGAGGTCCCGGTGATCGTTTTTTTTGATTCGGTTTCCGGCGAAGAACTTGCGGAGATGCGCCGGTACGGGAGTCCTGCCGTGATCGAAAAAGGCTTCAAGGGCAGTTCGCTTTCAGCGATGTTGCTTTTGGTAAAGAAACTCGCGTATTTTTCGCCGGTCACCGGGATTCAGGATCCGAAGATCTAGATGAGATGAAAAGAATGATGTCTCGTCGTTTCTGGCGGTTGTTCCTGCTCTGGGGCGTTCTGCTTTTTCCTGTTTTCTCTCCTGCTTTCGCGCAAGAATCTGGCGGCGACTCTGATGTGTTCCTGGAAGAGGTCCAGCAAAGCGCGTTTCGTTACTTCGCGGAGCAATACCATCCGTACACCGGGCTTGTGCGTGACAGCGCCCCCAATCAGCCTGGAGCCACGAGTAACGCGCCGGCAACCATTGCAGGGGTCGGGTTCGCGCTGACGGGCTATCCGGTGGCGGTGGAACGCGGCTGGATGGGGCGCGATTCAGCGCGCGCGCTTACGACGAGGACCCTGGAATATTTTCTCGATCATGCCCCCCAGCACAAAGGATTTTTCTATCATTTTTTGAATTTCGAGACCGGCGAACGAGTGAATCAATCCGAGCTTTCGCCGATCGATACGGCGCTCTTTTTGGCCGGCGCTCTTTTTGCCGCCGAGTATTACGATGATCCGAAGATCCGGGACCTTGTCCAGAAGATCTATGACCGGGTGGATTTCCCTTGGATGCTCAACAAGGGGAAGAGCTTTGCGCTCTCCTGGAGCCCCGAAACGGGTTTTAATAAAGCTCGGTGGGATCACTTTGACGAGTCTCTCCTGCTTTATGCCTTGGCGATCGGTTCACCGGCTCATCCTGTTCCGGCAGAAACTTGGCGTGGGATTCTGCGGCCGGTCGGGAGTTACCGGGATCATCGATTGATCCAGATGCCGCCGCTTTTTACGCATCAGTACCCGCACATCTGGCTGGATCTTCGGGGGCAGAACGACGGCTTCGCGGACTATTTTGAGAATTCTGTGAATGCTTCGCGCGCGAACCGGGCTTTTTGCATCGATCAGGCCTCAAAGTTCGCGGGCTACGGCACCGACCTCTGGGGGCTCTCGGCATCCGAGGGTCCTTCGGGTTATCGCGCTTACGGCGCCCCTCCGGGCTGGAGCGTTTTTCATGACGGCACAATCGCGCCCACCGCTTGTGGCAGTTCGATCGTGTTCACCCCCAAGGAATCCATCGCTTGTCTGGAGAATATCCGGACCTATTACAGCGATACCATGTGGGGCCCTTACGGTTTCTCCGATGCCATGAACGTAGGCAAAGCCTGGTTCAGTGACAAGGTTCTGGCGATCGATCAGGGACCGCTTCTTCTCATGATCGAAAATTACAGGACCGGATTGATATGGAAGTACATGTCTCAGAGCGCGCCGATCCGTACAGCTCTCGAAAAAATGGGGTTCCGGAAAGGGTCCCTCCCGCTTCCATGGCCGAACCCGCCGGTGTACCGGGCGTCTTATGTTCCGTCCGGTATGCGGGTGGATGGGTTTCTTAAGGACTGGCCTCCCGGAGGAGCGATCGTGATGACTCCGGAGGTGAACAAGGATTCCGGGGATCTCAGCGGTACCGCAGGGTTTAAGACCACAGTTCGCTTCGCGTGGGATCATGAGAACCTCTATTTTGTCGTGAAGGTGAATGATCCGGATGTGATCGTGAAAAGGACCGGGAAACAGATCTGGCGCGACGATCTATTCGAGCTCTATGTGGATCCTGCAGGGGACGGGCTTTTTTGGAATGATCCCGTGGATTTCCAGCTTGGTTTTAGACCCGGGCGTGAGAACCGTGAGCTTGCGGTTTGGTCCTGGTTCCAGGGAGGCGAGGATCCCCGGGAGATGAAAAAGGTTTTCGCGGAAAGTTATACCGACGAAAAAGGCTACATTATCGAAGGGGCGATTCGTTGGGATTTCTTGGGAATAACCCCGGAGCCTGGCAGGGAGGTGCGGCTGAGTCCCGCTATTCACGAGATCGATCGTAAGGGGGGAGAAGGAAAACTGGTCTGGTTTTTACGTAACGAAGAAAAACATCAGCGCTTTGTCCTTGGAAGAGTTATCTTGGCTGAAGAAAAGGAGATCCGAAATGCCGATGCCGCGCCGAGCAAGGTCTGAAAAAAGAAAAATATCCGCACCGCCGCTTGAGATAGGATCTCTCGTCCGGGGTTTGCGTCAAGAAAGGGGTTTGAGCGGAGTCGAGCTTTGTCGTCGCGGGAAAGGGATCGATCCCAAGACGCTTACGGCGCTTGAAAAAGGACGGATCCGGAATCCCTCGATGATCACTCTGGAAGCGCTCGCGAAGGGTTTTGGCATGAGCGTAAGCGACCTTTTCCGGAAGGCCGAGATCGAGCAACGGGATCATTTATTTTTGGGCTCTTCCAAGGGGTTCTGTAAGGTCGATCTTTCGTCCCGGGGGATCCAGCTGATCTCTTTTACCCCGCTCATGGAGGGACTTTTTTGCGGGAAGATGATCCTGGAAGGGCAAAAGCAATTCGATGAAACGCTTTTTGGGGGAGACGTTTGCGGTACTTTTTTTATCATGACGCTGATCGGACAGGTCGGGGGTCAGGTCGAAGGTCGCAAGGTAGTCCTCAAGGAGGGCGAGAATCTGTATCTTTACGGTGGAATGAAGTTTTGTTTGGGGAATGCCCTTCAGCGAAATTCCACATTGCTTTTGGTGACGGCGCCCTCGTGTCTGAAAGCGCACTGAGAAATTTGAAAGGCAAAGCCTTCATTTCCCCTGAGCACAAGGAGAGCTCTGAAGAAACGTTTTTGTCTTTTTAGGGGAAAACATCCGAGGAACAGAACGATCTCTTACGGCGCTCAAGTGTCAGGTTAACAAAAGAACTTCTTTGCCGATAAATGAAGAGCTGTCCCAGTTTCGTTGGGCATGCGAAACGGTCCGGGGTCATCCTAATGGAAGCAGGGATGCCGTCGGGGTGTTCTTGCCAGTCGTTAGGCAGTAATTATTTATTGAACAAGGACGGTGGATTTTTCACTTAACCGTGGTAAAATGCCGCCACTACAATGGTTATGAAAAAAACAACTTTTTCTCTTTCAGTGTTTCTTCTCGCCCTGGCTATGGGTGTGCCTCTTTCTTGGGGACAAGCCGCGGAAAGTTCAGTTCCCTCGGTCGGTATTTCAACAGTCTCTGAGGACAGAGCTGTTTCGAGCCCTGGGACTCAAAAGGCATCGTGGTGGAAGCGCGTGGTATCCTCAGTTACGGGACGTGATCAGCATTCCCAGGTTTCAAGACCTAATGTCCAACCGGTTGCTCCCATAGTGACTTCGATCAAGCCGGCTCCAGTGTCCGTTCAAGTGGAAGAACCTGTTGCCGCGCGTAAAGATGCTCCGAGCGCGAAGATCGAGATCGCAGCCGGGAAAGAACAGAAAAAAAAGGACAAGCGCCAAAAGAGCGATGACAAGGCTCGCGCCGAAGCGTTGGAGGAAGCCGTTGCACAGCAGGTGGAAGTGCTTCGGGCTGCGCGCGCGAAAGAGATGCCTTATTTAGACAAAGTTTATATTCAGACCAGTATTACGCCGTTTCATATTCAGCAAAAAGAGGAGTTTCTGGAAGGTGGAACCAAAGGTCTTCAGGACCTTATCGTTCGTGCGCAATCCGTTCATACCCAGGCCAAAGCCGCGCATGAAAATATCGCGCTCTATAACCGCCGCTCGCTTCTCGCCTTGAGGAAACTTTTTCCGGAAGCAACGTTCAATTTTAATGATCGTGAGGGTGTGCTGAACGGAAATCCCTTCGCGGGAGATGATTGGCACGTCACGCTCCGTCAACCGATCTTTAACGGCGGGGTTCTTTGGAATACGTTCCTGCAGGAAAAATCCAATCTAGAGGCTGCCAAAAAACAATACGATAAGACGACGGCGGATCTCGTGTTCGATCTTTCGCGGGCTTATTTTGAATACCAGCGGGCCTTGCAGACTGCCGAGGAGCATCGTGCGGGAGTCGATAAAATGAAGCGTTTTGCGGAAATGTCCGAGGAAAAGTTTAATCAAAAACTTATTTCCGAGATCGAACGTTTAAATGTGGAATCCCTTTACAGCCAGATGCTCTTTGACCTTGAATCCGCGAATCAGGAGCTTGAGATCGCAAAGCTGGATCTTCAAAAATATCTGGACCTTTCCGTCAACGACCAGATCGCGCTTGCCAAGATCTACGATCTGGAGGATGTGGTTCAGGGACAGGCGATCCCCGCGGGGAGCGCGGCGGGGACGAAGACGCTTCCTGCCGTTTTTAAGGGCGAGCAAAAGGCGCCGGAACTTTCAAAGTTGATCGATCTTTCGTACGAACATCGGGCGGAACTTCAAGTGGAGGCGGCCAAACTCCAGGTGATGCGACTTGGGGAAAGGATCCGTTGGGGCGAGTTCCTGCCGAAGGCCAACTTGACCTATCAGTTCGGGGCGTTGGGCGAAGCGTATCTGAATCCGGGAGTTGCCTACGGCGGCAATTACAACGGAAAGAATGAACCCATCCTGAAAAAGGAATGGCAGCTCATGCTTGAAATGAATTGGAATGTCGGCGGGAACAAAGTGAATTATACTTTTAGCCGGGATCAAAAAGCGCCGTCCATTACGCAATTCGATCAGGCTTCCGGGTCCATGCTCCGGAAGAACGGCATGAGCTTTGGCGTTTTGGACGGGCTGGACGCTTTTGTGAACGTAAAACAGGCCGAGGTGGATAAGCTGAACCAGGTCGTGGAATTAGAGAAGGCCGAAAAGCAGGTGCTGCAGGATGTCAAGCAGGCCTATTATGATTATCAGAAATCCGTGATCCAGGTGAATTCGACGGTCAAACGTTTGGAGTATCGCAAGCGTTTGCGCGAATACGCGGAACACCGGTTGAGCAAAAAAGAAGTCGAGCTTTCCGAATATCTTCAGGCGGAGTCCGATCTCGTGCGTGAAAGAGCGGAGCTCCACAAAGCTCTCAAAGATTATTTTTCGGCGAAAGCGGCGCTGAATCATGCCGTGGGGATCCAGAATTTCTTCAGCATGGATAATCCTCAAAAGAAGTAGGATACCGTTCCGGTGCCGATATATTCAGACGTGACCGCGACGAGAGTTGCTCTTGGAGCGACAAAAGTTTCTTCATAGCAGGACTTTAATTGGAGTTTAAAATGAATATAAGAAACGAAGAGAATCCCGAAAATCAGAAGCCGTCATTCCAGATCAAGGCCCCCGCTCCAGAAGGACGCGTCCCGAGTCCGTTCAAGGCGCCGGTGAAGCTGCCATTCCGGGTTCCCGAGAAAATAAAAGATCTTTGGTTTTCCCATCCCAAAGCACGGTGGGTCGTCATCGTGATCGTCGTAGGGGTCCTTTTGTTGGCGGTGAAGATGTTTTCGGGGAAGGCTAAGCCGGAAAAAATGTCTTTGAGCGAAACGATGAAACAGCAGCAACAAGCCGCCAAAGACGCGCCGGTGGCGGTCAAAGGGTTTAAGGTGGGCCGGTTCAACTATGAGGATTCCATGAACGTTCTCGGAACCATCAAGGGGTCCATGGAGCTGAAGCTCAGTTTTGAGATCCCCGGTGTGATCAGTTCGATCAATTATAAGGAGGGGGAGCGTTATGAAGAAGGCGCTCTTCTCGTCTCTCTCAAACAGGATGACATTCTTCTGAGGCTGAAGCGGGCCCAGGCGGCCTTCAACAAGGCGGAGTCCCAGGCCAAAGTTACGGAGAACGAAGTCGGCGAGAACGAAAAGCTTTTGAAGATGGGAGCGATCCCGCCGTCGACGGTGGAGAAAAAGAAATTGGAGATGGATGCCGCGAAATACGAGGCCGAGGCCCAGCGCCTTGAAATGAAAGCCAATGAGGCCATGCTCGAAAAGTCCAATCTTTACGCGCCGTCCTCCGGGATGTTGGGGGATCTGAATGTTGAGGAAGGAGAGAATGTCAGCCAGAGCACGTTGATCGGGACCCACATCAACACAGAGTTTGTTTACGCCGAGTTCGGGATCGTCGAGCGCGATGTCCAGAAGATCACGCTGGGGCAGAAGGCCAAGGTTTTTGTGGACGCCTATCCGGACAAGACCTTTGAAGGAGTGATCGAAAACATTGCGCCCCAGATCTCGGGGACAAGCCGCACTTCCACGGCGAAGGTTCGCATTGAAAATCCGGAAGGACTTTTGATGCCGGGGATGTTTGCTCGCGTTCGCATCATGCTTTACAGCAAGAAAGATGCCCTGGTAGTGCCGACGGATGCGATCCAGGGGGGAGAGGGCGAAAAATTCGTTTTCATTATCAAGTTGCCCGAAGGATCTCCTTCCAAAGTCATCCAGCCCAAAGTCGCGGATGCGGCCATGGGGGGAGGTCTGGGTGCCATGGCAGCTTTGAGCTCCGGGGCCAAGGTGCCGGAAAAGACTGCGAAGGCCGAAAAAGGTGCCGGCAAGACGGTGTCCGAGAAAGAAACTTCGAAGATCGAGGAAGGTGTTGCCGAGAAGCGTCCGGTGACCGTGGGGTATACCCGCACCGACTATTCGCAGATCGACGCGGGCCTTACGGAAGGAGAGATCGTAGTCATGACCGGGTTCGAGAGACTGGAGGATGGAAAGAAGATCCGTTTGATCGAAACCCAAGAAGCCGAGCTTTAGCTCTATGCGGATGAACGAAAGTCTCCGCAGAATGATGCCTTCCCGATGAGTCTCCCCGAATTCGCCATCAAGAAAAAAGTCACGATCTACATGTTCACGCTCGGGCTGATCCTCCTGGGCGTTCTTGCGTTCAAGCGTCTTCCTCAGGACCTTTTTCCGCCGATCACGTTCCCGCAGGTCACGATCGTCACTGATTATTCGAATGCGGCACCCGAGGAGATCGAAACACTCATCACGCGCGTCGTCGAAGAAGCGATCGGGTCGGTGGCGGGACTCAAGCGCATTGAATCCGTTTCGCGTGAGGGCCGCAGCACCATCATGGCTTCCTTCAATTGGGGGCAGGATATTGATTTCGCGGCCCTGGCCATCCGCGAAAAGGTCGATCTCATCAAGGAACGGCTTCCCAAAGAGGCCGAGGATCCGGTGGTTCTGAAATTCGATCCGCTCGCCCGTCCGATCCTTCTGCTTTCTGTCACCGCTCCGGACCTTGCTCCCGTGCGTATGAAACTTCTGACCGAAAAAATGGTCAAAGACCGTCTTGAAAAAGTGGAGGGGGTTGCTTCGGTTAGCCTTTCGGGAGGCGTGAACCGTGAGATCCTGGTGGAGATCGACCAGCCGCGTCTTCAGGCAAACCATCTTTCGCTTCTGGAGGTTGTCAATTCGCTCGATGAAGCCAATGTGTCCTATCCGGCCGGGAGCATCAAGAAAGGTCTTTATGAATATTTGATCCGGACAGTCGGGGATTTCCGCTCGCCTGCCGAGATCGGATTCGCGGTGGTCGGGGTAGACAACGTGGAAAAGCTCCGGCGCGAAGATGTGAGTTTTGTCGAACGCGATACGAGCGAAGGCCCTCGCCAGACGATCGAAAGATCACGGGGAGAAGTTGAAAAGCAGATGCTTGAGAAGCGTCTGGTGACCGTCAAGGATATCGGGTCTGTGGTGGACGGACTCGCGGACAAGACCAGTATTTCCCGCTATAACGGGGCGCAGAATATTTCCGTGGCGATCCAGAAGCAATCGAACGCGAACACGATCCAGGTCGTGAACCAACTTCGCAAGGAGCTGAAGTTCCTCGAAGAAGACCTGAATTCACGCGGGCTTCAGGTCAAGATCATTTATGACCACTCCATTTTTATCCGCAACACGATCGAGAACCTGGCTCATGAAGCTATGCAGGGCGGCATTTTGGCCCTGATCACGCTTTACATCTACCTTCGCGCGATCGCCATGTCCGTCCTGGTGGTCGTGTCGCTCCCCCTGACCATTCTGGGCGTGTTCTTCCTGATGGGCATGGCGCATGTCACGGTGAACATCATGTCCCTCGGAGGGCTCGCGATCGCCATCGGCATGATCACGGATACCAGTATCGTGGTGTTGGAGAACGTGTTCCGCAAACGCCAGGAGGGCGCCGACGCGGAGCGTGGAGCGATCGACGGCGCTACCGAGGTCGTGTGGCCCGTGGTGTCTTCCAACCTGACCACGATCGCCGTTTTTTTCCCGCTGATCGTATTTGTGCCGGGCGTTGCGGGACAGATCTTCAAGGATCTTGCCTGGGCGATCATTTTTTCCCAGATCATTTCGACCTTTGTTCCGCTGACCCTGATCGCGCTCCTTTCCACTTACGTGACGGTCAATCAGCAGGAATACAAGCCCATCAGCCTTACGGGTGATCTGGACAAAAAGATCATGGCGATGCCCACGAGTGGGGAACAGAATCGTTTTATGATCGGGATCCTGCTTACGGCGTTCCTAGTGCTTTCCTCGACCTTTCTGATCGTGCCGACGATCGATCGTGAGGTCCTGCCCAAGGTGGACCAGGGGCAGTTCTACGTGAAGGTCGACATGCCGCTCGGGACGCGGCTCAATGTCACGGATGACGTTTGCAAGCGCTTGGAGGAAGTGTTGCGTTCGGAAGATGCCGTTCAGGATATTTCCGTTGCGATCGGAAGTGAAAAAACAAGCCGCGGCGAGATCAAGATCGAGACCCTCCGGCCTTCTCAGGCGCTCATTCTGGTGACGCTCGACAAGGAAAGGAAAAAGCCTTCGGCGAAGATCGTCGCTTCTCTTAAAGAGAAGATCGCGGCGATCAATTTCGAGAAGGATGATGCGAAGGTCGAGTTCGTGCTCCAGGAGAGCGAATTCTCCGTGGGCGCCGGGAGTATCAAGCCGATCTTGATCGAAGCGAAGGGCTATGATTTTAAGGCCATGGAAGCTCTTGTGATGCGGCTCAAGGAGCGTCTGGGCGCGATCCCCGGGATCATCAATATTCAGGATGACATTGGGGAGAAAACGCCCGAAACAAAACTGCAGATCAATAAAAAACGGGCGGCGCTTTATGGGGTTTCCGCGATGGACATTTCGCTCACGGCGAAGGCGGCCATTGAAGGCGTGGTGGCAACCCAGTATCGCGAGGCCGGCCGGGAGATCGACGTGCGGGTCCGGTTAAGCGATAAAGACAAAGAAAATATCAGCAACCTCGGGACGCTCCTCCTCTATTCCAAGGTGCTGGACATTCACGTCCCTTTGAAAGAGATCGCCCAGGTCGATCGCGGGGAAGGGCCGAGCGAGATACGGCGCATGGACCAGGAACGCACCGTGACCATTTCGGCCGAGATCAGCAAGTCCCGCCAGGACAAGGATGTGCTCTCCGATGTTCAGAAGTTCCTTTCGAGCCTGAAGGTTCCCGACGATATTCCTCAGGATTTCCAGGTCCGGCTTTCCGGTAAGGCCAAGGAGATCAAAGAGAATTTCGGAGGCGTCATTTTCGCGTTCGCGCTTGCCATTATGCTCGTCTATATGATCATGGCCGCCCAGTTCGAGTCGTTCCTGCAGCCTTTGATCATCATGGTGACGGTGCCGCTTTCTTTCGGGGGCGCGCTCATCGCCTTGAAGGTGACCGGAAATTCTTTCAACGTGATCTCGCTTTTGGGTCTGGTGCTTCTGGGAGGCGTGGTCGTGGGGAACGGGATCGTGCTGATGGAGTACATCAATCAGCTCCGTTCGGAAGGCAAGGAAATGGTGGCCGCCGTGTGGGAATCTGTGCGCACAAGAACGCGGCCCGTGCTGATGTCGTCCACCACCACCATCATGGGCATGCTTCCGATCGCTCTCGGGCTGGGGGAAGGCGGCGGGCTCTTGGCGCCTCTTGCCGTGACGGCCATGGGCGGTCTTTTCTCTTCCACGGTGCTGACTCTGATCGTGCTTCCGTGTTTTTATATCATCGTGAACCGGGCCATGGAGAAATACCTCGGTTATGAAGAAGAGATCGTCGAAGAAGGTCCCCCAACTCCCCCCTTGGTCTGATCATGGGACTCCCTAGTTTTTCGCTGAAACGTCCTGTTTTTACCGCCATCCTTTTTGCCGGGGTCATGGTGATCGGCATTATCTCCCTCATGCGTCTGAAGGTCGAACTCTACCAAGGACAAAGCCAAGGGATCATCTCGATCGTGGTGCGCGCCCGCGGCGGATTGCCTTCCCAAGATGTCGAAAAGATGATCACCAAGCCCATCGAAGAAGCCATTGGGACCGTGAGCCACATGAAGAGCCTCTATTCCAGTTCGCGCGAGGCGGAGTCCCGCGTCACGATGGAGTTCGATGCCGGGACCGACATGAAGTTTGCCGCGCTCGAGGTCCGTGAAAAATTCGCGCGCGTGAAGCCGATCCTTCCCAAGGAGATTGAAAAACCCGTGATCGCCAATTACGACGACGCGCAGGCGGCCATCATGGTGTTCGCGGTGACTTCCGAGAGCATGGCGCCGGAAGAGATCCGTGAGATGGTGGATATCAAGCTCAAGCCTGTCATCAGCCGTGTCGACGGGGTCGCGAGCGTGGAAGTTTACGGAGGGAGGGAGCGCAAGATCCTGGTGGAACTGGATCGCGACAAGATGGTGGCCTACAACATCTCGATCGAGCGAGTGATGGACGTGCTCGGGCAGAGCAACATCAACCTTCTTGCCGGGAACGTCGAGACCGGGAAATTCGAATACGCGGTCCGGAGCATGGGCTCTTTCCTTACGGTGGACGAGGTCGGGGATATTGGCGTCAAGGCGACCCGCCAAGGGTCCATTATTCCGCTGAAGGAGATCGGAACCATCAAGGACTCCTATCTTGAGGCCACGGACCAGGCGCGCCTCAATCTGGAGCAGAACGTCACGGTTTATGTCAAAAAATCGAGCATGGCCAATACCCTGGATGTCGCGAAGGATCTCAATAGGGTTCTGGACATGTTCGAGGTGGAGAATAAGGAGCACGTCAAGATCGTGCTCGTGAATGACCGGGCGGAGACCATCGCGCGCGCGATCGACGACGTGAAGGGAGCCCTTTACCTGGGACTGGTCCTGACGATGGGCGTTATTTATATTTTTATCCGCAACTGGATCCTGGCGGCCATCATTTTGGTCGTGATCCCGTGCTCCCTGATCGTGACCTTTGTTTTCATGGCGGCCTTTGGCATCAGCATCAATGTCATGACCTTGAGCGGGTTGTCGCTTGCGATCGGTATCCTGGTCGACACGGCGGTCGTGATCATGGAGAATATCTTCTCCAAAAAGGAGAAAGGTTTCGACGACATGCAGGCCATCCGGGAAGGGAGCGAAGAGGTCTGGCTTCCGCTCTTGACGTCCCTTTTGACGATGCTCGTGGTGTTCATGCCGATCGTTTTTATCGACAAGACGGTTCAGCTGACGTACGGCGGCTTCGCTTTCACGATCAGCATCTCTCTTATCGCATCCTTTTTTTCGGCCCTCATGCTGATCCCGATGCTGATCCACCGGTTCGGGACTGCGGCGCTAAACGCTCATGGCAAGAATACCGCGAGTGCCTTTATGGAAAAGGCGCGCAGCAAATATGTGAACGCTATTCGCTGGTGCATTACCTGGCGGTGGAAGGTGGTGCCAGCTGTTTTTGGAGTATGTTTCTTTGCGATCTTCATGCTGGTGCGTACGCCGATCGACTGGCCGTCTTCTTTTGAAGAGAACGAATTTGCGGTCATCACCTTTCCGTTGGCGGGCGCGCGCCTGGAATCGAACGATGAGGCCATGAAAAAACTGGAAGAGATCCTCTCGAAGATCCCGGACATCACTCTTTTTTCGACGACGGTCTCCAAAGACGACCTCCGGCTCTTTGTCCGGTTGAAACCCGCCCGCAAGCGCCAGTACTCCAAGGATGAGATCATGAAGATCATCGACGAGCAAGGGAACGCCGCGGTCAAGGAGATCCACAGCGATTACAGCCTGATCGTCGACGAAGGGGCCGGCTCTTCCGAGCAGAAAAAACTCGTGGTGAATCTTTATGGCCAGGATGGGGACGAGCTTGAAAAACTTGCCAAGGAATTCGCGAACCGGATGTCCAAGGTGGATGGTTTGACCAATCTTGTCATGACGGACCTTCGTAAACGTCCGGAGTACTCACTCGTCGTGGATAAGGGAAAATCCGCCATGTACGGGCTGAGCGTCAAAACGGTCGCCGACAGCATGCATGCCCAGGTCCGGGGAATGAGGCCCACAAAATTCCATGAGCTCTCCAAAGGGGAAGAGATCGAGACCATCACGCGTCTTCAGGCCATTTACCGGCAAAAGCTCGATGACCTGGGGCAGGTTTATATCCAGACCCAAGAGTCCCGGCAGATCCCGCTAAGCGAGATCGCGAATTTTCATCCTTCGACCGGTCCGCAAACCATTGATCGCAAGGACAAACACCGTTATGTGTTCGTCAAGGGGGACGTGAAACGGCCGATAGAAAAGATAGCGGTGGATGTCAAAAAGGTCCTGAAGGACGTGAAGCTTCCGGACGATTATTACTGGCGGTTCGGCGGCGGATACGAAGAGCTCATGGAAAGCAAATCCCAGTTGGCGGTCGCTCTCCTGATCACGGTCTTTCTGGTCTATATGGTCATGGCCTGTCTTTTTGAAAATTACCTTTATCCGTTCCTGATCATGATCAAGATATTGCTTAATTTTATCGGAATCTGGATCGCGTTGGCGATCACGCATAAGCCGCTCAGTACCCAGGTCTTTATCGGGATGATCATGCTTGCGGGATATTCGGTGAACGCGGCGATCCTTTTGGTGGATCACGCCCTCCATCTTCCCGAGGATCAAAGCAAAATGGAGCGTTTTATCCAGGCAGGGGTGGACCGGTTGCGTCCGATCCTGATGACTGCTATTGCCGCCATCCTGGGTTTTGTGCCGATGGCGATGAGCTTTGGACAGGCGAGCGATCTTTGGTCCCCCTTGGCGGTGACGATCATCGGGGGATTGGTCAGCTCCACGATCTTGATCCTTTTTGTCCTTCCGGCTCTTGTCGTGATCACCGACGACATTCGGGAGATGATGAAAGTCTTTTTTTGGGGCGTATCGAGCAAGATGCGTACCATGCCTGCGAATCGAACAGTCTAGAGTTATCAGCTATTAATTTAACAAACAACATCACTGCCGTTCCTTGTGAGGGGCGGACAAAGGAGATATCTTATGGAAACGAAGGCGAACGTGGTGGCCAAGCCCATAACACATAATCGCGCCTATAAACGCCAGGCGAAAAATCTCTTCATCCACCGGCCGATGCAGCGGGAGTTCTCGTTCATGCTGATCGCCCTTTTCATGGTGGCTTCGGCGGCGGTGGCCTGGGTCATTCACCAGACCATTCGCGATGCGGCTTTCGGGGGGGCCTTCACTTTTGGGAAGATCAATCCCTCGGAGATCCTCTATGACGTGAGTTATTCGATCATTATTCGCGTCACTCTGGTGCTGGTTCTGACGCTTGTGATCATCGGGGCTTACGGCGTTGTTTTTCTCCACCGGGTCGCCGGTCCTGTTTTTCGTTTTCGCCAGACCTTGCTTCGGGTCAATCGCGGGGAGATGCCTCAGGATATCAAGCTTCGCGAGGGGGACTTCTTTCATGACATGGCTCATGATATTAATATTATCCTGAAACGCTTTCGCACAGAGCAGGAAAAGATCTCCGAACTCAAAATGAAAATGAGCGATCTTCAGAAAATCCCTCAGACGGATGACGTTCGAAACAAGACTGAGGAAATGAAAGAAGTCATCGATTCTCTCTCGAAGATCTGACGGAGGGTGCTGCAAACTGTGGCGCTGTAAGGGATTGCCCTTTTTAAGGCCGTGATCTTCCTGGGTGTTTTAAACAAATCCTTCCGAAGTTTCCATTTATGAAAAAATTTTAATGAGGCGAATTTTATTTTTTGAGCCTCTTGTCTTTAGCTTTTTAAAAGAGTATACTTCGTTTCGACCCTCGCCAATCAGTATCATTTCACGAAAGGAGTAACACGAAAATGAAGAAGTTTAACATCAGTTTAGCGTTGACGCTCGTTGCGTTGATGGTGTGTGCTTTTGGAGTGGTTGCGTACGCGGCTCCCGCAGCGAATGAGCTTGTGATCGCGGATTTTGACACCGGAGATAAGCCCAATAACATCGGGGGCGACTTCGGCGCTTGGGACAAGGATCCGAACGACGAGACCCAGGGAACCCAGATGTCCTTCGATACGGACGACAGCCGGGGCGATGCTTCCGGCTATTCGTGCCGTCTTGATTACGACGTGGATTCTCCGAATCCGGCTTACAATGGTTTCTGGATGAAGTTGAATGGCGAGGATGCAACGGCTTACAACACCCTGACTTTCTACGTGAAGGGTGATGCCAAGCTGGGTTACACGAAGCGTTTCAAGATCGAGCTCAAGGACATGACGAACAAGCCTTCCGCTTATATCGTGAGCGGCGTCACGGACAAGTGGCAGAAGATCTCGATCCCGTTCGAAAAGTTCCGTCGTATCGAGAACTGGAACTCTCTGAACGAGCTCGTGTTCGTTTTCGACGATATCAACTCCAGCCCGAAGACCGGCGGAATCTTGCTCGACCAGATCACCTTCGCGAAGGAATAATCGCGAAGTTCTGAGTAGCAGTTGTCAGGAAACAGCCCCGCTTGAAAAAGCGGGGCTGTTTTTTTTTGTCTTGGTTCGTTTGCTCTCTTGAGGAGGGCTATGAAGCAATAAGTGCAGGCAGAGCGGGACGTTAAGACGGTCTTTCCAGAATGAGGGCGGTGCCTTGGCCGCCTCCCACGCAAGCTGAAACAAGTCCCCGGCGCAGTCCGCGCCGCTTCATTTCCTTCAGGCAGGTGAGGATGAGTCGCGCGCCGCTGGTTCCGACCGGGTGACCGAGGGCGATCGCGCCGCCGTTCACGTTCAAACGATCCGCCGGGATCTCGCCCACAGGACGGCCTGAAGGGAAGTGTTTTTGGGCGAATTGGGGGCACGCCAGCGCCCGGAGACATGCCAGGACCTGGGCCGCGAACGCTTCGTTGATCTCGAACAGGTCGATATCCTTAAGCGTCATGGAATTTCTTCTCAAGAGCTGCTCGATCGCGAATACGGGACCGAGCCCCATGCGCGCTGGTTCCAGGCCCACGGAAATGTAGTCACCCAAGGTCCCGAGGACTTCGTAATCCTGGGCTTTGGCTTTTTCCTCGGACATCAAAAGGAGCGCGCAAGCGCCGTCGGTGATCTGTGAGGCATTGCCGGCTGTGATGGTTCCATTTTTGAAGAGCGGCTTGAGTTTTGCGAGAGCTTCGAAGGACTGATCTTCGCGGACACCGTTATCATCGCGGACACGGGTGGGGTGACCGGAAGGGCTGAAAACATCCAGGGTCTCCGCGCGCAGTTTCTCCCGCGCAGCTGTCGCGCGCCGGTGGCTCTCGAGGGCGAACCGGTCCTGCTCTTCGCGCGTAATGCCGAAGTCCTTGGCGAGGGTCTCAGCCGTTTGCCCCATGTTCATACCGCATACCGGATCGGTCAGTCCCAGCAGGAGGGAGGAAACAGGCGCGAAATGGCCCGGTCGCATGTGCGCCAGGATCGCGAGTTTCTTCCAGAAAGTCTTCGACTTGGAAAGCTTCAGAAAAAGTGTCGCGGTCTCTTTTTTGAAAAGCATCGGCATGTTCGACATGGATTCGGTGCCCCCGGCGACCACGATCTCGTCCACGCCACATTGGATCTTCTCTGCCGCGCTCGTGATCGCTTCAAATCCCGAAGCGCAGTTGCGGCTCACGGTGCAGGCCCGTTTGTCATGGGGAAGACCGGCCAGAAGGCTGATCACACGTGCTACGTTCGCCGCTTCCGCGGGCTGTCCGACGCATCCCATCACCACTTCGTCGACTAAGGGGCTGTCGAGGCCGGTCCTTTTCAGGAGTTCGGTAACGCACAGGGCGCCGAGCTGTTGGGCGGGGATGTTATCAAAAGCACTCCAGGCTTTCACAAAAGGCGTCCGGACGCCGTCCACGATCGCGATCTTTTTCATCAGTTGCTCCTCTAGTACTGTTCCCACTGAATAACGGCATTTCCCCACGAATTATAATCCACGAGCGAGTGAGAAACTCGTTTTTTCTCTGGGAAAAATGCCGCGACCGGGATATCCCGGCGAAATGGGGTTGGGAGTTAAAAGAGGCCGTTTTCGGCCGATAATCCTACAGAGTTTTAACCCGGAGGGGTTTGATGGAAAAGCATGATGGCATTTATACCGTAAGCGCGAGCCGTGTATTGCCCGCCAAGCGATGGCAGGTCCTGCGCCTCCTCACGCGCGTTCAGGAATTCCCGAAGTTCATGCCCAATGTCAAAGAGTGCCATGTCCTCAGCCACACCCGCGTCAAGGTCGTGACGGCGTGGAAGGTGGAGATGGGTCACATTCCGATCTCCTGGAAGGAAGAAGAGATCTTCGATTTTCACCATTTCATCATCCATTTCAAAGCAGTGGAAGGGGATCTTGAGGTCTTCGAAGGGGAATGGCATCTCACGGAGCATCCGAGCGGCGGGACCGAGGTCCGGATCGATGCGCGGGTGTGTCTCGGGATCCCGCTCCTTGAAACGATCATCGGCGGGGTCCTGGCGGACCGCGTGAAAAAGAATTTTGAAGCCATGCTCCTGGCCTTTGACGGCCTCTTGACCGAACGCCGTTATCAAAAGATCGGCGACCGGCGCGTGAGTGACGTCCGCGGCTTTGGGGTGATCGGCCATCCCTACAACATGAACCATCTGATCAAATATTTCCAGTCGTTCAAACCCGACATGAAAGTCCCGTCCGAGGAGTTCCTGGCGAAGGTGTTCGACCTCGTGCCCTCCTACGTTTCCTACGATGTGAAGGAATTTCGCGGCTCAAGCGGCAAAACGACCCGCGGCGCGTTCATCGCCTGCAACATTATTCCCGACCTTCTCGCCAAAGATATGCAGAAGGGCGTGATGAAGGTTGTGGAATCCTGTAAAGTGGCGGAGAAGCTTGGCCTCGGCATCGTGGCACTCGGAGGTTTCACTTCGATCGCCGGCGAAACATACGGGGAGGAGTTCAGGAAATTGATCCACGTTCCGGTCACGACGGGAAATACCCTGACCGCGGCACTAGCCATCGAAGGTGTTCTGAAAGCCGCGCGTCTCCGGGAGTTGGATCTTTCGAGGTCCAAGGTCACAGTGATCGGCGGGGCGGGGGATATCGGCAGCGCTTGTGCTCGGGCTTTGGTAGACAAGGTGAGCGACATCGTCATCACAAGCCGGAGCGTTGAGAACCTGGAGCATATGCGGAAATCGCTCGCGATGTTCGGAAAGGCGAAGTTCCACGGCATTCATGACAATAACGAAGCTGTCCGTGACGCGGATATCGTGATCGCGGCGGCGAGCGTCTCCCGTTCGATCCTCGATATCGCGAGTTTCAAACCCGGTGCCATTATTTGCGACATTGGATACCCCAAGAACATCTCTTACCGGGAATGCGACCGCCAGGACATCCTGATCTTTTCGGGAGGGATCTGTTCTCTGCCGCAGGAATTCAACGCGGGATTCGATATCGGTCTGCCGTCCTCGAAAGTTCTCTACGGCTGCTTTTCGGAGGCGATCGTCCTGGCGCTCGAGGAACGGTACGTGAACTATTCGTGGGGGAAGGGGAACATCACCCAGGAGAAAATGGCGGAGATCCTCGACCTTGCCCGGAAAAACGGATTTGAGCTCGCTCCCTTTTTCTGGGGCCGCCGCCTCGTGACCGACGAAGAAGTGAAGGCGATCAAAATCAAGACATGAGACTGCAGACCGCTACCAAACCCCAATGGTTTGTTACGACTTCGGCAGGAACTCGATGTTCCTTTCCGAGTCGAGACCACAGACCGAGGACACCTGAAAAAAGGCTGTCATTGCGACCTTGCGATTGTCTTGCGGTAGCAAGACGCAAGGGAAGCAATCTCGTTTCTGAAGCGAAAGATTGCCGCAGTCGTCCGCCACGAATCTCGGCGGACTCCTTCGCAATGACGGCGGTTATTAACTCCTCAACGATTGACGAGAACGCTTCGAGTCTCCGGTCTTCGGTCTTCGGTCTCCACGGGGTTTTATGCCTCAATTAACCCGTGCGTTTCAATTCAACTGGTATGCCGTACCTGTCTTCGCTGTCGGGATCCTGATGTTCCTGATCGCGCTCTTTATTTTTCTTCAGAACAGGCGCTCCCGCGTCAATTTCTCGTTCTTCCTGATCGGGATCTGCGGCCTTTTCTGGTTCCTGGGCGTTGCCGGAACTTATGCCGCGAGCACTCCGGCGTTCGCGCTGGCCTTCTACCGGACTGTGACGTTCCTCGGGGTCGCCTTGATCGCGCCCTGCACCCATTATTTTTCCGCGACGTGGCTTGGGCTTTTTGACAAACAAAAAGTCGCGATCCGGACCGGTTTTTTCTTCGGTGCGGCCTTTTACATCGTGGGCCTTTTTTCTCCGCTCAGTTTTCCGGGCGTCTATCATTACTTCTGGGGTTTTTATCCCATCTACGGGCCCCTGAATTACTATTTCTTCGGATTCTTCTTTCTCGTGCTCTTTTGCGCCTTCTATAACTTCTTCAGCGCGCTTTTCAGAGAGCCGAAGGGCGTGCGCCATACCCAGATCGGGCTGATCACCCTCGGCTTCCTGGTTTCCTTCATGGGCTCGTTCGATTATGTGCCCAAGCTCCTTTACTATTCCGTCTATCCGATGGGGTTCCTCTGTGTGTTCTTCTGGATCCTGGTCGTGGCGTACGCGATCATCCGCTACAAGGCGATGGATATCGAGACCGTGATCCATAAGACACTGATGTGGCTGGCTACGATGGTTGCGGCGGTCATTCCTTTCGGAATTCTGGTGTACTGGGCCCAGCACTTTCGGGGGCCGTCGTCCCCTTGGGGTTGCACGCTCGATAGCGTTATGGTGGCCATTACCTTTTATTTTTATTTCCGGTCCCTGAAGCCCCGGCTCGATCATTTATTCCAGCGTCAGCGGAAGAACCTGCTCGCGATCATGACGCAGTTCTCGCGGGAGCTTGTGCTCCTGAAGAACCTCCGCGATCTTTTGCAGAGTTTTGCCCGCATGTGTCGCCGCCAGCTCTATGTGCGCCGCCTCTCGGTCTTCCTGCTGGATGACAAGAACGATGAATACGTTCCGGCCATCGCGAAGGGGCTGCGGAACCTTAAACCCATTCGCAAAGACCATCCGTTCCTTGTCTGGCTTGAGAAAGAGGACGCGGTCGTGATGGGGAACCTTGTCAGCACCCACCCGGAGGTCGAAGCGTTCAAGGGCGAGGTTGAGGAATTCTTCCGTGCGACGCAGGGAATGGTCGCGGTGCCGCTGGTGCTGGGAGGGAAACTCATCGGAGTGGTGAGCCTCGGCCGGAAGGCGAACTTGAAGCCCTATCGTTCCGGGGAAGTCCAGTTCCTCACCGAGCTCAAGATCCCGGTGACGATCGCGTTCTCGAATTCCATGCAGTATGAAAATATCAGCGAGCTTTACACCCAGGTCCGGGGGATGAGCGAGGAACTCAAGCGCTGGAACGTGGAGCTGGAGAAGCGCGTGGAAGACCGGACGCGGGAACTTGTGAGGACGCAGGAGCAGTTGATCCAGGCGGAAAAACTGGCGACTTTGGGAACGCTTGCCGGTGGCGTGGCGCACGAGATCAATAATCCGCTTACGGCGGTATTGACGAACGCGCAGATCCTCAAGATGACCGCCGACTCCGATACCAAAGAGTCGCTGGACCTGATCGAGGAAGGCGCGAAGCGCTGCCAGGGGATCGTGCAGAAGCTCATGAAATACGCCCGGAAGACCGCGGAAGAGGCGCCTCACAAGGACGTCGATCTTCGCGAGATCGTGAAGGGGACTTGCTCGCTTCTCGGGTTCCAGTTCCAGCAGGAGAGTATTGAGGTCGAGATGAAGCTCGGGGCTGTTCCTCCCGTGAAAGGGATCGCGGGGGAGCTCGATCAAGTCCTCACGAACCTTCTCGTGAACGCCCGCGATGCCATATTAGCTACAAAAAAAGACGGTCCCTCCGGTCCCAAAGCGCCGAAGGGCAGGATCATCGTTGAGACGCGCGAAGTCTCCGGGGCTGTCGAGCTTGTGGTGACGGACAACGGCATCGGCATTCCCAAAGAGAACCAGAAAAAGATCTTCGATCCCTTCTTCACCACCAAGGACGTCGGCTCCGGCACCGGCCTTGGTCTCTCCATTACCTTCGGCATCCTCAAGCGCCACAGCGCCACCATCTCCGTCGCCTCCGAACCTGGGAAGGGAGCAACCTTCGTGGTTAACTTCCCCAAGAAGTAGCAAGGTATGTCGTAAAATTCTGCCCGATCGTGAATGCGTGCCAGGCGGTCAAGCCCAATTCTCCTTCAGATGATTCAAAAGTTAATTGGACTAGCCCTGGCAACCTTCGATCAAAAGAAAATGGAGGCCAGGACAAGGAAGGCGGTAAGACAGGGGAGATTGTAATAACAGCAACAACGGGAGCCACGAGCCACGGGACACGTGCCTCGTCTGTCATTGCGAAGGAGTCCGCCGAAGATTTTGGCGGACGACTGCGGCAATCTCAAGACAAGATTGCTTTGTCGTCTTCGCGACTCGCAATGACGGATGCTAGGTCGAGCCAAGGGACATGTGATGAGGCTTTTTAAAATTCACGTGGCACGTGGCTCGAGGAACGTGTCCCGGTTGTTATCACTATCCAGGACACCGGCCCCGGGATTCCCGCCGACAAACTCAAAGACGTCTTCCGTCCTTTTTACACGACCAAAGCCGAAGGCACAGGTCTCGGCCTTTATATTACCCAGCAACTCGTCGAAAAGATCCGTGGCCGGATCGAAGTCCATTCCGAGGTTGGCGTCGGCACAACATTCACGGTTTCTTTGTCGGGATCTCTAAGACCCTAAGCGGGGGCGTAGAAAAAGCCCAATACGACATACTATATTGTATTATTTAATACAATAAGATGTATGAATAAATACATTAATATGTATATAAAAACGCATCTAATATTGACTTTTTGGCGTTTTCGGGGTATCAACAGGCGACGCAATACGGATGGAAGCGGGAGGGGGAAGCGATTCTCTTCGATCTTTATCCCGGCAAGCGCGTTTATACTACCAAACTTTTGTCGTCTCCGCTGGATCGCGGGAGATGCCGGAAATGGAACGAGTGGAAAAAGATCTTCGTGGGAATTTTGAACCCGGAAGATCTTGTGACCTCCAAAATGTTCCGGGGCACAGAAACCGACATTCAGGATTGCCTGTTGCTTTTTGCGAAGGAAAAGATCGATCTGGAAAAGTTTAAAAAGCGTTACCGGGAAACAGCCCAATACGAGATTAGCGAGGCTAAGGTTTTGAAGAATCTCGAAATCTTGCTTAAGCGGCTTGGAGAGGAAAAATAATGAAGAAAGCCAACAAAGGTGCATTGCTGGATCAGCTGACTCGCTACGGTTATGTCCTGTCGGCGCCGCAGGATTCTATGAATCCAGAAGAGGTCCTTAAGGCGCTTCTCGATCAGGAGGATATGAGATTACTCGAGGGATTTCCTGTGGTTCTTGCCCATGCGCTTTCGGGTCACGGAACTCTTCAGTGGGAGGACAAAAAATGGTCTCCCGGGAAAGAACTTTTCTCTAAAGTCAAAGAGCGCTGGACTGTTTTAATGGGGTTGAGCCTTCTTTTGTTCCGTCTTTTCGGATTGCCCAAGCCACTTGAAGATCGCGCCTATCAACTTCTCAAGAAAAGTCCTGACGGAGAAAAAGTCCTCGGAGGTCTCGAAAAGGATTTTTCTGGCTCCGGTGAAGTCCTGGCTGCGGGGATGAGATTTTCGGCGGAACGACTCAAAAATAGTTTTCGGAATTATGTTTTATTGCAAGACCAGGAGGGGGGGCTGCAGGAACAGAAAGATTCTCTTGAATTCGAACTGCGCCTTTCCGAGCTCTTTACGCCCCGGCAGAAGGAGTTGCTCGCCAAGCGACTTGACCGGAAACCGTTCTCCAAAACCGAACGGGAATATTATTACCGGGTGGTGAAAAAAAGGCTGAAAGCGCTTGCGGACGAGCGGGTCTACCAGATGGCCCGCAAGCTCGTTTTTTCATAGTTGCGGGTTTGGCGTAGGGTGGGGTATTGACGGGAAGCTAATGCTATGATAACCTTGGTTATGATAACGGAGGTTACTATATGAAATTTTATGACAGAGAAGAGGAGCTGGCGGAGCTGGAAAAGCTCCTGGGACAGACGGCAAAGAGCTCGCACATGGCGGTTTTGACCGGGAGGAGGCGGGTCGGCAAGACACTTCTTTCCCTGGAATTTGTCAAAAACAAAAAGTATCTGTATTTCTTCGTATCCAAGAAATCGGAGACACTCCTGTGCGAGGAATATGCAGGGGAGATCCGACGCCTCTTCCCGGATGCGGCTATTGCGGACGGGATACGTTCTTTCAAGGATCTTTTTCATCTACTGCTCGTGCTTGCCCGTGATGAATCCTTCACAGTGATCATCGACGAATTCCAGGAGTTTACCCATATCAATCCTGCGGTTTATTCCGAGATCCAGAAACTATGGGATCTTAACAAGACCCAAAGCCGGTTGAATCTGATCTGCGTTGGCTCGGTCTATTCTCTCATGCACAAGATCTTTGAAGGCGCTAAGGAGCCGCTGTTCAACCGCGCGGACCGGATCTTGACGCTTAAGCCGTTCCCCCTCAAGGTTCTGGCTCAGGTCTTGTGTGATTACAAGGCCGAAAATACCCGGCTTCTTTTCGATTATTATCTTTTTACGGGAGGCAGTCCGAAGTACATCGATCTTCTCGTCGAAAACAAAGCATTTTCCGTAAAAGAGATCCTGGATCTTATGATCGCCGCGGACTCGCCGTTCATCAACGAGGGAAAGAATCTCTTGATCGAGGAATTCGGCAAGGAATATGGCACCTATTTCTCCATTCTCGAAATGATCGCTTCCGGAAAAACAGGCCGCTCCGAGATCGAATCGATCCTGGAAACGAATGTCGGCGGTTATCTGGACCGGCTGGAGAAGGATTATGCGGTCATCGAGAGGCGAAAACCCGTTAACGCGAAACAGAATTCGAAGACGCAAAAATATGTGATCACAGATAACTTCCTGAATTTCTGGTTCCGGTTCGTTTATCGCAACCGTTCCGCTATCGAAACCGGGAATTTCAAATACATCAAAGACGAGATCCTCTGGAATTATTCGACCTATTCGGGAAAGATCCTTGAACGATTCTACAGGGCTCTTTTTGCCGAAACAGGCCGTTACAATCGCATCGGTTCTTATTGGGACAGGAGTCATCAGAATGAAGTCGACCTCGTGGCCATCAACGATATGAAAAAAGAAATGGTCGTGGCCGAGGTGAAGTTGAACCCCAAGAAGATTAATATCGAGGACTTGAAACGCAGGGCTTCGCGTCTTCTGCCGGACTTTGTGAAATATAAAGTGGAATGGCTTGCCCTCAGCCTCGAAAATATTGGGGATTTTCTCCGGTAGTGTGAGTCGCGAAGATATTTTTTATACCATGAAATTCTAACTCGACCTATAGAAATTTCATGGCAAATAGAGCAAGGCCGCGTCTTAATCGATATATAGTTTGTGGTATAGTTTTGCCTGGTTTGTGGCAAAACTATATAGGCACCGATTGGGCGTATTTGGGGCAGGGCAAGCCACATCGACGTGATCGCGGCGGAAAGGAGAGGAGGCCTTAAGACGTGAATCCTTATAACTTTTCTATCCTGTGTTTTGGGTTTTGTGCTGTTTTTCTGGGTTTATTAGTCTGGCTAAAGCGTCAAGATTTGTTGGGCCAAAAATATTTCGTTTTTTCTTTAACATGCGCTGCGTTTTCTTTGCCTTTCGCCAATAACTTCAATTTAAGTACCTCTCATGCTTCAGCTCTTCTGACAAGTCGCCTGGCGAATGGCTTCGCAATTTTTATTCCGGTGACATGGTATGATTTCGCGTTAGTTTTTATCGGCAAACAAAAAGAAAGAAAAACGCTCATCCGATTTTTGTATTTTTTTTCACTAGTTCTCTTTTGTTTTATCTTTTCAGAAAAATATGTGACCGATGTTAAGTGGATATCTGGCTTTTATTCCGCAGTTGCCGGTCCTCTGCATTATTTTTTCTCCTCTCTTTTCTTTACAGTCGTGCCCTTAAGTTTTTTCGAGCTTCTTCGCGGAATGAAAACAGCTCGTCATCAGGAACAGCAAAACATTAAATGGGTAGCGATTTTTGTTGGCTTGTCATTTTTAGGAGGTAGCTTCACCTTAGTGCCTGCCTATGGGATAGCCTTTCCCCAGTATGGATTATTTTTGATGCCCATTTACCCCTTTGCTTTGGCGTATTTTATGATCAAACAAAAACTCTTCGACGTAGAAGAGCTCGCGCAGGCGGCGCACAGGGACAAGCTGACGGCGATAGGGGTGCTGGCGGCGAGCATCAACCACGAGGTGAAGAACCCACTCTTTATCATCAAAGGTCTCGCGGAAAGTTGTCTCGATCGGCAGAAAGAGGGGATATTTCCGACGAAAGAAAAGGCGCTTGAGAGCGCTAATGACGCCATGAAGCGAAGCGTCGAGCAGGCGGACCGGGCGATGGATATCATCAAGCGGTTGTCGCTTTTCGCCAAAGCCGGGATCGACAGTGAGATCAAATTCGAGCCGGTGAATGTCGCGCAAGTGATCGAGGATGTCCTGCCACTCGTTCGTTACGAGCTTGCCGCGCACGGCATTGCCCTCTCGCGTGATATTCCTCCCAATCTTCCCGATGTCTCCGCCGACCGCCGCTATCTGGAGGAGATCCTGTTTAATCTGATCGTGAATGCATGCCAGGCGATCAAGCCCAATTCTCCTTCAGATGATTCAAAGGTTAATTGGACTAGCCCTGGCAACCTTCGATCAAAAGAAAATGGAGGCCAGGACAAGGAAGGCGGCTTGTCTGGGGAGATTGTAATAACAGCAACAACGGGAGCCACGAGCCACGGGACACGTGCCTCGTCTGTCATTGCGAAGGAGTCCGCCGAAGATTTTGGCGGACGACTGCGGCAATCTAAAAACGAGATTGCTTCGTCGTCTTCGCGACTCGCAATGACGGATGCTAAGTTGGGCCAAGGGACAGGTAATGAGGCTTTTTTAAATTCACGTGGCACGAGGCTCGTGGAACGTGTCCCGGTTGTGATCACTATCCAGGACACCGGCCCCGGGATTCCCGCCGACAAGCTGAAGGACGTCTTCCGTCCCTTTTATACGACCAAAGCCGAAGGTACGGGTCTCGGGCTTTATATCACCCAGCAACTCGTCGAAAAGATCCGTGGCCGGATCGACGTCCACTCCGAGATCGGTGTAGGGACAACCTTTACGGTTCTTTTACCAGTAGGGGGACAGTCCCTTTAAGTACTTCAGAGGGACTGTCCCCTTTATCTCAGGGGAAGTGGCAAACAGCACGAAGTGCGAGGCTAGACCATGAACTATTACGGATTCAGTAGCTTGTTTAATGGAATCGTGGTTCTCACAGTAGGTTTTTATCTTTTATCCCGCCAAAGGCAAAACGGTCTTTACCAAAGTTTTGCGGTTTTTTCTGCCTGTGTAGGGCTGTGGTGTATTTTTTACTCGTTTTGGCAAGCTCAAACGAGCAAGGCTGAAGCTTTGATGTATATGCGGCTAGCCATGATTCCATGCTATCCCATCCCGTTTGCCTTCTTGTGGTTTGTGCTGACCTTGGTGGGTGTCAAAAAAAGGTGTTGGTGGTTGCCTGTGGTGATTGGGACGCCTCTTGTTTTCATGATATTTGGTTTTAGTCCATTTATGCTCGCAGACATGGTGCCCAAACTTAATTTTAAATTTTGGTCTGTTCCAGGCGCTTTAATGCATTTTTACGTTTTTTTGTTTTGCATAGTTGTTTTATATAGTTATGGCGTTTTGATTCAAGGGTTTAAAAAAGCGAGTGGAATTCAAAAATGGCAGATTAAATGGGTGATGCTGTCTTTGCTGCCATCCTGGGTCGGAGGAGCAACGAATTGGTTTTTGTGGTACGACATCCCTATTCCACCGGTTGCTCATTTTTTTATCGGTGTTGGGTTTTTAATATTGGCATATGCAATAGTAAGAAGCCGTCTTTTTGACGTTGATGCTTTGGCGGATTATGTCCAGGAAGCCAAGCTCTCGGCGCTGGGGATCATGGCAACCAGCATCAACCATGAGGTGCGGAATCCGCTCTTCGTGATCAGAGGGCTGGCAGAAACGTTGAGGGATCGACCGGACACGGCTCCCGAAAAGATCAAAGACATCGCTCAGCGGGCTATGGCGCAGGCAGACCGGGCGCTCGAGATCATCCGGAATTTTTCAGAATACGCCAAGCGGCAAAGTTCCAAGACCTTTGACAAGACGCCCCTCGATGTCCGTGAAATTCTCGATAGCATCGTACCTCTTGTAGCCAGCGAACTTGCTCTGGACCAGATCCGGTTGCAGGTGAATATCCCCGCGAAGACGATGGTTTGCGTCGACCGGCATTCTTTGGAGGAGATATTCATCAACCTTATTGTGAATGCTTGTCAGGCGATGCCTAACGGTGGAGAGATAGAAATAACAGCAGAAACGGGGGACAGGGGCCAGGGGACATGCGGACCTGTCGCACACCCGGGGTTGCGTGAAGTTCAACCCCGGGTGTTGATCAAGGTGATAGACACCGGCCCAGGCCTGGCCCAGGACCAATTGAGCAGGATCTTCGAACCTTTTTACACCACCAAAGCCTCCGGTACCGGTCTTGGTCTTTATGTGGTCAAGCAACTGGTGGGAAAGAATGGCGGCAAAATCAGCGTTGCATCCATTCCAGGTAAGGGCACGACGTTTACCATCACTTTATAACCCATTTCACACACCCGGCCTGCCTGCCGGAAGGCAGGTGTGTGAAATGGGTGCAGCATGAGGAGGAGCATGAAATCATTCTCCGTTACGACCTATGCAGCGCTTCGCAGAAAAGTCGAAGAGACGCTGCTTCGCGGCCAGAGAAAGATCGAAGAAGCAAAAGTCCTTACTTATTGGCAAACCGGACGCTACATCAATCAGCACGTCAAGGTTAACGGAGGAAGGGCGGAATACGGCGAACAAGTCATCCTGAGACTTTCCGAAGATCTCAAAGTCGGGGATGACCTGCTTTATCGTTGTTCGCGATTTGCCGCGCTTTTGCCGATTTCCGCCAGCTGGCGGAAATTAACCTGGTCACATTTGCGCGCTTTATGCCGTGTGTCTGATGACCGGAAGCGTCTGGAATTACTGGAACAAGCCGTGCGGAACGAATGGCCTTCGGCCGTGCTTGAAACGAAGATCCGCAATCTGAATTGGGAGGTTCGCGCGGCAGCCCTGGAAGGCAAACCGCCGTCGCTTCCTCCCGTGCCCGCATTGGGCCCTTTTTACACCTACCAGGTGATCGCGCCCCAGACCGTGCATTCCTCCTCCAAACAGCTCCTTCTGGACCTTGGTTTTTCCTGCCGACTTGAGATGGAAATTTTCCAGGGCACCCATTTCCCTGCGGGAACGATCCTAGAATCCAAAAGGCGTGACGAAGGGGAGAAGAGTGCTCCCAAGCACGCGCCGATCGTCCGGGGAAATTCTATTTTTAAACTTGTCAGATCGGGAGGAGGCAACGAAGCGCTCTACACGTACAAGGCTTTTGTGCAAAAGTTCATCGACGCAGACACCTTCCACGTGGAGTTCAGGTTGGGGTTCGGGCAGCTCCGCGAAGAAACCATCCGTTTAAAAGGAGTCGACTGCCCGGAGATCAATACGCCGGAGGGCAAGGCCGCCAAGCGTTTTGTCGAGCGCGAACTGGGGGGTTGTGAATTCATTACCGTCAAATCCACCCAGACCCGCAAAGAAAAATGGGGTCGTTACCTGGCCGACCTTTTTTACCAGGATAAAAGCGGAAAACTGATCTATTTGAATAATCTGCTACTCGAAAAAGGACACGCCGTTCGTGTCCGGGGCTAGCCAGCACGAGATTTCCTTGGTTGGGAGGGTTGACGAAAATAGATTTCGGTGTCACCTTTCTACTAGTTATTCTCCGGAAAATAATTCTATTCTTGGCCTCAGTTCCTCTAAGGGAGAACCCCTGCTTGGTCGATACAAAAGCGTCGAATTTATCGTTTAAAATGCTTAAAACAACAAGGTTGTGGGTGTGAAATGGCAAAAAAAATTCTCATAATTGATGATGATCTTTTGATTTTAAAGAGTCTCACTAGTGTTTTTATTCGAGATGGATGGGATGTTGAGACCTGCCAAGATGGGGATGCTGCTTTAGGGAGAATCGCGAAAGAAATTTATCAGTGTGTTTTGCTTGATATCCGCATGCCAGGGCTTGATGGCACTCAGATAATGTCTAGCATGAGGGCGGCTGAGGCTAAACAGCCGGGGCGCAGGCAGCATGTTGTTGTAATGACAGGTTATGCGGATGAGAATGCGATTGTGCGCATTTTCGGATTAGGTGCAAGCGACTATATCCAAAAACCATTTGATGTCCAGGAGTTGTTAAAAAAAGCTAACGCATGCCTCAATGCGGAAGAATTTATTAGTGGTTATGGTCGCGTTGAACAGGAGGGCGAAGCTGATGGAAAAACATTTAAAAAAATTCGTAAAAATTATGATTTTGCTAGTATTTTAAAAAAAGCAGAACTTCTAGAGAAAGAAATTAATGTTCGCCTTACTCATATCAGAGGTTGTACCTACAACACGGAATTTTGGAAGGGTAACATTGAGAACCCAATAGGGATTGCTCAGATTCCGCTGGGTTTGGTGGGGCCAATTGCGGTAAAGGGGAAACACGCGCAAGGTGAATTTTGGGTCCCTATGGCCACTACTGAAGGCGCTTTGACATTGACCTATGACTTAGGTTCACGATTATTATCTATGGCTGGTCCAGTCGAGGCGGAGGTCATTTCGAAGGTGGTGCATATTTCACCAATGTTTCCCATTATTAGCGATGAAGACAAACGCGTGGCAGAGTTTATTGATAACCACTATGAGGAAATAAAAAAAGTAGCGGAAGCTGACAGCCATCATACAAAACTGCTCGGCATTGAAAGGCATCATATAAAAAATCAATTTGTTTTAAAATTTAAATATGATACTGGAGATGCTCACGGCCTTAATATGATTAACCATGCGACTTTTTATGCTTGTAAATATATTCAGGCGAAAACAGGAGCCGACTTTTATCATAGATCCCACTACAGCGGCGTCAAACATCATTCTTGGGTTAATGAAAATGAAGGGTATGGCCGAGTCGTGAAGGCTCGTGGCATTGTTTGCCAAAAGGCACTTGGCATGCTTGGGGTGAGCGCAAAAAAAATGAAGGACTTTTTTGACCGTTGCGTTCAATGCGGCACTGCCGCTGAAATTAAATCGGTCAATGTCCATGCAGCCAATGGGTTGGCCGCAATTTTCATTGCTTGCGGTCAGGATGTGGCGGATTTAAGCAGCGCTCATACATGTGCAACTACGGTTGAGATCGCCGGTGAAGGAAAGGATTTGCTTATCCAAGTCGAGCTGAAAAATTTGCTGATAGCGACCGTCGGTGGCGGCACCGGCCTCGGTACTCAGAGTGAATGCCTGAATATTATGGATTGTTTGGGTTCGGGTAAATCTGATAAGTTTGCAGAGATTATAGCGGCCATTGTTCTGGCGGGTGAATTTCCAACTGCGGCCGCAGTGATTAATGAAACTTACGTCGACATTCATGATAAGTATGGTCGCAACAAATCTAAGATAGTAAAGTGAATCTCCTCTCCTTTTTCTTTCTACTGTCTTCTCTTGTTACATTCACATTGGGCATCTGGGTCGTCAGCGCAAATCCCAAGAATAGAATTTATCTTTCTTGGTTTCTTTTTTGTTCTAGTGTTGCTGTGTGGAGTTTTGGATTGGGCGTTCTTACGATAGCTCCGAATTTGGGCGTAGCGAGCTTTTTTTACTTCGTTCATTATTTTGGTGCAATCAATATCCCGGTTATGTTTTTGTGTTTCATACGTGTTTATTTTTTGCATGATGCTAAGCCTCAGAAATCACCAGATTTGATCATTGGCTGCATTTTAGCCGCTTTCCAAATAGCCGCGTTTTTTACTGGTCATCTCGTTGGCCCGCTGATGCCAAAGTGGCAGTTTAGGTACTATACAACGCCGAGTGTTTTGTATCCATTTTTCATGGTGTATTTCTTTTTTTATGTGAATTATTGTTTTTTTCTGATGATTAGAGCCTTTCGACGAGATAAAGCTTTAAGGGAGAAACGGAATGTTTTCATTATTGTGGCAACAGCATGTGGATTCACTGGTGGCAGCACTGCTTTCTTTCTAGTTTACAACATTGATTTGCCGCCCTATGGAATTTATTGTTTTTTGCTTTTCCCCATCATTACTTCATACGCCATTATCAAACATGGTTTAATGGAAATCGAAGTAATTATCCGCAAGACAATTGTCTTCGCGGGGCTTTTTGGGGTGCTTATGGCGGTTGTTGGTGGTGTTACAGCGCTAGCGCAGAGTTATGTTGGACAACTGGTCGGGATGGGGACAACAGCGCGACAGCTTCTTAGTATTCTTGTGGCGATAGCCCTGTTTGACCCAACCCGCAAATTGCTAGTCAATCTCACGGACAAATTCCTCTTCCAGAAAAAATATGATTATCACAAGTTGCTGAAGGATGCGTCGCGGGGGATGTCGAATATCGAGAGCCTGGAGCATCTTCTGGGGCTGGTGGTGCACTTCATTACGATGAAGATGCGCGTGAAGAACGCGGCGGTGCTGATGCGGGAGGGGGCAAGCGACCAGTACAAGCTCGTGTATCAGCGCGGGTTCGACAAGAAGTTCCTGACCATGACCCTCTATGAGAACGATCCTCTGATCCATTATCTCGAGAGCCACAAAGAAGCGGTGGATATCGAGCGCATCAAGGAGCAGGTCGAGGCGGCGTCCTATCAGCGGGACAAAAGCGAGAAGGCTTACGATTACGAAGCGATCCGGGAGCGGATGACTCAATTGCAGGCCAGCTGCTGCGTGCCGAGCTTTCTGGGGCGCGAGCTCCGGAACATCCTGATGCTGGGGGAAAAGAAATCCGGCGAGTATTATTCGAACGAGGACCTGAACCTGCTTTACACGCTGGCGCAGGAATCTTCCATCGCGATCGAGAACGCGCGGCTTTATGACGAGGCCCTTCGGAAGACCGACGAGCTGGAACATATCAACGATCAGCTCGAGCATTCCAAAGGGCTTCTGATGAAAGCCCTGCAGGAGGCCGAGGGCGCGAATAAGCAATTGCAGGACACCCAGGCCCAGCTCATTCACGAGCAGAAGATGGCGACCCTGGGACGGCTGGCGGCGTCGGTGGGGCATGAGGTGAATAACCCGCTTACGATCCTTTCCATGAACGTGTCGCGCGTGATCCTGAAACACCGGAAGAACCAGGACATGAAAGTGACGGAGATCCTGGACGTCTTCGACAAAATGGAAAAGAACATCGAGCGCATCAAGGCGGTGGTGAATACGCTGACCGGGCTTCTCAAGAAATCAGAGAAAGGGAAGTTCGAGCCCTTGTCGCTCAAGTTGATCCTGGAGGAGACCCTGCCGCTCGTGCAGTTCCAGACCTATCTCGACAATCTCTCCGGCACCGAGGTCGATTTTAATGTGCCCGGCAACGTGCCGCTCATTCGCGGCGACCTCGAGCGTCTGCAGGAAGTGTTTCTGAATCTCTTCATCAACGCTTACCATGCCATGGCCAGCAAGCGGCACCGCAAGATCGGGGTCCATGCCGAGATCGACCCGAGAGACCCGACCATGGTCGCGATCCATTTCAGGGACAACGGTTCGGGCATGAACGAAGAGACCGCGAAGAAGATCTTCAATTACGGGTTCACGACCAAGCCCCCCGGTAAAGGGTCCGGGCTCGGTCTTTACATGTGCAAGTACATCATCGAGCTGCACGGCGGAACGATCACCGTCGACAGTAAGCTCGGCGAGGGCACCACGTTCACTCTGACCCTCCCCGCGTATTCGGAGAAGATGGCGCTGAAAGCGCCGTGAGACGGGAAGCAAGAGGCAGGAGGCAAGAGACAAGAGACAACAGACTGCCACCAAACCTCAATGGTTTGGTGCGACTTCGGCATGGACTGTACATTCCTGTCCGAGTCGAGACGGCAGACCACAGACCGGAGACAACAGATTGAGAGACTTTAAGAAGATCAAGGTCTATCAGAAGGCAGAAGCGCTTATTCTGGTCATCTATAAGCTGACGAAAGATTTTCCCAAAGAAGAGATTTTTGGTTTAACGTCGCAGCTTCGTCGGGCTGTCGTTTCAGTCGCCTGTAATATCGCGGAAGGGTCGAGTAGACAACATCTCAAGGACTATATGCATTTTTTATACATTGCACGAGGTTCGTTAGCGGAAGTAAAATGTCTCGTCGGCGTTTCTAGCGAATTGGGTTATGTTGCAAAAGCTGATCATTCTCAGATTGAAGCTTTATTGGAAGAGGCTTCAAAAATGCTTTATGGACTGATCAAGTCGGTCAAAGAGGAAATAGGAGAGAGGCTGTAGTCTGTGGTCTTCGGTCTGCAGTCTTATTTATGAAAAAGAAGATTCTCATTGTGGATGACGAGGCGGGGATCGTTCAGGAGATCAAGGAATTCCTGGAGGAGGAGGGCTATGAGGTCCATATGGCGGACTCGGCCAAGGCGGGGATCTTGCTCGTCGAGGAGATCCATCCGGACGTGATCCTGATCGACGTGAAACTGCCGGATGCTTCCGGGACCGAGGTGCTTCGCTTCTGCAAGGAAAAGTCTCCCAAGACCAAGACCATCATGGTGACGGGGTACGTGGACCAGCACTTGATCGACGAGGCGGAATCGATCGGCCGGGATTCCTTTCTCCAGAAACCTTTTAATCTTGAAGAGATATTGAAGGAAATCGAACGCCTGACGGCCTAAAAGCTTATAGCCGATAGACCCTAGCCAATAGCAAAAGCTTTAGCTATAGGCTATGAGCTAGAGTCTATAGGCCAGAACAAAGCTATGGGCTAAAGTCTAGAGTCTCATACAATGAATTTTATAAAAACTGAAATTGAAGGTGTGATCGTAGTCGAGCCGAAGGTCTTTAATGACCCGCGCGGTTTTTTCTACGAAAGCTACCGCAAGAAACTCTTCGTCGAGAACGGTATCAAGGACGATTTTGTCCAGGACAACGTCAGCTCTTCCGCCAAAGGCGTGCTCCGGGGATTGCATTATCAGGTCGCGCCGCGCGCGCAGGCCAAGCTCATGCGAGTGCTTCGCGGGTCGGTCTACGATGTGGCGGTGGACATTCGCTCTCGCTCCAAAACGTTCGGGAAATTCTTCTCGATCACGCTTTCCGCCGAGAACCGCAAGATGCTCTATATCCCCAAAGGCTTTGCCCACGGGTTCTGCGTGCTGGAGGAGGGAACGGAATTCATGTACAAGGTCTCGGATTATTACGCGCCCGATCACGAGCGGGGGATCCTCTGGTCGGACCCCGATCTTGCTATTCCGTGGCCCAAGCTCGACCGGGCGTTCCTTCTTTCGGATAAAGATAAGAAGTATCCGAATTTAAAAGACATATAAATAAAGTGTCACAGTATCATCGCTCACTTCGTTCGCTGGTATCAAAGTATCATTTTTGACACTTAGACACGTTGATACACTGACACTATTTTCTCTGACACCGAAAGAAGTTCGATGAAAAAATACATCTACGGAACTATTTTTGTCGCGATGCTTGCAGGCGTGGCGGTCTTTTTTTTCAGGCCGCCGTCGACTGTGAATCCTGCCTCTCAAACGGTCCTTGAGCTTACGTTCCGTTTTCCGGAAGGCTATGAATGGACGCCGGAAGCGCCGTTTTCGATGACCTGGCAGGCTGAGGCTCCAATATCCTCGGCACGCTCGCGGGGCTCGGACGCCCCGTCGTCGCAGTTCGAGGATCCCGAGGGAAAGCTTTCTGACGTCGTTCTCGATAAGAATTTCAATCCGCTCGTTTCTCCTTATCCGCTCAGGTTTTCTCCGAAGTTGGGTTCCGCGGCCGTGGTTTTGAACGCGCACCTCTACTATTGTGATAAAGCCACGAGGATGTGTTTCCAGGATAAGTTCAAGACCCGCATCCCGCTTGTCGCCGGAAGTCCCTCTCCCATTTCGTATGTTTGGGAGATTACACCGAAACAGACTGCAGACTGAAGACTAAAAGCGAGCCACGAGCCATGTTCCACGGGCCACGTGGTGCGTGGATCTTGGAACGTGGCACGGGATTTTATGAAACTCACCATCAAAGTAAAAACGAACGCCAAAGAAAATGCCGTCCAGGAAATGCCGGGAGGAGAGCTCCGGGTCCTGGTGAAGGCGCCGCCTCAGGAAGGGCGCGCGAACGAAGCTGTGATCGAGGCGCTGGCCGCGCATTTCAAGGTCCCGAAAAGCCGCGTCGCGATCGTGGGCGGGTTTAAGAGTAAAACGAAGATTGTACAGATCGGGTAAAAAAACGGGGAACGGGTAACGATGAACGCCTGCGTTCCCCGAGGATCGTTCCCCGCGTAAGGTGAGCGGGTGTGTGGCCCTTTAAAAAACAAAATCCATTCTTTTCATGTTTAAGTTAGAATAAGATCATGTTCCGTCAATTCGCAGAGTTCATCCATCATTTCCGGTGGCCGGTCCTGCTGGCCATGTTGATCAGTGTCTTCTTCTTCGGGATCGCGGTCTCGAAGCTCTCCGTCGATCCCTCCATGGAAACGCTCTTCATCAAGAAATCCCCCGAATACCAGTATTATCAACAGTACCGTATCAAATACGGCAGTGACCAGATGATCGCTGTCGCGATGTCGACCGAGAACCTTTTCACCCTCCCCAATCTCAAGACCCTGAAGAGCCTCACCGACGGCATTGCCAGTTATCCGCAGGTGGAGCGCGTGATCAGTCTCGCTAACGCGATGGACATCAAGCATAAGTTGCTCGGTGTGAAGACGGTGCCGGCGCTCGAGGGGGTGTTCGAGGGCGAGCGGTCGATCGAGGACGCCAAAAAGGAAGTGCTCCGGAACGAACTTTACGTCAGCAATATCGTTTCGAAGGACGGGAAGATCGCCAACATCTTGGTCTATCTCAAGCCTGCCGAGAAGAACAGCGCCGCGGCCAATGGGGCGTTCATCAGCGCGCTCAAAGATTATTTGAATGACTTTGAAAAGCCGGGCGTGAAATTTTACATGGCGGGCGCGCCCGTCGAGCAGTATGAGTTCATCGATCTGATCCACCGCGACCAGATGATCTTTGTCCCGGTGATCACCATCATTCTGATCCTGATGACGTGGCTGATCTACCGCAGTTTTGTCTGCATGGTCCTTTCCATGTCGATCGTCTTTACGACGCTTGTCTGGACGCTCGGGACGATCTCGCTTCTGGGCCAGGAGCTGAACCTGATGACGTCGCTTCTCGCGCCGGTGATCATGATCGTTTCGGTGATCAACTCCACTTACCTGATCAATCTGTTCTTTGAGGTCCGGCCACACCACAAGAGCTTGAAAGAGGCCGTGAGCGTGACACTCCAGCAGCTCGGGATGCCGTGCTTTCTGACGCATTTTACGGCAGTCCTGGGTTTTGGCTCCCTCGCACTTAGTCCAATTCCGGCCATTCAAAGTTTTGGGATCTACGCGGCGCTCGGGACTTTTTATTCTTACATTGTCGAGCTCGTGATGACGGCGGTGCTTCTGCCGATCCTGCCGTATCGAGCGGTGGATCCGAACGCCACGAATGAATCGCACTTTTTTAACCGGGTTCTGCTGGGGTTCCTCGAAAAACTGGAGTTCCGCTGGAAGTGGTGGATCCTGATCGTGACGGGGCTCGTGATGGTGCTTTCGTTCCAGGGCGCCCAGAAGCTTGAGGTCGATACGAATATCGTGAAGCAGATGAAGCCGACCCTGCCGCTCGCGATCGCGACGAAATTCATCGACGAGCATTTGACCGGCGTTTACTCGCTCGGGTTCGTGTTCCGCCGCAAGGACGGGGAGAGCCTTGTGGACGCGAAGACGCTGAATCTTCTGGACCAGTTCAAGACCTATCTGGAGACCGAGCCCGGGATCGCGAAGGTCAATAGCATCACGACGCTCATTAAAAAGATCAATGAGGCGCGGGAGGACGATCCCAACGCCTACCGGATCCCGAAGAGTCCCACGATGCTCGGTCTCTATTTCAAGGGGTTGACCCAGTCTAAAGACCCGGAGCTTTGGAAACTGGTGTCGCATGATTTTAAAGAGGTGCGCATGGAGGCGCGCATGCGGGCGATCGGAACGACGCGTGGAGCGCTTTTGGAGGAACGGGTGCGGGAATATCTTCAGGATCACATGAGCGAATTTTTTGAATACAAACTGACGGGGAATGTGGTGCTCTTGGGCAAGATCGCGAAGAGTCTTGTCGCGGAGCAGACCCAGAGTTTCGCCTTTGCTTTCATTTCGATTCTGATCGTGATCATCCTGATCTTCCGGTCGATCCCGCTTGGGCTTTTGGCCGCGATCCCGAATCTTATTCCGATCCTCGCGGTGTACGGGATCATGGGCTTCGCGGGGATCGAGCTTTCGACGGCGACGGCGATGATCGCGAGCATTGTGTTGGGGCTTGTGGTGGACGCTTCGATCCAGTTCCTTTACCGGTTCCGCAAGGAATTCCAGCACCGTTCTCATTACATCCAGTCCCTCCACCACACGTATCGTAATATGGGCCAGTCGATGGTCGTGTCGACCCTGATCCTTTGCATGGGGTTCGCCTCAAGTGTGTGCGCGAGCTTCCGGATCACCGTGCATTTCGGGGTGCTGACGAGTCTGACGATCTTTCTGGCGCTCATTTGCTCGCTTCTGGTCATGCCGGCGATCCTGATCATGATGAAGCCGTTTGGTCCCCAGCGTCTTTTCAAACGCAAGGTCGCGGAGCACGATCCTTTGTACAAGTCGCAGGATTCCGGGAAGTCGGTTTGAGAGAATAAATAAGTGTCACGGTGTTACAGTGTCACAGTATCAAAGTATCAGAGTGTCAGGAAAAATAGTGTCAGGAAAGAGAGTGTCAAAGTATCATCGCTCACTTCGTTCGCTAGTATCAAAGTGTCAAGGCCTTGGCTCTGATACCCTGATACATTGATACGCTGACACTGAAGAAAGATTAATGAAAAAATATATCTATGCCATGATTCTTGTTGTCGGTGCTGGTTTGGCCTTTTCCGGCTGCGCGAGTCATTTTCAAACGGTTTCTGTGGTGGGTTCCTCGAAATGTGCCACCGGGGGGAAGATCGATGAGGGGGCCGTCGGCACCATCCGGATCGTGAAGTCGATGCCTCGGAAGGTTGTCGCGGGAAAGCCTCTCGAATACACGATCACGGCAACGAATCTTTGCGAATGCACGCTCGCAGGTGTCGTGATCACGGAGAAATTCTCAGGGGCGATCGAAGCGAAGAGCACTTTGCCGGCTGCCAAGGTTACGGCGGAAGGGGTCGAGTGGGAGGCCGGTTCGCTGAAGTCCCGCGAAAGAAAGACGCTTACGGTCACAGGGATCGCGAAGGTCTCGGGGGCTTTTGAGACGGTGACGGAGGCGGTCTACAACCTGGTGCCTTGCAACGAAGCTAAAGCGGCTTTGCCCCGTTTGAAGATCGTTTTGGAAGCTCCGGACAAGGCTGTGCTCTGCGATACGATCCCGGTCAAGTGGACGATCACCAATCAGGGGACCGCTCGCGCGAAGAACGTGACGGTCTCTCAGGATCTCCCGAAGGGGATCGAGACGGCGGATCACAAGATCTTGTTCACGGAGCTTCTCGGGGATCTTGCGGGCGGCGCTTCCCGTTCTTTGATCGTGGAATTGAAGGCCCAGAAAGCCGGTCGCTACGTGCACACGGCCAGCGTTGCCACCGTAGATGGTTTTTCCGCGGTCTCTTCTCCTGTGACGACGGAGGTGTTGGAGCCTTCACTGAAAGTGGGGATCGAAGGACCTGAGAAGGTGCTTGTGGGCAAGAACGCGGATTATAAGGTGAGCGTTCAGAGCACCGGGAATACGGATGCGACCGGGACGATGGTTGTGGCGGCGCTTCCTCCTCAGATGCAATTCGTGTCAGCCTCAAACGGTGGCAAGGTTTCCGGGAAGTCGATCGTCTGGGATGTTGGAAAGCTGGGCGTTGGTAAACAGATCTTTCTCAGCGCGACGCTGAAAGCGATCAAGGCGGGAACGAGCGAGAGTGTTGTGTCCGGAAAAGGGGCGTGTTGCAAGGAAGCCTCTGCGAAGTTGAAGACGGAAGTGACCGGTATTCCGGCGATCCGGCTCGAGGTCACGGATACCGAGGATCCCATTCAGGTCGGGGGTACGGAAAAATTCCTCGTGGTCGTGACCAACCAGGGGTCGGCTTCGGACAAGAACATTGTTGTAAAAGTGAGCTTTGAGGAACATTTTGATTACGTGGGCGCGACCGGTCCCACGCAGGGAAAGTCTGAAAGTGGCAAATCCGTGGAGTTCGCGCCGCTGGGAAGTCTTGAGCCGGGTCAGAAAGTGACCTGGGAAGTGAAAGCCAAGGCCGTGAGCGAAGGCGACCATCTCGTGAACGTCGGGATAACGTGTGAGTCGATCCGTCGCCCCGCCCAGGAAACCGAAGTCACCCGGATCTATTGATCCAACGTTTTTTCGTTTCCCAGTTTTTTAACAGCGTCTAAAAAAGGAGGAATAGATATGAAAACGCTTCTGGGGTTAGTGGTTTTAATTTTGGATATTATTGCCCTTGTGGATTGCCTTAAAAGCGACGCGTCCACGGGGAAGAAGCTTCTCTGGATCCTTTTGATCCTGTTTCTGCCGGTCGTCGGCATGATCCTCTATTTTCTCTTGGGGAAGAAGAAAACGGCGTAAGATCGATTGAAGGCCGAAAGGCCCGGTCTTCTGGACCGGGCCTTTTTTATTTTTCGGGTTGCTTTATTTTTCCGGTTCTTTCTAGTACAATGTCGCCCCTTGCTCCCTGGGTCTTGATGGATCATGGAAGGTTGACCGGGATCGCACGGATTATGTTTCGCTGCCCTGGTCTTAATAGAGCATCAAAGGTTGACCAGGACTGCTTGAAAACCTCGATTGGATTTTTGAAGTGTTTTTTTCTGCGCGGGTGTAGCTTCCGCCTCCGCGAAATAGCGGAGGACGGATCCGTCCTGAAGCTCGGCTTCAGGCGGACAGGGGTTGTTAAGAGTTTTGCTGGTGTAGCTCAGGGGTAGAGCAGCTGTTTTGTAAAATTCCATGGAAGATTTGAATTTTTTAGTAATTAGAGCGTAATACTATCAAGCAGATAGCGTTACGCTTTTTTTGTGTCTGATACCCTTTGGATAATTTGGCGTCGATTTGACCCGATTTAGACACCAGCGAGACACCAGATTATTTTTTAACCTCTCCGAAGCGATACCTCTTCGCCCGAATGAGTAATCGAATCAGCGGTTAGCGGAGTATTGGCTTCCCCGTTCTTAACGAGCAGGGCAACGGCTTTACTTTTATGGCTCTGTGATAGGTGGGCGTATCGAAGCGTCATGGCGAGGCTTTTATGTCCCATCAGTTCTCGGATAGTATTCAAATCGACTCCCTCCATCGCTAGATAAGAAGCGAAGGAATGTCTCAAATCGTGAAAATGAAAATTTGTTATCTTCGCTTTCGTTAAAGCGGTATTAAACGACTTTCGGAAATTATACGGAAAGCCTTCCTTGTTATGAAAAACATAGGGAGTATCAGCGGATTTTTCAAGCTCCACTAAAATACTCCGAACACGCTCATTCATCGGAAGATGTTTCTTCTCATTATTTTTGGTGCGGGTAATAGTGATGATGTTCGTCGTAAAATCCACGTCCTCCCATTTGAGATTTTGAATCTCACCTTTACGCATCCCCGTATGAAGGGCTACTTCGACAACGGCTCGGATTCTAGGAGGACAATTCGCTAATAGGGCAGCTCTCTCGCCTTCGGTTAAATATCTCACTCTGGAATTATTCTCTTTAAAGAGCTTCACCCGCTTAACGGGGTTTTCGTTAGCCTTACCCCATTCGATGGCTCGGCTGAACATATATTTGAGACAGGCTACCTCTCTATTTACGGAACCTGCTGACACCTCATTTATTCTTACCTTTTTGTACCTCTCAATCAGTTCGGGAGTAATGGCGTAAAGGTACTTTTCCCCAAAGTGAGGTATCAAGCTCTTCAGGCTATTAGCATCACTCTTCCAAGACCGTTTATTAGGCTTTGCGTAATTTTCAATGTAGGTGGGAGCGAAGTCTTTGAATTTAATTTTTTCATCTTTTTTAATATCCAAGTACCGATTTTCAGCCAAAGCAATTTGAATTTTCTTTAAGGCGAGTTTAGCTAGCTTTCTACTTGGGCCGATTTTCTTGCGGTATCTCTGTCCCTGAACCCAGTAGTCAATATACCAACTACCCTTTTTTAAGAAAGTTGCCATTGCTAAGCACCCTCGAGCCATTAATAAGCAACATTGTTATCAAATGATGTATAATTATATCAAATATGCTAATAACGAATAGTATTATTCCAGCTTTTCTTGAGAAATAATCTAGGGGGATACGCTTATAGGGAAATTAGGCCAGCATTTGACCTGCAATGCTCACTTGTCCGAAGATAAGCAACAGGGTAAGACTATCTAAAAAAGGCATCTGCGGGTCGTTTGCGAACGATATTAGAGGTTAATTCCTCTCGATAAGAGAAAGGAGGCTGAATAATCTCGTAAAGAATCAAAAAACCCTCAAAATAGGGGTATCAAAGTCGTCCTAGAGGGGATAAACGGGGTCAAATTTCGATTATTTTTCAAACCCGCTATCTCCCTATTACCTGACGAAAAGGTCTCGTTTTTGACCCCGATATAATCACCATAGATAATATTTAAGGATAATATGAAGTTATGCCTCGAATTTAAGGAAACCTTCCGTTCTTTAAAAAATATTTATATCTAGCGAAATTTTTATCTCCTTCCATAAGGCCATAATTTTCTTTCATGAACTTTAGAAGATAGAAATTAATACCCTTAGGAGAATCAACAAACTCATATTGAAAAGCTAGCAAGACAGCGTCAGGATAGCCGTCCTCTAATCTTTCTTTTTCAATGTAATGTTCTATTGTTTTTTCAACAGAATGATATTCTCCTCTAGAGACTAATTTCCCCATACGCTCTATGAATTCTCGGATATTATTTACACTCTTTGTAGTTTCATGATTATCCTGCGGCCTACTTTTAGGAGTAGGCCCGTCTGCTTTTACGTTTGTATTATTAGACTGTATATCAGTCTTTATATCTTCCTTTATATAGAACTTTCTCTTCTTTCCATAACCCTTGTTGCAGTAAAGAATTACAAACTTTTCCATCTCTTTAGAATTACCGAATAAGTAATTTGCGTTACGATATCTGTCCTCTCCGCTACCGATACCGTCAAGACCGTTACTGATTCTGTAATTGAACATAGGAATTCCGTATCGGAACATATTGATAGAGTACATATGCTTATTTCCGTTTCGATTGTTTTTAAAAACTCTACCTTTCTTGATAAGCTTACTCATAGCTCTTGAAAGATGCGAGTGCGCCACTCCCGTTGCTTCGGAAAAATCATTCAACCCTAGCCATGCTGTTATATCCTGGCCGAATCCAAAACTCCTCCTCGCTATGTAGGCTAATATTTTTATCTCATTAAGCCTATACTCTCCAGATATTATTTCTTTGAGTAATCCGCTAGGGAAATATGTCCCCAAAACGACATCCCTGCCCTTTTTATCTTTACCCCAAGCCTGCCAAAGCCCAGAACCTTTATTTGGATCTGTTGGGATTATTTCCTTCATTGGATATTCTCCTAGCGGTTAGCATAACCATGGCTGTAGAACAACCAGCCCTTACTATTATCGAGGGTAGCAAAGTCTCACAGGAGATACTTTTTAGCAATCCACGTCATAGCCAATAATGTTCCATAAAATGGCCATATTGATAATGAAAGAAGCGAACAAGCAAAAGTCAAAAAACCATTGCCCGTAGGTTTTACGGCATACAAATCATCCGCTCTCAGCTTTCCTTTATGAAGTTTTTCTATAAAGGCGTTGTACGAATTACGAAGCAGTTTTTCTAATGCTAGATAGTACGCATCGAGAAAGAAAAAAAGGAATGTGGGAATCAAGGCGATATATGCGTACTGAGGTTTTGCTTTGTCAGCTACTAAGACAAGGATTGCCGATACTATAGTAATAGCCCATCCTTTGCAGGAGTTGCTGTTTGATGCCATCCTCTGAATCACACTTTGAGTTATGCTCAAATGAGCCTGAACTGCTTGCGAATTTTCTTTAAATTCTTCATTCTCATTCATATTTACCAGCCTAATATTTGTTTCTTATGTTAATTGCCTCATCGACCCAACTAGCCAGATTTAGCTGAATATTCTTATAAACATCAGTACTCGTATAGCCAGCAGGGTCATATGTGCGAACAATATTGGAGAATGGCCCGTTATTGAAAGTAAACGACGAAAAGGGGTTAATCCCTTTGGGGGATTGGATTCCAGATGCGCTCTTAAGATTGTGGATGTGAATCCCAACTATCCCTTTCTTTTCTTGCCATGATTTATTTATCTCATAATCAATCCATTTTCTTCCAGCGGTATTTGTACCAATAAGAACAATCGTGCAGGACTTACCCTCTAGTTGATTATCAATCCACCGCTTTATTGCATCATCTCCACCTCTTTTCACTTCTTCCCAGTCATTGTCTGAAACGGGAGAATTACCTTCAAGCGCACCGATACTTCTTATTTGAGAAGCTCTCCAACAATCTGGTACGTAATGAAAACTGTAAAACACTCGCCGTTTTTTAATGGAATCGCTTAAAGCAGAACCTAATATGGTTTGTCTTCCGATATTTCCGAATCGAAATGGCGACAAGCTAGACATAATTTATTCCTCCCTCTAAGGACGTTTGAGGAAGTATAGACCTCGTTTTAATTACATTCCAGAAAAAGGTTCTACGGACTCTCTTAGGCGAAAATCTTTAAAGTCTGAGACCATGAAGTGGCCTCGCTGACGGTCAGACTAGAAGCCCTTTTTGGGTGAAGAATAGACACCAAACCGACACCAATTGCCATTGCAGCAAATTCGCCCTAGAGATGAACCCCTGTAACCCACTCCAAGCAAACGGACTTACAGTGTTTTGGAAGATATTCAAATCTGAAAGGGCACCTGTTAAGTAGACAGATGTCCCGTCAAATCCTAAGGGGAGGGGTTGAATTTAGCTCGGAGGTAATTTAATACAAAAGGGATACTGACTGTAGCTAGCAATCGATTAAGCACCTCTATAATGCTATACACATATTTTTCATAAAGCCTAAATATTTAGAGTTGCTGCAAGGAAAATTCTCTCATTATTAACAATTTAACTGTTTCCCTCAGCGAAGTAAAATACTGATCAACAGCAGGGACACCTCGTCCGCCATGTTTTGATACCATTTCCACATGAGCTTCCCTACATTTTGTAAATTTTTTTTGACCCTGATCACAAAAAACATGATTTTCAGGAAAACAGCCTCCATGGTGTCCCGCACAATTGCGGTGTCTATACCAAATCGGAATTTGCTCAGTAATATTTCCTTGCTCTAAACCATGCTTAAAAGATTCTTCCCCAAATCCCATCTCAGAAAAAGAACTTCGCAACAATTCAAATACGATTTGTTCCGCCTGATCTTCAATCTTCAGCTCCTTTCCAGCCGAACTCTTGATTACTACACCACTCCAATTTTTTCTTGGAGATCCTACGAAATTCTTACTCTTGGCTAATATCTCTAATAGATTCCAAAGTCGAAAATACGAAATTTCTAACTTCTCCTCTAATATAGCCTCCCTAAAAAGGGCTAAATATAGATCTAAGCTGGGATTTATCTTAATCTTCTCTAAAACCACCATCATCGATGCTACATCTTCCCCCGCAAGACCTCCCCCCAATAAATTGCCCCTATAGCTCGGCAAAAGATACGGCTTATATTTAATTTCTTGCGTATCTAGATTTTTAATAACCGAAGCAATTATTTGTGGATAACCGCCACGAAACAAAGAGAGCGTGCTATTCAGCTTTTCCACTTCGCTCTTCATTAATTGGTCTGCTTCATCTTCTGATTCAACATGTAATTTTTTAAAACATACAACAAAAACAGGCTGTCCAGCTTTTGTTTGTTGTAGAATTATTTCCCTGTTAGTTAATGGACCCAACTGATTCAAAACAAGGAAATTGTGTATAAGATTAAGCTCGTCGTTCCATTCTAATCCTTCAAGAGGGTACAGTTCATACTGAGGAAATATGTAGGGTGCTGTGATTAAACAGTTTTTTACAAAAACTAATCCCAATATATTTTTCATTTAATGTCACATTACCAAGTTACATTTTTTTAAAACCGCTGTTATGCCGCCCCACTTGTTAATAGCATAAGATAATCCAAGAATTTTTTGTCTTTGTATGTACTCCATGGTAAGACGCTTTTCGGATTTCTTTATAAGAGGAACGAGTTCTTTTTTAACATTCTCAAGAGTCCAATATTTTTTTGATCTATTCTCTGCTTTAAGATTAAATGTTGCCGCGACCCTATTTGTTCCTCCCCATTTATCAATGGCACTACTCAGATCACTTCGTTTTATTTTCCTCAAATACTCGTAGGTCGGCATTTTCCCGATCTTCCGATAAATCGGGACGAGTTCCTTCTTCAAATTGTTAATGCTTTTCCAATACCCATGGGGTTTTCCATGTTTCTTTAATCCGAGTTTCTTTGCTACTTCATGTTGCCCACCCCATTTACGAATCGTATTAATCAAATCACTTCTTCCAAGCTCAAGTAAAGTTGAATTACTGGGCATCTTTTTTAACCCTTTAGATACCAGAAGAATTTCTCTTTCAACATTAAGCCACGTGTTCCAATATCCTTTGGGCTTAAAAGCGGATGCAAAGCCTAGCCTTTTGGCAATTGCTGATACGCCACCATTTTTTTGGAAGTACCTATTAACTCCTGAAAGCTTAAGTTTTTGTAATTCTACCTTGGTTGGCAATCGTTCATATTTTTTGCATATTGGAAGTAACGCCTTCTTAACATTATCCCACTTCTCCCAATATCCAGGAGCTTTACGCCCCATTTCAAAACCTAATTGTTTTGAAAAGTTAGATAGACCGCCGTATCTATCAATTGCACCAGCTAGCTGACTTTTGGCTTTTTTTCGCAATTGTTCCCTGGTTGGCACTTTGCCTAGCTTTTCACATATGGGTAATAACTCTTTTTTAACTCTGTCTAATGTCCAATAATTTCTTGGTTTGATTTTTAAAGAAAGTCCGAGCTTTCTAGCAACACTGCCATAGCCCCCAAATCTATGAATTGCTGTGTTGAGATCTGGACGTCCCATTTCAACTAAATAATGCCGTTGTGGAATTTTCTTAATCTTCCTATATATTGGCATCAATTCTTTTTTTAGTTTATTCCAAGACCAATAATTTCTTGGTTTCAATTGTGTATCATATCCAAGCATTTTTCCTATTTTGAAAAAACCGCCTTGATTCGCTATAGCAGCCGCAAGTGCGTCTTTATGAATCTTAAGTAAATACATATGCCCTGGCATTTTTCCTAATTTCTTGCATATCGGTAATAGTTCTTTTCTGATTTTCTCTGTTGTCCAATAGCCCTTCGGCTTCTGAGCGGTTAAATACCCTAATCTTTGTCCTACAATGAAATTACCGCCCCAAAGCAAAATGCCCTCAACTAAGCCATTCCTTCCGATACTACGCAGGTAATTTAAACTTGGCATTCTCCCAAGCTTTTTACAAAAAGGTAATAATTCACTTTTTACGTTACCCCAACTTTTCCAATAGCGAGGAGGTTTCTTTTTAACGGTAAAGCCCAACTTTTGAGCAAAATAGTATGAACCGCCCCTTACATTAACCATCGATGATAAATCTTGGCGTGAAATTTTCTTCAAATAGGCTATTGTTGGGAAACGGCCTATTTTTTTGCATATCGGCTCAAGCTCTTTGATTATTTCTTCTTCTGTCCAACCTTCTGATTTAATCAGCGTCTTTTTAAGAAACCGCATCTCATCGAGAAAGGATTTTCTTTTAAAGAAAGCTTCTTTGTGCTCGATTTTTCTCCCTGCTTGGTAAAAGCTTAGATCCAATGGATCCAGCAAATTGTTGTCTTTGTATGTTTTTCCTCGGTAGATATTAGAAAACTGCTTCTGTTTTTCAGTCTTCTCCACAAAATCCTGGATAATGAGGAGATGACCAAAAACATTGATGACTTTCTTCAGCTTGCTTAAAGCTCCGACAAAGTCCAAAACTCTCAGGAATTTCTTACCCTGAGCTTTCCGCAAACCACGCCCTAACTGTTGAAAGAAAATTGTCGGGGAGTAGGTCGTCCGAAGAAAAACAACTAAGTTAGCATCAGGAATATCGATGCCTTCATTAAAAAGGTCTACAACTAAAAGTGTCCGAATCTTTCCGAGCTTAAATCTACGGAAGATGATCTGCCGATCGAAATCGCTCATATTTGAATGATAAATCTCCGCATCACTAAAAAGACCTACTGATTTGACGGAATTGATATAGCGGATAGAAGGACAAAAAATAATGGTTTTGGGATCTTTCAGCTTCCTCTGTTCTACAAGTATAATTTTTTCGATGTCCTCATCTTTAGTAGGAATAAAATAACTGCGATTTAGTTGATCAATTGAAAGCTTCTTTTTGACCGCTTGTAATTTTCCATAATCAATGTTGTCACAAAAAACCGAATATTTGACTGGCGAGACATACCCTTTGATCAAGGCTTCGGCAAGATCTAAATCGACTAAGGGTTTCCCAAATGCAGATTCGATGAATTCATTGTCCTGCTTGGCGATTCTTTTTGGAGTTGCTGTAATACCGAGAAGAAATTTTGGCTGGAAATAAGCTATCAGCTCTGAGTAGGTTTCGGCTGGACTATGATGAGCTTCATCAATGATGATGTAGTCGAAATATTTCTTCGGGATATCCTTTTGATGTTTTCTTAGCGTTTGGAATGTGGAAAAAACAACATCGACATGTTTATCAAATTTTTTCCCTTCATAATAGATACCAAATTTGAATTTTTCTTCCTTGGGATTGATGACCAAATGAAATTTCTCAGCATTATCAACAAGGATGTCTTTTCGGTGAACAAGAAATAACGCTTTCTGCCCCTTCTTGATTTGATTTCTAAGATCCCATGCGGCTACTAGCGTTTTCCCAAGCCCTGTTGCGAGAACAAGAAGGGCTGATTTGTTGCCCTTTTTTCTATGTTTAATAAGCGATGTGAGAATCTTCTTTTGGTAGGAGTGAGGCTTGTACTTCGGGGCTTTAATCTTTTCTAATTTCCAACTTTTTATCTTTTCTAAATCTACCAATTCGATCGGTTTATCAATTTGCTTAACCGCATTATAGGCAGCTTTGGAAAATTGGGTGTCACAAACAAGCACTCCTTTATCCGCACCATATACTTCCATTGCGGTGGAAACGTCTTTAACCCCTTGAAATCCAACCGTTCCTTTATACTTTTTGCATTGAAACACATGTTCCAAGCCATCCTTATACGCTAATATGTCGGCTCCGTAATCCCCAGAAGCTTTAGTTACTTTGACATGAGTGAAATTTCTAGCTTTAAGTTTTTCAGCTATCTCATGTTCAAAGGCAAAACCTTTAGAGTGTATTTTATTCACCCCAAGACCCCTTCTCTTGTTTCAAAACAAGGCTGTATTGATTAACAAACAAAAACATTATACTACTATTCACCTTCTCTCCCTCGGTTTTACGGTTGTTCTATCGGTAGCCCTATCGTAGAAATATAACCGTTTAACGGTCGCTAAGCGGTCATTTATCGTTAAAGAACGAGCTAATATCCCGCCATAAATCTCCGTTAGAGCTTTTATTATTTATTCTTCCTCTCTCTACAAAAGCTTAAAGAGCATCCAAAGAAAACGGTACTTCTTTCAAGGATATGGAGATATTGTCGTAGAGTAATTGACAAGGGGAACGAAAAACGGTTCAGGCTCACTTTAGTTTTACAATTATCCTAAAACCCGTATAATAACGCCTCTCATCGCTCTATATTGACGTGCTGTTAACAATTAGACACCAGTATAGACACCAAAGCGGTGGAGGGATTTGAACCCTCGACCCGATGTTTTGATAACTTGTATTGCATTAATAAGTTATGAGTTTTACGCTGGTGTAGCTCAGGGGTAGAGCAGCTGTTTTGTAAACAGGGGGTCGGGGGTTCAAATCCCTCCACCAGCTCGTTTTTGCTGGGGTGGGGAACCTGGAGCGAAGGTCGTCAGGACCAAGCGGAATGTCGAAAGCGTTGGGCTTTCGACCTCCACCAGCTTGTTTTTTAGCTGGAGAAGGGAAACCTGAAGCGCAGGTCGTCGAGACCCAGCTGATTTTTAGGGTTTAGCGGTTAGGGGAACGAGTTTGATTTTTGACATGTAATTTTTGCACTTGCGCTCAATGCGCAAGTGCGGCTTCGGCAGGACCTTGAGGGTCCTGTTCGATCCGGGGAGTTGCCCGAGCGGCCAAAGGGGACAGACTGTAAATCTGTTGGCTTTTAGCCTTCAATGGTTCGAATCCATTACTCCCCATATTTCAAAAGGACACTGGTGGTACACAGTGTCCTTTTTTTTGTTTTTTTGTGGGCCCCATTGACGAATCCTGAATTGGGTGCTATCTTCTGCCCATTGCACGAGTTGGGATTTTTCTTCCGCGTCTTTTTTCTCGCCGGATGCTATCTGACTTCACTTTAAATGAAGGGAATTCTATGAATCGCGTTTCTTTCTTGAGGCTTCTTGTCTGTGGCGTGATGATCGCTTCGTGTGCTACTCCTTTGTTGGCTGCTACGGATCCTGATCCTGCCGAGTCCGCGGGCGCGGAGCAGGCCCGTTTTGACCTGGAACAAGAGTTCCGCAAGCGTGTGTTGCAGATGCAGGTCGACGAGCGCGAGAAAGCGGCGATCGAGGCTCCGGAAAAGGCAGAGGCTGTTAAAGAGGGACAGGCTTTTCAGCTCAAGGGCGTGACGCTCACCGGGAACAGCCGTATTCCTTCCGAGGCTTTCAATGTCATGATCGGGAAATATGTCGGCAAAGATGTTTATATGACCGACCTTCGGACGCTGGCGACGGATATCAAACGCCATTACCGGGAAAAAGGTTACATCGCCGCTTATGTTTATCTTCCGCCGCAAACCATTGTGGACGGAAATGTGGAGATCGCCGTGATCGAAGGGGCGCTTGGCGCGATCGAAGTGACCGGCAACAAATGGGTCTCCCAAAGAACGATCAAGCGATTTCTCCCTTTTAATCCCGGACAGATTCTTTTTTATGACAATCTCCAGAAGGCTCTTTCCTTTATTAACAAGCACCGCGACGTCCGGGCCAAGGCCATTCTCAAGCCCGGCAAAGAAACAGGAACCACGGATCTTGAGATTGATGTGAAGGACAAGTTCCCGGTCCATCCCGGGGTCGACGTCAATAACCTTGGCACGCCGAACACCGGCAAGACCCGCGTTGGATTTTCGCTCACCGACACCAATCTCTTGGGGTTCATGGACCAGCTTTCCTCGCGTTATCAGCTTGGCAGCCGTTCGTGGTCTGTCGGGGCGGATTACAATATTCCCGTGCATTCTTCCGGAACTCTTCTCGGCGTCTCTTACACCCGTTCCAATGTCGACCTTGGCGGCGATTTTGAATCTTTAAACATTACCGGAGACGCGACGACTTATGGCATTTACGCGATCCAGCCGATCATTCGGAAGTCCTGGGTCGAAACGTCGTTGAACCTCGGGTTTGATTGGAAGAGCGTCAAGAATGAAATGCTCGGCCAGAAGTCGGGTGTGGATGAACTTCGCATTCTGAATGCCGGCGTGAGCCCTGAATTCACGGATCGCTGGGGGAAGACCTATTTTCCGAATTCTTTCCATTTTGGTTTCAGCGGTTTTCTCGGCGCTTCCCATAAAAATGATCCGGGAGCGACGCGTCCCGGGAGCGGGGGGCAATTCTTCATTTATCGCTCCTCCCTCATGCGTTACAACCGGCTTCCGTGGGGCATGATGTACACCTTCCGCGGTCAGACACAGTTGACGAATACGCCTCTCGCGCCTTCGGAGCAGATCCGCTTGGGTGGCGCGTTCGCGGTCCGTGGTTATCCGGAAGGCGAATACCTCGCCGATTACGGCGCTTTCATGACGAACGAACTTCTTGTTCCCACTTATTTCTTCCCCAAGGACTGGAAATTGCCGTACGCCCAGGAGCCTTTGCGTGAACAGGTGCAGGGCGTGACTTTTTTTGATTTTGGCGGCGGCGCTTTGCGCAAGCCGATGAACGGCGAAAAACACAGCCGCACGCTCGCGGGCACAGGGTTGGGCGTCCGCATTCGTTTGTTTGACAAGATCTACGCGAGGGTCCAGTGGGCGACGCCGACAGGGTCCAAGGCGAGTAACGGTTCGGAGTCGGCCTTTTATTACGGTGTTTCCGCCGAGTTCATCTAGAAAAATTTTCTATCTCTGACGAGATAAACGGGAAAAAATCGAGGCTCACAGCGCGCTCCCAAAAATCCAAACGCGCCGGAGCAAGGAGAAATAAAAATGAATAAGAAGATCCAACGCACCTTAGCTGTTCTAACGATCGTGTTCCACGCCCTGACATTTTCAGGGCCGGTTCACGCGATCGACATCCCTGAAGGGACCAAAGTGACCGTTGACAGTTTGACGGATGGTTCCGATATCCGCGTTATTGGGGCGGACGGGAATGTGAATGCGGCGGGCCGGGGTATCCTGGAGGTCATGAATCAGGTCGTGATTACCGAGGGACTGAATGTGATCGGTATTGTGGCCCTTTTAGCGCAAATGGGCATTCATATAGAAAGCACCGCACAGATCAATGTTCAAGGGGGACTCATCCTTTCTACCTTGGGTATTAATGAAGCGGCCTTTTTGGCAGGTATCAATGAGATCGCGGCGTCCAGGCAGTCTGACCCGGCGATGATCCTTAATGAAGGTAATGTGCATCTGGATGCCAACAGCTTCCTTGTGATGCTGGCTTCTGCGATCAAGAACACGGGCGATATTGCGGCCAACGGTGGCACGGTCATCATGGCGGCGGGTGACAAAGCGGTTCTGAGCATCGGAGGCGACGGTCTTGTGAATGTCGAGGTGACCGAACCGATCGCTGCGGAAGTGACGGACTTTAACGGAAATAAAGTAAGTGATGTCATTTCCAATAGTGGCAATGTCACAGGCGGCGGTTTTGTCAAGTTGACGGCCAAGGGATCTGAAGATCTTTTTGACAGCATCATCAATCACACCGGTATTATCGAAGCTCAGACGATCGGCGAACGGGACGGAAAGATCGTTCTCGACGGCGGCAGTGAAGGCGTGGTGCGCGTCAATGGAACCTTAGACGCTTCAGGCCGCGACGCGGGTGAAAAAGGCGGCAAGGTTCAGGTGCTGGGTGACAAGGTCGGGCTTTTTGAGAATGCGCGTATTGACGTTTCCGGTGACGCAGGTGGCGGCGAAGTGCTTGTCGGCGGCGATTACCAGGGCAAAGGGGATACGCGAACAGCAAGCTTCACTTATATGGATAAGAGCGCCAAGATCTGGGCCGACGCTTTGACTTCCGGTAACGGCGGCAAAGTCATTCTCTGGTCGAATAACACCACTCGCGCTTACGGTTCCATCTCCGCCAAAGGCGGAGCTCTGTCCGGTAACGGCGGTCTCGTCGAAACCTCCGGCAAAGAATTTTTGGATGTGGACGGAATTAACGTGAACGCTAGCGCACCGAACGGCACTGCGGGGAAATGGTTGCTTGATCCTCGTAATGTTGCGATCGTGGCCGGAGGAGTCGGAACGGTCGCGGGCGGCATTTTCACTCCGGTGGTGGATGATTCCACGATCGGCGCTACGACCATTATGAACACGCTCAATGCCGGGACCGATGTCGAGATCAATACCGGAACGACCGGGACCACGCAGCCGGGTGATATTACGGTGAGTTCGGCGATATCCAAAACCCTTGGAACTGCCGCGACCCTGACGCTCAAAGCGGCAGGGACGATCTCGATCGGCGCGACTATCGGAGCGACGGTGGCCGGTGGGATCTTGAATCTTATCCTGCAATCGGGCGGTGTGATCACTCAGACCGCAGCTTTGACCATTACGGGCCTCACGACGATCACGGCAGGCTCCAATCATGTGACGCTCGATCATGCCTCGAACGATTTTACGGGGGCTCTTTCTATTATCAGTGGCAACAATGTGTTATTGCAGGATATGAACGCGATCGATCTTGGCGCTTCGACGGTGAGCGGGACGCTGGGTGTGACGGCGAACGGCGCGATCACGGACAGCGGGAATCTTGCGGTGACGGGGACGGCGACACTTGCCGCGGGAGCCGCCAACGACATCACACTCGATAATAATAACAAT